>JADLFX010000099.1 GCA_020849665.1 Planctomycetota bacterium | reverse complement strand
TGCGGCGAGCATCGTGGGCAACGCGACCGCGGCGATGAGGAGCGGGGTGCGCATGGAGTTGGAGCTCTGTGGGAAAAGACTGCGGGAGGACCGAACACGGACGCGGCACGATCGTGTCGCGTCCATGGTGCCGGGCGACAGCTCGGCGGCGGAACTAGAGCGGCGCACTCGGAGTTCGGCAAGGCGTCCAGGCCGCGGCCCGTTGCGATTACGCATCACCGCTTCCGTCCGGCGCCGCGGCGTGTTGCTCAGGACCGCACATGAGCGGCCTCGCCCGTGGCGAGCCGGGCATCGCGCCGCACTACCGGGAGGCACGGCGGTGCAACGGATGCGCGCGACCCCGCGCCATCCGCCACACGCGGCGCCACGCCACCGTGCCGGATGCTCACCCGGCTCGTCGATCCGCCCACATGCTGTCAGGTGTGCGAAGGCCGATGCCGTTTCGTGCGCGCGGGGCACGCACGCGATGGCGGGAGCGCGCGCACCACAGGCCACACGGGCCGCGCGCTCTCGCCCCTGGCAACCTGCTCCGGCCCCGCGCAGCTCCTCTCACAGGAGTGCGCGAGGCCGGCGGCGCTCGCACGCGCGGCTCACCGCCCCTGGGCGGGCGTGGCCGGCGTGCCGGTGCGGGTGCCGGCGTTCTCGAACGCCTCCCAGATGGGGCGCTCGTGGTCGCGCACCGCGCCGACGTTCACGTTGCGATCCAGCTCGGCCGTGGGCTTGGCCTCGGCGTTGCGCAGCATCTGGGCGATCTCGGGGTCGTCCTGCAGGCCGTACTGCACGGCCGTCTGCAGGTTGCTCACGCCGACGCCGACCTCGCCCAGGCGCAGGTAGCACATGCCCAGGTTTTTGTGCACGGCGCCCAGGAGCTCCGTGGTCGCGCCCTCGGCCGGGGCGAGCGAGAGCTCGGCGATCGCCTGCTGCCACTGGCGGCGCGCCATGAACTGTTCACCGCGGTACAGGTGCGCGAGCGCGGCCGTGGTGACCTGGCCGGGGACGGAGGTGAACTCGGTCACCTCGATCCACGGCTGGCCCTGGAACACGTTGCGCACGATGCCGGTGATCTGCAGGCGCTGGTACGGCTTGGTGGCGTAGAGCGCCTGGAGCTGGTCGTGGTTCTTCGGCAGGAAGAGCAGTCCGAAGACGTCGCTGTACGCGTCCTGGCGCCAGATCGGCTGCTCGTTCGCCCACACCGTGAAGTTGGCGTACTCGGTGGGCACGAACTTGGTGAAGAACGGGTTCGCGACGCGACCCAGCGAATGGTATTGGACCTGGAACGACACCCAGAGGTTGCGGAACGCCTCGGGGTTCTGCCGCATCGCGGTCAGGTTGGTCTGCACGACGCGCTCCGGCGGGTCGTCCGGGAACGCGCCGCCGGCGCAGGGAACGGAGAGCGTGACGAGTGCTAGGGTCAGGGCGATCTTCATGGCCATTGGTCCTCTTCCCAGGGAGGCAGGGATCAGTTCCCAGCCAGCCGCTCCATGAGCCGGCGTAGTGCGACGTTCAGCAGGTCGTCCGGAAGTTCCTCCCCGCGCCGCACCAGTTCGCGCAGCAGCGTCATGCGCTCGTCCTTGCTCAGGTCGTTGCGCAGGAGCTCCTCCACGATCTGGTCGACCGGGGTAGAAACCGGATTCTTGGCTGTCGTCGCCACGGTGCTCGGATTCACGGGTGGGCTGGCCCTGGAGGGATCCCTCCCACGGATCGGCTATCGGCCACTGGCATGGGCGGTCTTGACTGGAGTCCCGGAAGGGGACCGCGCCGCCCGCCCCGGCCCTCCCGCCAACCCGCGCCAGGGCCGGCGCCGCCCGGCCCGACCTCGGCAGGGGCACGTGGGCGGTGGTAAGGTTGTTGCGAGCTCCCCCCGCCCGGCCCCGGCCCCGCGCCGGCACGAGGCATCCGGTTCCGTCCCTCCCTGATCCAGCACCCACGATGCGACTCATTCCCGCACTCCTGTCGGGCCTCCTGTGGACCGCCGTCACCGCCACCGCGCAGGTGCGCATCCACGAGATCAACTTCACCCCCCAGAACGCGAGCGACGACGTCTGGATCGAACTCTTCAACTCCAGCAGCAGCCCGGCGGACCTCTCGCTCTGGTCCATGTACCAGGCGACCAACACCGCCGGGGCGGCACAGAACTACTGGTTTGCGTTCCCGGCCGGCACCGTGATCCCCGGCGGCGGGTTCCTGCGGGTGCACTGGTTCCAGCCGATCAAGCCGACCACGCCCACCGACCTGTGGACCGGCAACTCGGTGTTCAACTTCCTCTTCGGCTACGGGGCCGAGCCCCTGGCCAAGACCGGCGGCGCGATCGCGCTCCTCAACACACAGTCGAACAGCCGGATGAACGACCCCTCGGCGTTCATGGACTGGGTGAGCTGGGGCGCCCCGGGACTGAAGCGCGAGGACCTCGCGGTCCAGGCGGGCCTGTGGTTCGCCGGCCAGTTCGCGCCGGTGCCCGTGAACAGCGACAGCCTGGCCCTGATCGAGGCGCGCCAGGCCGAGCCGACCCCGGCCACGGCATTCTTCTCGTGCGCGTTCCCCACGCCCCTGCGCTGCAACACCTGCCCGCAGAGCGTCACCCGCTACGGCAACGCCTGCGCCGTGGGCTCGGTGCCCACGCCGCTGCTCGATGTGCTCTCGGTGCCGGTGCGCGGCAACCGCGACTTCGGCTTCCAGGTCGGCGGCACCGTCCCCAACCAGCAGGTGTTCCTGCTCCTGGCCGCCAACCGCAGCCCGGGCGGGATCAACTTCGGCCCCTGCGAGGTCCTGGTCGACCCGACCCTGCTGCTGCCGATCGGCCCGTTCCCGACCACGGCCGGCACCACCAGGATCCCCCTGGCCCTGCTCTCACCCGAGCTCAGTGCCGGCGCCAGGATCGTGATCCAGGGCCTCGTGGTGACCGTACCCGCCACCTTCTTCGACTTCGGCTTCAGTGGCGGCGTCGATCTGGTGGTCGGCGGCTGAGCGGCCTCGGAACCGGCCGCGCACGCGGCACTCACGCACCGCGGCTCTCGTCCACCACTCCCGACGTGGTGGCGCCGGGAACCTCCAGGAACGCGACCGCCGAGGCGCCCCAGCGCCGCAGCTCCACCTGCACGTCGCCGGGGAAATCGTCGCGGTCGAGGTGGCCCTCCTGGAAGTGGAACACCAGGACCCCGCCCGGGGCCATGCGCCGGGCGAGCCGGGTGGCGCGCACCACGGAGCGCACGGGATCCTCCGCCACCATCGCGTAGGGCGGGTCCAGGAACACCAGCTCCGGCGGCACCTCGCCGGCCTCGCCCTGGGGCGTCATCGGCGGAGGGTCCCACGCGTCGGCCCGCACCACGTGCGTCCGCACGAGCGCGCCCTCGCCCAGGCCGTGCAGGTTCTCCCGCAGGACCCGCAGGGCCTGGTTGCTCTTCTCCACGAAGAGGACGCGTCGCGCGCCCCGGGACAAGGCCTCGATCCCGGAGGCGCCGGTGCCGGCGAAGAGATCCCAGACCTCGCGCCCTTCCACCCATGCACCCAGGATGTTGAAGATCGCCTCGCGCACCTGGCCGAGCAGCGGCCGCGTGCCCTGACCCGGAACCGCACGCAGGACCCTGCCGCGGTACTCGCCTGCGATCACCCGCAACGCCATGGCGCACCCCGACGCGAAGGAGCCGATGCGGGACGGAACCCGGCGCACCGACCCATGCCGCCCCGGCTCCGCGCCATAATGTGAGCTCCGAACCCACACGCGGAACCTGGATGGAATTCCGAGGCAACATCGTGGCGCTGGTGACGCCGCTGCGCAACGGCAGCGTCGACGCCCCCGCCCTCCAGCGTCTGATCGACCGCGTGATCGCGGGCGGGGTCGCGGCCGTGGTGCCCTGCGGGACCACCGGCGAGTCCCCCACGCTCAGCCACGACGAACACGACGAGGTCGTGGCGCTCACGGTGCAGGCCGTGCGCGGCCGCGTCCCCGTGATCGCGGGCACCGGCTCCAACAGCACGGCCGAGGCCATCCGCCTCACGCGCGCCGCCGCACGCGCCGGGGCCAAGGCGGCCCTCAGCGTGAACCCGTACTACAACCGCCCCAGCCAGGCCGGGCTGGTCCGTCACTTCCTGACCATCGCCGAGGCCAGCGAGATCCCGATCGTGCTCTACAACATCCCCGGCCGCTGCGCCGTGGAACTGACTCTGGAGACCATCGTGGAGCTGGCCCGCCACCCCAACGTGCGCGCGATCAAGGAGGCCACCGGCAACGTCGAGAACGTCACCAGGATCCGCGCCGCCACCCCCCTCGCGGTCCTGAGCGGCGACGACTCCCTCACCCTGCCGATGATGGCGCTCGGCGCCTGCGGCGTGGTCTCGGTGCTGGCCAACCTCGCGCCCGCGGCGATGACGCGCCTGGTCGGGCACATCGTGCACGGCGAGCTGCCGGCGGCGCGCGAGCTGCACGACCGGCTCCACCCGGTGATGAAGGCGCTCTTCGTCGAGACCAACCCGGTGCCGATCAAGACCGCCCTGGCGCATCTGGGCCTCATGGCAGAGGAGTTCCGCCTGCCGCTCTGCGCCCTGCGCGAGGAGAACCGCCGCATCCTGCTCGCCGCCCTCGATGCGGCACGCGGGGAGCTCCACTGACGCGGGGGCGCCACCCCAGGACCTCCCTTGCCCGGCACCCTCAGACCCAAAGGCTCCGCGCCGCGCACCACGCTCGGGATCCTGTGCGGCAAGAACCTGCTCCGCCTGGTGGAGGGCCGGGTCGCCACCGTGGGCAGCAACCCGCACAGCGATCTCTGCCTGCACCACGAATCGGTGGCCCCGACCCATGCCCGCTTCACCCAGCGCGGCGGCGTGCTGGGCGTGGAGGGCCTCGATCCCACGCGGCCGATCCGCGTGGACGGCGAGGCACGCACCACGGCGGTGCTGCACCCTGGCGCACGCGTGCGGATCGGCGAGATCACGCTGGAGATCGTCGACACCACCGCGCGCGACCGCGCGCGCCGCGGGCTGCTCGGCCGGATCGCGCTCACCGTCACGCCCACGTTCCTCGAGGCCGACCCGTACCTGGTTCCGTTCCGCGAGCTGCACCGCACGCCGAACTTCGCCGAGCTCATGCGCCACGAGCTGCGGCACACGCCCTGGCTCGTGGTGTCGCTCCTGGTGCACGCCTTGATCTTCCTGGCCCTCGTGTGGCTCCTGCCGGCCGACGCCGGGCGCGCCGGCATGCTGGCGCCGTCGTACATCGGCAAGGAACTCGAACCCGGGCCCTACCCGGACGATCCCCTGCGCGAGGAGACCCTCACGATCCCGGCCGAGCAGATCGTCGAGTACGACCCGCTGGCCGATCCGGTCGTCTCGCAGGCGCCGTTCGACCCGCGCATCCACGAGCCCCAGGGCGCCAAGGGCTTCGATTCCGACGCCGACCCCGGACTCCTGCTGCTGCGCCTGCCGGGGATGGGCGCCAAGGGCGGCGAGCGGAGCGGAATCCGCGACATCCTGGAGCTCGGTGGCGACGCGCTGAAGCGCTCGGGCTTCAAGAGCACCGTGGCCGCGGTGCGGCGCAGCGGCCTGGAGATCGTGTTCGTGGTCGACAGCACGGGCTCGATGTCGAGCGTGATCGAGGCGGCCAGGCAGCGCCTCGCGCGCATGCTCGACGTGCTGCGGGCGCTCGTGCCGGATGCCAGGATCGGCGTGGTCACGTATCGCGACCACGGCCGCGACGAGCAGTACCTGACGCGCGCCGTGGCCCTGAGCCGCGACTACTACCGGGCGGTCAACTTCGTGCACACGCTCCTGGCCGCCGGCGGCGGCGACCGCGAGGAAGCGGTGCTGGAGGCCCTGCAGGTGGCGGTGCAGCAACCCTGGCGTCCGAACGCGCGCCGCGTGGTGGTGCTGATCGGCGACGCGCCGGCGCACTCCAGCTCCCTGGCCGCGATCCAGAAGCTCGTGCGCGCGTTCGCGGCCGACGGGCGCTCGCACCTCCACGCCATCGTCACGCCGGGCGACGACCGCGAGCGCGTGCCGGGCGACACCCTGGCCAGCTTCGGGCGGATCGCCACGTCCGGCCGCGGCCGGGCGGTACCCCTGGAGGACGAGGCCACGGTGCTGAAGCAGGTGTTGAGCCTCGCGTTCGGCACCGAGTACCGGCGCGACCTCGAGGAGGTCTACCGGCTGGTGGAGGCAGAACAGCGCCGGATCGACCGGCAGATCGGCGACGTGGTGTTCCGCGGCGACCTGACGCGCCTGCAGCGCGAGCTGGCGCGCGACCCGGTGCCGCCCGAGGTGGTCCACGCCCTCCTCGCGAGCCCGCGCGCCCGCACCGCCCAGATCCTGGTGGAGATGCTGAAGCGCAAGGACCTGCCGGAGCCGGGGCGGCAGGCGGCCGGCTACGTCCTCATGCGCATGCTGGACCTGCCCCTGCCGCCGGTCGATCCGGTGCGCGGGGGCCCGATCGACGCCGAGCAGGAGCGTGAACTGCTCACCCGGATCCGCCGGCGCTTCTAGCCGCGCGGCCGTGGCGGGCGCGGCTCGGGGAACTCCGCCTTGCCACGTTGTTACCAACGCCTGGAGGGCCACGCCGTGACCGGGGTGCGTCCGGCGGACTATGTTGGGCTCCCCCCCCTGCCCAGAGGACCTACCGCATGCGCGCCACCGCGCCCCTTCTCCTCCTCCCCCTCCTCGCCGCGCCCGCGGGCGCGCAGCTCGCCTGGACCCAGCGCTTCCCGGCGGCCTCTCCAACCCCCGCCGCGCGGGTCGCCCTGGCTCACGACGCGGCGCGCCAGCGCACGGTCGCCGTCCTGGCCGGCCGCAACGGCATGGAGACCTGGGAGTGGAACGGCACCACCTGGGCGCTGCGGAACACCGGCGCCATGCCGCTGCGCAGCGACACCACCCTGGCCTACGACTCGGCGCGCCAGCGCACGGTGCTGTTCGGCGGCGGCGGCCGCAACGACACCTGGGAGTGGGACGGCACGGCGTGGAGCCAGAAGACTCCGGCCAGCGCACCCCTGCCGCGCAGCGACTCGGCCTCGGCGTACCTGCCCGGCGCCGGCGTGGTGGTGTTCGGCGGCAAGGGCGGCGGCGCGGTCCTGGGCGACCATTGGAGCTGGGACGGCACGACGTGGCGCACGCTCGCGATCGGCATCCTGCCTCCGGCCCGCAGCGGCCATGCGCTCGGCGCCGACCTGCTGCGCGGCCGCCTCCTGCTCCACGGCGGCGCCGGCGGCGCCGGCCCGCTCGGCGACACCTGGGCGTTCGACGGCAAGGCCTGGGGCCAGGTGAGCACCGCGGCCACCCCCGGCCCGCGCGACGGGCATGCGCTCGCGTACGACGAGGCGCGCGGCCGCTGCGTGCTCTACGGCGGCCGCGACGGCAGCGGCACGCTGCTGGGCGACACGTGGGAGTTCGACGGATCGCAGTGGCACGCGCTGCAGCGCGTGGGTCAACCCGGCGCGCGCGCGGGCCACGGCATGGCCTTCGACCAGCGCCGCAACTACGTGGTGCTCTGCGGCGGCGCCGACGCCACTGGACCGCGCAACGACACCTGGGAGTACGGGACCGGCGCGATGCCCGCGTACGTCACCTATGGCAAGGGCTGCGCCGGCGCGGCCGGGACGCCGCTCCTCGCGGCGCCGCTCGGCTCGCTCCCGTACCTGGGCCAGCGCTTCACCGTCAGCGCGAGCGGTCTGCCGCTGCAGGGCAGCGCGGTGATGCTGGTCGGCGCGTCGCGCACGCAGTGGGGGTCGCTGGACCTGCCGTTGGCGCTCGACCGCTTCGGCGCGCCGGGCTGCACGCTCTACGTGGAGGGCCTCCTGCAGGCGCCGCTGCAGGTGAGCTCCGGCTCCGCGCTCTTCACGGTGGGGCTGCCCCTGGACCGCAACATGGCCGGGCTGCGCTTCCACCAACAGGTCGTGGCGCTCGACCGCGCCGCCAACGCGCTCGGGGTGATCCTGTCCAACGCCGGCCAGGCCACCGTCGGGCTCTGAGCTCCCGTCCGAACGCCGCGGCCGGCGCGACTCACCACGCGCGGCCGCGGCGCAGTTCCGCGAGCGGATAGAACGTGTCGCGCCAGCGCACGCCGCCGCGCCGGCGCGCGAGGAGCCACGAGCGCAGGAGCGCCAGCGTGGGCAGCAGGACCGCCAGCGGGACGAGGCACGCCAGCCACGGCTGCCAGCCCAGGCGGCGCGCCAGCAGCGCCGCCGGCAGCGCGGCGCTGCACAGCCCGGCGAACGCCGCCCACCCCGCCGCGCCGCCCAGGAACGGACCGGCCCACGCCGCCAGCCAGACGCCGGGCATCGCCACGCCGGCCGCGACCGCGAGCCAGTCCTGGTAGCGCAGGAGCGCGATGCCGTTCTTCTCCAGGACCTGCAGCAGGGCGCGTGGCGTGCCGCCCCAGTCCACCACGCTCTCGGCCGCCCCGTCGTAGGCCCTGGTCCGGAAGCCCGCGGTGCGCAGGAGCAGCGCGAGGCCCACGTCCTCCAGCACCTCCATCCGCAGGCGGGCGTGTCCGCCGACGGCACGCCAGGTCCGCGCCCGCACCAGGTTGAACGCGCCCACGCCCAGGAAGCCGCGCGGATGGTCGCGGTTGGCCAGGTCCATCTGCCGGACGAGCGCGGCCCGGAACGCCAGCAGGCAGGCGCGGCCCAGGGGCGTGGTCGGCGCGTGGTTGGGGGCGAGCACCAGGTGGTCGGCGCCGGACGCGCGTGCGGCGTCGACCGCGCGCCGCACAGCGTCCGGGACGAGGCGCTGGTCGGCGTCGCTGAACAGCAGCCACTCGCCGCGCGCCGCCGCACCCGCGACGTGCAGGGCGTGGCACTTGCCCAGCCAACCCTGGGGCAGCGCGCGGATCGTCACCACGCGCAGGCGCGGCTCGGCGGCGGCGAGCCGGGCCAGCACCTCGGACGTGGCGTCGCGGCTGCGGTCGTCGGCCACGATCAGCTCGAGGTCGACGTCGCGCTGGGCCAGGAAGCCACGCACGGCGGCCTCGGCGTCGCGCGCTTCGTCGCGCATCGCCACGACGATCGACACGCTGGGCGCCGGTCCCGGCAGCGCGGCGGGCAGGCGCGGCACGGCGAGCGCGGCGCGCAGGACGGTGGCGGCGTGCAGCAGGTAGCCGGCGGCCACCAGCCAGAGCAGCACGTTCATCCCGCGGTCCGCGCCCGCCGGTCGGCGCGCGCCTGCAGGGTCACCAGCAGCAGGGCCAGCGCCATGCCGGGGAAGGCCCACAGGTGCCACGCGCCCTCGTGGGCGTGGGCCTTGCCCTGCGCGAGCAGCCCGCCCCAGGACACGCCGCGCAGCCCGGGGCCCAGGCCGAGGAACGACAGCGCGGCCTCGACCACCACTGCCTCGGCGGCCACGAACGCGAACGTGGTGGCCACGGCGCCGCGCAGCTGCGGCAGCACGTGCGCGCGCAGCACGCGCACGGCGCCCAGGCCGAGGCCGCGCGCGGTCAGCACGAACTCGCGCTCGCGCAGCGCGAGGGTCTCCGCGCGCACGATCCGCGCGAATCCGGTCCACGACAGCGCGCCCAGCGTCACGACCAGCGCCGCGAACGAGCCGCCGGCGAACGCCGCCACCGCCAGGACCAGGAGCAGGGCAGGGAAGCAGAGCACCAGCTCGACCGCGCGCAGCACCAGCGCGTCGGCGACCCCGCCGCGGTAGCCCGCGACCAGGCCGAGCGGCACGCCGAGGAGCAGCGCGAGCCCCGCCGCGCACACGCCCACCAGCAGCGCGGTGCGTGCGCCGTGCACGAGGCGGGCCAGCACGTCGCGGCCGGTGTCGTCGGTGCCGAGCGGGTGCGCGGCATGCGGCAGGGCGCGGATCCGCGCCGGGTCGCCGGCGCGCGGGCCGTGCGGCCAGGGCGGGAACACCGCGAAGTCGGGGCCCTCGTCGGGCAGCTCCGCCCACCACACCTTCCAGGTCTCCGCGGGTGCGGGCCCTGGGTCGAGCCCGACCGTCTCGGCCAGCGCGGGCACGCGCCACGCGCCGCCGACCCGCGCGAGCAGCGGCTTGTCGTTGGCGAGCGACGGCGCCAGCGCCGCCACGCCCAGGAAGACCCAGAGCAGCGCCGCGCCCAGGCGGTTCACGCCAGCCTCACGCGCGGGTCGAGGGCCCGGTGCAGGAGATCGGCGAGCAGGAGGCCCACGAGCGTGGCGATCGAAGCCAGCAGGGTGACCGCGAGCACCATGGCGTACTCGCGCTGGCTCACCGCCGCGAACGCGAGCCCGCCGAGGCCGGGCAGCGAGAACACGCTCTCCACCACCACCGAGCCGCTCACCAGTCCGGCGACGAGGCCGCCGAGGAGCGTGCAGAGCGGCGCGAGTCCGTTGCGCAGCGCGCAGCGGCGCAGCGCGCCCGGATCCTGGCCGAGGTCGCGCAGCGTGCGCACGAACTCGCTGCGCGCGGCGCGCGCCACGGACTCGCGCACGAAGCGGGCGATCACCACCGTGGGTCCGAGCGCCAGCGTCGCGACCGGCAGGAGCAGGTGCGAGAGCAGGTCGAAGGCCTGCGCACCGGCCTGCCACTCGCTCGCTCCGGCGCTGCGCAGCCCGCCCGCCGGGAGCAGGGCGGGGAAGAGTCCGCCGCCGAGGAGCAGGAGCAGCAGCGTGGCCACCAGGAACTCGGGCAGCGCGGCGAGCGCGAGCAGCGCGCCGGAGAGCGCGCGGTCCGCGGGGCTGGCGGTGCGCATCCCGAGCCAGGAGCCGAGCGGCACCCCGACCAGGAGCGCGATCCCGAACGCGAGCAGGTTCAACAGGAGCGTGACCGAGAGCGCCGCGAGGAAGCGGTCGCGGAACGCCGCCGGATCCTCGTCGGGGGCGGCGAAGTCGAAGCGGAGCGCGCGCCCGAGCCAGCGCCCATAGCGCTCCAGCAGCGGCCGCGGCGCGCCGGTGGCCGGATCGACCAGATCGAAGTGGCGCAGGAAGCGTTCGTAGCGGGCGCGCTGCGCCTCGCCGTCGCCGGCCTGCGCGGCCTCCGGATCGCCGGCGGCGCGCAGGCGCGCCCGGTCCCCCGGCGTCAGCTCCAGGAGCACGAACGTGATCAGCGTGATGCCCAGCACCGTGGGCACCATCCAGAGCAGGCGGGTGAGGACGTAGCGCATCCGGTTCTGCGCGGGGAGCGGGCGGGACGCATCTTCACCCGCTGGGCCGGTCCTGCCCAGCGCGCTCCCCTGGGCCGCAGCGGGGCCAGTGCGTGCACCGCTCGCCGCGATCGGGTAACGGTAGCCCGACCATGAGTGCCCGCATCCTGGACGGCAAGGCCGTCGCCGCCGAGATCACCGCCGCCCTCGCCGACCGCGCCAAGACCCTGGCCGAGACGCCCGGCCTGGCCGTGATCCTCGTGGGCGAGGATCCCGCCAGCCAGGTGTACGTGCGCAACAAGGGCAAGACCGCCGAACGGCTCGGCTACCGCCACTGGCAGATCGACCTGCCCGCGGACACCACCGAAGACCGCCTCCTCGCGGAGGTGCGCCGGCTGAACGACGACCCCAAGGTGCACGGCATCCTGGTGCAGTTCCCCGTGCCCAAGCAGATCCGCCAGGAGCGCGTCGTGGACACCATCGACCCGCGCAAGGACGTCGACGGCCTGCACCCCCGCAACGCGGGCCTGCTGGCGCAGCGCCGCGACGGCTTCGTGCCGTGCACTCCGGCCGGCGTGATGGAGCTCCTGAAGCGCACCGGCGAGCCGCTGTCCGGGCGCGACGCCATCGTGATCGGCCGCTCGAACCTCGTGGGCAAGCCCATGGTCCAGCTCCTCGAGCAGATGGACTGCACGGTGACCCTCGCGCACAGCCGGACCAGGGACCTGGCCGGCCACGTGCAGCGTGCCGAGATCGTGATCGCCGCGGTCGGCCGCGCCGAGATGGTGAAGGGGGCGTGGATCCGGCCGGGGGCGCTGGTGATCGACGTGGGCATCAACCGCCTGCCCGACGGCAGGCTGGTGGGCGACGTGGAGTTCGCCGCCGCCAGGGAACGCGCGGCGTGGATCACCCCGGTGCCGGGCGGCGTGGGCCCGATGACGATCGCGATGCTGATGGCGAACACGCTGCGCGCGGCACAGCGCTGAACGCGACGTTCAGGCGCGCGCGGCGCGATGGCAGCCGAGGATCGCCGCCGCCGAGCGGTCGATGTCGGCCTCGGTGGTGGACCAGTTCGACACCGAGATGCGCATGGCCTGCCGTCCCTGCCAGACCGTGCCGCCCGCCCAGCAGGTGCCCTCGGCCTGCACCCGCGCCACGACCTGCGGGGTGACGTCCTCCGCCCGGCCGTCGGCAGCGGCGAAGCGCACCAGGACCTGGTTGAGCACGACGTCGTTGAGCACGGTGACTCCCGGCTCCGCCGCCAGCGCCGCGGCCATGCGCCGGGCCAGCGCGCAGGTCCTGCGGACGAGGCCGGCCACGCCGCCGGCCCCGAGCGTGCGCAGGAGCGCGTAGAGCGGCAGCACGCGGGCGCGCCGCGACGACTCCGGCACCCAGTCCATGCCGGCGCGTTCCTCGTCGTCCCCGCGCTGCAGGTAGGCAGCGCGCAGGCCCATGGCCGCACGATGCGGCGCCGGGTCGCGCACGATCGCCAGCCCCGAGTCGTACGGCACGTTCAGCCACTTGTGCGCATCGGTGGCCCAGGAATCCGCCCGCTCCACCCCCGCCACCTGGTCCCGCAGCTCGGGAACCGCCGCGGCCCAGAGCCCGAAGGCGCCGTCCACGTGCACCCACGCGCCGCGGGCACGGGCGAGGTCGACGATGCGCGCGATCGGGTCGCTCGCGCCCGTGTTCACGTTCCCCACCTGCGCACACACGATGGCCGGGCCGCGGGCGTCCGCCATGGCCCCGGCGAGCGCGTCCGCGCGCATGCGGCCCTGGTCGTCGACCGGAACCCGGACCAGCTCGCGAGCGCCGAGGCCCAGCATGCGCAGCGCGCCCACGGCCGAGACGTGCACCTCCTCGCCCACGTACACCGCCACCCGCGGCGCCCGCTGCAGGCCGTCCGCCTCCACGTCCCAGCCCACGCGCCGCAGCACCTCGTGCCGGGCCGCCGCCAGGCAGGTGAAGTTCGCCATGTGGCACCCCGTGACCAGCCCCACCGAGCTGCCGCGCGGCAGGCCGAGCAGCTCCACCACCCAGCCGGCCACCACGTCCTCCAGCACGGCGACCGCGGGTGCCATGACGTAGAGCGCGCCGTTCTGGTCCCACGCGCTGGCCAGCCAGTCGGCCGCGACGGCCACGGGCACGGCGCCGCCGGTGACGAAGCCGAAGTAGCGCGGCCCCGCGGTGGCCACGATGCCGGGATCCGCGGCGCGCGCGAGCTGCTCCAGGACGCGCACCGGATCGGCCGGTCCCTGCGGCAGCGCGCCGCCGAGCGCGGCGTGCAGCGCCGCCTGCGTGGGCCGGCCCCCCACGTGCCGGGACGCGACCTCGGCGAGGTAGGCGCAGGCGAGCGCATGGGCGCGGTCGAGCACGGCGTGCGGATTCAAGGGCGCGCCCTCCCTGGGCGGGTGGTGCAAGGAATCGTCGCGCGCCGCGCACCGTTGCCTGCGAGCCGCCCCGGCCAGCCCGTCGCGGCCCTCCGCGGCGGCCGACCTTCGGGCCGCGCTGGCCCGGCGCCGGCGCGGCCGGCCCGGCGGACCACGCGGGTGCGAACCACCGGGCTCATCCGTCGCCTGCGATCGCCGTCAGGATCGCCTCCTTGGTCGCCACCCACGCGTCGAAGGGGTCGCGACCGCGCAGCCATTCGATCGTCACGATCGGGATGCCGAGGTCGCGGCCGACCCAGGATCCCAGGGACCCGGGCGTGGGTGGGAACTCGTCCGAGCGCACCATGGGCAGGCCGCTCTGCTCGCTGAAGCGCCGGGCGATCGCCTCGGCGGGGCCGTCGAAGTTCACGAACGTGCGGCCGCCCCAGGAGTGCGCCACCAGGATCAGGTCGGGCTGCAGGTCGAGGATCAGGTCGTGGAGGGCCAGGGACTCTGGCTGGCTGAGGGGCTGGCCGCCGGCGGTCGCGGTGGCGGTGCGGAAGTTGCGCGCGGGGAAGTTCCGGTTGAGGTCCACTCCGCGCGAGTTGCCGCGGGTGTTGCGCGCGCTGCCGTCGGGGTTCGCGTCCTCCAGGATGGTCAACGTGACGCGCTCGCCCAGGCCGCGCTCCAGGAACACCTCGGGCAGGCGCGCCGTGGCGATCCGGCCCTCGCGCTCGTTGCCGTGGATCCCGCCGATCCAGAGCACCCGGCGCGGGCCGCCGCCGGCGGTGCGCACGCGCAGGGGACGGTCCTGGTGGGTGCGGCCGATCGCGCGCCACTCCGAGAGCGCCTCGGCCGCCGCGTCGCGCGGCACGGCCAGTCCGGGGTGCAGCGGCCCGGCACATGCGCCGAGCGCGACCAGCCCCAGCGAGGCCAGGGAACCACGCACTCCCCTCCGGATCATGCGATGCCGTGGACGAGCGGGTCGTCGGGGTCGAGGACGAAGGTGGCGAAGCCGGTGATCCACGCCGAGCCCTCGATGGTCGGCAACACCGCCGTGCGGTCGCCGAGCGGCGCCGTGCCGGCGATCCGCCCCTCGAAGCGGGTGCCCAGCACGGAGTGGTTGTGGAACGGCGCGCCCGGGGCCAGCTTGCCACGCGCGTGCAGGACCGCGAGCTTGGCCGAGGTCCCGGTGCCGCACGGCGAGCGGTCGTAGCTGCGCCCGGGACAGAGGGTGAACGTGCGGGCGCGCACGCCCTCGCGCGCCGCCTCCTCCTCGGTCAGCTCGACGTGGTCGATCGGTGCGCCGCCACCGCCGCGCGGGTCGCGGCCGCGGACGCCGTGGGCCTCGAGCGCGGCGCGGATCCGCATGCTGGCGTCGAGCAGCTCGGGCAGCTGCGCGCTCGCCACGCTCAACCCCACCGCGCGCGCCGGGAGGATCGCGAACCAGTTGCCGCCGTAGGCGACGTCCACGGTCAGCTCGCCCATGCCGGGCACCGGCACCCGCAGGTCGAGGTCCTGCACGAACGCGGGGACGTTGTGCAGGAGCACCGACGTCACCTTGCCGCCGCGCACGCGCACGGCGCATTCCACCATGCCGGCCGGGGTGTCGAGCCGGACCCTGGTGAGCGGCTCCTCCGCGACCACCACGCCGGTCTGCACCAGCATCGTGGCAACGCCGATCGCGCCGTGGCCGCACATGCCCAGGTAGCCGACGTCGTTGGCGAACACCACCCCGGTGTGCGCGCCCGGGGAGACCGGCGGCGTGAGGAACGCCACGACGATCGCGTCGTGGCCACGCGGTTCGCGGACCAGCGCCGAACGGAAGCGGTCCAGACGCCCCTGCAGGAACGCGCGGCGCTCGGCCATCGTCGCGCCCGCGAGCGCCGGCAGCCCCGAGGTGACGATGCGCGTGGGCTCCCCCGCGGTGTGCGTGTCGACCGCCTGCAGCACGTGCGCGAAGTGCATGCCCGCATCTTGCCCGGAACGCGGCGTCCGCCCAACTGCCCTCAAGGCACCCGCAGGGTGAGGAACGCGATCTGCGCGGGCGCGCCGACGCGCAGCGGGAGCAGGGTCACCCCCACGCCGCGGCCGACGAAGAGCCGGGCGCCGTTCCGCTCGTGGAAGCCCTCGACGTAGCCGTGCGCGCTGTGGGTCAGCGGCGCCCAGCCGAAGATGCGGATCTGGCCGCCGTGCGTGTGGCCGGAGAGCTGCAGGTCGACGCCCGCCCCGGACGCCTCGACGAAGAAGTCGGGGTGGTGCGAGAGCAGGACGATCGGCTCGCCCTCGGCCGCCCCGGCCAGGGCCGCCTCCAGGTCGCTGCCCGCCTCGGTGAGGTCGTCCACACCCGCCAGCCACAGGCTGGCGCCGCCGCGCGTCACGCGCTCGCCTGCGTCGAGGAGCACCCGCACGCCGTGATCGCGCAGGAAGAGCCGCCAGAGTTCGATGTCGGTGCCGAAGAAGTGGTCGTGGTTGCCGGGCACCGCGTACACGCCGAGCGGCGGCCGCAGCAGACGCAGCGCCTCGCGGTAGAACGTGATCTCCCGCTCGCGCGTGTTGATCAGGTCTCCGCCGAGCAGCACCAGGTCGGGCTGCTCCGCGGCGACCTGCGCGAAGATCCGGCACAGGTCGGCCTCGCGCATGCAGCTGCCGGCGTGCAGGTCGGAGAGGAACGCGAGCCGCACTCCGTCGAGCCCCCGGCCGCCGCGGCGCAGCGCGACCTCGTCGTGCGTGCAGCGGATGGCGCCCTGCACGTGGCGGTGCAGCGCGGGCAGGCGGTCGAGGAGGCGGTTGCAGGCCGCGAACGCCTGCGCCACCGCGCGGCGCCAGGGCCGGCGCGGACCGCTGTGCGGCCCGTGCGGACGCTCGGCACGCCGCCGCTCGACGGGCAGGCGGACCATGCCTCAGGGTGCCGGAGCCGCGCCCGCGACGATCGGTTCCGGGCTCACGCGGTGGCGGCCTTCAGGCGGTTCGCCACGTCCTCCCAGTTCACGAGGTGGTCGAGGAAGGTCTGGGTCCAGTCCTTCCTGCGGTTCTGGTACTTGAGGTAGTAGGCGTGCTCCCACACGTCGAGCGCGAGGAGCGGCGTCACCCCGGCCTGCCAGAAGTTCTCGTGCTTCTCGACCTGCAGGACCACGAGCTGGTCGTCCATCCTGCGGTGGCCGAGGATCGCCCAGCCCGAGCCCTCCACGGTGTTGGCGACCTCGGCGAAGAGCTTGACGAACGTGCCGTGGTCCTTGAAGTGCCCCTCGATCCGCTTGCCGAGGTCGCCCTCCGGCTTGCCGCCGCCCTTGGCCTTCATGTTGGTCCAGAAGAGCGCGTGCAGGAGGTGCCCCGCGCCGTGGAATGCCAGCGCCTTGCACACCGCCTTGGCGCGCGCGAACTCGCCCTTCTCGCACATCTCGGCCATGTCCTTCTCGGCCTTGTTGAGGCCGGCCACGTAGCCGGCGTGGTGCACCGAGTGGTGCAGCTTCACGGTCTGCTGGTCGTAGTAGGGCTCGAGGGCATCGAGGGAGTAGGGGAGTTCGGGCAGCTTGTGCGCGCCGGCTTCGGGCCGGGCGGGCGCGGGCTTGGGGCTCATGGGCATCGCTCCGAGGGGAAGGGCGCCGGCCAGGAGGCCGCCGCCGGTCAGCGTGAGGAACTCGCGTCGGTCGGTGGACATGGTGGATCTCCGCGGGAACCTCGAAGGTGTAGGACGAGGCGCGCGCCGAGGGAATGGTGGAGTCCACCCATCCCGGCCCGCGGCCGTGGCCGCTGCCGGCGCCGCGGGATACAAGTTCCGGCCTCACCCCGGCGGAGACCCCGATGCATGCCCTCTGCCTCACCCTGGCCCTCGTGCTCTCCCTCCTGGCCGCGTCGTGCCAGGTCGCGGAGCCCCGGCTCGAGTCCGTGGACGCGACGCCCGCGCCCGGCCTCGCCGCCCCCGACGACGTCACCGGCGCCTCGCGCACGAAACACCTCGGCGACGCGCCCGCCGAAGCCGAGGCGCCGCCCGCGCAGTCCGGGACCGCGCGCCGGATGGTGTACCGCGCCGCGCTCGGCGTCGAGGTGGCGCGCGTCGAGGAGGCGATCGAGAGCTTCCTGACCGCGGTGCGTGGCATGGGCGGCCACCTCGGCGCGCGCGCCGACGGCGCCGTGACCGTGCGCGTGCCCGCGGCGCGCTTCGACGACGCCCTGGCCGAGGCGCGCCGCCTCGGCCGCGTGCTGCACCAGAGCCTGCAGGCCAACGACGTGACGAAGACGTACCTGGACCTGGAGATCCGTCTCGACAACGCGCGCAAGTCGCGCGAGCGCCTTCTGGCCCTCCTGCAGAAGGCCGACAAGGTCGAGGACATCCTCAGGATCGAGGAGCAGGTGCGCCGCCTCACCACCGAGATCGAACAGGCGGAAGGCGAACTCAAGTACCTCGCCGATCAGGTGGCGATGTCGACCGTGCAGGTCGAGTTCAAGGCCGTGGCCGCGCTGGTCCCCGAGCGCCGCCGCGTCGCCAGCCGGTTCTGGTGGATCAACCAGGTGGGAGTGGAGCGGGTGCGCCGTGACTTCTGATCCTCGCACCGCCGCCGCCGCGCTGCGCCGCTGCCTCGCGCTCCTCCTGCCGGTGCTGCTCGCCGGCTGCACCAGCCTGGGCATGGACTTGCCGGAGGGCTTCCTGCGCCTGCACGCCAGCGGCTGGCGCGCGGTGTCCGCCGACGACGCCCGCCTGTGGGTGCGCGAGTTCGACGACCCCGAGCGCGGCACGCTGGCGTTCTGGGCCGCGACCCTGACCGAGGAGTTCACCCGCAACCGCGGCTACGCGCCTGTCGGCGCGAGCGAAGTGCAGGACAAGGCCGGCCGGACCGGCCGCCTGATGGAGTTCGCGGCCACCGTGGACGGCGAGCGCTGCGGTTACCTGATCGCGGTCTGGTCCCTGGGCAGCAAGCTGCGCACGGTCGAGTTCACGGCCCGCGACGAGGTCTACCGCCGCCACGTGGCTGCAGTGCGCCAGGGCCTCGCCACCGTGCGCTGAGCCGCGCCGCACGCTCAGGTGCGGGGCGCCGCGGCGCCGGCCGGCTTGCCCAGCCCGGCCAGCCGGTTGAAGAGCGTGCGCACGCCGATGCCCAGCGCGGCCGCGGCGCGCGTGCGGTTGCCCCCGCACTGCGCCAGGGTCGCGAGGATCAGCTCGTCCTCCACCTCGGTGAGCCTGCGCCCGACCAGCGCCTGGATCGGATCCCCTCCGGCCGTCGCGGGCGATGCCGGCGCCGGCACGGCCCGCGCCACGCCGCCCAGCCACTCGCGCAGCAGCTCGGCCCGCACCACCCCGTCCTCGCAGAGCAGGCAGGCGCGCTGGATCACGTTCTGCAGCTCGCGCACGTTGCCAGGCCAGCCATGCGCCGCCAGCACCGCCTCGGCCTCGGGCTCGAGCGCGACACCGCGCGCCAGGAAGCGCCGCGCCAGCGGCACGATCTCCTCGCGGCGCTCGCGCAGGGCCGGCAGCGTGACCGGCACGACGTTGAGCCGGTAGTAGAGGTCCTCGCGGAAGCGGCCCTCGCGCACCGCCTGGGCGAGATCGCGGTTGGTGGCCGCGACCACGCGCACGTCGACGCGCACCGTGTGGTTGCCGCCCACGCGCTGGAACTCGCCCTCCTGCAGGACGCGCAGCAGCTTGGCCTGCATCGCGGGCGGCATCTCGCCGACCTCGTCCAGGAAGAGCGTGCCGCCGTCCGCCACCTCGAAGCGGCCCTCGCGCCGGCGCGTGGCGCCGGTGAACGCCCCTGCCTCGTGGCCGAAGAGCTCGCTCTCCAGCAGCGTCTCGGGCAGCGCCGCGCAGTTGAGCTTCACGAACGGGCCGTCGGCCCGGTCGCTGCGCTGGTGCAGCAGCGCGGCCACGCGCTCCTTGCCGGTGCCGCTCTCGCCGGCGACCAGCACCGTGGCCCGGCTGCGCGCCACGCGCTCCACCAGGTCCACCACGCGCCGCATCGCCGGGCCGGCGACCAGCAGCTCCTCGCCGACACTCTCGGCGCGGAAGAAGCGGTTCTCGCGCAGCAGGCGGCGGCGGTCGCGCAGGCGCAGCAGGCAGAGCTCCAGCTCCTCCGGCGCCACCGGCTTCTCCAGCAGGTCGTCCGCGCCCTTGCGCAGCGCCTCCACCGCGGTGCCCAGCGTGCCGTGCGCCGTGACCAGCACGACGGGCAGGTCGGGCTGACGGCGCTTGGCCTCCACCAGCACCGCGACCCCGTCCTGGCCCGGCATCTTCAGGTCGGTGAACACGTAGTCGAAGGCGCGCTGGCTCAGCGCCGCGACCGCCTCGACGCCGTCGGCCACCGCGTGCACCTCCACGCCCAGCCCCGCGAGGGCCTCGGCGAGGAACTCGCGGCTGATCGGCTCGTCGTCGGCGAGCAGCACGATCTCCCGGGTCACGCCGCCCCCTCCGGCAGCCGTGGCATGCGCAGCACGAAACGCGCGCCCCGGTCGCCCGGGTTCTCCAGGTCGATGCGCCCGCGCAGGTAGCTCATCACGCGCGCGCAGAGCGGCAGACCCAGGCCGTGGCCGCGTTCCTTCGTGGACACGAACGGCTCGAACGCCCTCGCGCCCACCTCGGCCGGCACGCCCGGACCGTCGTCGCTCACCCGCAGCACCAGCTCGCCGGGGGTCCGCTCCGCCTGCGCGACGATGTGCACGTCGCCGCCGGCCGCCTCCACGCTGTTGCGGAACAGGTTGGTGAGCACCGTGGTCAGCGCCGTGGCGTCGACCGGCGCGTCCATCGCGCCCGAGCAGTCGAGCCGAGCCGCGGGCAGGCCGGCCGCGGCCGCGGCCCGCGTCAGCGCATGCAGGAGCGGGGCGCGCTCGCCGGTGCGTCCGGCCGGGCGCGCGAACGCCAGCAGCGCCTTGACGATGCCGTCCACCTGGGCGAGGCCCTCCACGATCCGCTGCGCGTGGCGCGCGGCGGTCTTCGGGTCCTCGGCGCGCTGCAGCAGCGCCGCGAAGCCCATGACGCCGTTCAGCGGGTTCTTGATCTCGTGGGCGACGCCCAGCGCGAGCTCGGAGAGGCCGGCCAGCCGGTCCAGGCGGTCGACCTCGCGCTCCAGGCGCACCACATGCGATCGGTCCTCCAGCACGAGCAGCTCGCCGCCCGGCGCCGCGACGCGGCGCAGGCGCACCGTGCACTCGCCGGTGCCCCATTCGCCGTCGGAGAGGCTGCGCAGGTCGAGTCCGCCGCGCCGCGCCAGCGCGAGCAACCGCTCGGCCTCGGGGTTGGTCCAGATCGCGCGGCCCTCGGCGTCGATCGCGGTCACGCCCACGGGCAGGGCGCGGAACACCGCCTCACGTTCCGCCAGGGTGCGCTGCAGTTCGCGATTGGTCGCGGCGAGCTGCAGGTCGACGGCGTCGGCGCGGCTCTTCAACGCCCGGTAGCTGGCCTCCAGGCTCTGCGCGGCGGCGATGAACTGTTCGAACCCGGCGCGCAGCTCGCCCTCGCGCACCGTGGCGGCGCTCAGGGATGCTCCTTCCATGGCGCCGACTCGAAGGGACGCGGCGGCTTCCAGTCCTTCTGGTCGTTCCGCCAGTTCATCTGCTGGCTGGCGAGGCGGGCCGCCTGGCCCCACGTCCCCACCACCTTGCCGTCCTTGGTCTCCCGGGTGTCGAACGCCTGGATGCGCTTGTAGAGATCGTCGGCCTCCGCGAGCTCGCCCAGACGCTCGTGGCACTGGGCCAGGACGAAGAGGTCCATGAGGTCGGGCGTCTTGGACCTGGCCGCATCGGCCAGCTCGCGCTTCGCCTCGGCGTGGCGCCCGGCGCGATGCAATGCCCGCCCCACCGTGCTGCGGTCGGTCGAGCTCTTGACCACGAGCTTGGGCAGCTCCTCGCGCGGCTGCGGGGCCGGACGGCTCTGGGCCCTTCCGCCAGCGGCCTCCCGGCCGTCCGGCCTGGAACCCTGGCGGGTGGTGTCGTGCGCCTGGCGCGGCCGCGGCAGCGCCGCCGCGGCGTCGGGATCGAGCAGGGTCCCCGACAGCCGCGTGCCGGGGGCGGCGGCCGGCTGGGCCACGGGCGACGCGGGGCGCTGCGCGTTGCGCAACGCGTCGGTCAGGCGGGCCACGGTGGCCGAGCTCGCGGCGACGCGCCCCTCCAGGTCGCGCAGCTCCCCGGTCTTCACCTCGTCCGGCAGCGCGCGGTCGTCGTCGGTCAGGACCACGAACGCGCCCAGGTCCACCGGCAGGCCGAGGTCGAGGCGGATGCGCAGGTCGACCAGCCGCTCCATGGTGAGCTCGAGCCGGCGGCCCTCGTCGCGCAGCCGCTGCAGCTGGGCCTCCAGCTCCGCGGGTCCCTCCACCGGCACGTCGCGCCCGGCGGGGACGCGGCCGTCCTGCTGCGCCGTGAGCGGCGTCCCCACGGCCAGCGCCAGGGACAGGGCCAGCATCGCGCTCGGGGTGGGTGAGCTCATCGCAGGATCCCCCGGTAGGCGTCCGCGGCGCGCTGCGGGTCGTTCAGCTCCTCGTACGCCTCGCCGATCCAGCGCGCGACCTGGGACTGCAGGTCGGAATCGGCGATCCGCCCGGCCACGTCGATGGCCTGGGCGGGGAACGCCTCGAGCCCGCCCGACTGCCGGGCCTGGCGCAGCCGCGCCGCCACGCCCGCCACGCGCACCCGGTCCGCCACGGGCGAACGCACGTCGCGCAGGAGCTCGGCCGCGGAGATCGCGCGCTGGTAGAAGCCGGCGCGGGTGAGCTGCTCGATCAGGAAGAGGATCTGCTCCTGCTTCTGCTCGGGGTCCTTGCGCACCACGATCTCGAGATCCTCGAACGCCTTGTCGCGCTCGCCGAGCGCGAGCAGGGTGTTCGCGTCCAGGAAGCGCAGCTCCTGGCGGCTGTCCTCGTCCGCAAGCGTGCTGGCCAGGCCCTTCGCCTCCAGCGCCGCGGCACGGGCCTCGAGGTAGCGGGACAGGCCGAGGTAGCAGCGCCCGAGCAGCACGAACGCGGCGGCACGACGCGGGTCGTCGGGCGCCAGCCCAACGAAGAGCTCCAGCGCCTCGGCGCCCTCGGCGTGCCGGCCGTCGCCCTCGGCGCCGTAGCCGCGCAGGAAGAGGTAGTCGACCACCTGGCGCTCGCTCATCTCCTGCCACGAGCGCGTGCGCACCAGCTGTTCCATCGTGGCCAGCGTGCGGTCGGGCCGCTTGCGCATGCGGTGCGCGTCGCCGATCAGGAGGAACACGTCCACCAGCTCCGGCGTGCCGGAGAGCGGCAGGAGGTAGGCCTCCAGGAACTTGACCGCCTCGTCGTAGCGGTCCTGGCGGCGCTGGGCGAGGAGCACGCGACCCATCAGCACCACACCCGCCGCGGTCTCGGGCAGGTTGGGGTGCAGGCGCGCCAGCTCGCGCGCCACGGTCTCCGCCTCGCGGTACTGCTGCAGCTCGAAGTGCGCCTGGGCCAGGCGGAGCAGCGCGCGCGGCACGTACGGGTGTGCCTTGTCGTGCTCGACCAGGTCCTGGAACACCTTCACCGCCCCCTCCAGCTCGCCGAGCTGGAGCATGAGCTGGCCGAGGTTCATGCGCACCGCGACGGCCTCCTCGCGCACCAGCGGCTCGGCCGCGAGGTCCTTGGCCAGGAACGAGGTGTACCAGGTCATCGCCCACTGGCGCAGGCGGCGCCGTCCGGGTTCGGTCGCCGGCGAGGGCGGCGAGATCACGTGCAGCACCGTGCTGCCCTGCCCTTCGGCCGTACGGTCGTCGAACGCCACGTCGGCGTCGCTGGCGGTGGCGATCAGGTGCGCGATCACGCGCGGGTCCTGACGCTCGAACGAGAGGTCGAGCGGGTTGTACGAGAGCTGCGTGGCCAGCCGCTCGCTCTCGAAGTGCACGCGCCAGCCCATCGCCTGCGCCAGGGCGCGCAGCGCCTCGTCGGCGGCGATCGGGTTGCGGTCGGCGGACACGCGCAGCGCGGCACCGGCGCCTTCCAGGCGGAACACGCCGTCCTGCGCCGCGAGCGGCACGCCGGCGAGGGCCAGGATCAGGACGGAGAGCCGCATGGCGGTTCAGCGGGGGCTGCGCCCCTCCCCGGTGCCGGTCCCCTGCTGGACCCGCTCCTCGCGCCGCCGCTCCTCCTGGCGGGTGCGCGCGGGGTCCTGGTCGGCCTCCTTGCGGTACGCGTCGCCGAGCTTGAGGTAGGCCTCGGCCACCTTGTGCTGGAGCGACGGGGGCACCTGCTTCTGCAGGAGCAGGAACCGCGCGTAGTCGCGGCGCATGGCCGGACCGTCGCCACGCTCCTCCGCGCGGCGCGCGCTGGCCACGAGGTCTTCGGGCAGGTAGGCGCGGGTGGCGAGCTGCGCCGACTTCTCGGCGTACTGGCGCGCCTCGTCGAGGCGGCCGGCGCTCACCAGGTAGAAGCCGAGCTGCTGGTAGACCAGCCTCCGCTCGACGTCGTGCAGCTTCGGGTTGCGCCGCAGGTACTCCTCGGCCGAGGTCACGGCGGCGTCGAAGCGGCCCGCGGCGTAGTGCTGCAACGAGTCCAGGTAGAGCTGGTCGGTGGGCACCGTGCCCCGCCGTTCGCGCGGCACGGGCACGAACGGATCGGCGGTCCCGGCCGCCGCGGCCCCGTTCTCCGGCGCCGGCGCGGCGGCAGGCGTGCCGCCCTGCGGCGCAGGGGCCGGCGTCGCGCTCTTCGGCACGAACAGCATCGCCACCATGAGCAGGAGATTGCCGGCCAGGAGCACGCGCAGCGCGAGCTCCCGCCGCGACGCGCCGGATCCCGCTCCGACCACCCTGGGCCGCGCCAGCGCGCTCTGCGCCTCGCCCAGCGCACGGGATCCGGCGCGCAGGGCCTCCTCCGCCATCGCCTGGGCCGCGACGCCCTGGGCACGCGTGGCGAGGCCGGGCCGCGGTTCGGCCGCCGCGGGCCTGGCGGCCCGGGGTGCGTCGCCCTTGGCCATGAGGTTGCCCACGGAGGCGGCCTGGCTGGCCGGATCCGCGGTGCCGGTCGTCGGCGTTGCGCCACCCTTCTCGGTACCCGAGTCGCTCACGGTTTCACGCGCTCCACAGTTCGTTCAGGAAGGCCGGCAGCCGAGGCCCCGGCACCTCTCTCTTCGGCATGGCAAGGCCCGTTCCCGAAGTCTCCAGGCACAGACGCCAGGCCGCGGGGACGTTGAGGAACGCGACGGTCTCCCCGGCGGCCGCGCGCTCGCGCGCCGCGGCCACGGCGGCCAGGAACTCGTCCAGGCGTGCCAGCTCGGCCCGGTCGCAGTCCACGGCGAGCCCCGCACCCGGGCCGGGCCACGGCTGGCCCAGCGCGACCACGACGTCCGCGGCATCGGGCCGGCCGTCGCGGAAGAGCCGGAGCACGAAGGCCAGGCCCTCGGCGCGCCGCACCACACGGAAGTCGCCGCCCATCGCCGCCGCGAGCTCGACGTCGCGCTCGTTGGTGCTGGCCCAGGGGCCCTCGACCACGAGCAGGTTGCCGTCTTGCGCGATCCCGGCGCGGCCGCCCGCGCGCGCCAGGGCCAGCACCTGCTCGATCACCCCGCGGGCATCCGCCGGCAGGTCGTCCCAGCACGCGGCGGGACGGGCCGCCGCCACCGCCGCGGGCACCGCGTCGATCGTCGCCGCGGCCAGCGCCTCGATCCTCTCCAGCAGGTCGTGCGGCAGCACCGGCTTGGCCAGCACCGTCACCTTGGCCGGATCGGCCTCGACCTCCTCGGGGTAGCCGCTCACCACGAACACGGGGCAGCGGGCCGAGCGCACCAGGCCATCGGCGCGGCCCGCGCCCACGTGCCAGTCGCTCACGAGGAGATCCACGCTCTCCGCGGCCAGCAGCCCGTGCGCCGTGCCCAGGTCGGCGGCGGCGAGCACGCGGTGGCCGCGCCGCTGCAGGAACGTGGCGAGGCCGAGCCGGATGCCGTCCTCGTCCTCGACCAGGAGGATGTTCATGGCTCGGGCGGGAACGCGAGCACGAAGTGCGCCCCGCGCAGCGACGGCTGCAGGGTCACGCTGCCGCCGTGCGCCTCCACCGCCGCGCGCACCAGCGCGAGCCCGAGTCCGCTGCTGCCCCGGCCGGAGACGAACGGCTCGAAGAGGCGCGCCCGCACTTCGTGCGGCACGCCCGGCCCGTCGTCCTCTACCTCGAGCAGCGTGGCGTCCGCGCGCGCGGTGACCGACACGCGCACCTCGCGCGCGCCGGCCGCGAGCGCGTTCTCGACCAGGTTGTCGAGGCTGCGCTCGACCAGGTCGCGGTCGATGCGCAGCGTCAGCGGCCCGGCGGGCACGCGCGCGACGACGCGCGGACCGTGGCGGCGCGCCAGCGCCTGGAGCAGCTCGCCCAGGTCCTGCGCGCGCGGCCGCGGGCGGCCCGTGCGGCCGAACTCCAGGTAGGTCCGCAGCAGACCAGCCAGGCGCTGCAGGTCGCCGAGTGCGCGGTCCAGGAACTCACGCCTGGGATCGTGCGCGTCGGTGAGCTCCGCGGCGAGCGTCACACCCGTGATCGCCGCCGCGAGCGGATTGCGCAGCTCGTGGCCGAGCACGGCGGTGAGGCGCCGCTCGGGCTCCAGCTGCAGCACGTTCACGACAGCACGGCCTTGGCGCGGTTCGGCCGCTGGCCCAGGTTGTAGGCGCGGATCTTGTTGTAGAGCGTCGTGCGGTTGATGCCGAGGATCGCCGCCGCCTTGGAGATGTTCCAGCGGGTCTCCTCGAGCACACGCTGCACGAGCTGGCCCTCGAGGCTGCGGATCGAACGGTTCTCGGCCTCGAGCGTGATCACCGAGCGCTGGATCCGGTCGCGCCCGTTGGTGCCGCCGCTGCTCAGGTCGGGCAGGTGGATCTCGTCGATCATCCCGCTGGGGCACAGGATCGCGGCGTGCTCGATCGCATTCTTGAGCTCGCGCACGTTGCCGGGCCACGTGTACTCGCACAGCGTCTCCATCGCCTCCTCGGTGAAGCCCGAGAGCGACTTGCCCATCTGCCGGCCGAACTGATCCAGGAAGAAGTGCGCCAGCAGCGGGATGTCCTGCACGCGCTGGGCCAGCGGCGGGACCTCGATGGTCATCACGTTGAGCCGGTAGTAGAGGTCCTCGCGGAACGTGCCCTTCTCGACCTCGTGGCGCAGGTTGCGGTTGGTGCTGGCCACGATGCGCACGTCGGCCTGCAGGTCCTGGATGCCGCCGACGCGCCGGAAGGTGCGCTCCTGCAGCACGCGCAGCAGCTTGGCCTGCAGCGCGCGCGGCATCTCGCCGATCTCGTCCAGGAAGAGCGTGCCGCCGGCCGCCACCTGGAAGAGTCCGGCCTTGCCGTCGCGGCTCGCGCCGGTGAACGCGCCCGCCTCGTAGCCGAAGAGCTCGGCCTCCAGCAGGCTCTCGGTGAGCGCCGCACAGTTGATCGCCACGAAGGGCCCATGGCGGCGCACGCTGCGCTCGTGGATGCAGCGCGCCACCAGTTCCTTGCCGGTGCCGCTCTGACCGGTGATCAGCACCGTCGTGTCCGGGGCGTGACCCACCTGGTCGATCCGCGTCTGTACGTCGCGGATCGCGGGCGAGAGGCCGACCAGCTCGGTCGAGGTCAGTTCGCGCACGCGGTCCTGCAGCCACGACAGCTCGCTCTTGAGCTGGCGCAGCTCCAGCACGCGCCGCACGACCGACAGGATGCGGTCGGGCGTGAACGGCTTCTCCACCACGTCGCAGGCGCCCTTGCGCATCGCCTCGACGGTGTTGGCCACGGTGCCGTAGCCGGTGAGCACCACCACGTCCGCGGGCGGCGTGCCTACGCGCAGGTTGGGCAGGATCGAGAGCCCGTCGGCACCGGGAAGGTGCAGATCGAGGAACACGATGTCGGCGCCCTTCTGTTGCAGGCGCCGGATGCCGTCCTCCGCGCTGGCCGCGGTCTCGACGGCGAGACCCTCGGACTGGAGCAGGTGACGAAGACCTTCGCGGATGCCCTCTTCGTCGTCGACGACCAGGACACGGGGGAGCCCGGGGAAGTTCAGGTTCTTCATTTCCGACCTCGATTCGCAGGAACGCGACCGCTGGTGGCGCGGGACGCGACGTGCGTTTGCCTTGCTGCGGGCTCTTTCGGCACTCTCGCCGTCGAACTTTTGGCCAGGAGCCGCTCCGCGCGAGGGCTCGGCCGCCTGCGCGCCCGCGACACGGCCGCCGGGGCGGGCACGCCTGCGCGCGCAACCACCGCACGGCGCACGGGATGCGGCCGGCGCGGCGCTCAGCCGCTGGCGCGCTCCACGAGTTCGTACGCGCAGCCCACACGCAGGGCGAAACGGCCGCGCGCCACCGGCACCAGCGCCACGTCGGGACACTTCTCCTGCAGCCGCTTGCGCAGCAGGATCAGCCGGCTCTCGAGGTTGTCCTTGACCGGCGGCAGCCGCAGTCCCGGATCGAGGCGCAGCTCGCGGTTGGTGAACTCGCCGCGCGCGTCGTCCCGGTGCTGCCGCAGCAGCTTCCACAGGATCAACCCGGGCACGCCGCGCACCAGGTACTCGCCGTCGACGAACACGCAGTCGTCGTTGCGGTAGAACACGAACGTGCGCGACCGCCGGCTCGCGGCGGGCGGCGCCGGCACGGCGCCGGGGCCCGGTCCCTCGTCCTCGTAGCCGTCCTGCATGCGGTCGATGCCCAACGCGATCTGGTTGGCGAGGATCTGCAGGAACGCCTCGTCCCACTCGTCGAACGCCATCGGGTCCCGGCTCTCGAACGCGAGCACGCCGACCAGCCGGCCGCCGCACAGCAGCGGCAGCGCCAGCTGCGCCTGCGCGTCGGGCAGCCCCGGCAGCGGGATCTCGGGCAGCAGACTGGCGCCGCCCTGGGCCAGCTGCTCCCGCACCGCGCGGCCGTAGCGCAGCTCCGCGCCGATGCCCGTCACCTTCACCATCCGCCGCCGCTCCGCGGCGGTGCCGATCACGCCGGCCCCGAGCGGCACCTCCGCGCCGGCGCCGCCCTCGCCGTAGCCGTGGCCGTGGATCGCGATCAGCCGACCGCGCTGCTCCTCGAGCAGCAGCACCATGCTGTGCTCGAACCCGAGCGCCTCGGCGAGCGCGCCCAGCGCCCCACCCAGCAGTTCCTCGAGGCAGGCGGCACGGCTGATCCGGTCGGAGACGACCTGCAGGCTGCGCAGTTCGCCCAGCCGGCCCGGGCTCGCCGGCACCGGCGGCTCGCCGCCCGTCCGCGGCTGCAGGTACTCCGCGATCCGGCGCAGGCCGAGCACCGCGAACACGTCGGCCGAGAGCAGGCGGAACACGCCCGCCATCCCGGTGTGCGAGGCGATCACCTGGATGCGCGCCGCCATGGTGTCGAAGAGCGGGCCCGTCATCTCGGAGCGCAGGTAGCGCAGCTCGAGCTCGTATGCCTCGAGGGTGACCGGGTCGTAGAAGTGCACGGCCGCGTACGGGTTCTCGGCCAGGTTCTGCTGCGTCTTGTTGAAGAACTGCCGCGACAGCGCCACGTGGCCGGGCGCCGCCAGGTACACCTGCGAGAGGTAGGTGACGTTCGGTTCGCCCGCGCTGCTGCACGTGGCGATCAGGGCCGGCGTGATGCCCTGGAAGCAGTGCGTCAGGTCCTCGAGGCGCAACTCCGTGGGACGCGCGACCTGCGGGGACTCGCGCGGCCCGGCCGGTGCGGGCGACGCCGCCGCGCCCGGCACTGCCACCGCAGCGTGGCCCGGTCCGCGACCCGCCGCAGGGCCACCCGCGCCGCCCGCTGCCGGCGCGGCGCCGAGCGGCTGCCCGGCGTGCGGCCCCGGCGTCTGCAGGAAGAGGCGCTCCACGTGGAGCCGCACCCTACGGGTGGGCCAGTGGGTCATGCGCAGCGTCGTCGAGGGCGGCGCGCCCACGACCGCCAGCTCCTGCGCGAAGGCCGCGCAGTAGCGCTCGACGAACTCGCGGTCGCCCTCGTCCGCGGCGCCCAGCTCCAGCACGCGTCCCTTGACCTGCACCGAGTAGTGGTCGCGGGGCCGCGCGAAGCAGACCGCGATGCGGCCGTTGTCCGCGAGGTTCGCGCACGCCGCCGTGCCCGTCGCGACCGGCAGGAACACGACGAGCTCGGCGCCCCCGCCCGCCACGCGGGCACCGAACGCGCGCATGCACGCCGGCCGGCCAGCCGCGTCCCGCGTCCCGACCAGGACCGAGATGCCGGACTCGAGAACGCGTTGCAGGTCTTCGGGGATCACTACGGGCGGCGGAGTCTATCCACCCGCCGCCCTACGGGGTCACTGCGCCTGCGGCGGCAGCGGCTCGGGCACCTTGTTGCGGATCGCCGGGATCGAGAGCAGGTAGGCGAACACGGCCTTCAGGTCGGCGTCGTCGAGCTTGTTGATCATCGGATACGGCATCGGCGGCAGGATCTGGCGCCCGCGGCCCTGGTGGCGACCCGTGCGCAGGGCCGCGATGAACTCGTCGGCGGTCCAGCTGCCGAGCCCGGTCTCGGGATCGGGGGTGAGGTTCGCGGTGAAGCTCGTGCCCCACGGGCCGGACCATGCGGTGTTGGTCGCCGAGACCTGCACCGGCCACTCCGGGGTGCCCTTGGCGGCCGCCGGCAGCGCGATCGTCGCCGGGTGGCCCGAGAGCATGCGCGTCATGTCGGGGGCGGGGCCGTTCGGCCCCATGTGCCACGGCGTGTGGCAGTCGTTGCACCCCATCGCGGTCACGAGGTAGCGGCCGCGTTCGACGGGGTTGCGATCGCTGCCGCGCGGCGCCAGCGAGTAGCCGGCGGTGGCGGCGATGACGGCGGCGAGGGCCGAACAGGCGAACAGCAAGACGGGCATCTTCATGGTCATGGTCTCCTGGCAAGGGTTGGTTGGTTGGTCTCAGTGGCGAGCGTCGAGGGCAGGTCCTCGCGGACCCATCGCTCGACGAGGTTCACGGCCTCGCGGTCGGCGAGGTGCCGGCCGAAGGGCGGCATCTGGGTCAGCGCGTCCGTGGCCCGCAGGCGGCGCACCAGCACCGACTCCTCGGGATGGCCGGCGGAGAGGCGCGCCGTCGCGCCCTGGGGCGTGAAGCGGCTCGGCACGCCGACGGTCGTTGCGAGCGCGGGCGCGCCGCCGTGCGTCGCGGCGCCGGCGAGCGGGTAGTCGAGGCGCAGGCCGAGGCGCGCCAGCGGCCCGTCGCCGTTGTGGCAACTGCTGCAGTTGCCGTGCAGGTAGCCGAGTGCGGCCCGCTCGCGCGGCGTGCGCGCGGCGATGCGCGGCGGCGCGTCGCGCCACTGCTCCGGGAGGTTGCGCAGCAGGCCGCGTCCGACCAGCGAACGGAGGTCGACGTCGTCCGGTCCCGGCGTGTTCGCGTGCGGCGCCAGCGGGTCCCGATCCGGCGAGAGCTGCAGCGCGGAGAAACCGAGCACCGGGGTGCGCGCGCCCTCGTGGCAGAGGCGGCAGTCGCCGATGGCGGGCAGGTCGTGGTGCCGGCCCTCGCTGGTCGCGCAGGCATTCGGCACGCCGGACTCCGGCGCCAGGACGGCGTCGGCGCCGTCCTCGGTCCAACGGTACGTGGCGTAGAGCCAGGAACCGTCGGGCTGGCGCTGCATGAAGCGGGTCTCGACCGCGCGGCCGAAGGCGAATTCCTTCCAGAACCGCGTGCCCACCGGGAACTCCCAGTGGTCGACGTCGCTGGCATCGATCGCCGTGCCGGGGGGCAGCGCGACCCAACGCTGCTTCGCGGCGCCGTCGGTCCAGAGCGGGTACTGCGGCGTGAAGGTCAGCACGCCTGGGGCGAGGGTGCGCGCCGCGAAGTCGGCGTAGAGTCCGGTGTCGGCGAGGCGCTGCGGCGCGGTCGCGACCTGGGGCGCGGACCTCTCGCAGCCGGCGACCAGTGCGGCCACCAGGGCCAGGGCCGCCACGCTCCACCGGCGGAGGGCCCTGCCGAGGGCCATCGTGCGCCGCGCGCCGTTGCTCGGGGGCTGGATGGTGTGGTTCGGCCTGGGGTGTCCGGAGTGCGGCATGTCGGGGTCCGTGCTGGTTCGCTCGCTGTGTCCAGGAGCAAGAGCGGCGAGTGCGACCCCGGGGGCACCCTAAGGACACCCTGTTTCGATCCTAAGAATCGCCTAAGCGCCCCGCCGGCCCCGGCGGGGCCTGCTGCGCCGGGCGGTTCAGGGCGTGCCGAGCCCCAGCTCCAGCGCGCTGGCGACCGCGCCTCCGCCCAGCCAGGCGAGGTTGCTCGACGCCGGATCGAGCGCCACCCATTGCGTGGCGATCCGCAGCCCCTGGAGCGCCGGCTGCGCCGGGATCGGCAGCGGCAGGCGCGCGGCACCCGTGCCCGAGCTGGTCAGCGCCAGCACCGCCCAGAGCGAACCGGGATCGACCAGGAGCGAGCAGTTGCGGTCGAGGGTGGCCTGGCCGCGCGTCGCCCCCACGAGCGCGACCAGCGGGACGCCGGCAGCCGCGTTGCCGAGGCCCAGCGCGAAGCCAGAGTTGCCCAGCCACGGCGTCCCGACGCCGCCGCTCTGCAACGCACCCCGGCTGCCGGGGCAGCCCAGGCCGACCGGGTGCAGCGTGGCTCGCGTGCTGGCGGCGGCGCGGTACCACGGCACCGCCGTGGGATCGGTGTGCCAATGGCGGTCGAGGCGCGCCAGCACCTTGTTGCGCCCCGCGGGACTCGGGTGGATGCCGTCGCTGGCATAGTCCTCGCACAGGTAGAACAGGCCGTCCGCGCTCGCGCGCGTGCCATCGGCCCAGAAGTACGGCCCCCAACCCAGCCACGCGGCCCGCACGGCGCCGCGCGCGGGATCATGGTTGAGCGCCGGATCGCCCTGGATCTGCCGCTCGATCAGCCACTTCACCGCGAACCCGGTCTCGTAGGCGTACGGCTCGGGGTTGGTGCGTCCGCCCAGCGCGTAGCCGCCGTAGCTGCGCGTCGAGACATGGGTGAGCTGCAGGTTGGCGAAGCGCGACTTGAGGATCTGGCAGATCGCGACCAGGAACCCCTCGAGCTCCTGTGCATGCTGCGGGAAGGGCAGCGTGGGATTGGCCACGGCCTCCTTCAGCCACACCGCCTGCACCTGGGAACGGCTCGCTCCGGCCGCGGCGAGGCGCTGGTCCACCACCGTCCAGAAGTTCGCGGCCGGGTTCTGGATGATGCGTGCGTCCTGGCCGCCCTGGGCACCGTCCACGAGGAGCACGGCGGGGTTGCGCGCCGGATCGGCGTCGGCGGTGGCCTTGAACGCGGCGTACTCCTGCGTCGTGTTGGACATGCCGATCGCGAGGAGCACGATCCTCCCGCCGGGGTGCGGGACGCCCTGCGCGTCCAGCGGCTGCACCCGCAACGCCGCGGCGAGCCCTGCGGCGGCGTGCGCCGCGGGCGGCTGGTTCGCCCCCTGCGGGTAGAGCCCGCCGGGGAAGCCGCGGTAGAGGGCGAGGCCGAGCTGCGGGAGCGGCACGGCGCCGGTGCTGGTGTTGGCGCAGTTCTGGGCGAGGCCCGGAGCGCAGGCCAGGAGGAGCGGGAAGACGGGCGACACGGCGCGAAGGACGCGGAGCATGCGGGCCTCGGGAACGGCGGGGAGCGCGACAGACTAGTCACCCCGCGCGCCCCTGCGCGCCCCGTGCAATCGCGTTACATGGCCGCCGGGGCGTCTGGCTGCGCCGCAGAACGAGACCGGTGTGCGATTCCTCGACAGCGGCCCGGAGGGCGGGAGCCGGGCGGAACGCAGCCGTCGGCGGGCGTGCCGCGCCGCGTGCCCGCCGGCTGCGTGGGGAGTTCCGCGACAGCCGCCGGCAGCTGCGCCGGAGTTCGCGGCACTCCCGCGGCAGGAAGCCCGATCTGCTGCTAAAGCCGGCAGCGGCCCCGCCGTGGATGTCGGGAGATCGTGCACCGCAGCGGCACGGTGTCGCGCGGCAGCACGGTCGCACATGCAGAGAAGGACATCCAGGACACACCCATGGGTCTGAGAGTCAACACGAACGTCACGTCGATCAACGCCCAGCGCAACCTCGCCGGCGTGAACGACCGCCTCAACGTCAACTTCCGCCGCCTGGCGACGGGCCTGCGCATCTCCACCGCCGCCGACGATGCGGCCGGCCTGGCGATCTCCGAACGCCTGCGCAGCCAGGTCCGCTCGCTCGACCAGGCCAAGCGCAACGCCAACGACGGCATCTCCCTCGTGCAGACCGCCGAGGGCTCGCTGAACGAGGTCAACTCGATCCTCGTGCGGCTGCGCGAACTGGCGGTCCAGGCCAGCAACGGGTCGGTGTCCAACCAGGACAAGGAGACCCTCGACGAGGAGTTCCAGAGCCTGGTGAACGAGGTCAACCGCATCGGCCGGTCCACCGAGTTCAACGGCATCAAGCTGCTCGACGGCTCGCAGAGCACCGTGTCGTTCCAGGTCGGCTTCGGCACCACCAGCGGCATCGACACGCTCTCGGTGACCCTGAGCCCGGCGCTCAGCACGACCCTGTCGCTCAACTCGCTCGACATCGGCTCCGGCGGCAGCACCACGACCGCGATCACCAACATCGACTCGGCGATCAACACGATCTCCAGCCTGCGCGGCACCCTGGGCGCCCTGCAGAACCGCCTCGGCTCGACCATCAACAACCTGGCCGTCCAGGTCGAGAACCTGTCCGCCGCCGAGAGCCGCATCCGCGACGTCGACGTCGCCTATGAGACCGCGCAGCTCACCCGCAACTCGATCCTGCAGCAGGCCAGCATCTCGATCCTGGCCCAGGCCAACGCCCAGCCGCAGAGCGCCCTCTCGCTCCTGCGCTGAGGCACGTCACGGCGCCGCGGCGCCCGCCGCGGCGTCCCGCGACACCCGCCGCCCGCGGGTGTCGCGCCGGCCGACAGATACGAAGACCCTGTCGCGGATCTGCACGGTGGCGCGCCGCCGCGCAGATCACGGCCCGCGGCCCGGCGCCGCGCGGCGGCTACGGCCAGCGCCCATGGCACCGCGGCGATTCGCCTCGCGAGCGTCGCGAATCCCGGCGCCGCGCGCCCGCGCCGCGCCGAAGTGTGCAGGCGTTCGCTAAAGCAGGCCGCAGCCATGGCGAGGATCCCTGCAAGGCGCCGATCCTGGCGCCACGGGCAACCAAGAGACGCACAACAGAGAGTCACCCAATGGGTCTTCGCATCAACACCAACGTCATGTCGATCAACGCGCAGCGGAACACTGCGCAGGTCAACGATCGCCTCGCGATCAACTTCCGCCGCCTGGCCACCGGCCTGCGCGTGTCGAGCGCCGCCGACGACGCCGCCGGCCTGGCGATCTCCGAACGCCTGCGCAGCCAGGTCCGCTCGCTCGACCAGGCCAAGCGCAACGCCAACGACGGCATCTCCCTCGTGCAGACCGCCGAAGGCGCCCTCAACGAGGTCAACTCGATCCTGATCCGCCTGCGCGAGCTCGCGGTCCAGGCCAGCAACGGCACGGTGTCCAACCAGGATCGCGAGACCCTCGACGAGGAGTTCCAGAGCCTGATCAACGAGGTCAACCGCATCGGCCGGTCCACCGAGTTCAACGGCGTACGCCTGCTCGACGGCTCGCAGAGCACCGTGTCGTTCCAGGTCGGCTTCGGCATCACCAGCGGCATCGACACCCTGGCGGTCACCCTCAGCCCGGCGCTGAGCACCACCCTGTCGCTCAACTCGCTCGACATCGGCTCCGGCGGCAGCACCACCACCGCGATCAGCAACATCGACTCCGCGATCAACACGGTGTCGAGCCTGCGCGGCAGCCTCGGCGCCCTGCAGAACCGCCTCGGCTCGACCATCAACAACCTGGCCGTCCAGGTCGAGAACCTGTCCGCCGCCGAGAGCCGGATCCGCGACGTCGACGTCGCCTACGAGACCGCGCAGCTCACCCGCAACTCGATCCTGCAGCAGGCCAGCATCTCGATCCTGGCCCAGGCCAACGCCCAGCCGCAGAGCGCCCTCTCGCTCCTGCGCTGAGCCGGATCCGCTCGCGGTGGCCCGTCCCATGGGCCGCCGCCACGGACCGCGTGGGTTGCCGTCCCGAGACGGCCCTCGCGGCGCCGTGCCGCGGCCGATGCGAGGTCGGTGTGCCCGGAAGGGTGCGCCGACCTCGCGCCGTTTCCAGGCCCGCTCGGACCGCGCGCCCCTTGCCATCGCGGTCCCGGGCCGGCCCCCCGCCGGCCGCTGGCTGCGTCCCGTCCCGCGCCGGGACCGCAACTGTCGGGAATCCCCTCAAGCGGTCCGGGCCGGTGCCGACCATTCCCACAGGCCGCGCCAGGTGCGCGACGAACCACCGGGAGACGGGGAGCAGACACGATGGGATTCCGAGTCAACACCAACATCACGTCCATCAACGCGCAGCGGAACCTCACCCAGGTCAACGAGCGCCTCGCGGGCAACTTCCGCCGCCTGGCGACGGGCCTGCGCATCTCCACCGCCGCCGACGACGCCGCCGGCCTCGCCATCTCGGAGCGCCTGCGCAGCCAGATCCGCTCGCTCGACCAGGCCAAGCGCAACGCCAACGACGGCATCTCCCTGGTCCAGACCGCCGAGGGCGCGTTGACCGAGGTCAACTCGATCCTGGTGCGCCTGCGCGAGCTGGCGATCCAGTCCGCCAACGGCTCGGTCTCCAACCAGGACCGCGAGACCCTCGACGAGGAGTTCCAGAGCCTGGTCAGCGAGATCAACCGCATCGGCCGCTCCACCGAGTTCAACGGCATCAAGCTGCTCGACGGCTCGCAGAGCACCGTGTCGTTCCAGGTCGGCTTCGGCACCACCAGCGGCATCGACACGCTCTCGGTGACCCTGAGCCCCGCCCTGAGCACCACGCTCACGCTCGGCTCGCTCGACATCGGCTCGGGCGGCGACACGTCGACGGCGATCTCCGCGATCGACGCGGCGGTCAACACGATCTCCGGCCTGCGCGGCCGCCTGGGCGGAGTGCAAAACCGCCTCGGCTCGACCATCAACAACCTCGCGGTGCAGGTCGAGAACCTGTCCGCCGCCGAGAGCCGCATCCGCGACGTCGACGTCGCCTACGAGACCGCGCAGCTCACCCGCAACTCGATCCTGCAGCAGGCCAGCATCTCGATCCTGGCCCAGGCCAACGCCGGCCCGCAGGCGGCGCTGTCCCTGCTGCGCCAGTGACGCGTCCCGCGGGCCGTGACGGCCCGCGGCCCAGGAGGCACCCATGGACCCGATCCGCAACCAGCCGGCCGACGAGGCGCGCGCCCTGCGCGAGCCCGCGCGTCCCGGCACGCTGCCGGGCCGTGACGGCACGGGGGCGCTGCCGCGGGACCCGAGCGTGCAGCTCCCGCTCGCCGGGGGACCGCAGGCAGGGGCACGCGGCGAGAACCTGCGCCGCGACGAGAGCCAGGACCAGCGCCGCAGGGAAGAGAAGGTGCGGCGTGCGGCGCAGGCCCTGGCCCAGAGTGTCGGCATCCTCGACACGCTGCTCCGGATCGAGATCGACACCGAGACCGAGGAACCGCTCTTCCTGGTGGTCCACAAGGAGAGCGGGCGGATCCTGCGGCGGATCCCGACCCAGGACGCCCTGCCGGTCCTCCAGGAGCTGAAGGACCTCGCCGGCTTCCTGCTGGACGAGGAGATGTGAGGCCCGCCGCGCCCGGTCAAGCGACCGCGCGCGTCGAGCCGATGAGAACCCTGCGTCTTCGGGAGGCGCACACCCATGTCGAGCAGCGGGATCAACTTCTCGGGGCTGGCCACCGGCCTCGACACCAAGGCCATCATCCAGGCGCTGATGGCCGTCGAACGGCGTCCGATCACCGCCCTCGAGCAGAAGAAGAAGAGCCTGCAGGGCGAGCGCAACCTGTTCGGCACGCTGGAGACCAAGCTGCGCGAGCTGGAGACCAAGGCCAACGCGCTCAAGACCGCGTCGAGCTTCCTCGAGTACAAGACCGCCCTCGACAAGGAGGAGTTCCTGTCCGCCACCGCGAGCACCGCGGCCAGCGCCGGCAGCTACGACATCGAGGTCGTCGATCTCGCCAAGGGCCAGGTTTCCACCACGCTGGGCAAGTCCGACAAGGACGCCACGACCTACGGCACCGGCACCTTCGCGATCCAGTTCGCCGAGGGCGCGCCGCTCACGATCACCATCGGCTCGGCCGACCAGACCCTCGAGGGCATCGCGCGGGCCATCAACTCGCAGGGCCAGGGCAAGGTGACCGCGCAGGTCCTCGACACCGGCGCGGGCACCAACCGCTACCAGCTGGTGGTGAACTCCAAGGACACCGGGGCCAAGAGCGCGTTCACCTTCCTGCCCGACACCGTCAGCCCCGGCCTGGACGGCCTGCTGACCGAGCTGAACGCCAACAAGACCACGACCGCCAGCGACGCACACATCAAGGTGAACGGCATCAGCGTGTACCGGGCCTCGAACTCGATCGGCGACGCCATCGCCGGCGTGACGCTGAACCTGAAGGGCAAGAACACCGCCGGCCAGACCACGAAGCTCACCGTGTCCACCGACACCAGCGCGGTGGCCACCAAGGTCAAGGAGTTCGTGGACGCCTACAACGCGGTGGTCGACTTCGCCAAGGAACAGAACGTCCTCGGCGAGGACAACAAGCCCAAGAGCGCGCTGTTCGGAGACTCCACCCTGGCCACGATCCGCTCGCAGCTCCGCGGCATCGCCGGCAGCACCTTCGACACCGGCGACCAGGCGTTCGCCATGCTGGCCCAGGTCGGGGTCAAGTCGGACCGGGACGGCAAGCTGACCTTCGAGCAGGCCAAGTTCGAGGAGGCGGTGGGCAAGTCGGAGCGGGCGGTGCGCGCACTCTTCACCGACACCACCAGCGGCATCTCGGTGCGCATCGCATCCACCATCAAGACGCTCACCGACGCGGTCGACGGCGTGATCAAGGCGCGCCGCGACGGCTACGACCGTCTGATCCAGTCCGCGGACCGGCAGATCGCCCAGGGCGAGCGCCGGCTCGAGAGCTACGAGAAGTACCTGACCAACAAGTTCGCGGCGATGGAGAACCTGGTCTCCCGCTTGAACGCGCAGGGCGGCGGCCTGAGCGCGCTGAACCGCTGACGCGCCGCCGCGCCGACCCGCCGATTCCCCACCCATCCGTTCGCAGGCAAAGGACATGAGCTACGCCACTGCCGCGGCTGCCTACAAGCAGAACGCGATCCTCACCGCATCCCCGGAGAAGCTGGTCGTGCTGCTCTACGACGGCGCGATCCGCCACCTCGAGCGCAGCAAGCTGCTGCTCGCCGACCAGAAGACCCAGAAGGCGGCGCCGGCCGGCGAGTCGCTGGGCAAGGCCATGGCCATCGTGGGCGAGCTGCGCAGCGTGCTCGACCGTTCGGCCGGCGGCGAGATCGCCGGCAACCTCGACTCGCTCTACGGGTTCTGCACCGACCAGATCCTGGCCGCCAACCTGGAGCGGCGCACCGAGCCGGTCGACCACGCGCTGCGGGTGCTGCGCACCCTCAAGGAGGCGTGGGATGCCATCGTCCCGCACTGACGAGACGCTGGCACGCCTGCGCGGGCTCTACGACGATGCGCTCGAGGCGCTGCTGCGCGAGGAGCTCGAGCGGGTCGGCGGCCTGGTGGCGGAAGCCGAGGCGCTCGTCGCCGAGCTGGGACGCGCTGGCGCCGCCCACGACCCGCGCCTGCTCGCCCTGACCAAGGACGCCCACGGACGACTCGCCGCCGTCGCCCGGCGCGAGCACGACGCCACCGGCGCCACGCTGCGCGCCGTGCGCAAGGGCATCAAGGCCGTGCGCGGCTACGGCGCCGGCGACGACCAGCCCGGCGATCGCCTCAGCCGCGAGGGGTGACGGCACCGTCGCCGGCGCGGATCGCGCCGCTCCCCGATTCCCGCCACTCGCCGTCCAAGCCGGTTCGCCCAGCCGCTACAAGGGGGCGATGCGCCGGCTGGGTGCCGCCCTGCTCCTGGGTCTGGGTTCGTTCGCGTTGGTGCTCCTGCTGCACGTGGCGGGTGTGGTCGAGCGGCTCGAGCTGCTGACCCTCGACGCACGCTACGCCTCGGGCGTCGGCCGCCGCGCCGCTGGCGCCGACATCGTGGTCGCCTGGATCGACCAGGACTCGATGGACTACCTGCGCCGCAACGGCGTGCCCTTCCCGTGGCCGCGCTCGGTGTACGCCGAGGTGCAGGCGGCGCTCGAGGCGCATGGCGCACGCGCGGTGGTCTACGACGTGCTCTTCGACCAGCCGGGAGAGGCCGACGATGACCGGGCATTCGCCGCGGTCCTGGCCGGTCCCGGCGCGGAAGTGCTGGCCCTGAAGTTCGTGGAGTTCCGCGACGGCGGGTTCACCGACGAGGAGACCGCGCTCCTGGCCGCGCGGGGCCTGGCTCCGGGCAACGCCCCGCCCCTGGCCCCGGCACGCGGTGCGGTGCTGCCGCTGCCGGAGCTGACCGCGGCGGCGCATCTGGGCTTCGTGAACGTCCGCGCCGACCGCGACAAGGTGTACCGGCGCTACGACTTGTTCCGGACGTGGCGCGGCAAGGCCTACCCGTCGCTGGCGCTGGCGGCGGCCATGGCCGCGACGAACGAGGCCGCGCCGGCGTTCGGGCCGGACCGCCGCAGCCTGCGCCTCGGCGCCGGCGAGGTCCCGGTGGACTCCGCCGGCCGGCTCCTGCTCGCGTTCCGCGGCGGCGAGTTCCGCTTCGAGCACGTCAAGTTCGTCAACATCCTCGAGTCGATCAACCGGATCGAAGCCGGGGCGCCGCCGCTCTACGACCTCGAACGCTTCCGCGGCAAGTTCGTGCTGATCGGCATCAACGCCGAGGGCTACGAGGACGTGCACCCCACGCCACTGAGCCGGCTCTTCCCGGGTGTCGAGCTGCATGCGACCGCCCTGGACAACCTGTTGCGCGGCGATGCCCTGCGCGCGCCGGCATGGGACCTCCCGCTGGCTGCGGCGGCGGCCACGCTGGCGACCGCCACGGTGTTCCTGGTCCCGGGCGTGCCGGCGACGCTGGCGGCCCTGGGCGTCCTGGTGCTCGCGCTGCTCGGGACCGCCCTCGCGTTCTGGCAGCAGCTCGTGGCCGTGCCGGTGGCGGCGCCGGCGCTGGCGGGCGGGCTCGCCGCAGGCGCGGCGTTCCTCTACCGGCTGATCGTCGAGGGCCGCCAGCGCCGCGTGATGCGCCGCGCCTTCGCCTCGTACCTCGCGCCGGAGGTGCTCACCGAGGTGCTGCGCGATCCCGAGCGCATCGCCCTGGGCGGCGAGACCCGCGAGGTCACCCTGCTCTTCACGGACCTGGCCGGGTTCACCGGGCTCGCCGAGCACGTCGGGCCCGAGGCGCTGGTGCGCTTCCTGAACGAGTACTTCACGCGCATGTGCGCGCCGCTGCTGGCCGAGCGCGGCGTGATCGACAAGTTCATCGGCGACGCGATCATGGCGCTGTTCGGCGCGCCCCTGGCCTCGCCCGACCACGCCACGCGCGCGGTGCGCGCCGCGCTGGCCGCCCGCGCCGTGAGCGAGACCATCCGCGACGAGCTGGTGGCCGCCGGCAGGCCCTCGATCGAGACCCGGATCGGCATCCACAGCGGACCGGCCGTGGTCGGCAACATGGGTTCGGCGCAGCGCTTCGACTACACCGCGATCGGCGACACCGTGAACCTCGCCTCGCGCCTGGAGGGTGCCAACAAGGCGTTCGGCACCGCCTGCCTGGTGAGCGAGACCGCGTGGGCGGCGGCGGGCGCCGAGGTGCTGGGCCGCGAGGTCGGGCTGGTCGGGGTGAAGGGACGCGCCGCCCCGATCCGGGTGTTCGAGCCCATCGCCCTGGCCGCCGCGGCCAGCCCCGAGCAGCGGGCGCGGGTCGCGGAGCACGACGCGGCCCTGCGCCGCCTGCGCGCCGGCGACCCGGCGGGCGCCGGGCAGGCCTTCGCCGCGCTCGCCGCTCGGGACCCGAGCGATGCGCTGGCCCGCCTCTACGTCGAGCGGCTCGCGGAGCCGCGCTGGGACGGTGTGTTCCGCCTCGACGCCAAGTAGGCGGCGCGTCCGCTGTGTGGGTCGCGCGGGTTCCGCCGCTATCCTCCCTGTCATGACCAAGGTCGGACGATCCGTCCTCTTCCTGCCGCTCCTGCTCTGCCTGGCGGCCGGCTCGATCCCGCAGAGCAAGGGCGACACACTCACGGTCACCCGCAAGGAGACCAAGCTGCGCTCCGCCAAGCGCCTCTTCGCCCCGCCGGTCGCGGACCTGCGCGAGGGCGACCGCCTGGTGCTGCAGGCGAAGGAGGGCGCATGGCTGAGCGTGAAGCACAAGGAGACCGCCGGCTGGCTGCACGCCACCGACGTGTCGGCCAACAAGGAGGTGCGGCTCTCCGGCGAGGGCGTGCGCGAGAGCTACTCGGCCTCCGAGGCGGCGGCCGCGCGCAAGGGCTTCAACCCGCAGGTCGAGCGCGAGTACCGCAAGGACAACCCGGATCTCGAGAACGCGTTCCGTCTGGTCGACGGCCTGGAGCGCCGCCGCGCCAGCGAGGCCGAGGTGCAGGCGTTCCTGAAGCAGGGCGGCCTGTGGAAGGAGGACGCCAGGTGAAGCCGCGCCACATCCTCCTGCTCGGCGTCCTGGTGGCCCTGCCGGTCGTCGCCTGTGCCGAGGTGATGAACGCCCTCGAGCAGGCCACCGACGAGAACACGGCCGAGGGCAAACTGATCCGCGGGGCCAACCGCCTGCGCAAGTCGTTCCAGGACCTCGACCCGAGCGAGGAGCACTACATCGGCCGCTCGGTCGCGGCCCAGATCCTCGCCATGCCGGCCTACCCGCTGCTGAAGGACGACGCCGTCCAGGCGTACGTGGACCGCGTCGGGCAGGCGGTGGTGCTGACCAACGACGGCGTGCGCCACACCTTCCTCGACTACCGCTTCGCGGTGCTCGACAGCAACGAGGTGAACGCGTTCGCCTGCCCCGGCGGCCTGATCCTGGTGACCCGCGGCCTCCTGGCCAAGACCACCAGCGAGGACGAGCTGGCAGCGGTGCTGGCGCACGAGGTGGCGCACGTGACCCTGCGTCACGGTCTGCAGGCGATCCAGCAGAGCAACCTCGCCTCGGCGTTCCTCTACCTCGGCGAAGGCGCGGCGCAGGCCACCATGAAGCCCGAGGACCTGCAGAAGCTGACCGGCGTGTTCGACGACTCCGTGAAGGACATCGTCAAGACCCTGATCACCAGCGGCTACTCGCGCGAGGCCGAAGCGGCCGCCGACCAGCTCGGCCGCACCTTCCTGGCCGGCACCGGCTACGACCCGCAGGCGCTCGGCCGCGTGCTCGCCAGGATGCAGGAGGCCGGCGGCGAGGGCGGCATGTTCGCCACCCACCCCGCGCCGAAGGACCGCATGGACTCGCTCGGCGCGCCCCTGGCGCACGCCGGCGACGCCGCCGCGGAGGCCCAGCGCCTCGCGCGCTACCGCCAGAACCTGAAGCTGTGACCCGCCGCGCCGCCGCCGCGCGGCGGCGCGCGGCACGAGCCCCTCGCACCCGTCCCGATCCATGCCCCCCTGGCTGACCCTCGTCCTCTATCTCGGCGGCTGGCTGGTGGTCACCGTCGCGCTCTCGCTCGCGTGCGCGCGCCTGGACACGCGCCGCCACCCGCTCGCAGCGACCCTGCGCGGCGTGCGCAACCTGCTCCTGCCGCTGGCCCTGCTGGTGCTCCTCGCCACCCAGGTGTTCGCCTGGGAGCGCGAGGGGATGGCGACCAAGGTGCTGGAGACGCTGCTGTGGATCGCCGTGATCCACGTGGTGCTCTCGCTGGTGAAGTTCACTGCCTTCACCCGCCATGAGGCCGGCCAGTACACGACCCGCTTCCCCAAGCTCCTGCTCGACATCCTGCGGCTGCTCCTGGTGCTGGTGGGCGCGTGCTTCGTGATCGCGGGCGTCTGGGACAAGGACCTCGGCAGCCTGCTCACCGCGGTGGGCGTGAGCTCGATCGTGCTCGGGCTCGCCCTGCAGAACACGCTCGACAACGTGATGGCGGGGATCGCGGTGCTCTTCGAGCGCCCGTTCGAGGTCGGCGACTGGATCCAGGTGGGCACGACGACCGGGCAGGTGCTGGAGGTGAACTGGCGTTCGCTGCGCGTGCGCACCCGGGCCCGCGACATGGTGATCGTGCCCAACTCGGTGATCGGCAAGGAGACCCTGATCAACTTCTCCCGGCCCACGCGCGTGCACGGCGAGGCCCACGTGCTGGGGTTCTCGTACGAAGACCCGCCCAACAAGGTGAAGCGCATCGTGCACCAGGTCGCGCTGGCCACGCGCGGCGTGGTCACCGATCCCGCGCCGCGCGTGCGCACGATCAACTACGCCGCATACACGATCGAATACCAGGTGCGCTTCTTCATCGAGGACTACGAGCGCCAGCAGGAGATCAACGACGAATTCATGACCCAGGTCTGGTACGCCGCCAAGCGCAACGGCCTCACCATCCCGTTCCCGATCCAGACCAGCTACGAGTACCGGATGGAGATGCCGCCCCCGGCGCCGCCGGGCACGCGTGCGGTGGAGGCGCTCACCAGGATCCCGGTGTTCGTGCCGCTCGGGCCCGACGAGCTGGCCGCGCTCGGCCGCGACGCCACGCGCGAGGAGTACGGCCGCGGCGAGCGCGTGGTGCGGCAGGGCGATGCGGGCGACGCCCTCTACGTGATCCTGGACGGCAGCGCGGTCGTCTCGGTGCGCGACGAGCACGGCGCCGAGCGCGAGGTCGCACGCCTGGCGCGCGGCGAGTTCTTCGGCGAGATGGCCCTGCTCACCGGCGAGCCGCGCACCGCCAGCGTGACCGCGCTCGAGGACCTGGTCGTGCTGGCGATCTACAAGGAGGCGTTGCAGGCGCTGCTGGCCCGCCGCCCTCCGCTGGCCCAGGAGATCGCCGAGATCATGGAGGCGCGCCGCCATGGCCTGCGCGCCGTGCAGGAACTGTCCACCGCGCCACCCGAGCAGCGCGAGAAGATCCAGCGCGGCGCGGGCGAACTCGTGCAGCGGATCCGCCGGTTCCTGGGGCTCTAGCGGCCGCTCACCGCGAGCCGGGCCGCAGCTCGAGTCCCCTGCTGAACGCGACGCCCTGGCTGGCGCCGGCGTCCACCTGCACGCACTGGAAAAACACGGGGTTGCCGACCAGCGCGGGCGTGTTGGGAATCGGGATGCCGAGCTCCAGGCGCGGCGTGGGGATCGGCAGCGGCAGCGCCAGCGTGGGGTTCACCAGCAGCGTCCCGCCGAGCACCGGCAGCGCCGCGGTCTGCAGGCCGATCACCAGCACGCCGCTGGCGTTGTTCACCCCCGAGGAGTTGGCGGCGTGCAGGGTGGTGGTCTGGCCGATCACCGGCCGGGCGGCCACGCCGAGCGCCGGGACGCCAGAGGTGCCGGCGAGTCCGTCGCCGTAGTTCACGGCTTCGAAGCCGAAGCGCGTGATGCGCGTGCGCCACACGTTGACCGCGGAGATGAACTCCTGGTTGGTCCAGAAGCCGAGGTCGTCGACCGCGTCCACGTCGATCATGCTGTAGTCGCCGAAGCGGTTGCGGCCGGCGCCGTCGACGCGGTTCCACGACGCCTCGCCGGCCTTGACCAGCATGGGCGCGGAGCTGAGGCCCGCCGGATCGGTGGCGCGGCGGCCGCTCACGAAGGTGGAGCAGTACACGCCCGCGTGCGAGCCGCTGAAGCCCAGGCCCACGTTGCCGTGCGCGTCGACCGCGATCGAGGCGTAGTAGTAGTGCCACAGGGGGTCGGCGAGCGTGCCGTACTGCTTGAGAGCCAGCGGCGCGGTGCCGATCTCGTACCAGCGGCAGGCGGCGCGGCTGCTCACGTTGATGCCGTGCACGGTCCACACCGCACCATTGCGGTAGACGGCGTTGATCGGCCGGGTGTCGATCGTGGAGATGTTGGTGGTGCTGCCCAGCGCGGGCGCGCTGGGTGGCGTGGAGTTGGACGGCACCGTCACCGAGCCGGCCTCGACCAGGGTGGGAGCGGTGAGCGGCGGCACCACGCGGCGCACGCGCAACAGCGTGCTGGACTGCCGCGACACCAGGTACTGGGAGCCGGGATCGCCGTAGGTCACGCACGGCTGGATCGCGCCCTCGAAGGGCAGGCCGCGGAACGCGGTGACGGTGCCTACGGCCGGCGGATTGGCCAGCAGGGGCGCCTTGTCGATCGCCCAGATCGTCATGCCGGGACTGACCATGTAGGCCGCGCAGTAGATGCCGCGCGCATCCACGCCGAGGGTGGGGTAGTCCGGCCACTTGCCGGCGTCGGAGCCCTGGTCGGCGCGGAACGAGAACTTGTACCAGGCGCCGGCCGGGTCGGTGGTGGCCGAGATCGCCAGGTAGATCGTGCGCGTGTTCGAGAACGTGGTGGCCAGGGCCACGTACCGCTGCGCGTGCGGGTCGTACACGATGCGCGGATCGCCGATCAGGCCGGTGACGTTCCAGAACGCGTTGAGGCCTACGTTCAGGACGCGCGTGCGGCCGACCTTGGTCCACGCCGAGAGGTTGGCGTTCACGATCACCACGTAGTGGTCGGGGCCGTTCGCGCCGCAGGTGTCCGGCGGCACCAGGGTCGCGCCCGGCTCGCCCAGGGTCACGCCGTTGAAGTCGTCCCAGGTCGCGGGCGTGGTGGCGTCGACGGCGCCGAGGGTCACCACTCCGCCCTCCTGCACCGCCTCCTCGCCCGCGGCGGGCGGGGTCTGCGGCGCGGGCACGATCTGCGCGTCCTGGAGCGGCGTGCGGAACCCGCTGCCCGCCTCCCACGTGAGGCCGGCATACCCCGTGCCGGTCACGATCGCGCGCGGCGCCAGATCCTCGAAGTCGAGGCTGCGGGCGGCGTCGGGCCGGCCGGCGGGCGCGAGGCGCAGGTCGTCGAGCGCCACGAAGCCCATGCGATCCACGTACGGCACGGTGAGGACCTCGAGCCGGTCCACGCCGGAGAAGCCGAGCTTCACCAGCCGGTGCTCGCCGCCGAGCGGCAGCCACCCGGTGTGGGCCACTTCGGCGCCGTTGCGGAAGCCCACGAAACGGACCGCGCGCGCCGGGGCCACGCCGTGTCCGGCGACGTGGACATCGAGCAGGTCCACCGGCGCCGGGAACGCGATCGCCATGCGCGGGTCGCCCCACTCGTTCACGATCGCGATCTGCCCGGAGTGCACCGGGGTCTTCGCGGTCTCGGGCGGCACGAACCAGCGCCCGTCCTGCCCCTGCCACATGCCCTGCTTCGGATCGGGCTGCGGCATGGTGCGCTGGCGTTCCAGCACCTGCTGGAGGGTCTCCCGGACCAGCGGCGAGATCGCCGCCTCGGGCACGCGTTCGCCGCGCCGGCCGGGGTCTTGAGCCTGTGCGCCCAGTTCGAGGAGGAGGAGGGCGGCGGCGACGGCCGCGGCCCGACGGGTACGCAGGAGAGATGTCATGCGAACGTCCGGAGGGATGGGAGAGGAGCACGGCGCGGGGCGCCGGGTCGGAACGCGCGGGGAGGCAGGAGGAGCATAGCGCGGCGCGGCGCCGCCGCTGGCGCGGCACGCTGGTCGCCCCGCCGGCCCGGCCCGGCGGACGACGGCCGCGGCCCCGCGTCGCGGTCGTGGCTAGGCGATCTCGGGCTCGGCCACCCACGCACGTAGCAGCGTATGGGCGACGGCCAGCACCATCGGGCCGGCGAAGAGCCCCACCGGACCGAACGCGATCAGGCCGCCGATCACGCCGCTGAACACCAGGGCCAGGGGCAGGTCCAGGCCCTTCTTGATCAGGAGCGGACGGACGACGTTGTCGAGGCTGCCGACCACGATCGTCCAGACGCCGAGCGTGATGCCCCAGCCGATCGCACCCTGCGTGAAGAGCCAGATCGCCGCGAGCGCCAGCACCGGCGCCGCGCCGACCTGGGCCACGGAGGTCACGAACATGATCGCGGTGAGGAGGCCGGCGGCCGGGATGCCCGCGAGCGCGAGCCCGAGGCCGCCCACCAGGGCCTGGATCAGCGCCGTCACCACCACGCCGAAGGCCACCGCGCGGATCGCGCTGCCGGCCAGGAGCGCGGTGCTCTCGCCGCGCTCGCCCGCGAGCCTGCGGCTGAACGCGCGCAGCTCCCTGGCGAACGCCTCGCCGCGCGCGTAGAGCAGGCCGGACAGGATCACCGTGAGCAGGAAGTCGACGAAGAGCAGTCCCGCGCCGCCGACCTGCCCGACGAACCAGCGCGCCAGGGACTCGGCATGCGGCGCGAAGCGCGCCCGCAGGGCCTCGGGATCCTGCGTCGCGAACTCCGCCCAGGAGTCGTGCAGGCGCGCCCCGACCAGCGGCAGATCCGCCAGCCACCCGGGCGGCCTCGGCAGCCCCCGCTCGGGGAGCGACTTGAGCCAGGCCACCGCGTCGGGCGCGTTGTCCACCATGACGCTGAGGGCCAGCGAGAAGGGCACGATGAACGTGGCGAGGATCACCACGAGCATCGCGGACACCGCGAGCCAGCGCCGGCCGCCCAGCCAGGTCTGGAAGCGGGCCAGGAGCGGCCACGTGGCCACCGTCAGCAGCGCCGCCCAGATCAGCGGGACCAGGAAGGGTCGCAGCACCTGGAACGAGGTGAAGAGCAGACCTCCCAGGAAGAGGATCGCGAGGACCGTGCGCGTGAGGTCGCGCCGGGGGTGCGTGTCGGCCATGGTGCGGCCGATGGTAGGCGCAGGCAGGGCGCTCCCGGCATCCACAGCGGCGGGACGGCGCGTGCGCGGGGGGTGAGGTGGAGGGGCGCGCTGCCATCCGGCCCGGACGGACAACACCGTTCCGGGACGGCGGCCGGCCTGGGAGCATCCGGCCATGGCGCGCGCGCTCTTCCTGCTCCTGGCCCTGACCCCCCTCTTCCTCCAGGGCTGGCAGGTACGGCGGCGCTGGCAGGACCCGCCGCCCCGCCCCGGCCAGGACTCGGTGACCCGCTATCTGGCGCGCTTCGCGGATGCCGCCCGCCTCCTGCCGGCGACGGGCCGCATCGGCTACCTCGGCGATGCGCCCAGGGACCTCGTGGAGATGGCGCTCGATCCGGCCACCGGCCTCTACCTCGCCCAGCACGCGCTGGCGCCGCGCATCCTCGTGCCGGGGAGCGACGCGGCGTGGGTGCTCGGCAACTTCCACGACCCGGCCGCGTGCGCCGCGGCGCGGGAGGCCCTCGGCCTGGAACTCGTGCGTGCGTTCGGCAACGGAGTGGCGGTGCTGCGCCGGCGATGAACCAGGGAGTGGAGATCGCCGCCCTCTGCGGCTGGGCCGGCCTCGGCCTCCTGCTGGCGAAGCACCTCGTGCCGCGCGCCGCGGGCGACCGCCTGGGCGTGCTCCTGCAGCTCGTCCTCGGGCTGTCGCTCGGCCTCGGCGGTGCCGCGGCGATGACGCTCTTCGAGGTCTACGTGCTGCACGGCGATCCCGGAGCCTGCCTGGCGATCCGCTGCCTCGAGGCCGGCTACGGGCTGGTGCTCGCCATCCTGGCCCTGTTGACGGCGCGCGCGGCGCCCGCGCGCGTGGCCGCCGGGCCGCCGGCGCCCCGCTGGCTCCTGCTCGTGCTCGCGGCCGTGGCCGCGATGGCCGTCGCGCTGGTCGTGCACCGCGCCCTGCAGAAGCCGCACGGGGAATACGACACGCTGGCGATGTGGAACCTGCGCGCGCGGATGCTCCTCCGCGCACCGCACGCCTTCACCGAGACCCTGGCCGGACTGCCGTCGTTCCCGCACGCCGACTACCCGCCGCTCTGGCCCGCGGCGGTGGCGCGCCTGTGGCGCGCGGCCGGCGCGGACCTCGCACCGGTGCCGCTGGCCGCGTGCGCGCTGCACTACGCCGGCGCGGCGCTGGTGGTCGCCGCGGCGCTGCGCACCCTGCGTGGCGGCGCGCTCGCCGCCCTGGGCGGGATCCTCGTCCTGGGGGCGCCGCCCGCCGCGCGCATCGCGGCCGAGCAGCTGGCCGACCCGCCGCTCGCCCTGCACCTCGCGGCCGCCAGCGCGCTGCTCCTGCTCGCCGCGCCGGCGGCGCCCGCACGCGCCTTCGGCCTCCGGCTCCTGGCCGGCAGCTGCCTCGGCGCAGCGGCCCTCACCAAGAACGAGGGCATGGCCGCCGCCGCGCTCGTGGCCGCGACCTGTGCGTGGGGCCCGGCGCGCGGCCTCGCGCGCCTCGTGCCGCTCGGCCTCGGCGCGGCACCGTTCGTCGCGGTGCTGGTGCTGCATCTGCGCGCCGTGCCTGCGGCGAACGAGCTCCTGCCCTTCCACCGCCCTGGCCAGGTGGCCGCGTTCCTGGCCGATCCCACGCGCTGGCTCGCGGCCCTGCTCACGCTGGGCGACGAGCTCGCGCGCTTCGGCAAGGGACTGCTCGTGGCGCTGGTCGTGATCGTGGTCCTGCTGCGGCGCCTGGGCCACGCGGCGCCCGACGATCCGGCCGGAGCGGCGGCGCGGCGCATCGCCTGCGCCCTGGCCCTGCTCGTGGCCCTGCACCTGTGGATCGCCCTCACCACGCCGTGGCCCGTGGCGTTCCACGTGCGCAGCACCGAGGCACGGCTCCTCCTCCAGCTCTGGCCCAGCGCCGTGCTCGCGCTCCTCGCCCTGGTGCGAGGCGAAGGGCTCGCCGCGGCGCGGGCGCCATCGGCCCGTGCCGAGGCCCCGGCATGAACCGCCGCACGGCCGCCAACCGGAACTTCTACGAGGCGTACTGGCGCGCGCCCGATGCCACGCGCGAGGCCCTGTGGAAGGAGTGGTGGGAGCCCGCCTACGCCCGGCTCCTGGAGCTGGCCGGCGACCTGCGCGGCCGGCGCGTCCTCGTGCTCTTCGCCGGGGACGGCGCGCTGCTGCCGCGTCTCGCGGCCGCCGGCGCCGGGATCGTGGCCGTGGACCTGGCCAGCAGCGGCCTGCGGCGGATCCGCGCGCGCGACTCCGTCCCCGTCGTGCAGGCCGACGTCCACGAGCTGCCCTTCGCCGCCGCCACGTTCGACCTCGTGGTGCCGATCAACGGCCTCTGCCACACCGACGCCGCGCGCGTCCTGCGCGAGGCCGCGCGCGTGCTGCGCCCGCATGGCCGCGTGGTGCTCCTCGAGGTCCTGCGCTGGTCGCCGGTGGCGCTCCTCGCCCGCCTCTTCGACCCGTTCTTCTGGCGCGCGCCGCATCGGCTCCTGAGCCTGCGCCGGATCCGCGGCGACCTGCCGCTGGCGGCCCGCCGCGTGCACACGTTCTTCCTGGCCAGCGTCCTGGGCGTGTGCCTCCTGCGCCTCGCGCCGCGCAGCCGTGAGCTGCGGGCCCTGCAGCGCGGCCTGCTCGCCTTCGACCACGCCCTGCTGCGCGCGGTGCCCGCGCTCGGACACCTGGCCTACGTGGGCGTCGCGGAGCTGGCGGCGCCCCCGGCCGCCAATCCCACGCCCCGCCAGCGCGCGGCGCCGCCATAGGCGACGTCCAGCCGCCCGGCGGCGATCGCGGGCGCGACCGCGCGGGCCATGGCGACGCACTCGTCGAGGTTGCAGTAGCGGAACAGCCCCTGGCGGCCCAGCGGCGTGAGGTTGCGCACCGCGGCCACTTCGCGCAGCAGCGCCGCCGCGCGCTCGGCATAGCCGATGGTCTGCACCGGGTAGGCGTGGCGCTGGCGGACGACGTCCGCGCCGAGCAGCGCCGGACGCGTGTGCACGCCCAGCCGCTCGAGGCCGGCGACGCAGCGCGCCACGAGGTCGCCGTCCGCCGCCTCCCACACGCCGTCGCCCGGCTCGCACGAGACCTCGCAGGCGAGCGCGCTCCGGCCGGCGGGCGCCATCTCCGGCGCGAAGCCGCTGAACTCCGTGACCCTCTGGAACGCCACGCCGGGGTCGCCCGCGTACACCCAGTGCCACGGCAGCACCGGCCGGCGCGCGGCGCGCAGGAACACGAACGCGATCCCGCGCCACTCGAGGGGATGGCGCGCCAGCAGCGCCGCCGCATCCGCGGGCCGCACCACGCCGACCAGGGCGTCGAGCGGGATCGTGGCCACCACGTGGCGCAGCCGGGCCACGCGCGTCCCGTCGGCACAGTGCACCGTGCCGGCCCGCCCCTCGGCGACCTCGAGCGCCGTGACCCGCGCGCCCCTGCGGATCACGCCGCCCAGGGCCACGACCTCGGCCTCGAGCGCGCGGTGCAGCGCGCCGATCCCGCCGCGCGGGTGCAGGAAGCCCGCGCCGAGCTCGGCGTGGCCGCCACGTGGCAGCGCCGCGGCGCGAGCGCCGGGACGCAGCACGTGCCGGGCCAGCGCGAGGAGCGAGTGCACTGGGATGCGTGCCGCGGCGGTGCGCGCGTCGAGCAGCGCGGGGTCGCGACCCCACACCTTGCGCGTGTAGGGGCCGAAGAACTCGCGCTCCAACGTGGCCCCGAAGCGTGCCTCGACCCAGGCGCGGAACGACGCGGCCGGGCGCGCCGCCGCGCCGCGCGCCCGCAGCAGGGCCACCTCGGCGAGCGCGCGCAGCGCGGGGCGGAGCCCGATGCCGCGCAGGACGTCGCCGGGACCGAACGGGTACGGCACGAGCCGGCCACGGAACCACTGCGCGACCCGTTTCGCGTGCTCGCGCAGCGCCACGCCGCGCAGCCGCAGCAGCCACGCGCGCAGCTCCGGGTCGTCGGCCGGCAGCTCGTGCGGCCCGAAGTCGAACGCGAACCCGTCCCGCTCGAAGGTCGCGGCCAGCCCGCCCGCGGCGGGCGCAGCCTCCAGCACGACGACCGGCACGCCGCGGCGCAGGAGCTCCACGGCGGTGGCGAGCCCCGTGCACCCGCCGCCGAGGATGGCGACGGTCACCGCGGCCTCCCGGGAGCGCGCGGCGCGCCGTGCGCGCCCGCGGGATGGGTGCTCGCCCTCACGACTCCAGCGCGAGCTCCGCCAGCCTCGCCACGGTCTGCCAGTTGCGCATCGTGCTCGTGGTGCCGAGCCGCGTGTCGAAGTACGCGTTGGTCAGCTTCGTACGCGCGACGCCCGTCGGCAGGCACAGGTAGACCTCGCGTCCCCGCACCGCGAACTCGTCGGGAGGCGAACGCCCCTGATCCAGCGTGGCAACCCTTGCCGGCGCCGGACGCCCGGCCAGGAAGAGTACGTGCAGCGCCTCCGCTGCCGCGCCGCGCACGACGAAAGGGCTGCCCGCGAGCACGGCCTGCAGCTCACGCGCCGTCCGCAAGACCACCGGGACGGCGAACCCCTTGCGCTCGGCCACGGCTGCGGCGATGCGGCCGGGCAGCCGTGCGGCCAGCGGCCGCGACGCCCGGAACAGCACGTTGCCGCTCTGGACGTACGTGCGCACCTGCGCACAACCCTCCGCCGCGAAGAGCTCCACGAGCTCCGCCATGGGCAGGAGGTTCCTGCCGCCGACGTTGATGCCGCGCAGGAGGGCGACGTACGGCTCGATGCTCGCGGAGGCCCTGGCCACGGCGCGGCACTCTACGCGCGGCGCCCGGCGAGGGGAGTTGACCCTCGGCGCGGCGGCACCGATCGTGCCCGGACGTCCTGCGGCAGATCCGGGGCACGACCCGATCCCTGCCCGGCCGCCGCGCCCGATGCCCTCTCCAGCGACCGCCACCCTGCTCGCCCTCGCCGCGCTGCTGGCGCCGCCGCCGCGCCCCGTGCCGCTCCCGGGCGCCGTCCTGCGCGTCGGCCCCGGGCGGGCGTTCGCCACGATCCAACCCGCGATCGACGCGGCCGCCCATGGCGACCTGATCCTGGTCGACGCCGGCACCTACCCGGCCTTCGCCGTCGACGGCAAGTCGGTCGCGATCCTCGCGGACCAGCCCGGCACCCCGTTCGAGGTGCTCCTGCAGCAAGGTGCCCCCGCGATCCGGGTCCGCAACCTCGCCGCCGGACAGCCGGTCACCGTGCAGGGCTGCTTCGTCCGCGTCGGAACGGGCGCAGCACCGGCGCTCGCCCTGGAGCAGTGCGCGGGTGCCGTGCGCCTCCGCGCGATCCGGTTGGAGCCCGTGGCCGATCTCCCCGCGGCGGCGTTGCGTGCGGTGGTCGAGATCCGCGCCTGTGCCGCGGCTGCGCTCAGCGACGTGTCCGTCGCGCCCGCGGCGCCGCGCCAGGGTCAGACCTACCCCGGCGTGCCGGTGGGCAGCGGCGTCGATCACGGCATCGCCGCGCTGCTGGTCGAGGCGAGCGCGGTGCGCCTCACGCGCTGCACCCTGGTGGGCTACGACAACAGCCTCGCCCCGGCCACCGGCCGGTATGGTGGCGACGGGGTGCGCATCCTCGGCTCCGGCACGGTGCGCGTGGACGGGGCGCCCACCCGGATCGCCGGCGGCGCCGGTGGCGAATCCGGCGGCAACGCGCTGCACCACCTGGGCGCGGGGGGACCCGACGTGCTCTCGTGCGGCGTCAACCCCGGCGCGTTCGTCGCTGGTGGCGGCCCGTTCCCGGGGGGCATCCTGGCCGTGCGCCACGACCGCGGACGCATCGCGCCGGGGATCGAACGCTTCGTGCCCGCATGCCTGTTCGAGGCGGCCGGCACGGTCGAGGCGGCGGATCGCTGCGCGATCGGCACGTCCTGCGCCCTCGACCTCGCCTCGTTCTTCGCCCGCCCGTTCTGGCTCTTCCTCGGGCCCACCGGCCACGGCCGCGTGCCCGGCATCGAGAACCCGCTCTACCTCGATGACGGCTCGCCGCTGCTCCTCGGAGTGGCCGCGGGCAACCTGGCCTCGCCGCCGGTCGCGCGCGTGGTCCTGGCCGTACCCGCGCTCCCGTCGCTCGTCGGCCTGCAGCTCTCCGCCCAGGCCGTGCTCGGCGCGCCGGCGGGGGCGGGCGGCCCGGCGTTCGCGTTCACGACGGCGGCGCCGTTCACCATCGTTCCCTGACCCCGCCGGCAGCGCCCGCCTCGCGGGCACGGCCACCTCGGATGCGGCTCACGAACGCGCGCGGCCTGGCGTGCGGCGCACTGCGCGCGCGGGCGCCACGGGAGAAGGCGCCGGCGCCCTCCCCACTTCCCGACCGCCGTGGGCACCACGCGTCCCGGCGCGGCGGGTCGTTCCGAACCGGTGCCGAGACCGGTCCTGGCGTCCTACTTCCTCTCGACCTTCACCTTCACGATCCGGCCAGTGAACGCGTTGCTGCCCTCCGGATAGTCCGTCGACACCTCGGTCTCGCCGTCTCGGCCGACGTCCGCCCCCTCGTCTCCGGAGAACATGAAGGGTTGGGTCTTCGGGATGCGGCCCTCCGCCACGACCTTGCCGTCCACCCGGAGGATCGACCTGCCGCCGGTTCCCGGCTGCGCTGCGTCGGGTACGAACTCGTACACGATCGTGTGCTTGCCGGGGGCGAGTGCCTCCTCGCCGCCGATGCGGGTGCGTTCCAGTGCGAACCAGTTGTACTCGTGGCGCACCCTGCCTTGCCGCATGTAGAGCGCCCAGCCGCCGAAGTAGCCGGCCTGCGCGAGGATGACGCCCTCGGTCGCACCATCTTGCAGCTCCACTTCAGCCGTGACGGTGTGGTGCACGCCCTTCACGTCGATGAAGGCGTTCTCGGACATGCCCACCATTCCGGGATAGACGGTCAGCGACTTGCGCCCGTCCAGAAGGTCGGGGCGGCCCGCGATGGCGGCGCTGAAGCGTTCGGCGCGCCGGTCGTCGAGCGGCAGGACGTGGTTGCGCACCGCCTCACGCAGGAAGAGCGCCTGCAGCTCGGCGAGCTTGCCGGGTTCGGAGGCCGCCAGGTCGTCCGCCTGGCTGAAGTCCGAATCGACGTGGTAGAGCTCCCAGACGTCGTCCTTGAGATCCGGGAGCTTGTGCCCCATCAGCCAGGGGACCGAGTGGCGCGTGCATGCCACCCAGCCGTCGTGGTAGACGCCGCGATTGCCGAACATCTCGAAGTACTGCGTCGTCCTGCGCCCCGCGGCCTTGGCGTCGGCGACGGTGTAGAGCATGGACACGCCGTCCATCGGCCGCTGCACCACGCCGTTGACCAGCCTGGGCTCGGGCAGCTGCGCGGCCTCCAGCACGGTCGGCGCGACGTCCACGACGTGGTGGAACTGGGAGCGGATCTCGCCCCTGGCGCGGATGCCATTCGGCCAGTGCAGCACCATGCCGTTCCGCGTGCCACCGAAGTGGCTGGCCACCTGCTTGGTCCACTGGAACGGTGTGTTGCCCGCCCATGCCCAGCCGATGGCGAAATGCGGGTAGGTGGTCGGTCCGCCCCAGGAGTCGATGTGCGACATCATCTCGTCGGCGCGGCCGACCACGCCGTTGAGGGCCATGATCTCGTTGTATGTCCCCTCGGGCCCGCCTTCGGCGCTCGCGCCGTTGTCGCCCACGATGTACCAGAACAGGGTGTTGTCGAGTTCGCCCATCGACTCGAGGTGCGCCACGAGGCGCCCGACCTCATGGTCGGTGTGCTCGGCGAAGCCGGCGAAGGCCTCCATCTGCCGCTCGAAGAGGCGCCGCTGTCCGGCATTCATTCCGTCCCAGGCAGGGATCTCCCTGGGCCGCGGCGTCAGCCTGGCGTCGGCCGGGATCACTCCCAGCTGCTTCTGCCGCGCGAAGGTCTGCTCGCGCAGCTTGTCCCAACCATCGGCGAAGCGTCCCCTGTACCTGGCAATCCACTCCTTGGGTACGTGGTGCGGGGCATGCGTCGCACCGGGCGCGAAGTACAGGTAGAAGGGGCGGTCCGGAGTCAGTGCCTGCTGCGCACTCACCCAGGCGATGGCCTGGTCGGTCATGTCCGTGGTGAAGTGGTAGTCGGGCGAACGCTTGTGCTCGATCCGGGTCACGCCGTCGTAGATCGCTGGGGCCCACTGATTGGTTTCGCCGCCGATGAAGCCATAGAACTTGTCGAAACCCGAGCCCGTCGGCCAGCGGTCGTAGGGACCGGACACCGACACCTCCCAGGGCGGCGTCTCGTGGTACTTGCCGAAGGCCGCGGTGCTGTAGCCGTTCTGGCGCAGGATCTCCGCCAGTGGCGTGATGCGGTTGGGTCGGATGCCGGTGTTGCCCGGGAACGCCGTGGCCAGCTCCATGATGGCGCCGGCGTTGTTGGCGTGGTGGTTGTGGCCGGTGAGCAGGGCAACTCGTGTCGGGCTGCAGAGCGCGGTGGTGTGGAAACGGTTGTAGCGGAGGCCGCCGGCGGCGAGCCGATCGAGCGTGGGCATCCGACACGGGCCGCCAAAGGCGCTGCTGTGCCCGAACCCGATGTCGTCGATCAGCACGATCACGACGTTCGGCGCGGCGCGCGGCGCCTGCACCCGGAATCGAGGCGGGGCCTTGGCGAGTCGGGCATCCAACTCGGTGATGGCCTCCGGCACCGGCTCGTGGATCGGCAGCACGGTGCGGTCCAGCCCGCCGCTGCCGTGCCCAGCCGAGCCTGTGCCGCCGGACTGCGGCGCGTGGCATGCGATGAGGAGGGGGAGGATGAGCCAGCAGAGGCGGGCGTTCCGGGCCGGGTGGAGGATGGGCGGGTTCAACAGCCCGGCGATGACCGGGTTGCCGCTCAGGTGGTTCCGCATGACTCGGGATCATGCCTTGCGGCGGGCTGGAGGCCATCCTCCGGCAGTGGTTCGGGTCGTGGGTCTGCCGCGGCCGCGCGTCCGCACCTGGATCTCAGTACCCGACCAGCGTCTCCAGCGCGTCGCTCGTGCAGGCGACGCCCAGGTAGGCGCCCGCCGGATCCACCACGATCCACTGCCAGAAGAGCCGCGTGCCGCGCAGGGCGGGATCGTTCGGCACCGGCACCGGCAGGCGCGCAGCGCCGGCGGGCGTGGTCGCGAGGCCCAGGGTGACCAGCGGCAGCGCGTAGATCGTGCAGCCGCCGCCGGCGGGGAGGTTGCTGGCCGCGACGTCGAGGAAGAGGGCGGTCGGCGTGGCGGCGCGCGCGCGGTCCAGCGTGATGGCGAAGGCCGGGTTGCCGATCGCCGGCGGGCCGTCGGCGGCGATGCGCGGCACGCCGTTCGCGCCCGGGCACCCGTTGCCGAACGGCCGCACCAGCGTGACGCCCAGGGTCTGCAGGCTCACCGCCCAGAGCTCGGCGCCCACGAAGCCGTCGTTGGCCTGGAAGAACACGTGGTTGCCGCCCAGGGCGAAGGCCGATGGGTTGCTGTGCGCGGGGCCGGGGTTCAGGTCGGCGAGGCGGAAGGTGCCCGCGGCGGTGCCATCGCTGATCCACGGCTCCACGCCGGCCACGCCGTCGGTGGCGGCGAACACCACGCGCGCGCTCGAGCCCGCCTGCACGAGCGGTTCCTCGACCAGGGCGCTCGCGCCGCCCGGGTTGAGGTCGAGCACGAGAACGGTGCCCGCGGCGGTGCCGTCGCTCTTCCACAGCTCGGATCCGTGGTTGCCGTCGCTGCAGCGCAGGAACGCGGTCCCGGCCGCGACCAGGATCTGGGCGACCTGTGCGCCGATCGGCCCGGGCACGAGGTCCTTCAGCAGCACGGTGCCGGCGGCGGTGCCGTCGCTCCGCCACAGTTCCGCCCCGCTGGCGCCGTCGTCCGCGACGAAGAGCAGCGTCCCGTTCAGTTGCGCCAGCGCGCGCGGCATCGACCCGAGCGGGCCGGCGCGGAGATCCTTCACCAGCACCGTCCCGGCCGCCGTGCCGTCGCTTCGCCACAGCTCCGTGCCCTCGGTGGGCGTGGTCGCCGCGAAGTACACGAGCCCGCCCAGGGCGGTCAGGCCCGCCGGCTGCGCAGAGCCCGCGTTGGGGTGGATGTCGTGGACGCGGCCCGTCCCCGCGGCCGTGCCGTCCGTACGCCACAGCTCGCGGCCGGACACCCCGTCGTCGGCGGTGAAGTAGATCCAGCTCCCCACGGGGGTGAAGGCCTCGGGATTCGATCCCGCCGAGCCGGCCCGCAGATCCCCGAGCCGCGTGGTCCCGGCCGCCGTGCCGTCGCTCACCCACGGCTCGCGCCCGCCGCCGTCGATCGCGCTGAAGAACACGCGCCCGCCGGACGCGGTGAGCCCGCGCGGCTGGCTGCCGTTGATGCCGGGCAGGATGTCCAGGACCAGGGTGGTCCCCGCGCCGGTCCCATCGCTGCGCCACAGCTCCTCGCCCTGCCCGCCGTTGTTGGCGGCGAAGAGCAGCTCGCCGTTCCGCTCGACCAGGCCGCTCGGGAATGAGCCGGCTCCGGCCCGGATGTCGCGCACCAGCACGGTGCCCGCGCTGGTTCCGTCGCTCTTCCACAGCTCCTCGCCCAGGGTGCCGGTGGTGGCGGCGAACATCGTCGTGCCGGCCGCGCTGGTGAAGAAGCGCGGCGCCCCGTTGGTGTAGGCGAGATGGATCTCCTTCAGCAGGAGCGTGCCGTTGGAGGTGCCGTCGCTGATCCAGGGCTCGGCGCCGACCACGCCGTCGTTCGCACCGAAGAGGAGCGAGGTGCCGAACGCGGCCAGCGCAGTGGCGCCGCTCGCGAGGAGTCCTGGCCGCACGTCCTTCAGCAGCCAGGTGCCGGCGGCGGTGCCGTCGCTGCGCCAGGGCTCCTGGCCCTGGGCCGCCGTCGTGGCGACGAAGTGCAGCGTGCCCGCGACGTCCACCAGACCCGTCGGATTGGCGGAGCTCGTGCCCGCGTAGATGTCGAGGACCAGGCCCGTGCCGGCCGCCGTGCCGTCGGTGACCCAGAGCTCGCGTCCGGCCGCCGCCGTGGTCGCGGTGAAGAAGAGCCGGCCGCCGGCCAGCGTGAACGAGGCCGGCGACGAGCTCGCGCCGCCCGCGTGGATGTCGAGCACCGGCTGCGTGCCGGCCGCCGTGCCGTCGCTGCGCCACAGCTCCGTGCCGGTCACGCCGTCGGTGGCGGCGAAGAGCACCTGCGCGCCGAGCAGGGCGAGGTGGAGCGGATTGGCGGAGCCGCTCGGATGGATCTCGCGCACGAGGGTGGTGCCGGCCGCCGTGCCGTCGCTGCGCCACAGCTCGAAGTTCGCGGCGTTGCCCGCGGCGCGGAAGAGCACCGCGCCGCCCAGCGGCACGAGGTTGGCAGGCGTGGAGGACAGGCCGCCCGGCTGGATGTCGCGGACCAGCCCGGTGCCGGCGGCGGTGCCGTCGCTCTTCCACAACTCGGTCCCGTTCAGCGCATCGGTGGCCGCGAAGAACACGTCGCCGCCGAGCGCCGCGAACGCGCCGGGGTTGCCGCTCGAGGCGCCGGGACTCAGGTCCTTCACCAGGACCGTGCCGAGCGCCGTGCCGTCGCTCCTCCACAGCTCGACCCCTGCCGAGCCGTCGTCGGCGCGGAACCAGAGCGCGGCGCCGATCGCGGTCAGCTCGTCGGGGAGCGACGAGTCGGCGCCCGGCCGCAGATCGCGGACCAGCACCGTGCCGGCGGCCGTGCCGTCGGTCTTCCACAGCTCCCGGCCGACGTTGCCGTCGTCGCACACGAACAGGATCTCGCCGCCCACGCGCACGAGCTGCGCCGGATCCGATCCGGCGACGCCTGGGCGGAGGTCCTTCAGCAGCGTCGTGCCCGCCAGCGTGCCGTCGGTGCGCCAGAGTTCGGTGCCGTTGAGGGCATCGCTCGCCACGAACACCGCCACCGGTCCGAGCGCGACGAAGTGCGAAGGCGTCGAGCCCGGGTTGGTACCCGGCGTGGTCTGGAAGTCCTTGATCAGGCTCTGGGCGGAGACGGCCAGACCCGGTGCTCCGAGCAGGCCGACGAGGAACGGGGCGAAGCGCATGCCGCCGGAATGCCGGGGCGGTGCGGTGCGCACGCGGAATCCCGCGGACCCCGGCCCACCCGCGCGGTCGACTCAGGCTGGCGCGCGCCGGCCCCGGCAACCGGGCCGGCGCCGCGCGGCCTCACTTGCCCAGCAGGTTGGCGCGGGCGTCTTCGTTGGTCGGGTCGAGCACCAGGGCGCGCTCGAAGCAGCCACGCGCCTCGGCGACGCGTCCCAGGCGGTGCAGGCACACGCCGCGGTTGTTCC
>JADLFX010000098.1 GCA_020849665.1 Planctomycetota bacterium | reverse complement strand
ATCGGCCCCGGCCTGGGCGAGCGCTCGATCGAGCTGGGCATGCAGTCGATGCTCTTCGGCGGCCTCGCCGTGCTCGCGTTCATGATCTGGTACTACCGGACCTCCGGCCTCGTGGCGGTGATCTGCGTGATGCTGAACGTGCTGATGATCCTCGGGGTCATGCAGTTCATCCGCTCCACGTTCACCCTGCCGGGCATCGCGGGAATCGTGCTCACCATCGGCATGGCGGTGGACGGCAACGTGCTGATCTACGAACGCATCCGCGAGGAGCTGGACCGTGGCAAGGCGGTCCTGCAGGCGGTGCGCGCCGGCTTCGACCGCGCGATGATCACGATCTTCGACGCCAACCTGACGACGCTCATCGCCGGCTTGGTGCTCTACAACGTGGGCATCGGACCGATCCGCGGGTTCGCCGTGTCCCTGAACGTCGGCATCGTCACGACGATGTTCACGTCGTTCTTCGTCTGCCGCGTGGTGTTCCACTACCTGCTGCAATGGGGCCTCCTGAAGGAGATCCGCATGCGCAAGTGGCTCACGCACGTCAACGTGGACTGGATGAAGCCTGCCAAGGCGCTGGTCACGGGGAGCGGGATCCTGATCCTCATCGGGCTCGTCAACTTCGCCGCCACGCCCCGGGACGTGTCCTTGGGCCTGGACTTCACCGGCGGGGCGAGCATGCAGATCGTCCTCAAGGAGCCGCTCACCCGGGCCCAGCTCATCGACCGCCTCCGGGAGGACGCCGCATTCCGCGCCGACTTCCCCAACGCCCAGGTGACCACCGTGGGCGAGGTGAAGGACGGCAAGGCGACGCAGTTCAACCTGAAGCTCAAGCTGAGCGATCAGGTGGCGGAGCGCATGCAGCAGGAGAAGGCGAAGGCCAAGGCCGAGGGCAGGGCCTTCGAGCCCCCCTACACGCGCCACGTCCTGCGGCTCCTCGCTGCCTCGCTGGTCGACCAGCCGTCGAGCGGGGCCGAACTGGTCGAGAATCCGACCAACCCGTCGGCGAAGTTCGCCACGCTCACGCTGCACTTCGCGACCCCGGTCCGGGTGCAGGACCTGCAGGCGAAGCTCGCGGTGCCGCTGCCGAACGCACGCGTCCGCTCGGCCGACAAGGAGTCGCCCGAAACCTCCAAGAACCTGACGGTCGAGTTCCAGGTGGAGGCGTCGACCACGCCCGAGCAGCTCTTCCCCCTGGTGAAGGGCTACCTGGGCGACCTGCGCGACACCGGCAACCAGCCAGTGGAACTGTCCAGCCCCATCCCCGAGGCCTCGGAACTGGGCGGACGGCTGGTCGGCGAACTGCGCAACGCGGCGATCGGCGCGATGGTGCTCTCGCTCTTTCTGGTCACGATGTACGTGCGGGTGCGCTTCCACGAGTTCAAGTACGGCATCGCGGCCGTGGTGGCCCTGCTCCACGACGTGTTGATGAGCTTCGGCGTCGTGGTGGCTGCGAACCGCCTGGGTCTGGTGGACGTCGAGCTGGACATCGGGATGATCGCCGCGTTCCTGACGATCGTGGGCTTCTCGATCAACGACACGATCGTCATCTTCGACCGCGTGCGCGAGAACCTGCAGGATCAGGCACGCCTGGGCGACACCAAGGAGACCTTCGAGCAGCTGCTCAACCGCTCGGTCAACCAGACGATGTCGCGCACACTGCTCACTTCGGCCACGGTGCTCTTCGTGGTCCTGGCGCAGTTCCTGGTCAACTACCACAACCAGAGCCCGCTGGAGGGCTTCTCGTTCACCCTCCTGATCGGGTTCCTGTCGGGCGTCTACTCGACCGTCTACATCGCCTCGCCCGTGGTCCTCTGGCTGCACAACCGCGAACTCCGCAGGGGCGGGGCTCCCGGCGCCACAGCGGGGCACTCCCCCCTCCCGACCGCACCGGCCACCAGCCGGGCATGACACAGACGCTTGCCCGCACCGTCGCAGCCGCGATTCCCTGACCACCTCGGCACCTACCTGCCGCGGCGCACACCCCTGCTGCGCACGGACGTCCTGGTGATCGGTGGCGGCATCGCAGGCGGTGCCGCGGCGCTTGCCGCGGCCAACGACGGGGCGTCGGTGGTGCTGCTGAGCAAGTCCGAGTTCACGGAGACCAACACGTCCTATGCCCAGGGCGGCATGGCGGCGGTGTTCGGCGCATCCGACAGCGTCGACCTGCACGTCGCCGACACGCTCCGCGTGGGCTATGGCCTCTCCGATCCCGGCACGGCACGTGCGATCGTGACCCAGGGCCGCGGCGCGCTGGAGTGGCTGCGCGACCTGGGCGCCGAGTTCGACCGCGCGGCGGACGGTCATCTGGCGCTCTTCCGCGAGGCCGGTCACTCCGTCGACCGGATCGTCCATGCCCATGGCCAGGCCACGGGAGCGGAGATCCAGAACGCCCTGTCCCGGCGCCTCACCGCCCATCCGAACGTGACCGTCCGCGTGGGCACGTTCGTCCGCGACCTCCTGGTGCAGGACGGGCGCTGCGTGGGCGGGATCTTCCTGGAGGATGGTCTCGAGCTGGCCGTCGAGGCGGGAGCCGTGATCCTGGCGACCGGCGGCGCCGGCCAGGTGTACCGCGAGACCACCAATCCGATCGGTGCGTGCGGCGACGGGATGGCCCTGGCGTTCCGGGCCGGAGCCGTCCTGGCCGACCTGGAGTTCGTCCAGTTCCACCCCACCACGCTCTACATCGCCGGCGCCTCACGCGCCCTGATCTCCGAGGTCGTGCGCGGCGCTGGCGCCACGCTGCGCGACCGCCGTGGTCATCGCTTCATGAGCGAGGTGCATCCGGCGATGGAACTCGCCCCGCGCGACATCGTGAGCCGTGCCATCCTCGAGCGCATGGTGGCCACCGGGGACACCCACGTGTTCCTCGACCTCAGCACCATCCAAGGGGATCCCCACGAGCTCTTCCCGACGATCTCCCGGATCTGCCGGTCGTTCGAGATCGACATCGCCAAGGATCCCATCCCGGTCCGGCCGGGCGCCCACTACTTCGTCGGCGGAGTCCGCAGCACCACCGAGGGGCGCACCAGCCTGCCGGGACTCTTCGCCGTCGGCGAGGTCTCGGCCACGGGCCTGCACGGCGCTAACCGGCTCGCCTCCAACTCCCTCTTGGAGGGCGCGGTCATGGGACGTCTCGCAGGCCCGGCGGCCGCAGCGGAGGCGCGGGGTTCGCGGCATCCCGGACTGCCGCGCTCGGACCGGATCGTGCCGGTGGTGGAGAACGCACCCAAGCTGCACCTGGACGACATGCTCTACTCGTTGAAGAGCATGATGTGGCGCCAGGTCGGCCTGCGCCGCGAGGGCAAGGGCCTCGCCGACGCGGTCGGCAGCATCGCGCTCTGGAGCCACTACCTGGAACGCGCCCCCACCCGCGACCGTGCCGCCTGCGAACTGGCCAACATGCTCACGGTTTCGGCCTTGGTGGCCACGGCCGCGTTCGCGCGCGAGGAAAGCCGAGGCACGCATTTCCGCTCCGATCACCCCGGTCGTGACGACAGCCGCTGGTGCCGCAGGCTGATGCTGCACCGTGCCCCCGATGGCACCATCGACGTTCAGGCCGGCCCGGTCGTGCCGCCCTCGGATCCACGATGAGTCGCGAGCAGCTGCACACCACGCGGGTCGACCCGCCCTCGGCCATCCTGGTCGGTCTGGCGACCCAGGGCGACGAGCGATCCTCGGGCGAGGCGCTGCTCGAGCTCTCCCAGCTGGCCGACACCGCCGGGTTCCAGGTCACCGGGTCCCTGGTGCAGCACAGGCGCACTCCCGACCCCAACACCTACCTGGGCAGCGGCAAGGTCTCCGAACTCGCCGGCATGGTCCGCCAGCTGGGTGCCAAGGTGGTCGTGGCCGACGATCCGCTCGGCCCCACCCAGGCACGCAACATGGAGTCTGCCCTGGGCGTGCCGGTCGTGGATCGCAGCGAGCTGATCCTGCTCATCTTCGGGTACCACGCACGCACGTCGCAGGCGCGCCTCCAGGTGGAGCTCGCCCAGCTCGAGTACCAGCTCCCGCGCCTCAAGCGGATGTGGACCCACCTCGAGCGGCAGCGCGGCGGCATCGGCGTGCGCGGCGGTGCGGGCGAGAAGCAGATCGACGTCGATCGCAGCGCCTTGCGCACCCGGATCGCGGGCATCCGGCGCGACCTGCGCGGCATCCAGGCGCGTCGCTCCCGACAGATCCGCAGCCGCGGCAGCCTCTTCTCCATCGCCCTCGTCGGCTACACCAACGCGGGGAAGTCGACCCTCATGAACCGCCTCACGCAGGCGGGCGTCCTCGCCGAGAATCGCCTCTTCTCCACCCTCGACACGCTCACGCGGCCCTGGCGCCTCCCCGGCGGACGAACCGTCCTGGTGTCCGACACCGTCGGGTTCATCCGCAACCTCCCCCACCAGCTCGTGGCGAGCTTCCACGCCACCCTCGAGGAGGCGCTCCAGGCGGACCTGCTCTTCCTGGTGGTGGACGCCAGCTCGCCCGAGGCGAGGCAGCAGATGGAAACGGTCGAGTCGGTCCTCGAGCAGCTCGGCGCCGGGGCGATCCCCCGCATCCACGTCCTCAACAAGGTCGACGCATTGGAGGACCGCTCGCACCTCGCCGGACTCTACGCCCGCTCGCCGAAGGCCGTGGCCCTCTCCGCGGCCACGGGCGAGGGCCTGCCCGAACTGGAAAAGGCGCTCCTCGGCCACATGTCTGCGTCCGAACGCCGTGCCGAGCTCCTGCTGCCGCACGCGCTCGCCGGCCTGCAGGCGGAGATCCGCGCCAACGTCACGGTCATGGCCGAACGCTACACCGAGGAGGGCTGCATCCTCGATTGCCTCGTCAACCCCAGCTTCCTCGAGGAGCTTCTCGCCCGCGGCATCCGGCCGGTTCCCCCCACCCCCAACGCCCCGGACGCGTAGGGCCGCCCCACGCGAGCTGCCTCTCCCAGGGAACCCCAGGCCTCAGGCAGGGGCACTCCCCTGCCCCGCTCGTAACCGTCGCGTGAAGCCCACCTGGAAGCGGTCGGCGCCGACGTCATCGTGGCGGGATGCAACGACGAGAGCAGATGGCTGCGTTGCTGGCGCGGCGAGAGACCGATGGTCTGAGCCTCCGGGCGTTATCGGAGGAGACCGGGATCCCGTTCGGGACGCTGTCGTGGTGGAGTTGGCGGTTGCGTAAGGATTCCGAGCGCGCGCCT
>JADLFX010000097.1 GCA_020849665.1 Planctomycetota bacterium | reverse complement strand
GGGCAGCGGCGAACTCCGGACGCCGCGCCCTCGGTGACCCTTGCGACACCGTGCCCGCCACCGAGGACCGAGCGCATGCGGCCCGGCTCCTCCGTTGCGACAACGAGGACCCGCCCCACCACGAGCCCATGGATCCGGTCGTCGCGTCCGTGCACCGCCGCGAGCGGGCAGGGTGCGGCCCGATCCAACCCAGGTCCCCCGGTGCACGCCCGACCTCGTCGGAGTAGACCGCACGTTCCACTGACGAATCGCCGGCCGCGGCATCACGGCGCGCGGGCCGGCGAGGTTCATGACGGATTCACGTTCATTGGTTGACGCCAACCAGCGTCGTCACGCCGCGCGTCGTGATCAGGCCCAACCGGTTGGCGGGGGGATCGACGATCCAGAACTGCACGTGGAATCTCTGCCCCAGCAGGCCGATGTCGGGCGGGATGCGCACTTGGCCACTGACGCGCCCCTGCGCGTTCGTCGCCAGGGGAAGCCCCAAGGAGGGGTCGGTGAGCACCTGGCATCCGCCGGCACCGAAGGAGCCGAGGTCGAAAGGCAGCGGAATGCCGTTCCAGTTCGACCTCGACGCGCCGAGGTACATCACCGCCGGCATGGCGGGCGGCGCGCCTTCGGTCCAGTACCCCACGACGCCGCCGACGCCGGGCGTGCCGCTGCCACCCGTGGTCGGGGTACCGTTGCTGCCCGCACATGCGGTTCCGAACACGGTGTGGCTGCCGACCACGTAGTTGCGCCAGCTGCGCAATGCGAGGCGGATCTCCTCGCGCAGCATCTCGCAGTAGGCCCCGCCGATCGCGTTGAACGCCACCGCCTTGTCGGTCGAGTCGTTGAAGAATGCGCCCACCGCGTACTGCTGGTACACGACCTGCCCGGCGATCACGAACGGCAGCGAGATGGTGCCGAAGTAGCTGCCGTGGAACTGCGGCGTGCTGGGCCAGTCGTAGTTGCCGCCCTTCGCCGCGTAGGTGATGTTGTCGCGGAACGCGGTGAGCGAGGAGCCGCTCACCCCCTCACTGGCGGCCTCGGCACTGATGATCGACTCGATGCTGAGCGTCCCCACGGTCGGGTAGGTCCGCGCGTTGACCATCAAGTCGTAGAACTGGCTCCGGAAGCCGGGGATCCGGCCGTCGGCCACGTAGTCGTGCAGCGACGCCAGATCCTCGAGGGTCGTCCAGTTGGACGAAGGCCCGCCGCATCCCAGCACGTGGTTGATGCTGGTCCGCGGCATCCCCAGGGTGCCGGCGAAGGCGTTGATCGCACTCACCCCGAGAAGGTCGACGATCCGCTTGGTCCGCGCGTTGTCCGAGTTCTCCATCATGAACCGCAGCGACTCACCCACGGTCTCGGTGACGTACGGCGCTCCGCCGTTGGGACAAGAGCCGACGGAACCCAGGCCGACGGTGAGGCTCGAGCCCAGTGACAGCTGGTTCCGGGAGCACTGGTACATCGCATAGGCATGCGGCAACGTCTTGATCGTGCTCGCCGGCTCGAACCGCGTCCCCTCGTTGAGGGCGACGAGGACCGTGGAGTTGCTCCCGTCCACCCGCCGCAGGTAGGCACCGAGGTATCCCGTCGCGCCCGTGTTCAGGATCTGGCTGACGCGGATGCCTCGCCCGTCGAGGTTGTTGTTCAGGATCACGTCGAACGTCGAACTCGACGCGCGCTCGATGTCGACGACGCGCCGCCCGTATTGGTTGACGAGCTGGGTGACGGCCGACGCCGACTGCCCGAAGTAGTACCCCCAGACCCCGCTCGTCCGGTTCATGATCAGGTCGTACGTGCCATTGCCGACGGGATCGAGATCCACCAGCCGCGCTCCGTTCTGGTTGAGCAGGCTCGTGACCTGGGCCTGCGAGGCGCCCAGATACCACCACCACGCCCGCGCATCGGTGCCCGCGTTGCGGATCGTGATCGCGGCGTAGACCCGTGCGCCTCCCGAGGTGTAGCCGTCGATGTCGACCAGCCGGTGGCCGTTGGCGCTCAGGAAGTTGGAGATCGTCGTCGTGGTCGAGCCCAGGAACAGGTTCCAGCTCTTCGCTGCCGCGCCAGTGTTGCTCACCATCACTACCGCGAAGCGGCGGGTGCCGTTGCCGTCGAGGTAGCTCTCGATGTCGATCGGCCGGGCCTGGTTCTGGGTGAGGTAGTTGCGCACATCGACGGACGTCAGTCCGTAGTACCACCACCAGCCCGAGACGCCGTAGCCGGCCGTGTTCCGCACCAGCGTCACCGAGAAGCGCGGTGCCGCTTCGTCGAAGATCTCGAGGTCGGTGATCCGATAGCCCTGATTGACATAGCCTTCGACGGTCGCGGCGCTGGCGTTGACCTGGAAGATGCTGGCCACCGGCTGGGTGCTCTCCCGCTCGTCCTGGGCCGCGAGAGGGCTCAGGGCGACGGCGAGGGCGAAGACGGACCGGCGGAGGGATGGCGCGTGTGTCATGGACGGAGCCTCTTGGACGAAGGAATGCGGCGCGCAGCGTGCGACGCCCGACACCCGAGTTGGGGCCCCGCGGTCGCTGGACAGACGACGGACCACTTTCTGGGCGGGTGGCGGCGAGAACCGGGTGCGCCGCCAGCCTGCTGCGGAGCAACGCAACCCGCTCCAGGCGAGTCACCCCGGCAACCGGATCTGGGCCAGGGGATCAGGGCCCGCGCCTCTGGCGCGTCCTCGGCCGCGATCAACCCCGGGGCCGCGGGGGCTCTGCCAGCCGCCGGCTCCGCCCGCTGGAACCCCGACCGTGGCGGCTCAGCTCACCGTTGCACCACCGCACGCACCGGGCGCACGCCGACGTGCGGATGGACGGCAGCGCGCCGGACCGGATGTCGGTGCGCGACCCGCGCAAGTTGCGGCGGCACGTTGTAGGCACCGCCGCGCATCGGCACCTCCGACTCCGTGTCCGGTTCTCCTCGCAGGCCGTCGCCGGTGCGCGCTGGGTGGAAGAAGCTGAGCCACGCGTCGCGGCACAGTTCGTCGACGTTGCCGATGACGTCGTGCAGGCCGAACGGGCTGGCCGCGTAGGAACCCACCCTGACGATGCCGACGGCTCCGTCCTCGAACGGCGCGGCACCCTGTCCCCAGTGCGGCTGCCTCCGGAGCGCGAGTTGGTCGAGCACATTCCCGTGGCCGGCGAGGGAGGTCTGCTCGACACCCGTGTACCACGGCGTGTCCGTACCGGCCCGGGCGCCGAACTCCCACTGCGCCTCGGTCGGCAGGGCAAGCCCGTGCCGCGAGAAGAGCCAGTCGCAGAGCTCCCAGCTCACGGAGTCGACGGGGTGCGCATCACCGATCGGCAGACCGCCGTCGGGACGCGCGCCGTTCTCGTACAGGCTCGGCCGCCCGCCGTCGGACAGTCGCTCCCACTGGCCACGGGTCATCTCGTACTTCGACAGGAAGTACGGGTCGAGGTGGACCTCGTGCACCGGGCTCCCGTGACCCTCGGCCTTCTCATCGTAGTTCGGAGCATCTGGCGCGCGGTCCTGCGCTCCCATGTAGAAGGTGCCGCCGGGCATCAACACGAACACCAGGCCCAGGCCAGCGACGTCGAAGCCGCCGTCCGGCCGATGCACCGGGATCGGGATGTCCGCGGGGCTTCGGCCGCCGGCACGGTCCCAGGCCGACCGCAGGTGATAGAACTCCCACAGCCCCGATCGCGGGTTCATCCCGATCGGCACGAGCCCGAACTGCGGGGCGAGGTCGATGGGAACCGCCCGGTATCGCCTGCTGGCGACGATTCCGTCGGCCGTGCGGATCGCGGCGCGGGCCGCCTGCCAACGCTGCCGGTCACGCGGTTCCAGCGCGACGAGAGCCTCGGACCACGCCAGGCGAGCGCGCACGGCCGACACCTGCTCGCGCTCGAATGCCTCGATCCGCTCGACCAGGCGCGACAGCGTCTGGTACAGGAACCGCGTGGCCTCGTCCTCGAAGTGGAAGTCGCGCCGGCGCGACACCTCGGCCTCCAGAGCTGCCACATCGGCCTCGAGCGCCGCGAGCTGTGCGGCCCCGGCCTTGCCGCGGGCGCCGGCGACCGCAGCCTCGAGCCTCGCCAGATAGCCCTCGTACTCGGCCTTCCGTTCCTCCGGCGCCAGGACCAGCGCCTCCCGGCTGGCCGCGAGGGCCTCGTCGTCGAGACCGAGCGCGAACAGGGCCCAGGCCTGCGTGTCGATCGCGGCCCAAGTCCCGACTTGCACCGGGTTCGCGCTCCTCGTCTTGCTCGCCTCGACGGCCAGGCCCGCGACCACCAGCCCGAGCGCCTCCATGCCGAAGCGAGTGCGCTGCGGATCGACCAGGGGCCACGCAAGTTGGTTGAGGCCGAGGCTGCTGGTCACCAGTCGCGTCGGATCCAGCGCGGGCAGCGCAGGCCGCACGCCGGTATCCCGCACCGCCCGGGCCGCACGAAACGCGGCAAGTCGCCCGGTCGCGATCGCGAGCGAGCGCGCGCGCGAATGGGTGCGCCGACTCTCGGCGCTCCCGGTCTCCGGATGTGCCAGCGCCCTGGCCTCCAGCCTCTCGACCGTCTCGCGCAGAGCGGGAAGGGCATCGCGGATGGTGCGCGCGTCACCGTCGAGCCAGCCACGCATGGCAGCGGCGCGGTCGGGCCATGCGGGATACAGAGTCTTCTCGTTCTCGATCGCGGTTTCGAGACGGACCACATGCGACAGCCGATGGAAGTTCACGAGGCTCGCCTCCGCGCGCTGGCGCTGCTCGAGCTCGGCGAAGGCGAAGGTCGTCGACAGCACGCCACCGGTCACGACTGTGAGCACGATCACCAGCAACGCGGCCACCAGGCCCCGCCGACGCCGGACGAACTTGCGCACGCGGTACAGCGTGCTCGGTGGCCCGGCCTGCACTGGCTCGTTGGCCAGATACCGGCGCAGGTCGGCGGCAAGCGCGGCGACGGACTGGTAGCGCCGCTCGCGTTCGCGTGCGAGCGCCTTGAGCACGATCCAGTCCAGGTCATCGCGGACCTCGCGCCGGAGCGAGTTGGCGTCGGTGTCGCGCAGCTCGGCCACCTTCGCGCTCAAGCCATTCAGCGCGGCGAGCCGCACACTCGGCTTGTCGGGATCGGACTCGCGCAGACAGCGGACGTAGTCGAAGCTGCTCGGCGCAGGACGGTCCGGTGGCGCGAAGGGCAGCGACCCGGTCAGCAATTCGAACAGGATCGCGCCGAGCGAGTACACGTCGGTCGTCGTGTCTACCTCGTGGATCGCGCCGGCAGCCTGCTCCGGACTCATGTACGCCGGTGTGCCGAGGAAGTCACCCACCCGCGTGAGTTCGGTGATGTCCTGACCAAGCTCGGTGAGCTTCGCGAGGCCGAAGTCGATGACCTTCGCCGTCGGTCGCCCGTCGGTTTCCGAGACCAGCACGTTCGATGGCTTGAGGTCGCGGTGGATCGTCGCCCGCTGGTGGGCGTGCTGAACACCCTCACAGACTCCGAGCAGGAGCTCGACGCGCGCCCGCACCGAGAGGCGCGCCTGATCGCAGTAGCTCGTCAACGGGACGCCGTCGATGTACTCCATGACGACGAACGGCTGTCCCTGGTCGCTGACCCCGGCATCGTAGATCCGCGCGACGTTGGGGTGGTCCAGCCGCGCCAGCGTGTCCCGTTCGGTCGCGAAGCGGCGCAGGATGCTCGCGATGTCCCGCCCTGCCTTGACGAGCTTGAGCGCGACCCGGCGGTGGACCGGGGTCTCCTGCTCCGCGAGATAGACGACGCCCATCCCCCCCTCGCCGAGGAGCTCGACCAGACGGTACGGACCGATCGTCGTGGGCATCGCGGATCGCGTTCCGGCCGGTGCTGCTGCTGCGCGCAGTCGTCCGATCTCGCGCTCGATCACGAACTCGTAGCCCGGGAACATCTCGCGGTAATGGTCCAGCGTCCGGGCGACGCCGAGGTCCACGTCATGGTGATAACGCGCCAGGAACGCGAGGGCGATTGCCGCCTCGTCGGATCCAGGCGCATGCACATCGGACTCGTCGGTCGTCACGGTTTCACGATTCCACACCGGGGCCCAACGGCGGTCGCGGCGCAGCATAGCCGCGTCACCCCCGCCGGTGCGCAGGTTCGAAGCCCGACGGCGATGTGGGGAGCCCTCCGCGCTGGACAGGGGCGAGGCGGTTTTCTTCGCGGACTTGCTGCGGCTAGCATCGCCTCATGGCCGCCGACGGACGCGAGGCCGGAACAGGACCAGCTGACGCGCTGACGACCCTGCATGTGCGACAGGCGGTCGACGGAGATGTCGGCAGTCTCGACTGGCTCGTGGCCAGGCTCTCGCCATTGTTGCTGGCCCACGCCCACTACCGCCTGGGCCGCCTCGCGAAGCAATACGACCCGCAGGACATCGTCCAGGACGCCTGGCTCACCACGCTGCCTCGGCTGGGGGACCTGACGCCGCGCAACGGACGTCTCACGCCCGTGCTGTTGCGCTTCCTCAGCACTGTGGTGGTCAACCGCGTGCGCAACATCTTCTATGACCGGGCCCGCCGCGGCGACGCCGAGTCCCCGTCCCAGGTGATCGCCGACCGCAGCGGCGTCGTCACCCAGGCCCTCCGCGCGGAGCGCGTGGCCACGGTGCAGGCGGCGATCGACGAACTCGCCCCTGCCGACCGCGAGGTCGTGCTCCTGCGTGGCGTGGAGCAGGTTTCGGCGCAGGCGGCAGCCGTCCTGCTCGGAGTTTCCGTCGATGCGGTGAACAAGCGCTACCAACGTGCGCTGGCCCGCCTGCGCGAGCGCCTCCCTGGCTCCGCGTTCGACGAAGTCGAGCCGTGAGCGATGCGCGTGCCCGGCGGAGCCCGCCGATCCGTCAACGACGCGTGTGGCCGCAAGTGCCCGTGAGCCTTCCCCGCAGCCGGCGAAGCCGCAGCAACCGGATCACGACGCCGCCGGAGGAGTCCTGGAACGGGATGAGGCCGAGGTCGTTGCGGGCGCACTCGTTCCAGTTCCGGAACCTGCGCGCGGAGACCTGCTCGCCCCACGCGGCTCCGCCCAGTTCGCTCGCCCGGCCGGGGGGAGCATCGGCTGGGTCGTCCCGGGCCGTCCGGGAACCTGCGCGTGCCACCTGCCTTCGGGGGGACGGATCGCATGGCCATGGCCATCGCGCTGCGGCCGGTGCAGGCTTGCTCCGACACCTCGGCACCCGCGCGAGGCACGTGCATCCGCGCGCCCCCACGCGCCGCCTTGGTCGCGACCGCGGCGGCGCGTAGGCTTGGCCCGAACGTGGCCGAGCCAACCCGACCCGAGAACCGCGCGCACACGATCTCGGTCGTGATCCCGGTCTACGAGGGCGAGCACACGCTGGCGCCGCTGGTCGCCGAGATCGCCGCCCTGACCAGCCCGCGCACCACCAGGGCCGGGCACCGCTACGCCGTGGCCGAGGTGCTCCTGGTCTACGACCACGGGCCCGACCGCTCGGACCGGGTCCTCCGCGACCTCGCCCAGCGCCACGCGTTCGTGCGCCCGGTCTGGCTCAGCCGGAACTTCGGTGCCCATGCCGCGACCCTCGCCGGCATGGCCTCGAGCGGCTCCGACTGGATCGTCACGTTGAACGAGACCGGCGAACACGACCCCGCGGACCTCGGCGATCTGCTCGACCTCGCGATGGCCGAACGCGCACAGCTCGTGTACGCGCGCCCCACCAACCCCCCGCCCGAAGGCTTCTGGCGCCGGATCACGTCCCGGCTCGGCGCCTGGTTCCTGACCCGGGTGCTGAGCGCAGGCGACCTCGCGCGCTTCCACAACTACCGTCTGGTGCTCGGCGAGATCGGTCGCAACGCGGCGGCCTACTGCGGCTCCGAGGTGTACCTCGACGTGGCCCTCGGCTGGGTGGTCGGCCGGCGCGCGTACTGCCCGGTGCGGATCCGCGGCCAGCACCGGCCGCACTCGGCCCGCTCGTTCCAGAGCCGGCTCCGCTACTACTGGCGGCTGGTCCTGAGCGCCGGTCCCGGTCCGCTGCGCCTGGTCCGCCTGCTGGGTCTCTTCCTGCTCGGCGCCGGCCTCGCCCTCGGCCTGTACCGTCTCGCCACCAGCATGCTGGTCGATTGGTCCCCCTCGACCTGGCTCCCGGTGACCGTGGCATCGCTCCTGGGCACCGGCACGATCCTCTTCGCGATCGGCGTGATCGCGGAATACGTCGACGCCGCGGTGCGCGCGGCGATGGGCAAGCCGCTCTACCTGATCGTCGCCGATCCGGCGCAGGGGCCCTTGCACCGGACGGTGGAGCCGCCCGGGTCGTGAGCGGCGCCCTGGCCTGGGTGCTCGGGCGCCACGGTCTGCTGGGACGCGCCGTGCACGAGGCCCTCGGCGCAAGCGGCGCCACCTGGAGCCCGGCGCGGCCTCTGCCGTGGCAGGACCCGCCGGCGCTGGCCGACCGCCTCGCCCAGGACGCGGCGGAGTTCGCCGCCGCCTGCGCGGGACGGCCGTGGCGGATCGCATGGTGCGCCGGCCAGGGCGTGGTCGCGACCGACCGCGCCCGGATGGCGCGCGAGGTGGCGGCGCTGGATGCCCTCCTCAGTGGACTCGCCCGGGCGCGAGCGGGCGCGCTGACCGGCCCGGGCGCGCTCTTCCTCGCCTCCTCGGCCGGGGGCGTGTACGCGGGCGCGGCGCCGCCACCCTTCGATGAAGAGACGCCGCCCCGCGCGATCTCGCCGTACGGCGAGGCCAAGCTGGCGCAGGAGGCGCAGGTGCGCGCGTTCGCCGCCACGCACGGCGCCGGCGCCTGCATCGGACGCATCGCCAACCTCTATGGCCCGGGACAGGACCTCCGCAAGCCGCAGGGACTGATCTCCCAGATCTCGCGCGCGCTCCTGCTGCGCGAACCGATCCGCATCTACGTGCCCATGGACACGATCCGCGACTACGTGTTCGCACCCGACTGCGGGCGCATGGTGGCCGCGGCCCTGGAACGCGCGGCGACCACGGCGGTGCCGAGCGTGCACACCAAGATCTTCGCGTCGCACCACGGCACGACCGTCGCCGCCCTGCTGAGCGAGTTCCGCCGGATCGTGAAGCGGCCGGTGCGCACCGTGCAGGTCGCCTCGCCCCTGAGCGCATACCAGGCGCGCGACCTGCGCATGCGCTCGCGAGTCTGGAACGACCTCGACCGCCTCGCCGTCACGCCCCTGGTCGTGGGCATCCAGCGGACCCTGCACGCCGTGCAGGAGCATCTGGCGCGCGGCAGTGCGTGAAGTCGGGGCTTGCGCGCGCGGCGCACGGCGCTACACAGATCGCGTCACCCCGGGTTCCGGAAGCGAGGTGTGAATCCTCCGCGGACCCGCCGCTGTGAGCGCCGACGATTCCCGCGACACCACTGGGTCCCGCGCCGTGCGCGGCCCCGGGAAGGCGCGGGAGGAGGAGGACGCGCGAGCCAGAAGACGGCCCGGGGCGTGGTCCGGTTTCGTCCGTCTCTCGCGGTCTGGAGGCTCGACGTGTTGCACGCGTTCCGCGCCGTCTCGGCGCTCCTCGTGGCGGCTCTCGCCGCCGTCTCGCTCCCTTCCCAGGCGCCCTTCGCCAGCCGGGTGGTCGGCTTCGACACCCAGGGCGGTGCCGGCGGCGGGATCTTCGCGCCGCAGCAGGCGCTCGGCGCGCCGCAGGGGGGTGGGCCCGCCCAGGGTTCCCTGCACGTGCACAGCCTCGGCACCGGCGGCTGGCTGCACCTGGGCTTCGACCTGGCGATCGTGGACGGCCCGGGGGCCGACCTGATCGTGTCCGAGAACCCGTTCTTCGCCGGTGTGGGCCAGAGCTTCGCCGAGTTCGGTTTCGTCGAGGTGAGCAGCAACGGCGTGGACTTCGCGCGCTTCCCCAGCGCGTACTTCGGGCCCAGCGGCGGGCCGGGCGCGTTCGGCGTGCTCACGGTGGGCAGCGCCGCGGGGCTTGCCGGCCAGACGCCGGTGCGCGCTGGCAGCGCGACGACGCCGGGAGCCGACCCCTTCGACGTGGTCGACGCGGGCGGCGACGCCTTCGACCTCGCCGACCTGCGCGCGCATCCGCTCGTGCAGAACGGCCTGGTCCGCCTCGACGGGATCCGCCACGTGCGCCTCGTGGACGTCGTGGACGGCGTGTCGCGCGATGCGCGCGGGGTGCCGATCCGCGACCACGCGCAGGGTTCCGCCGACATCGACGCGGTGACGGTCCTCCACCACGCCGCGGAACTCACCCCGAACCACCCGCGCGTGGAGGTCGTGATCCCTGCGGACGGCAACTTCGAGATCCGCGTCGACGACCCCGACGGCTTCGCCGACCTCGACCTCGCCACGCTGAGAGTGGCGGTCTACGGCGTGCCGATCGCGCCGATGGACCTGCTCGGCGCCATGACCTTCCCGCGCGTGGACGCCACGGGGTTCACGGCGCGCCTGGGCGGGCCGCTGCCTCCGGGGTTCCTGCTGCAGCTCGCCGTGTCGGTGCGGGACCGGGCCGGACACCGCAGCGGCGCCGTGCGCCAGAGGGGTTGAACCAGGCCGCCCGGCTAGACTGCCGGCATGCGCCTCCCGCAGATCGCCCTGGCCCTCCTCGCGTTCGCCGCTCCCACCCAGGCCCAGGAGGCGACGCCCTCCGTCGATCCCGATGCGGCGCTGCGGCGGGCCCACGATGCATGGCAGGTGAAGTGGCGCGCGTTCACCGAGGCGTCGGCCAAGGCCCGCCAGGAAGGCCGCCTCGCCAAGGGCGGTCTGCCGCCCGAGGACGTGCAGAAGGTCCAGACCGAGGCCGACCAGGCGCGCGACGCGCTCCTGCGCGAGTTCGGCACTCGCGACGACCTGAGCGCCGCGTCGCTGGCGCTGCTCGCCCGGGTGCACGAGAACAACCGCGACTACCGCTCCGCGGTCGCGAGCTACGAGCGGAGCCTCGCGAAGGGCGACGCGCAGCGGCCCGACACCGGCACGCTCCATTCGCTCTGCATCGCGGCGATGAACTCCAAGGACGATGCGCTGGCGGCGAAGTGGATGCGCCGCCTGATCGAGATCGAGGACGGCGCCGAGGACCGCGGCCGCCGGCAGCTCTCCGTGCGCACCAGCTACTACCCGCGCACGCTGATCGCGCTGGGCCAGTGGGACACGCTGGAGAAGCATCTGGCGGGCCTGGCCACCGACGAGTCTCCGGCCTGCCGCGCCGCGGCGACCACCTTCGGCGTGGTGGCGAAGCTGCACCGCGGCGACGTGGACGGCGCCGAGCAGGCCGTGGCCGCGATCCGCGCGGACCCCGCCGCATACCCCGACCACCAATCGTGGGCCGTGGCCGCCCAGCTCGCCCTGCAGGTGTACCGCGGCAAGGCCGACGCGGGCGCGCGCGCGGTGCGCGAGTTCCTCGCCACGCCCGCACCCGAGAGGGGTTCGGCCGTGGATCGCAACATGCGCCGCTACCTGACCGCGGTCGAGCCCTTCCTCGGCAAGCCCGCGCCCACGCTGCGCGCCGACCACTGGGTGGGCGGCGAGATCGGCGGCAAGGACCCCCTCGCCGCGCTGCGCGGCAAGGTCGTGGTCCTGGACTTCTGGCAGCCCTGGTGCGAACCGTGCCGCAACGCGATGCCAAAGATGGTTCTGGCCCAGGAGCGCTACGCCGGCAAGGTGCAGGTGCTCGGGCCCTGCCGGATCGAGAACTACGGCTACGACGTGAGCGAGCGCAAGGCGGTGCGGCCGCTGACGCCCGAGCAGTACCCCGCGCACGTGGCCGACTTCCGCAAGGACATGGGCCTCAACTACCCGCTGGTGATCTGCGCCAGCGCCGCCAACAACGAGGCCTACAAGATCGCCGGAGTGCCCACGCTGGTGATCGTCGATCGCGAGGGGATCGTCCGCTACATGTCCTGCGGCGCGGGGGAGCCGGGGCTCTTCGAGCTTGCGCTCGCGGGCGTGGTGCAGGCCCCGGCGCAGGAGCGCTAGCCGGACAGGCGCGGGAAGAGCCGCAGCGCGTTGCCGCGCAGGATCCGGTCCTTCGCCGCCGGGTCGAGCGGCAGGGCCAGGAAGCGCGCGACGTTGGTGCGCATGTCGCGCACGCCCGGGCTGGGCCAGTCGGTGCCCCACAGCACGCGGTCGGCCACCTGCTCCAGCCGCGGGAAGTACTCCAGCAGCGCGCCGGGCGGGATCCCGGAGATCTCCAGCCAGATGTTGCGGTGCCGGCGCACCACGAAGAACGCCTCGTCGCACCAGAGCGGCCGGCCGCCGTGCGCCATCACGAGGGGCAGCTCCGGGAAGTCCACCGCCACGTCGTCGAGTTCCATCGGCCGCCCGAACTTGCAGCGCGCGCCGGGGAACACGCTGGTGCCGGTGTGCACCATCACCGGCACACGCCGCCGCTGGCACTCGGCGTAGAGCACGCGCAGCGGGTCGAGGCCGTCCACGTAGGCGTTGGCGGCGAAGAGCTGGTGCGGTGGGTGGACCTTCACCATGTCCAGGCGCAGGTCGTCGAGCAGGTGCCGCATCGTGCCGGACATGTCACGCTCGAAGCGCGGGTGTGCGCCGCCCACCGCGAGCAGGCGCTGCGGCGCGTGGTCGCGGTAGCGCGCCACGAACTCGTTCACCGCCATCGGGTAGCCGATCACGTCCGGGCTCGGATAGTTGATGACCGCGGCCGCGCGCACGCCCTGGTCGTCCATGTGGCGCAGCAGCACCCCGGGATCGTCGATCGCGCCGTGGATCACGTCGAGGTCGTGGCGGCCCGCGTCGATCACCTGTTGTGCGGCCGCGTGCATGCAGCCGTGCGGGGAGATGTGGACGTGCAGGTCGATCACGCCCTGGGCGGGATCCGGCTCAGCCATCCCGCACCTTCTCGCGCAGCGCCGCGTTCTCGGCGCGCAGACGCTCGACTTCGCGCGCGAGATCGTTCCGGGCCGGGCTGGCGCCTGCGACGGTCTCGGGTTGGTCGTCGGCGAAGTACACGCCGGCGAGCATGCTGGTCTTCACCCAGGCACGGCGCGCCTGACCCGACGCGTCGGCGTAGTGGACCTCGTAGATCCGCGCCACGCTCTCGGCGAGCCATCCCTTGCCGAAGGGCGACCAGCGGATCGCGGTGACCCGGCCGCCGCGGCGGCCGATCTCCTTGCGGATGCGCTCGTGGTCGAGCGCGCCGGCCACGAGCCGCAGGATCACGACGAGCAGCAGGACGCCGGCCACCAGCACGAGCATGTTGGGGACCAGGGACGAGGGCGACGATTGGGATAGGGGCATCGAGGAGACGCTCACCGTGTGGCGGTGCGCCGGGCGACCAGCAGCATGCCCGAGTCGAAGAGCGGCGAGAAGCGCCCCAGCCAGCCGGTGAGCGGGTGTTCCTGCGGCTTCAGGGAACCGCGCAGCTCGAGCACTTCGAAACCGCCGGCCGCGGCCACCGCCGCGCGCAACGCGCGCGGCGTGAAGAAGAGTACGTGGTGCTTGGTGTTGTAGTGCTTGCCGCGTTTCCTCGGTCGCAGGCGCAGGCGGCCCTCGAGCGTCTTCCAGCGGTTGGCGAGCGATCCCACGTTGGGCACCGCCAGGAGCAGGATCCCGCCCGGGCGCAGGAGGCGGCGCACCGTGTGCAGGTAGGGCATCGGCTCCTTCAGGTGCTCCAGCACCTGGTCCATGAGCACGAGGTCGAAGGACGCGTCAGGCAGCGGCAACCGCGCGAACTCGCCCCCGTGCACCGGCACCCCGAGGCGCGCGGCCAGCTGCGCGGTGAGCGCCGGGTCCACGTCGTAGCCGGTCATCGCGAAGCCGAGTTCCCGGCCTACCTCCAGTTCCAGGCCGTCGCCGCAGCCGACCGCGAGCGCGCGCCCCGTGGCGCCCAGCCGCTGCGCGAGCGCGAAGAGCCGCCGCTTGCCCTCGCGCCGCACGTCCGGACGCGCACGCCACGGCACCCGCCCGTTGCCCTGCGCCGGCACCTGGGCCGCGTCCTCCGGGTGCAGCGCGATGTAGCCCGTGTAGTAGCGCGCCAGGTACGCGTCGCTGTAGGTCGGGTTCAGGAACGCGACGCCGCAGCCCCCACACCGCTCCAGCCGATGCCCCCGCAGGTCCACATCATGCAGCCGCAGCTCCCGCCCCCCGCACACCGGGCACACCTCCCTCCGCGGGTCCAGATCAGAACGACTCTGAGCAATCTCGACGGTCACGCTACGCCAGCGTAACAAGCCGCGCCTCTGGGCAAGGTCCCCGGTCGCGGATCGCGACCGGAACGCTGGCTCGGAGTCGCGCCTCGTCCGTGAACGCGCACAGCCGACGTGCGGGCGCTTCCGCCTCGTCCGCCAGGCCAACGCGTGCCTCCTGGCTGGCACCACGCATCGGCCCATCGGCTCGCGCGCCGCGAAGGCGAAGGGGCGGGCGGGTCCGATCCGGGCGAGACGCAGCAGGATCGGCACCAGCAGATCTCGCGCTCGTGAACCCCTGGGGCGGACCTGGCCGCGCGAGACCCACCCAGGCGAGCTCGCATCCGGCGGCAACGACCTCG
>JADLFX010000096.1 GCA_020849665.1 Planctomycetota bacterium | reverse complement strand
CGAGGTCGTTGCCGCCGGATGCGAGCTCGCCTGGGTGGGTCTCGCGCGGCCAGGTCCGCCCCAGGGGTTCACGAGCGCGAGATCTGCTGGTGCCGATCCTGCTGCGTCTCGCCCGGATCGGACCCGCTCGCCCCTTCGCCTTCGCGGCGCGCGAGCCGATGGGCCGATGCGTGGTGCCAGCCAGGAGGCACGCGTTGGCCTGGCGGACGAGGCGGGAGCGCCCGCACGTCGGCTGTGCGCGTTCACGGACGAGACGCGACTCCGAGCCAGCGTTCCGTTCGCGATCCGCGACCGGGGACCTTGCCCAGAGGCGCGGCTTGTTACGCTGGCGTAGCGTGACCGTCGAGATTGCTCAGAGTCGTTCCGACCTCAGCGGCCGGGACGCATGCCCACCGGGATTTCCGGGAAGCGGAACACCGTGCCGGTGCCCCACACCGCGAGTTCGCGTTCCGGGTTTGGCACCGCCGCAATGCCCACAGCTCCTTGGCCGAGAGTCTCGGCATCCACATACCAATCGACCAGTGGCGTAGTCTCCGCGTACCAAGCGGACTTGTCACGCTCGGCGGGGGCGATCAATCGCGTCCACCACCCTTTCTGGACGCGGCGGCCGTCGGTCCAGCGGACACGCGCCCGGATCGCGAACTCCTGGGCGCCCAGCACGCCCAAGGTCGGGGTGTCGACGAGGGCCATGTAGGACCACCTTTCATCCTTGTGGAACACCACCGCGGCGTTGATGTGCTCCATGTAGCCCATCGTCGGATCCAGGAGCCAGCCGCCCGGATCCCGATTGTCGCGCGAGCGGCGAAACCAGTCGATGAACGCCAAGGGGCCTCCGGCGGACTCATACTCGAGAACCGCGGCGAACGGCCATGCCCGGGCAATGGCGCTGGTCATCGTCTCTCCGTGAAAGTGGCCCGCGTTGCCCTGCACGGGCCCCAAAGCAACGACCGGCTTGCCGCCGCGCTGCTCCCATCCCGAAGTGTGGACCCGTGCCCGTTGCGCGAGAGCCATCCGTACGACGGGTTCGTGGTGAGGGGAGAGCAGTGGGCGTGTGTAAAGATGCAGCGCGGCGTGCGGCGGGCCGCCACGGGCGCCCGGCGGCGCGCTAGACCTGCTCGCGGCCAGGGAAGCGGCCAACCAACATAGCCAGTCGCGCCGGTCGATCGACGTCATCGTTGAGGGTAGGTGGTTCGGATCCAGCTCAGGAACTCGCGGTCGGCTACTTCCGCGTCGACTCCAAGAGCTGCGTGAAGCGCTGCGGCTGGCGGACGGTTCGCCTTGGCGGCCGACCAGAGCTCGCGGAGTGGCGTGCGCTCCTCCACGGCCCGCGGCGTTACCGGCGGACTCGCGCGCGTGCGGAGCCAGTCCACCAATGCGAAGCAGCCCACGTGTTGTGTGAAATCGAGGTCGGCCGCACTCCGGCCGATCAGGACTGGCATCGGCGCGATCCGTCCGGCTTCAAGTAACTGGCGTGCAGCTGGCCGCCACCTGCCGCCGAAGTACAGCCGGGGGGGTTGCGCTTGTCCCAGGTAGCAGTAGTGCTCGCAGATCCCTCCGGCTAGCTCCTGCTCGCACACGTGCGCAATGCCCTCCTCCAGCCAGCCGTAGCTGGAGTCTGACCAGGTTCCCCCTGGTGAATGCGCCGCCAGGTAGGCATGCGCTGTCTGGTGGACGACTAGCCTGTGCAGTGAAGCGTCCTTGCGCAGTGTGCCCGTACCCTGCAGCAGCACGAAGGAAATGGGGCCGGCGCGGGAGCGCACGCTCAGTCCCTGCAGTTCGGTGCCCGTCCATTCCGCCGCCAGCCGGCGCGCGAGTGCCGCGTCACCAACGAGAGCGATCCGCAGGCGAGGGTCGTTCTCCCCTCGCGTCGTGCCACTCTCGCCAGAAGGAAGGGCGGCGACGAGTTCCAATGCCATGGCACGTGCCGCCAGGATCCTGTCGGCGTAGAGGTGCATCAGGGCGTGCGGATCGCGAGTCGGGGTGTCGGCCAGCGCGTCGAGTGCAAAGGTCAGATCGAAGAAGCGCGTGCGGCAATAGAGGATCTTGTCGGCCGCGCGGCCGCCGCCCTGTGCCTGCTCCCGTCGTTCCGCGAGCCAGGCGTTGGCGCGGTTCCTGCGTTGCAGGAGAGACGTCTCGCCCGCGCTGCTCCGCCCCACGCACCCTTTGCAGGATACTGCGCCTGCACCACGACAAGCCCGGCAGCTCATCGCCACGCTGCACAGGTCCACTCCGGATTCCTGGGTGACGCAGACGTCGCAGGGCACGATCCCGGCGGCCCTGCATTCCGCACATGATTCCTGTCCTGGGAGCGCGCCGAGGAGAGAAGCGCCTGCGAGGAGTACGGGACGCAGAGACAGGGCGCGGATGCGCGGGGTCATGACGTTGCCGCGCGGATTCTATCCATCGGCGTCGAGGCGAGGCGGTTCCGGACGGCCTGTCGCGTGCGGTGATCCAGTCCACGAGATCCCGAAACGACTCTGAGCAATCTCGACGGTCGGCGTTACGACAGCGTGACGCCGGAGGTCGAGGTCGTTGCCGCCGGATGCGAGCTCGCCTGGGTGGGTCTCGCGCGGCCAGGTCCGCCCCAGGGG
>JADLFX010000095.1 GCA_020849665.1 Planctomycetota bacterium | reverse complement strand
TCGTGGCGCCGAGCAGGACGTCGGCGTTGCCGAAGATCGCGCGCGTGTCGGGGGCGGGGAAGGGCAGCCCTGGGAACACGCTGAGGGTGGCCCACATCGCGTACGGGGTCACGCCCTCGCCGGCGAAGCGCAGGGCGAAGTTCGCGGTCTGGCCCACGCCGATGGTCGCCGGGCCGCTCAGACGCGGGGCCCGCGCCACGACCTCCAGGTTGCGGAACGGCAGGCCGGAGGCGACGGTCTGCACGCCGCCGCCGCGATCCACGAGGTCGACGCGGTTGCCGGCGGCGCTCGACTCGGCCACCAGGACGCGGCCCTCGAAGTCCTCGCACAGCGCGTCCGGGTTGTCGATGGCCGGCGTCACCACCACGATGGTGGGCGCACCGCCCGCGCGCGGCACGCGGAACACGCAGTCGACCAGCCCGTCGCTCACCGCGAAGTCGCCGTCGGGCAGCAGCGCCACGCCCTGGGGCAGCCGGAACGGCGCGCCCTGCCAGATGGGGGTCACCTGTCCACCGCGCGACACGCGGTAGAGCGCCGGGGCGTTGGCGCCGCCGCCGGCGCCGTCGTCGGCGACCAGGTACGAGCCGTCTACGTCCACGGCGATGCCGAACGGCCGCACGAACGGCGCGCCGGACGCGATCGGCGTGCTCTGACCGGTGCCGTCCACGCGCAGCAGGGCCTTCTGCGCCAGCGACGTGACCAGCAGCGTGCCGTCATGGTCCACCGCCAGGCGGATCGGGCCGCTGATGCCGCTGGCGAACGGCGCGATCGCGCCGCCGCGCGGGATCCGGTAGATGGTGCCGTTGTTGTAGTTGGCGATGAACACGTCGAGGGCGCCGTTCACCGCGAGCCCGGAGGCCGAGGTCAGCGGCGCGCCCGCGTGCAGCGTGGTCACGGTGCCGGCGTGGTCGATGCGGAACACGCCGTTCACGGCGTAGTCGGACACCAGGATGTCACCGCCCTCGACGCCCTGAGCGTGGGCGAGGGCCGGCAGGAGAAGGGCCAGGGAGATGGTGCGGAGGGACATGGTGGGAACCTCGGACGGTCGGGAGAAGATAGCCGCAGCGCGGCCGGGAAGGTCCGGCCGCGCGTCTCTTACGCTCGGATGACAACGCCGCCGGATCCCCTGCGCATCCTGCACGCGGACATGGACGCGTTCTACGCCGCGATCGAGCAGCGCGACCGGCCCGAGCTGCGCGGCAAGCCGGTGATCGTGGGCAGCGCGGAGCGCCGGGGCGTCGTGGCGACGGCCAGCTACGAGGCCCGCCGATTCGGCGTGCGCTCCGCGATGCCCGGGGTGGTGGCGCGGCGCCTGTGCCCGCAGGGGATCTTCGTGGCGCCTCGCCTGGCGCACTACGGAGCGGTGAGTCGCGCGGTGATGGCGATCCTGCACCGCTACACGCCGCTGGTCGAGCCGCTCTCCCTCGACGAAGCATTCCTGGACGTGGCCGGCAGCCAGGCGCTCTTCGGCGCGGCACCCGCGATCGCCCGGCGGATCCAGGACGACGTGGTTCGCGAGCTCGGCCTCACGGTGTCGATCGGCGTGGCGACGAGCAAGTTCGTGGCCAAGGTGGCCTCCGATCTGCGCAAGCCGCGCGGACTGGTCGTGGTCCCGCCCGGCGGCGAGCGTGCGTTCCTGGCCGGGCTGCCGCTGCGCTGCCTGTGGGGCGCGGGCAAGGTCATGGTCGCGCGCCTGGAGGCCCATGGCCTGCGCACGATCGGCGACGTGCAGGCGCTGGCGCCGGCCGCGTTGCGGGCCCTCGTGGGGGAGGCGATGGGGGAGCACTTCCACCGGCTGGCCATGGGCGACGACCCGCGCGCCGTGGAACCCGAGCACGAGGCGAAGTCGGTGAGCGCGGAGACCACGTTCGCGCACGACCTGAGCGCCCGCGCGGATCACGACGGCGTGCTGCTGGCCCTCAGCGAGGAGGTGGGCCGGCGCCTGCGCGCGGAGGGCCTGCGCGGCGCGACCGTGCGGATCAAGGTGCGCCACCCCGACTTCACCACGTTCACACGCCAGCGGCGCCTGGGGGAGGCGACGCACGACGACCTGACGATCCTGCACACGGCCACGGCGCTGCTGCACCGCGCCGTGCCCGACGGCCAGCCGCTGCGGCTCCTGGGCGTGGGCGTGACCGAGCTGGTCCGGAGCGCGGGGCCACGCCAGCAGAGTCTCTTCTCCCCCGCCGAGGCCAGGTCGGAACGGGCGCTCGCGGCCATGGACCGGATCCGGGCGCGATTCGGCCCCGGAGCGATCCGCCATGGCGGCACGGGCGACGTGCGCGGCGCGCACGAGGAGTAGGTCCGCGGCGTGGATCCGGCCGCGCCGGTCCGGCACCATCGCCGCTCCGTCCTCCGCCCGGCATGCCCCTCCCCACCTCAGGCCTCCCGCCCCTGCTGCAGCTCGCCCTCGTGCTGGTGGGCGGGATCGCGATGCACTGGCTGGCGTGGGCCCTGCGCCTGCCTTCGATCCTGCTCCTGCTGGGGTTCGGCCTCGTGCTCGGCCCGCTGGCGGGTTGGGTGGCGACCGATGCGCTGCTCGGCGACCTGCTGCAGCCCGGGATCTCCCTGGCCGTTGCCGCGATCCTCTTCGAGGGCGGGCTCGGCCTGCGGCTCGCGGAGATCCGTCCGGTGGCGGGGTTCCTGGCGCGGCTGCTCACGCTGGGCGCCGCGCTAACCTTCCTGCTCACCTCGGCCTGCGCGTGGCTGCTGCTGGACCTGCCCACGCCGCTGGCGCTCCTTATCGGCGCGTTCCTCGTGGTCACCGGGCCCACGGTGATCGGCCCCCTGCTGCGCCACGTGCGCCCCTCCGGCCGGGTCGGCCCGCTCCTGCTCTGGGAGGGCATCACGATCGATCCGATCGGCGTCCTGCTCTCCCTGCTGGTGTTCGAGGTGGTGGCGGCGGGGGCCAAGGAGGCGTCGCTGGCCCTGGCGGTGCTGCGCACCGTGCTCGCGGGCGGCCTGCTCGGCCTGGGCGGGGCCCAGGCGCTGCTGGTGTCCATGCGCCGCTACTGGCTGCCGGACACGCTCGTGGGGCCGGCCGCACTGGCCATGGCACTGCTGGTCGCGGTGGCCGCGAACCAGATCCAGGAGGAATCCGGCCTGCTGGCGGTGACGCTGCTGGGGATCCGGCTCGCCAACCAGCGTGCCGTCCCGATCCGGTCGGTGCTGGAGTTCATGGAGAACCTGCGCACGATCCTGATCGCCGGCCTCTTCGTGCTCCTCGCCGCGCGCGTGCCGCTGGCGCAGATGCAGGCGGTGCTCCTGCCCGGGGCGCTCTTCACCGCGGCGCTGATCGTGCTGGTGCGTCCGGCGTCGGTGTTCGCGTGCGGCCTGGGCAGCGGTCTCGGCCGGCGCGAGCTGCTCTTCGTCGCGGCGATGGCGCCGCGCGGCATCGTGGCGGCGTCCGTGGCCTCGGTGTTCGCGCTGCGGCTCCAACAGGCGGGCATCGAGGGCGCCGAACGGCTCGCGCCGGCCGCGATCCTCGCGATCCTGGGCACGGTCGTCTTCTACGGGCTCTTCACACCCTGGTTCGCGCTCCGCCTCGGCCTCTCGCGCCCCGATCCGCAGGGACTCCTGGTGGTGGGGGCGCACGGCGTGGCCCGCGAGCTCCTGCGCCCGCTGCAGCAGCAGGGGATCCGCGTCGTCCTGGTCGACAAGAACCCGGGCGCGGTGCGCGAGGCGCGCATGGCCGGGTTCGAGGCGGTCCTTGGCGACATCCTGGACGAACGCCTGCTCGAACGCCTCGACCTGGGCGGGGTCGGCAAGATCCTGGCCATGACGCCCAACGAGGACGTGAACGCGCTGGCCCTGCTGCACTTCCAGGACCTCTTCGGCCGGGTCGAGGCGTACCGGGTCGCGCCGGAGGGCGGCGGCGCCGAGCGCCGCGAGACGCCCGTGCACCTGCGCGGGCGCGTGCTATTCCCGCCGGGCGCAACCCTGGAGCGCCTGGCCCAGCGGTTGCGCGCCGGCGCCGTGGTCAAGGCCACCCGCCTCACGCCGCACTTCACGCTGGCGGACCACCGCCGGGAGCACGGCGACGATGCGCTGCCGCTCTTCGTCGTGCGGGCCAGCGGCCGGGTCGCGGTGTGGACCGCCGAACTCGCGCCCACCGCGGCGGAGGGGGATCTGCTCGTGGCGCTGGTCGGTCCGGCTGCGGCGCCGCGGCCGTGAGCGGACCGGCTCAGAGCCGGGCCCGGGCGGTCGCGTCGAGCAGGGCGCGTACCGCGGCGACGAGCTCGCGACCGTCGAAGGGCTTGCGCAGGAACGCCGTGCCCGGCCGGGCGATCTGGTCCGCGTCGCTCGGATGGGGATCGTGCCCGCTGCTGAAGAGCACGGCGAGCTCGGGCATCGTCTCGCGCAGCCGTGTGAAGAGCTCGACCCCGCCGATGCCGGGCATCGAGAGGTCGACGATCGCCAGCCGGATCGCCGCCCGGTGCTCGCGCGCCACGCGCAGGGCCTCCTCGCCGTTGCGCGCCAGGAGCACGCGGTAGCCGGCCCGGTCGAGCAGGCGCTGCTCGACCTGCAGGACCAGCTCCTCGTCGTCCACCGCGAGCACGGTTTCCTCGCCCGTGGCGCCCGGCTCCTGCGCCAGCGGGACCGCGTGCTCCGCACCCCGGGACACGGGCAGAAACACCTCGAACCCGGTGCCCCGGTTGGGATCGCTGTGCACCGCCACGCCACCGCGGTGACGGACCACGATGCCGAGCAGCGCGGCGAGGCCGAGACCGCGGCCCTTGCCCTTGGTGCTGAAGAACGGCTCGAAGAGGCGCTGGCGCACGCCCTCCGCCATGCCGCTGCCATCGTCGCGCACGCGCAGGCGCACGTACTCCCCCGCGGGCAGGCGGGCGAACGACTCCGGTGCGCCCTCGAGGCGCTGCTCCGTCGCGAAGCCCACCACCCTGGTCTCCACGCGGATCCCGCCCTGGTCGGGGATCGCCTCCACGGCGTTGGTGATGAGGTTGAGGACCACCTGCTGGAGCTGGCCGGGATCTGCGGCGATCGGCGGCAGTTCCGGATCCAGGTCGGCCTCCAGTCGGATGCGTGCCGGCGTCAGGTTCTTCTCCAGGCGCAGCGTGTCCGCCACGAGGTCGTTGAGCTGGACGGTGCGCGGCTCGAATTCGCCCCCGCGCGCGAAGCGCAGCAGGTGCTGGGCCAGGTCCCCGGCGCGCCGCGCGGCCTGGGCGATGGCATGCAGGAGCTGCGCCGCCTCCGAGCCGGGCCGCTGCTCCATCAGCAGCAGCTCGGCGTTGCCGAGCACGCCCACCATGAGGTTGTTGAAGTCGTGCGCGATGCCGCCGGCCATGGTCGCCGCGGTGTCGAGGCGCGCCGCGCGCAGCATGGCCTCCTCGGCCCGGCGGCGGGCGCTCATGTCGGTCACCACCGCCATCGCCCCCGCGAAGCGTCCCGCCGCGTCGTGCACCGGGTTGGTGGTCATCAGGGTCCACAGCGGCGCACCGTCCTTCCGGCGCAGGCAGAAGTCGTGCTGCTCGCGGATGCCGTTGCGGCGCCGATCGAAGTTGCGCAGCGCGGTGCGGCGGCCCTCTTCGTCGGTGAAGTCGAGGAACGAGCGCCCGAGCATCTCCGCCACCGTGCAGCCGAGCATGGCGGCCATGCTCGGATTGACCAGCGTCGTGCGGCCGTCCGCGTCCACCACCCAGATGCCCTCGGCGGTGGTCTCGAAGAGGTGGCGGTAGCGTTCCTCGCTCTCGCGCAGGCGGCGCTCCGCCCGCTCCCGCTCGATCGCGATGCCGGCGAGGTGCGCGGCGGTCTCCAGGAGCGAGAGCTCCTCCGGCAGCGGCTCGCGCGGCTCGCGGTAGTAGAGGGCGTAGGTGCCCAGCACCTCGTCCCGCGCGGACAGGATGGGCTGGCTCCAGCACGCCTTCAGCCCCCCGGCGAGCGCCGCGTCCAGGAATCCCGGGTGCGGGGTCCAGAGCGGGCTGGTGGCGAGTTCGACCACCACCACGCGGGCGCGCCGCCAGGCCGCCGTACCACACGAGCCGCAGCCTTCGGCGACCGGCACCACCGCCACCGCGTCGCGATAGGCGGGCGGGAGGCTCGGCGCCGATGCGGTGCGCAGGACGCCGGCCGCGGCGTCGTGCACGTAGACCGAGGCGAGCATGCCGGGCAGGGCGCGCTCCACCTCTCCGGCGAGCGCGTCGAGGATCCGGGCGAGGGAGGCGCCCGCGGCGATCTCCGGGAGCAGCCGCTCCGAGAGCTGCTGGGCCCGGCGCTGGATCTCCAGCTCCGCCACGCGCTGGCGCAGCCGCGGGATCTCCGTCGCGGGATCGTCCTCGCGCTCGTGGGCTTGGCTCATGGGGGCCGGTGGGTGCGGCGGAGCGGCGCATCGCGCGCGACGAGTGGGACGCCGGTCGCGAGCGCGGGCGGTTCCGAGGCAACGCCGCCGGTGACCATAGCCGTCCGGCGGGTCCTGTCGACCCGATGCCCCGCCTTTGCAATGCCCGGCACGGGGCGTGACACTGGCCCGCAGATGAGTGCTGCCAAGCCCTACCCCGAGGTCGAGAAGGAACCGCGCTACCCGGCGATCGAGGAGGCCGTGCTGCACTCCTGGCAGGAGCGGGACACCTTCGCCCGTTCGGTGCAGCAGCGCCCCGCGGGTGGGCGGGGGGCCAACGAGTACGTGTTCTACGACGGCCCGCCGTTCGCGAACGGACTGCCGCACTACGGCCACCTGCTCACCGGCTTCGTCAAGGACATCGTCCCGCGCTACCAGACCATGCGGGGCCGCCGCGTCGAACGCCGCTTCGGCTGGGACTGCCATGGACTGCCCGCCGAGATGGAGGCCGAGAAGGAGCTCGGCGTGGCCGGCCGCGAGGCGATCGAGGCGTACGGCATCGCGCGCTTCAACGAGTACTGCCGCCGCTCGGTGCTGCGCTACACCGATGCCTGGCAGCGCTACGTGCACCGCCAGGGCCGCTGGGTGTCGTTCGCGAACGACTACAAGACCATGGACCGCTCGTACATGGAGAGCGTCCTGTGGGCGTTCCAGCGCCTGTGGCAGAAGGGCCTGGTCTACGAGGGCTACAAGGTCATGCCGTACTCGTGGGCGATGGAGACCCCGGTCTCCAAGCACGAGATGCGCATCGACGACGCCACGCGCCCGCGCCAGGACCCGGCCGTGACCGTGGCGTTCGCGCTGGATCCGCGGCCCGGCGACCCGGGTCCGATGCGCATGCTGGCCTGGACCACCACCCCCTGGACCCTGCCGAGCAACCTCGCGCTCGCGGTCGGTCCGGCCATCGAGTACGTGCTGCTGCGCGGACCCGACGGCGCGGTGCTGGTCCTCGCCGCGGCCGCGCGCGCCGCCTACGAGAAGGAGCTCAAGGACCACGAGCCGGTCGGAACCGTGACCGGGAGCGGGCTGGTGGGGCGCACCTACACGCCGCTCTTCCCGTACTTCCGCGGCCACGCCGGCGCATTCCGGGTCCTGGCCGCGGACTTCGTCGACACCGCGGAGGGCACCGGCGTGGTGCACATGGCGCCTGGCTTCGGCGAGGACGACCAGCGGGTGTGCGAGGCCAACGGCATCAAGCTCGTGTGCCCGGTCGACTCGCGCGGCCGCTTCACCGGCGAGGTGCCGGACTACGCGGGGCTGCAGGTGTTCGAGGCCAACAAGCCGATCCTGCAGCGGCTGAAGGAGGCCGGCGCGGTCGTCCGCCACGTGACCATCGAGCACAACTACCCGCACTGCTGGCGCACGCGCGAGCCGCTCATCTACAAGGCCGTGCCGGGCTCCTGGTTCGTGGCGGTGACCCGGATCAAGGAGCGCATGGTCGAGCTGAACCGGCAGATCCGCTGGATCCCCGGCCACGTGCGCGACGGCCAGTTCGGCAAGTGGCTGGAGAATGCGCACGACTGGTCGATCAGCCGCAGCCGCTACTGGGGCGCGCCGATCCCGGTGTGGAAGAGCGACGACCCGCGCTACCCGCGCGTCGACGTGTACGGGTCGATCGCCGAGCTGGAGCGCGACTTCGGCGTGCAGGTCCCCGACCTGCACCGTCCGTTCGTCGACCAGCTGGTGCGGCCCAACCCCGACGATCCCAGCGGCAAGAGCCGCATGCGCCGCGTCCCCGAGGTGCTCGACTGCTGGTTCGAGTCGGGGTCGATGCCCTTCGCGCAGGTGCACTACCCGTTCGAGAACAAGGAGTGGTTCGAGGCCCACTTCCCCGCGGACTTCATCGTCGAGTACATCGCCCAGACGCGCGGCTGGTTCTACACGATGATGGTGCTGGCCACGGCGCTCTTCGACTGCCCGCCGTTCCGCAACGTCATCTGCCACGGCGTCGTGCTCGACGAGCGCGGCCAGAAGTTGTCGAAGTCGCTGCGCAACTATCCCGATCCCGAGCAGGTGTTCGCCACGCTCGGGGCGGACGCGCTCCGCTGGTTCCTGGTGGCCTCCCCGATCCTGCGCGGCAGCGACCTGCAGATCTCGAAGGACGGCCGCGAGATCGCCGAGGTGGTGCGCAAGGTCCTCAACCCGATCTGGAACGCGTACGGCTTCTTCACCCTCTACGCCAACCTGGACGGGTATCGCGCGGCGTTCCGTGCCGACAGCCGCGCGCTCCTCGACCGCTACGTGCTCGCCAAGTGCCGGGAGCTGGTGGAGCAGGCCGGGACCGCGCTCGACGAGTACGACATCGCGGGTGCCTGCGCGCGGATCGAGGCCTTCCTCGACGCGCTCAACAACTGGTACATCCGGCGCAGCCGTGCCCGCTTCTGGCGGGGCGGCGATGCCCAGGACGCGCGCGACGCCTACGACACGCTCTACACGGTGCTCACCACGCTGTGCCGCGTGGCGGCGCCGCTGCTGCCGATGCTGAGCGAGCGCGTGTACCGCGGCCTCACCGGCGCCGAGAGCGTCCATCTCGAGACCTGGCCGGACGCCAGTTCCCTGCCCGAGGACCGCGAGCTGGTGCGCGCCATGGACCGCGTGCGCGAGGCCTGCTCGGCGGGGCTCTCGGTGCGCGAAGCCCACGACCGGCGTATCCGCCTGCCGCTGCGCTCCCTGACCCTGGCGGGCAAGGACGTGGAACGACTCGCGCCCTATGCCGACCTGCTGCGCGACGAGCTCAACGTGAAGGAGGTGCGCTTCGTCACCGACCTCGCGCGCTTCGGCACCTTCCGCCTGCAGGTGCAGGCCCGCCTCCTGGGTCCGCGCCTGGGGGAGGCCACCAAGGCCGTGCTGGGCGCGGCCAGGCAGGGCAAGTGGCGCGCGCTGCCCGCGGGCGGGGTCGAGGTCGCGGGCCACGTGCTGCAGGCCGGCGAGTTCGACCTGCGCCTCGAGCCCAATCCCGGCGTCGCGAGCCAGGCGTTGCCGGGCAACGACGCGATCGTGGTGCTGGACGTCGAGGTCACGCCCGAGCTCGCGGAGGAAGGCTGGGCGCGCGACCTCGTGCGCCTGGTGCAGCAGGCCCGCAAGGACGCAGGCCTCGACGTCGCCGACCGGATCCGCCTGCGGGTCGCGGCCCCCGAGCCGCAGCGGGCGGGGATCGCGAAACACCTGGAGTACGTGAGAGAGCAGACCCTGTGCGTGGAGTTCGCGTTCGGGGAGCCTGGGCCGGACATGGTCGCCCAGGACACGAAGCTGGACGGCCACCCGGTACGGGTGGGCCTGACGCGGGCGCGAGGCTGAGGACGTGACCCGGAGCCAAGGACCAGCATGACCGCGGGTTGCCAGCTCGTCGACTTCGAGGAACGCCATCGCCCGGCGCTCCTGCGCTTCTACCGCCGCAACTTCGGCGCGTGGGCGGCGGAGCGGTTCGCGGCGCGCTGGCAGTGGCAGTTCGGAACCGGCAACCCGTACCTCGGCGAACGCGCGGCACAGATCCGCGTGGGAGTGGTGGGCGACGACGTGGTCGCCCACCTGGCAGCCTTCCCCCTGCCGCTGCGCCTGGCGGGGGAACGCACCGTGGCGCTCTGCGAGAGCGACTTCGCGGTCGATCCCGCGTATCCGATGCTGGCTGCGACCCTGATCCGCGGGTTCCGGCGCCACGCACCGATCGTCAACGGGGGCTCGCACCCTGCGGTGCGCAGGATGCTGGCCATGCTCGGGGCCGTGTTCCTGCCCGCCACGGAGGTCCAGCTCGTCTACACGCTCACCAACCGGGGCGTGGCGCGGCGCGCGCTGGCGCGCCGGCTGCCGCCTCCGCTGCGCGGGCTGGCCAGGACGCCGCTGGCGTGGCTGGCGCGCCCGTTCGTGCGGGCGGCCCGGGAACGACACCCCCGCCCGCCGCTGCCGGCACCCGATGGGCCGGTCGAGGTGCGGCCGCTCGACGGGTTCGGCCCGGAGGTCGACGCACTCTGGGCGGAGGCCTCGCAGGACGTGCCGCACGCGTTCGAGAAGGACGCCCGCCACCTGGAGTGGCGCTACCGGCGCGGGCCCGCGCGCCGGCTCCACTGCCTCGGCGCCTACGCGCAGGGGCGCCTGCGGGGTCTGGCCGTGGTCGGCAGCGTCGCGCGGCTGGCCGCGGGCTACGAACCGTTGGGCCATGACGGCGAGTTCCTGGAGGTGATCGTGGCTCCCGGCGAGACCGGCGTGGCGCGCGCCCTCTTCCTGGCCGGGGCCCAGCCGCTGCAGGAGGAGGGTGCCGAGAGCCTGCGCACCACGGGCCTCACGCCATGGCTCGCGGGGGTGGCGCGCGAACTCGGGTTCGTCGCGCGCCCGTCCGCCTCGCGGTCGCTGGCCGTGACCCTCGCGCCCGGGCCGCGGCCTGCGGGCATCGAGGATGCGGCGCAGTGGTTCACGAGTCCCGGCGACGCCGACACGCTCTACACGCTGACCCTGTGATCCCGTGACCACCAGACGCTCCACGGCTCGGACGGCATGCGGCGCCGGCATCGGTCCGCGCGCGGCGCCCGCCTTGGCCCGGGCGCGCCCGCTGCTGCTGGCGCTGCTCGTGTCGCTCGCCCCGCTGGCCGCGCAGGAGGGCACGCTCGACCTCGCCGACGGCGAGACGCTCTACGACGGGGGCTGGCTGTGGACCCTCGGCTGGGAGTACGACCGGGCGTCCGGAGGCGGGGTGCGGCGTGAGGAGCATGCCGCCACGCTCGGGGTGTCGTACGGCCTGCGCCACGATCTGCAGCTCACGTTGACCCTGCCGTACCGGTGGAACGAGGAGGCCGGCGGCGGCTCCGAGGTCGCGGCGCAGGGGCTCGGCGACCTGGGACTCTTCGCCAAGTGGCGCATCCAGCGCTGGGACGCGCCGCACGTGGCCACCAACCTCGCCATCCTGGGCGGCCTCGAGCTGCCCACCGGCCCGAGCCGCGAGCGCGACGGCGGCGTGCTCGTCCCCCTGGAGCTCCAGCCAGGCTCCGGGTCCGTGGATCCCGTGCTCGGCATCGGCTTCACCCACGAACCGGGGCGGTGGCGCTTCAATGCCGCGGCCCTCCAGCAGTGGAACACGCAGGGCCGCGCGGGCGACGAACGGGGCGACCAGTTCTTCGCGGAGCTGGCGGCCGGCAACCGGTTCTGGTTGGAGCCCTATCCCGGCCCCTTCATGCGCCTCGACCTCCTGCTGCGCTACCGCCACGAGGGCCGCGACCAGCAGGCCCACGCCCCCGATCCCGACAGCGGCCGTGACCTGCTCAGCGCCGGGCTGAACCTGGCCTTCCGCCCGCAGCCCAGCCTCGACTTCCAGCTCCTCGTCGAGGTGCCGCTGGCCGAGGCGCGGAACGGGGCCCAGCCCCGCCAGGAGATCCTGGTGGCGCTGACCAGCGGCATCCGGTTCTGACGCTGACGCGAGCATCCCCGGCGCAGATCGTCCGGCGCCGCAGGGGTCGCGCGTGGAATCCCGCCGGCTGCCCGGTGTTCCGACCCTGGAGCAGGAGCACGGGTAGGCCCCGACCCTGCGAGGAGGCAGCGTGAACGAGATCCCGACCTTCGCCGAATGGTGCGCCGGGCATCCCGAGGCCATCTCCGGCCTCAGCGCGGATTGCCAGAAGCTCTCCTACCTCACCGACCTCTGCATCCGCGTGGGGAAGGTCGCGCCCAGCGAACTCGCCCGCCACGCCGCCAGCGACGAGGGACTGGCGACCCGGGTGTTCCGCTGGGCGGCGATCGAGCGGGTCGGCGCCACCTCGCTCCTGGCCAGCGTGGATCCGAAGTGGGCGGAGGAGTTCGCCGAGGGCCGCGTGGTGCCGCGCTTCGGCCCGGCGCTGGCTGTGGTGAAGGCCCGGCACGGCATCGTCGACCAGCTGCCGCGCGGGGCGCGCGGCGGGTCCCGCAGTGCCCTGGAGCGGCTCGACACGGCGACCCGCGCCGAGGGCACGATCAGCTACTGGGAGAAGCTCGCCGAGTCGTTCCTGCGCTGGGAGCACGTCCAGGCGCGGCTCTTCCAGATCAAGGAGGACCTCGACAGCCTGCGCGCGATCAACCACGCGGCGTTCCAGGAGTTCTGGCACCGCTACCCGCGGACCGCGCGGATGTTCCAGGCCTACTACCCCGAGGAGTTCCTGCACGAGGTGGAGCCGGCCGAGCACGCATGATCCCCCGTGCCGGCCCCGGTGCCTCGCGGCGCGAGATCGACTAGAAGATCCGTGGCATCCCGCCGCCGCTCCGGCCCGGGTGCTCCCACGGCCGATCCTCTCGACGATGCGTACTCCTTCCTCCCTGGCTCTCCTCTCCCTGCTCGCCGCCTGCGCCGCGCCCGGCGTCCCGGTCGATCCCCGGCCCGGCGACTTCGCGTTCCTGCAGGTCGAGCTCAAGGGTTGAACTTGAAACGAGGAGCTTCTCGGCATGGAGAAGCTCCTGCGGAGCCGGTTCGGCCCCGACACGTTCTCGATCGATCTCGACCGGCAGCTGGTGCGCGTCCGCCTGGTGGCTCCGCAGACCCTCGACGTGCCCGCGTTGGTGGACGGATTCGTCCGCAACAACGTGGGCGTGGCCGCGGTCCGGTTGGAAGTCGACGCGGCGGTGGCTGGCGACGAGGTGCGGATCCCCTCGACCGGCCAGGTCTGGCGCCTGTCCGGGACGAGCGAGCCGGGTCCCGCGACCCGGCGTACGCTCCGCTTCGCGCAGCCGGACGATCCTGCACGGTTGCGCGCGGAGGTGGAGCCGCGGTGACGGCGTGAGGGGGTTCTGTGCCGCGCTGCTGGCTCTGCCGCTGACGGGCTGCGTCCTGCTCTCGTCAATGGCCGGTCCGGCCGAGGGGTTCGTCCCCGGCGACGCCGGGCGCACGACGCGCACGGGCTTCCGCGACCTCAAGGGCGTGATCCACGTGCACTCGTTCCTCAGCCACGACAGCAAGGGAACGGTGGCGGAGATCTCCGCCGCGGCGACCAGCGTCGGGCTCGACTTCCTGGTGATGACCGACCACCTCTCGCCGTACTCGATCGCCCGCGGCACGCGCGGCATGCAGGGCAACACCCTGTGGATCACCGGCGCCGAGATCAACGGACCGGGCGGTGGGAACTACCTGATCGCCTTCCCGCTGCGCCACTACGTGCGGCCCAAGCCGACGATCGAGGCGGTCCTGGCCGACGTCCATGGCCAGGGAGGGCTCGTGTTCATCGACCACGCCGAGCGCTTCTCGGGCTGGGACGTGCCGGGCTACGACGGCCTGGAGATCGTCAACCTCCACGCGCTGGCGCTCGAGGTGTCCACGGGCAAGGCGCTGGTCAAGGCCGTGTTCACCTCGATCCACGAGCTGCTGGAGCAGTTGGTGGTGCGACCCGCCGCCAACCTCGCCCGCTACGACGCGATGACCGCCAGGCACTGGCCCTTCCCCGCGATCGCGGCCAACGACGCGCACAACAACGTCAAGCTCTTCGGTCCGCTCGGCGGCACGCTCGGCACCTACGAGGAGCTCTTCAAGGTCGTGACCACGCACGTGCAGGCGGCCGAGTTGAGCCAGGACGCGATCGTTGCGGCGCTCCGCGCTGGGCGCAGCTTCGTGGTCTTCGACTTCTGGCGCGACGGAACCGGCTTCGACCTGCTGGTGCGGAGCGGCGACGCGCTGCACCCGATGGGCGCGTCGGTGCCGCACGCGCCGGGGCTGGACGTGGAGGTGCACGTGCCGGTGGACGCCGAGATCCGCCTCTTCCGCGACGGCCACGAGGTGATGCGTGCCCTCGGGCGCACGCTCGTGCTCCCCGGCGCGCCGCCGGGCGTGTACCGGGCCGAGGTGTTCCTCGCGGGGGAGCGTCCGTGGATCTTCTCCAGCGCCGTGCGGATCGTGGCCGGCGGCTGAGTGGTGGCGATGCCACCTGCGGCGGTCGCGCGATCCAGCGGATCCCGGTCAACAGGATCCTGGCGGCCCCCGGTCCGCGGGTGGCGCGTGACGGCGTCGCCCCGGGGGATCGTGGCCCCTCGAGTGTGTGGGGCCAGGATCGCGACGGGGGTCCGGGCTCAGTGGTGCGCGGCCAGCGGCTGCGGCGCCGCGGGGGCGGCCGGTGTGCCGGCGGCGGCACGCACCGCGGCGACCATCGCCCGGGCTCGCTCGTACACCGCCGTGTAGCGACCCGCGGCGAGGTCCTCGGGCGCGAAGAGGTTGTTCACGAACCCCACGCCGAACGCCCCGGCCGCCAGCACCTGGGCCGCGTTCTCGGGCGTGACCCCGTTGGTCGGGAAGATGCGCAGGAAGGGCAGCGGACCCTTGCAGGCGCGGATGTAGCCGGGGAGGTCGGCGGGGGCCGGGAAGAGCTTCACCATGTCCGCCCCGGCGCGGTGCGCGGCGAGCATCTCGGTGGGCGTGTACGTCCCCGGGATGCAGACGATGTGGTTGGCCTTGCACCAGCCGATCACCTCGATGTCCGTGACCGGCGAGACCACGAAGCTCGCGCCGGCCTGCAGCGCGGCCTCGGCCTCACGCACGCTCAGCACGGTTCCCGCACCGACCAGCAACTCGTCGTGGCGCGAGAAGTCGCGGATGTGGCGCAGGGCGTCGGGGGTGGTGAGGGTGAACTCGACGATGCGGAAGCCGCCGGAGATGGCGGCCTCCATCGCGGGTGCGACGGCATCGGCGCGGTTGGTCCGCAGGATCGCGGAGCAGCGTTCGGAGGCGAAGGCCTCCAGGATCCGGGAGCGCTCCATGGCGGGCGAGCATACGGGCGCGGATGCGCCGCGCCATCGGCGCGCGGATACGCTCCAGGCATGGTTGCCAGCGCCTTCCCCGCCGCCTACGCGGCGATCCCCACTCCGACCCTGATGGAGGTGTACGAGGCCGGCCCGCGCCAGCTCCGGTTGGTGCTCGATGGGCTCGGTGTCAACGACCTCCGGGCACGGCCGCGACCCGGCAAGTGGTCGATCCTGGAGACCGCACTCCACCTCTGCGACTCCGAGGTCGCCATGGCGTTCCGCATGCGACTGGTCTACGCCACGCCCGGCGCGACGCTCGCCGCCTACGACCAGGACGCGTTCGCCGCCCGCTTCCGCTACCAGGACGCCGACGAGGAGGCCCTGCGCACGCACGTGCACCAGTTCGCCTGCCTGCGTGCGACCACGGCACGGTGGCTGCGGGGCGCGGGCCCCGAGGAACTGGCCCGAAGCGGGCTGCACACCGAGCGCGGGCCGCTCACCCTGCGCCAGCTCCTGGAGCTCGCGGCGGACCACTCGGAGCGCCATGTCGAGCAGATCGCGGGGATGCGCGCGGCCCTGGGCAAGCCCGGTGCGGTGCCGCGCCTCCTGGACCGGCGGCTCTATTGATCCCGGCGCGGCGCCTGCCGCAGGAGCAGCTGGCCGCCGAGCACACACAGCGCGGTGTGCACGCGCAGTGGGTGCGGGCCAGCCGTCACCACCGCGAAGCCCCGCGCCCGCAGCGCCTCGATCTCGTAGGGGGTGAAGCCGCGCTCGGGTCCGAGCGCCAGCGCCACCGGCTGGCCGGCGCCCGCGGGCGGCGGCGGGCCGGCGTCCGGGCCGGGATGTGCCAACCACCGCTGGTGCCCGGCGAGCAGGGCGTCGAGCCGGTCCTCGACGAAGGGCTTGAAGAGCGGTTCGACCAGGACCTCCGGCAGGCGGGTGCGCGCCGAGAGCTCCATGCCCAGCAGCAGATGGGCGCGCAGGCAGGCGGGCGTCATCGCCTCGGCGAGGAGGTGGGACCGGTCGGTGTGCCAGGCCCGGAACAGGATCAGGCGCGCGAAGCCCAGCGCCGCGGCGTCCTCGGCGCAGCGGCGCAGCACCTTGGGCCGGGGGACCGCGAGGAGCAGCGTGTCGGTGCCCGCCGGCGGCGCGGGCTGGTCGAACCGGCAGCGCAGGGTGATGGCGTCCGCGCTGCTGCCGAGCACCTCGGCGGTGCCGATCCCACCGTCCACGACGCCGGCGCGCACCAGATGGCCGGGCTGGCTCTGCAGCACCTCCTGGAGATGCCGGGCCCGCCGCCCGCGCAGCACCGCCACGCCATCGGGGCCGACCTCGCCGGCCTCCAGCAGCAGGAGGTTCAAGGCGCGAGCCAGGCCAGCGCACCGGGAAGGCCTTGCATGGTGGGTGCGAGGGCGGCGCGCAGCGCATGGGCACGGTCCGCCTCGCCGGCCTCGGCGAGGCGCCGGGCCAGGACCGCGCCCAGGCGGAAGAGCAGGTAGCGGCGGCCCGGGTCGAGGGGCCGGCGCGCGGCCTCCAGGAGGGCCTCGGCCACCCGGCCGGCCGGCGCCGGGTCGCGCCAGAGCGAGAGCGGGGGGAGCGCCGCGGCCAGCGCCTGCGGCGGGAACGGGTCGCCCTGCTCCAGGCCCTCGCCCGGCTGGGTCAGCAGGGCGATCGCTTCGTCGGCCCGACCCAGGCGCAGGAGCACGCCGGCCCAGGGCAGGGTGAGCCGCTCGCGGCGGTAGCGCGACACCGGTCCGGCGAGGAACTCGGGCATCCCGGAGAAGGCGCGCAGGATCGCCTCGGGTTCGGTCGGCGTGCAGGTGAGGGCCAGCAGGACCTCGCCGTGGGCGTCCGCGGTGGGCGGCATCTGGGCAGGGGCGAGGCTGAGCAGGGTCTCCGGGGCGGTGCGTGCCAGGACGCCCAGGAGGGCCGGCACGCTGCCGCGCACCTCGGGATTCATCAAGACGGCGCGTTCGCCGGCGACCAGATCCAGGAGGCGCGGCATCAGCACGTCGTCGCGGCGCTCGGCGGCCACGAGCAGGGCTTCGACCTGGAACGCCTGGTCCGCGGGGTCCAGCGCCAGGCGGCGCAGGATCGACCGGCGCAGGAGCTCGGCGGGGACGTCGGCCCCGACCTGCGCCGCGGCGAAGAGGGTGCAGAGCGACGCGCCGTGCCAGGGCTCGGTCGCGAGGACCTTGCTGGCGGAGGCGACCTCGGCGGCGAGGCGGCCTTCCGCGAGCAGGCGGCGGGCGCGCACCCGGTGCAGCACCGTGTCGCGGTCGCGCTCGGCGGGCGCCATCGTCCGCAGCATCTGCTCGGCCAGCTCCAGCCCTTCGGGGAAGAACCCCAGGAGGTCCAGTTCGTTGGCGAAGTCCTCGAACTCGGCGACCGTGCGCGGTGCAGCCCACGCCGCCGGGAGCGGCGCGAACACCTCCGCCGGCGTGGCGAAGCGATCCGCCCGGTTCGACCCGAGGATGACCCTGGACCGGGCCGTGCTGCGCTTCTGCAGGATCACGCGCGCCCGGTCGAGACGCTGCGCGCCCTCGGGCAGGTTCGCCACGACGGCCAGCTCGAGCCGCGCCTGGCTGCCGTATTCGTCGCGTGCGCGATCGAGCACCGCCAGGGCCTCCGCGGGCTTGCCCTGGCGCAGGAGCTGGGTGGCGACGCGTCCGGCCTGGTAGGGGTACACCTGCGGCGCGGCGTCGAGGCTCTTCCGCCACAGGTCCAGGCCGAGTTCGGGCCGGCCGGCGAGGGCCAGGAGGTTGGTGACGCGCTGCAGCAGGATGGTGTCGTCTGGCCGCGCCAGCGCCGCGCGCCGCAGCGCATCGATCGCGCCCGCCACGTCGCCCCGGCGGAGGCGGATCTGTCCCCGGAGCAAGTGGTCGGTGGGGGCGTCGGCGCCGAGGCGAGCGTGCAGGGGGTCGAGCTGCTCCTGGGTGAGCAGGTCCACGAGGCGCGGCGCCAGCTCGTGCGGGCGGATGGCCGCATCCTTGGACTCGCGCAGGGACTCGATCGCCGCCAGGGCGCGCTCGTCGCGCACCGCAGGCTCCTGCGCCACGCGCGCGCCCAGCAGCTGGACGCGCGGGTCGCGCGGCAGGACCCGCGCGAGTCGCTCGTGCAGGGCCTGCTCGACCTCGGGCTCGGCGGCGCCGCCCAGCGCGATCTGCGTGAGCCAGTGCTGCTGCGTCGGCGCCGGCTGGCGCAGGTCGAGCAGCTCGACCAGCAGCAGCTTCGTGTCGCGCGGCAACGCGTCGCCGTCCCGGCCCAGGAGCATCAGCACCTGCGTGGTGCGCTCCTGGGGCGGCAGGCGGCGCAGGATCTTGTCGACCAGCTCGCGTTGTCGCGCGGCGGGCAGGAGCTCCAGCACCCGCAGGCGCGACCCGAGCAGCAGCGGCTGCATCGACTCGGGCAAGGCCAGTTCGGCCAGGGGCGCTAGGTCTGCGGCGTCCAGGACGCCGCGCGCCACCTGGAGGAAGGACCAGGCCAGGTTGCCGGCCCGGTCGGCCTGTACGTCGGGCAGCACGGCACGCAGTGCCTCGGCCCGCGCCGGCACCGGGAGGTCCTCGGTCGTGCGCAGTGCCGCGAGCACGCCGTTGACGCGCGCGGGGCCGGGCTTGGCGGCGAGGGCGTGGTCGAGCCGCGCCTTGGCCTGCGCGGTCCGGTCCGCCGGGAGTCCGAGCTGCCCGGCGAGGCGCAGCCAGGACGGAGAGGCGAGCTGCGGATTGGCCGCCACCTCGGCCGCGTAGCGCGTGGCGAGTTCCCGCGCCAGCCCGGTCTGGCCCATCACGTAGGCCAGCTGGGCCTCGGGCAGGAGCTGCCGGGCGGGGACCTCCGCCAGCCGGGCCGCGACGCCGGCGAGTTCGCCCGTGAAGAGGTCGAGCGTCAGGAGCGGGAGCGATCCGCCGCGCGGGTCGACGCTGCCCGCGATCCGCCGCGCGCCGCCCAGGTCGCCCGCGGCGAGGCGCCGGCGCAGGATGGTGCGCGCGGCGTCGGCATCCGCTGCCGCGATGCGGTCCTCGCTGGCAGCCAGCTCTGCCTCCGGCCAGGCGAGCAGCCCGGCGGCGCGCAGGCGGTGTGCATACTCGAGCGCGCGCACGCACATGGCCGGGGCCGCCGGCGGGGTCTGCAGCAGGGGTTGGAGCAGCAGGCGCTCCAGCGCCGCGACCTCCGCAGGCGTGCCGGCGGTGCGCAGCGCGCCGCGCAGCGCCTCCTCCGCCAGACCCTCGCGTCCCTGGCCGGGGCGTTGCAGCGTCTGGAAGCCCGCGGTCGCGCCCGCGGCAGCGAGCGGCATCCGCACGGCAGGCTGGGTCGCTCCGCCCGCGTTGCCGGTGCGTGCGCCGGGTTGCGACGCGGGCCCGGCGGTGGCGCGCGGCGTGGCGGCACGTGCCGGCCGTTGCGCCTGTGTGGCCAGGTCGTCGGGCAGGAGCCGCAGGGCTGCGTCGACGTAGAGCGGCGCGGCCTCGGCGCGCGCGCCGCGCCGCTCGGCGAGCCGGGCCACGGCCAGGATCGACTCGGCGTCGTGCGGATCGCGACGCAGGATCCGGCGCCACACGCGCTCGGCGTCGGCCGGCCGTCCGGTCTCCTGGTAGAGCCCGGCGACCCTGCGCTCCATGGCGGCGAAGTCGGTGGCCAGCCCCGAGCGCGCGAAGGCCCGCTCCGCGGCGCGGAACTCGCCGAGGCGCAGCCAGGCCTCGCCCAGGTCCAGGAACACGGCCGGAGGGACCTCCTCCTCGCCGGCCAGGAGGTCCTGGCCGTGGCGGACGTAGGCCTTCCACTCGCGGCGGTTGCGGGCCTCGTCCATCAGCTCGCGCACGAAGGTCGTGCGCTGCTCGGCCGCGATCGGCAGGACGTCCTCGAGCGCCCGCAGGCGCGCGGCGTCGTCGCGCCTGGCCTCGGCCAGGTCCTGCACCATCCGCAGCAGGTAGACCTTCTCGGGCTTGGCGGCGAAGCGACGCCGCACGACGCGCTCGGCGAACGCCAGCACCGGCGCCGGCGCCTCCAGGTTGAGGAGCCCGTCGGCGGCCACCAGGAGCAGGTCGTCGGGGACGTCCTGCAGGAGGATGTCGCAGAACACCCCGATGCCCGCGGCGCCGCGGCCGGCCGCCCGCAGCGAGTTGCCGAGCAGGAGCCAGGTCTCGACCCGATCCGGATGCGTGGCGAGCCCGCGGCGGTACACGCGCACCGCAGCCTCGTGCTGGCCGGCCAGGGCGTGCACGCCGGCCGCGAATTCCTGCGCGGCTTCGCCGAGCGCGCCGCCCTTGGCCAGCATCTCGTCGAGGATCTGCCGCGCCAGCGCCGGGCGGCCGCGCTCCAGGGCGCCCATCGCGAGCTGCATCCGGTACTCCAGCTCGCCTTCCGGATCGAGCTGGATCAGCTCGCGGAGCACGCGCTCCTGGGCCGGGAACTCCTCGGCCTCGAGGTGCACGCGCGCCAGCGCCTGCAAGGCCTCGACCCGGCGGCCGGGCTCGCGCTGCGCCAGCTCGCGCAGCACGGCGGCGGCGCCGAGCGTGTCGCGTGCGCGCGTGAAGATCTTCACCAGCGCCGCGCGCTTGAGTTCGCGATGTTCGGTGTCCGGCCGGGCGAGATCCTCCTCGAGCTGCACGGCCAGATCGGCGAGCGTGCCGTTGCGCGAGGCGAGATCGAGCACGCGCTCCTCCGCCTGCACGCGCCGCGCCGGCGAGCCGGCCGAGAGCCAGAGCTTGCGGAAGAGCGGCTCGGCCTCGTCCTGGCTGCGGGTGTCGCGGCTCGCGCTCAGCAGCCACGCGAGGCGCAGGCCGACGTCCTCGGCCTGGGTGGCCTGCCACGCGGTGCGGAACAGCTCGATCGCCTCGTCGCGGCGTCCCACGCCTTCCAGCGCCTCGGCGAGCTGCACGCGCACCTTCGGGTCCGTGAACGCCTCGCGCGCACCGAGCAGCAGGCGTTCCGCCTCCGCCCGGCGCTGGCGCTGGGTGAGCTGGCGCACCTCCAGCTGCAGGGCGTGGAACACGTCGGCCTCCTTGCCGCTGGCGCGCAACGCGGCGAGCGTCGCCTGGAACGCGCCGTCGAGGGACAGCTCGTCGGCGGCGGCGGCGAGGCGCAGGAGATCCTTGACCCCGCGGGCCACGGGCACGCCCGCGCGCAGGAGCTCGTCGGCGCGCGCGAGCTCGCGCCGGTCCACGAGGAGCACGGCCATGGCCACGCGGATCGCGCCGTCCTCCGGCCGCTGGGCGAGGCGCTGCTCGCCCAGGCGCAGGGCCCGCAGGGCGTCGCCGCTCTCGATCGCCGTGGCGAAGGCCTCCTGCCACAGGTCCTCGTGCTCGTGCCGGGCCAGGAACCCGAGCGCCGCCTCCGCCCGGCCGAGCTCGCGCAGGACGTCCAGGTAGGCCGCGGCGCGCAGCGGGTCCGTGGCCGCGCGCTCCGGCCAATCGTCGGCGAGCCGGGCGAGGGCGCCGCGGTCGCGGTGCAACGCGACGATGCGGCCGAGCACGAAGCGCTTCTCGCGCGCCTGGGCGGCCGCCGCGTAGGCCAGCTCCAGCTCCTGGTTGGCCGCGTCGACGCGGCCCAGGCGCTCCTGCCACAGCGCGCGGCGCAGGTGGGTCTGGTAGCGCGTGCCCTGGCCGGCATCGTGCAGTTCCAGGGCCAGCGCATGCAGGCCGTAACCGCCGGCGAGCTGGCCCAGGCGGTAGCGGAAGCCCGGGTCGGGCAACGCCTCGACCGCGGCCCGCAGCGCCTCGGCCGCCGGTTCCTCGCGGCCAAGGGCCAGGAGGAGCTCGCCGCGGCGCAGCAACCAGCTGGCGCGCTCGGCCGCCTCCAGCGGCCCCGCGAGCATCGCCTCGATCTCGCGCAGCGCCGCCTCGGGCTGCCCGAGAGCGTCGAGGAGCAGCGCACGGTCGGCGCGGTGCTCCGGCTGCGCGGGCAGCAGCGCCAGGGCCTCGGCCAGCTCGCCCTCGGCACGGTGCAGGGCCACGCGCTGTGCCACCGTGCCCGAACGCCATTCGGCTCGCAGGGCGTCGAGGTGTCCGTGCGCCGCGTACTCGGTGCGCAGGCGCGCCTGGATCGGGTCGTCCTGCGCCTGCGCCAGGGCAGGGAGCAGCAGGAGCGCCAGCACCGGTGCGAGTCCGCGGGTCGTCTGCGGCCATGGCAGACGCCGCACGAGCAGCGCCAGGAGGAACGCGGCGAGGGCGATCAGCAGCAGGGTGCGCTCCACGGGCAGGGGCACGGGTCCGGTCCAGGGCGGCGGCTCGGGCGGCAGCGGCCCGGCCAGGGATCCGCCGGTGGCGGTGGCCAGGGCCTGCAGCGCCGCCTCGGCCCGCGCCGCGCGTCGCCCGGCCGGCAGGGGCGGGATGGTCGCGGCGCGCACCGCGCTGCCGGCCCCCAGCGCCTCCACCACGAGCGGCGCCTCGCCGCCGCAGGGCAGGACCGCGACGTGGGCGTCGGCGAGGCGCGTGGCGCTGCGCGGCGCCGTACGCGCGCCGTCCTGCTCGAGCACGAACGAGATCGAGGCCGCGGGGTCCGCGCCGCGCAGGCGCGCCTCGAGCCAGCCGCCCTGGCAGGAGAGCTCGAGGGTCGGCCGCGTCGCGTCGCGGGAGCGGCCGAGTCCGCGCAGCACGTCGGCCACGAACGCCGCGTAGGCGGGATCGGCGCGCAGCGCCTGCGTGCCGGGGCCGAGCAGGTCCCCGGCCAGGACCAGCACCCGGCCCATGCCCTGGTCCCAGCCGAGCAGATAGGGCCGGCCCTCGCTGGCCAGCAGCACGCTGGCGCCCGGCCGCGCCTGGGCGGCGAGGCGCACGCCCGCGGGAGGCAGCGCGTCGCCGGCGAACGCCGCCGTGGCCTCCACCGCGCCGGTGCGGCGCAACGGGAAGGCGCCCTCCTCCACGGAGGAGAGCGGCGCCGACTGCGGCTCCTTGAAGCGCAGGTCCGGGAGCTGGAAGCGCGACGGCGCGGCGTAGAAGCGGCCGCGGCCCCACTGGGCCAGGTTCTGCAGGAACGGCGAGTTGCCCTGCGGGCCGATCAGCACCGAGTTCACGTTGATGCCCGACTCGGCCATGCGGCGGGCGAGCTCCTCGAACGGGCCCGACTCCACGCCTCCGTCGGTGAGCACGAGGGCGTGCTTGAAGCGTGTGCGCGCGTTGAGCAGCGCGTAGTAGGCCTCCTCCAGCGCCGAGTAGATGATCGTGCCGCCGCCCGCCTGCATGCGGTTGAGCGCGCGCATCACCTCGATGGTGTTGCCCGCAGGCTGCAACGGTGCGGCCCAGCGCTTGGATCCGTAGAACTCCACCAGCCCGACCTTGTCGTGCGGCATGAGGCGCTTGATCGCCAGCCTGGCCACCTCCTTGGCCAGCTCGATGCGCGTGCCGCTCATGCTGCCGCTGGTGTCGATCACGATCACCAGGGCCACCGAAGGGTCGCGCCGTTCCTCGCGCTTCTCGGCGCGTGCCGGCAGGATCTCGGCGAGCGGCGAGGTGTCGTAGCCGCCGGGGCCGAGGTTGGACCACGCGCCCGCCATCAGGAGTCCCACGCCGTCGCGCAGGACGGCGTCGCGCAGGGCCTCCTGCGCCGCGGCCGGCCAGGCGGTCGCGGGCGTGTCGTCCACGACCACCGCGGCGTACGCGCCGAGCTCCGCGCGGGTGAAGGGCCGGTCCAGCGGGGCCGCGACCACGTCGAAGCCCAGCGGCAGCACCGTGCGCCGCAGCGCCGCCGTGCGTGCCTCGACCTCCGCGAGGTGCAGGATGCGGGCGCGGCCCTGCACCAGCAGCGCGCTGCGTTCGCTGCCGCGGTCTGGGTCCGCGGCGCCGTCGCCGTGGATGGTGGTGTGCAGCACGTGCACGCCCTCGCCCTCGGGCAGGACCGGCACGGCGATCCGGTTCTCGCCGGCGTGCAGGCGTGCGCTCGCCTCGCCCAGGCGCCGGCCCGCCGCCGCCACCTCGACGCGCACCGTCGAGCCCGGCGCACCCGCGACGCTCGCGACCACTTGCACCACCTCCCCGACCAGGGCGTGGCCGGGGTGCGCGACGCCATGCAGGACGGTGGCCGCGCGCGCCAGCGGCAGCGCACGCAGGTGGAGGCGCGCGCGGCGCGCGCTCAGCTCGGCCAGCAGCGGCTCGAGCGCCGTGCCGCGGTGCGTGCCATCGGCGAGGAGCGCGAGCTCCAGCGGATGCTGTGGCTGGGCCATGGCCAGGGCGGCACGCAGGGCCGCCGCGAGGTCCGGCGTACCGGCCGCCGCGGGGAAGCGGGCCGCGCCGCGCGGGCCGAGGACGGGTGGTTCGCCCGCGGTCACGGCGTGGAAGCGATCCGCGTAGGGGGTCGCCGCCCGCCACTCCGCGGCGCGGTCGCGCGCCTCCTGCACCGACCGCGGATCGGCGTCGGGTCCCGCGGCCAGCACCACCACGCGCGTGGCCGAGGTCGGCGTTCCCGGCACGTGGGGACCGGCCAGCGCGAGCACGAGCGCGGTGAGCGCGATGCCGTGCAGCACGAAGGTCAGCCAGCGCTGCGCGCCCTGCGGCGCGGCGCGGCTGCGTGCGGCCAGGAACGCCAGCGCGGGCAGCAGGGCGAGGAGCAGCAGGTACGCCGGATGCGCGAAGCTCACGGCACCCTCCCGCGGTGGTAGAGCCATGCCTCGAATGCCATCAGCGCGAGGGCGAGCAGGGCGAGGGGCAGCCAGAGCCTCGTCCCGCCGAGGGCGGCCAGCGTCGTCTCGGCGGCACCGGCAGGGGCCGCCGGAACCGGCACGGCGCGGAACTCGGCGTGGCGCCGGCCGAGTTCGAGCCGGTAGGTGCCGGGCAGGTCCACGGCGAAGCGGTACACGCCCTGGCTCGGGAGGAGGCGCAGCGGCACCGGGCCGCGCAGGTCCGCCACGGCGCCGTCCAGGGCCGGAACCGCGATCTCCGTCCCGGCGCTGCAGACCGGCGGCAGGCGCGGGGCGGCGACCACGCGCACGGCGTGCAGGACCAGCCGCGGCACGTCGGCGTGGCCGAGGTCCTCGACCAGCCAGCGCACGATGCGCACGGTGGGGGCACCGTCGCGCGCGGGGTCGCGCCGCGCGGCCACCAGGGGCGCGCCGCTGCGGGCGTCCTCGATCCAGACGGTCTCGCCGGGCTCTGGCAGGAGGGCCGGGGCGTCGGTGCGGCGCAGGTCGCGCAGCGAGAGCGGGAAGGGCAGCCGTGGCGTGCGCTGTGCCTCGCGCGGCCCGGATCCGGCGCCGTCCTCGATCCTGAGGGCAGGCGAGGCCGGCAGCGCGGCCCTGGCATCCGCGACGGTGACGAGGGCCTCGGCGGCGACCTCGACCTGGCGGAGTTCCGGATCGCTGGCGAGGGCGAGCGCCACCGCCGGAGGCACCGCGCCGGCGACGTGCACCGCGATCGGCTCGAGCGCGGCCGGGCTCGCGGCGGCGGGTGCGCCGAAGCTCTCGCCCGGCGCGGGGCAGGCGCGGGCGACGCGCACGCCGTGCATGGTCTCGGGCAGGGCCTGCGGGCCGCCGACGACCACGATCTCGTCGCCGGCGCGGAGCCGGCCGCGCGCCGCGAGCAGCGCCGACTCGAAGTGCGCGTGGCTGCCGGTCGGCACCCGGCCCGCCGCGCGCGCGGCGAGGAGGTGCGGCGCCTCGCCGGCGGCCAGCAGCGGCGTGAGTTCGCCCGCGACCAGGAACACGGAGCCGCGCGGACCCAGGCCCTCGGTCGCCGCGAGCTCCCGTGCGTGGTCGAGGTGCGCGGCCAGCAGCGGACGTCCGTCGACTCCCGCGTGGGCGGCGGAGCCGCTGCCGTCCACGAGCACGACGCGCGACGGGTTCGTCTCGGCGCGCCAGGGGTCGGCGAACGCGAGCAGCAGCGCGGCCAGGATCGCCAGCGAGAGCAGGTACGAGAGCAGGCGCGACGGCGCACCGCGCAGGACCCGCGGCTGCAGCGGCTGCGCCACCTGGCGGAAGAAGAGCAGGCTGTCCACCGCCACGCGCCGCAGTCGCACGCGCAGCAGGTGGAGGGCGAAGAGCGCGAGGGCCAGGAGGCCCAGGCCGGCGACCACCCAGGTCGCGGACAGGCCGGCGAAGGTCATGCGGTCAGGACTCCCTGGGTGAAGAGCCGGGCCAGCTGGGGCACGGTGGGCAGCCCGGCCACCAGATGGAGCATTCCCGCGCCGCGGCCGCGGCAGAAGTCCTCGAGCTGGCGCACGAACGCCGCGTGCGCCTGTGCGTAGCGCGCCACCAGCGCGTCGTCCGCCTCCAGCGCCAGCGTGGTGCCGGTCTCGCAGTCCACGACCTCGATCGGGCCGCGCAGGGCGGGGCGGTCCTCGCCGACCAGTGCGGTGCGCAGCAGCAGGGGGCGGTGCGGGATGGCGTTCAGCACCGGCAGCCAGGCGTCGGGCCCGCGCGGGTCCAGGAAATCCGACACCAGCACGAGCAGGCCGCGGCGCAGCCTGCGGTGGGCGAACCGGGTGAGGGCTTCGCTCAGGCGGGTCTCGGTGCCCTGGGGCAGACGCTCGAGGTAGTCCAGCACGCGCTGGAATCCGGCGCGGCCGGAGGTGCCGGGCAGCGGCGCGAGTTCTTCGCCCGCGAAGGGGAAGATCGCCACGCGGTCGAGGTGCTGCAGCGCCACGTAGCTCAGCGCGGCCACGGCCTGGAGCGCGGTGCGGCGCCGCTCCGCCCCGCCCGGGCCGGGGAGGGACATGCTGCGGCTCTGGTCGATCAGGAAGTAGACCGGCAGGTCCTGCTCCTCGAGGTAGAGGCGCAGGAAGAGCTTGTCGAGGCGTTGGAAGACGTGCCAGTCGATGGCGCGGAAGTCGTCGCCGGGCGTGTACGGGCGTACGTCGGTGAACTCGATGCCCATGCCGCGGGCGGCGCTGCGTTGCTCGCCGTGGCGGCCACCGGCCGGGACCCGGCGTGCGATGAGACGCAGGGCCTCGAGGGAGGTGAGGAACGCGGGGTCGAAGAGGTCGGATCCGGACATGCGCGGGGGGAAGGGACGATTGGACCATCCGCGGCTGGATGGTGAAATCCCTGCGAAGCCGGGGCGCGCCGCTGCTCTCGGGATCTCGCCGCGCCGTGCTGCGCGGTCCCCTGATTCGTTCGAGCGGCCTCGGGTGTTGGAGACGAGTTCATGTTGCGACGACTTCGTGCCTTCGTGCCTCTGTTCCTGGCCGCCGCCCCGGCCGCCCAGGAGGGGATCCCCCTGGCGCTGCGCAAGCCGGTGGAGACCCTGGCGCAGGACCTCGCCAAGGTCGGACTCGCGCGGGAGGCGATGCTGGCGGTCGACGCCCTGGTGCACCTTGGGCTCGATCCGGCAGCCGCCGGCACGCTGCGCACCCAGCTCAACCACGGGGCGGAGAAGGCCGCGCGCGGCAGGGAAAACGGCCAGAAGCTCGCGGAACAGGCGCGGCGCACGGCCAGGACCTTGGCGGCGCAGCTGACCAGACTGGGCGACCTCGAGCGCCTCGCGGCGGCCCGGGCCGTGCTCCTGCTGGACGCCGCGGTGGAGGAGGCGCAGTCCGTGCTCGGCAGGCGGCGCGTCGATGGCGTGTTCCGCGACGCCGCCGAGGAGGCGATGGCGGCCCGGCGCCAGGAAGTGCAGGTCCTGATGGGCGCGGCGCGCAACCTGGAGGTGCCGATCGAGGTCGGGCCCAGCGATCACCCCCTCCTGACCCAGATCCTCGGGGGCCCTGGCACCCAGGTGCGCAGCGGCCGCCTGACCCTGCACACCGTGTGGCCGCCGGAGAAGGCCGCGCGCGCGGTGCGCGAAGGGGTGCGTGCGTGCTCGTTCGCCGCCTGGCTGCGGGGCGCCGCGCAGACCGTGCACACGCCCCGGCTGACCTACGTGCACGTCGCCGTGCGCCCGCACTACGAGGCAGGCCTGGAGTGGATGGCGGGGCAGGGCCAGCTCCGGGCCGACCAGCTCCCGCGGCTGCGCCAGCTCGCCGCGGCGGAGAGCGCCAAGGGGTGGCGCCTGGAGCTGGCTCCGACGGAGGCGGTGTTCGATTCGGTCATGGTGTTCCACCAGGAGGTCCTGGCGATCTCCCAGCCCTGGCTCCTCGCCGGGCAGTGCGAGTTCGTGAGTCGTGGCATGCTGGGGACCTCGATGCCCACGGTGGCATGGAGCGACTGGTCGGAGAAGGCAAGCGCGGGCCGGACCAGTGCCTCGGGACCAGAACTGCTCGAGCGGCAGGAGTTCTTCCGGCTCGCGCGGGCCGGGCTGCGCGGCGCCCGCACCTGGCTGGCGTACCTGGCCGAGCGTGGAGAGGACCCGGCGTGGTCGCGCTGCTTCGTCGACGCCGTGGGCAAGATCCAGGGCGACGACCTCCTCAAGGCGATGTCCTGGGTCGAGTACCTGCACGAGCGCCAGCTCTTCGCGCCGCTGCTGAAGGCAGGCGGTGCGCAGCCGGCGGCCTTCCAGGGAGCCGTGGGCAAGGCGCTGGAGGTCCCGTTCGAGGACGCCGACGGCGTGTGGCGCGAGTGGCTCCTGCGCGAGCGCGGCGGCGTCGCGCAACGGCTGGACGCGGGCAAGGCGGCCCTGGCGACGCCCGAGGAGAAGGCCGTGCTCGCCCACCTCCAGACCATCCGTGACGCGGCTCTCGCGCTGCGTCCGGTGGAGGCGGATCCCCCGCAGCAGGTGGGGATCGATCGGGGGCTGGCCGCCGGGACCCTGCTGCACGCCGCCTACCTCGCCGCCAACCCGGAGCAGGCCAAGGCCTGGCCGGATGCCCACGAGGAGTACCCCGACCGCAAGGGCTTCACCGTCGAGGGCGCGTGGGCCGGTGCGCATTCGGTGATCGCGCCCGGCGTCCGCTCGATGCGCGAGGCGATCGACGCGTGGATGGCGACCTTCTACCACCGCCTGCCGCTCACCCAGCCCGGCCTGCTGCGGGTCGGCTTCGGGATGGTGGGCGGGATGGCCGTGCTCGACGCCGATTCGCTCGCCATCCCGACCCGCGACCTCAAGCTCCTGGCCGTGTGGCCGCCCGCCAACGGCAAGGGGATCCCGACGCGTTTCGTCCCGGAGCTGCCCGAGCCGGTGCCCGGCGTGGACCAGACCACGCTCGGCTATCCGATCACCGTGCAGTTCTCGAGCGGCCTCCTGAAGGACCAGCAGATCGATCTCGTGTTGCGCGAAGGGAGCGACACCGGCAAGCCCGTGGAGGTGTACGTGTCCACCCCGGCGCACCCCACCAACCCGGTCCTGGCGCCCAGCGACGCGTGGTGCCTGATCCCGAAGGCGCACCTGAAGCCCGGCACGCTCTACACGGTGACCGCCACGATTCCGGGCCACGGGCCCGTGACCTGGAGCTTCCGCACCGGCGCGCGGTGAGCCCGGCCGGCGACGCTCAGAGCAGTTCGGCGAGGAGGTCGTCGACCTTCACGCCCTCGCTCAACGCCGTGAAGTTGAGGAGCACGCGGTGGCGCAGCGCCACCTTGGCCGCGGCCTTGACGTCGTCGGCCGACACCGCGAAGCGCTGGTCGCGCAGCGCGGCGACCTTGCCCGCGAGCACGAGCGCCTGCGCGCCGCGGGGCGAGGAGCCGAGGGAGACGTAGCGGTTCACCCGCTGCGTCGCGTAGTCGCTGCCGGGCTGCGTGCCCATCACCAGGCGCACGGCGGTCTGCCGCGCGTTCTCGGGCACCGGGACCTCGCGCACCAGCTTGCGCAGCGCCTGCACCTCGGCGCCGCTGCACACGGGCTCCAGCTGCACGGTGCCGGCGCCGGTGGTGCGGTCCAGGATCGCCGCGTACTCGCCCTCCTTGGGATAGCCCACGAGGAGCTTGAAGAGGAAGCGGTCGAGCTGCGCCTCGGGCAGCGGATAGGTGCCTTCCTGTTCGATCGGATTCTGCGTGGCCAGCACCATGAACGGCTGGGGCAGCGCGCGCGTGGTCCCGCCCACGGTCACCTGCAGTTCCTGCATCGCCTCCAGGAGCGCAGACTGGGTCTTGGGCGTCGCGCGGTTGATCTCGTCGGCGAGCAGCAGGTTGGTGTGGATCGGCCCGGGCTGGAAGCGGACGGCGCGGCCGCCCTGGGTGCTCTCGTCGAGCACCATGGTGCCCAGCACGTCGGCGGGCATCAGGTCCGGCGTGAACTGGATGCGACCCTTCTCCAGGTGCAGGACCTGGCCGAGGGTCTTCACCAGCATCGTCTTGCCGATCCCCGGCACGCCCTCCAGCAGCACGTGTCCGCCGGCGAAGAGCGCGGTCAGCACGCCGCGCACCACCTCCTCCTGGCCGACGATGAACTGGTGCACGGCGCGTTCGAGCGCGGCGAAGGACTCGGCGAAGCGCGCCACGTCGGCGCGCACGGAGGCGGTCTCGGTCATGAGGAGGGTGAGGGGGGAGGGGGGTCGGGAAGGGCCGGGCGAGTCTAGAGCCTCGTCGGGGCGCGCACCGCCTGGTGGTAGCGGAGCAGGGCCGGCTGCAGCTCGTCCGGGCGCACGCCCGGACTCTGATACGTGGGCGGCCGCAGGGCGTTGGCGGGCTCGGCGCCGGCGCGCGGGCCGGGCTCCGGCGCGGGCGGCGCCTGCTCCAGGCTGGTCTTGGCCGTGCCGGGGTTGGGTTGGCCGCGGACCTGATCGGGGAGCGTGATCCCCAGGACCAGCGCCGCCGTGCCGCGCGACTTCTTGGGCGGCGTGGGGCCGCCGCGGCCGTCGCTGGGTGGCCCGTCGCCGCTGATCGAGAGCTCGCGGCTCACCGTGTTCTGGCGATCGCGGCGCATCGGCATCACGCCGCCGCGCTGCTCGCTCTCGTCCTGATCGTCGTCGACGGGCTCGTCTGGCGTGTCGCCGGTGGGCTCGCGCTCGGTGGTGCGCTCCTGGCCCTCGCGCGTGTTGCCCACCGCGGCCATCCGGCCGCCGGCGCGCGCGGCGCCGCTGGGCGTGCCGCTGCTCTCGGAGGGCTTCTTGTCGTCGCGCACCGGCGTCTGGGCCGGCTTGCGGCCGGGCGCCTGCGGGGGAGTCTCGGCCTTCTTCTCCTGGCCGGCGTTGGCCTCCGCCCCGCTCTGGCCGGTGCCGCCGGCGCCCGCGCCGACCGCGGGCGCGGCGTCGCCCGGCTTGCGCGGGGTGCGTGCTCCGCCGCCCTCGGTGGGGCTGGTCGGCGCAGCGCTGCGCGCGGCCGCGGCCCCGCCCGCCGGGGCCGCCTCGGCGACCTTGGTCGCGGCCGGGGCCGGTTGCGCGCCGACTTCGCCTGCGGGGCGACCCGCGCCTGGCTCCTCCCCGGCCGCCGCGGACGCGCCCGGCCGCGTGGGATCCGGGCGCGATGCGGGGGTCTCGCGCTCCGACGGCGCGCTGCCCGGGCGCGCCGCGTCGCCACGGCCCTGCTGGCCGGGACCCACACCGGGCGCGGGCAGGGGCAGGAGCGCGGGCAGGAGCGCCACGAGCACGGACGCGGCGATGCTGCGCCAGGGCACGCGCACGGCGACCGGCTGCGCAGCGCCCAGGTGGGGATCGACCCGGTGCACCAGGGCGACGCCATCCTCGATGGCCGCGGCGGCGAAGCGGGACTCCGCCACCGGCGTGTCCTCGCTCGCGAACTCCATCGCGCTGGAGATCCGGTCGTGGGTGCGATGGCGATCGTCCAGCGCGAGTGCCGCGTCGCGCGGCCGCACCTGCGCGCGACCCGCCGCCATCCAGAGCGAGAGCGCCGAACCGAGCGGCACCACCACCAGGAGCAGGGGCAGGAGCCACGGCGAGAACGGCGCGTTGCCCAGGACGTAGGTGGTCGCGAAGAACCCGAGGGCCAGGGCGAACGCCATCGCCGGGAGGACGCGGCAGCCGAGCGCCGCGCCGATCCGCAGCGCCATGCCCTGGTTCTGCTTGCGGAGTTCGTCCTGGGCGGTGCCCACGCCGCGGGTCAGATCCTGCAGTGCCGCCTCGTTCACCGTCCGTCCTCCCGCGCCTGGCCGAGCGGCACGCGCTGCGCCTGCAGCACCTCGCCGCTCGCCTCGTCCTCCACGAAGAGCACCACCGCGAGTCGTTCCCTGGCCGGCTGCGTGGGCCGGATCGGGAAGCGGCCGCGGGTCTCCACCTCGGCCACCGCGCGATCCAGTTCGGCGGCGAGCGCCGTCAGGGTGGTCTGGCCCTGGTAGCGGGCCTGGCCATCCTGCAGCTCCGCGCCGCGCCCCGGCGTGAGCGCGCCGCGCGCCACGGAGTGGTGGAAGAGGATCTTGTTGGACCCGGGAAACACCAGCGTCTCCTCGACCACCACGGCGTGCAGGCGCTGGCCCGCCGCGACGCCCTGGAGCTCGGCCTCGACCTCCAGGCGCTCGCCCTGCCACCGCGCGCGCGCGGCGATGCGCACCGTGGGCGCCAGGCGCAGCAGGGGCGCGATCGCCTGGGTGTAGCGGCCGAAGAGCTCGGTGGCCTGGTCGGGATCCCCGCCGCCGCGCACCGACGTGGTGCCGTTGAAGAACACCGTCGGCGTGCCGCGTACGCCCTTGCGCTGCGCCCGCGCCTGCGCCGCGGCGCTGATCAGCGGCTCGGGCGCGGGGATGGGCAGGTGCCACTGCACGACCACGAGTTCGTCGTCGCCGAAGTGCTCGTCGAGCGCGTCGAACGCCACGTCCGCCGCCGCGCAGGGCCGGCACTCGGCGCCGGTGAAGATCTCCGCCAGCACGACGCGGCCCGAGGGACGGATGTCCTGGGGCGGGCGCGGCACGGGATGCAGGGCCGGAACACGGCCCTCGGCCAGCTCCTGGAGCGCGGCCAGTAGGCCCTGCTCGCCGCCGTTCCGCCGCCGGTAGAGGTCGGTGAACGCGAGCAGCCCGTCCACGCCGGTCTTCTGCGGGTCGAGCACCGCCAGGAAGTAGCGCGAGAGCGCGCGTTCGGGCTCGTTGAGCTTCTCGTGCAGCCGGCCCATGGCCAGGTGCGCGCGGCCGTCCGCGGGCATGCCGAACACGGCGCCCAGGAGCTGGCGCCGGGCCTCCACGAGGTCGCCGCGGTCGAGCTCCAGCTGGCCGAGCTGCAGGCGCAAGAGGTGCTGGGCGTTGCCGTCGAGGTCGTGGCGTGCCGCGGGCAGGGCCTTCCGGATCAGCTCGCGCCGCAGATCGAGCAGGTCGGGACGCTCGGGCAGGCTCTCCAGGATCTGCACGGCGCGCGAGGCGCGCCCCTTCTCGGGGCTGGCCGCGACCAGCTCGTGGGCGCCGAGCGTGGCCGCCTCGAGGTCGATGAGCCCGTCGCGGTCGCGCAGCGCCCGCTCCAGCAGCATCGCCGCCGCCTCCTCCCGGAACGGACTCCGCGCGCAGGTCTCGTCGCGCAGCCAGCCCATGAGCGCGGGCACGGGGTCTTCCGCGACCAATGCCGCGTAGAGTCCGGCCTCGTCCTCGGGATAGGGTCCGGGCGGGTCGGCCTCCAGCACGACACGGCTGCGCGCGAGGTGGAAGGTCAGCGTGGTGCGCTGCAGCACCCGGCCGCCGATCCCGCCCTGGATGCCACCCTCGGCGCGCGCCGGGCGGAACGGCCCGTAGGCAGCGAGATCGATGCCCTCGAGCGTGGCCCTGCGCAGCCGGCCGGAGGGCGCGCCGAGCTCCGCGGCGAAGTCCGGGAGCACGAACGAGTACGGATCGCGCGTGTGCAGCGCGAAGCGCCCGGTGCGGCCTTCGCCCAGGCCGAGCTCGACCTGCGCGCCGCCCTTGCGCGGATCCACCGGCAGGGTCGCCAGCGCCCGCGCCGGCGCTGCCTCCGGCTCGAGTTCGGTCGCCGGCGAGATCCGCAGCGCGGCGCCGCGCCCGTCGACCACCACGGTCTGGTCGCCGAAGGCCGCCAGCCCGAGGTAGCCGGCCACCGGCACCTCCTTGAGTTCCTCGGCGTAGCGTGCGGTGAGCCGTTCCAGCGCGCGATCGCGCTGGCCGCGCAGCGGCACCGAGGTCAGGCGCACGTCGCCCGCCTCGATGTCCACCTGTTCGGCGCGCAGCGCACCGGCGGCGTTGGCATGCAGCAGGAGCGGGATGCGCGCCGAGAGGTCGACCAGGAGGTGGCAGGGATAGGTGCGTTCCCCCGCGCGCAGCGTCACCAGCAGCATCGGCCGTCCATCCACGTAGCGCAGCGGCGCGCTGAGCTCCTGGGCGCAGAGCGGACGGAGCGGCGGCCAGGTGGACAGGAGCGCGACGGCGACGGCGGCAAGGACCCGCATCGAGGCATTGTGCAGCACGGCCGCGGCGGCCGCCCAGCCCCTGCCGCGGATGTCCGGACGCGCCGCCGGGAGCGGCGCGGCGATCAGACCTCTCTTGCGGCCTCGGCCGGGGCCGAGGGCCGTTCGCCCTCGGAGTAGAGCCAGACCTGGTTCTTGCCCCGCTGCTTGGCCTCGTGCAGCGCCTTGTTGGCGCGGCGGCGCAGGTCGTCGGCGGTCGAATGGCTGCGGCCGTCGTACGTGTCGATGCCGATCGACACCGTCACGCGCCGGACGTAGGCGCCGTTGCTGACCACCATGTTGGCGATCGCGCGGCGGATGCGCGCCGCGGTCTGGACGGCCTCTGCCGGACGGGTGTGGGGGAGCAGGACCATGAACTCGTCCCCGCCGTAGCGGGCGGCGAAGTCGGTCTCGCGCGTCGTCGAACGCAGCGCCGCCGCCACCGTGCGCAGCACCTCGTCGCCGAACGCGTACTCGGTGGAGTCGTTCACCGACTTGAAGTCGTCGATGTCGACCAGGAGCAGGGAGAGCGGATGGCCGTGGCGCTGCGCTCGCTTGTGCTCGACCTGGAGGATCTTCTTGAAGTGCCGCTCGCTGAGCAGCCCGGTCTTGAAGTCGATGCTGACCTGGCCCTCCAGCTCGCGGGTGCGCTCCAGCAGGCTCAGGAACTTCCGCCGCTGGACCAGCGCGAGGCGCACCCGGTGCGGCACCTCCTCCTCGGCCAGCGCGCGGCGGACGAAATCGCGGAACGGCGCCGCCAGGAGGTGCGCATTCTCGACCGCGTCGAGGTCGTCGACGAGGACGATGGCGGGCACCGGATCCCGCTCCCGCTGCAGGCCCTCGACCAGCTCGAGTTCCAGGCAGCCGGCGCGCAGCACCAGGGGGTCGAGGACGACGACGTCCGGCCGCACCTCGGCCAGGAGCTTGTAGGTCTCGGGGATGCCGGTGCTGACCTGGACCACCAGACCATGCTGCTCGAGGATGGTGACCACGCCGCGCATCTCCGAGCGCTGGTGGTTCAGGACCAGGATGGTCTCCCTGCCTTGCTTGGATGCGCCGCTCATGGTGTGGAGGGGTTCCCCGGTCCGCGCATCCTCATGAGGTCCCTGCGAGAGGGTCCTGGCGTCCACCCGGCGGGTGGTCCGGCCGTCCGCCACTTCGAGATCCTCCCTGCCGACCAACGCCTTGCCTCCCACTGGGGGGAATCTGGACATGCGAGCCCGAAGGCCGCGGCCATCCTACCATCCGGCCGGGACGAGGTAACGCCGGCCTTGAACTTGCAATTGCGCTTCCTACAATCCGCGCCCCTTTCGTTCCCGAAACCCCCTTTGCGCCCGGGCTTCCGGGGCGCCGAGAGCCAAGTCCACGTGCCTCTAGTCACTGTCCAGGAACTGATCGACGCTGGCGTCCACTTCGGGCACCAGGCCAGCCGCTGGAACCCGAAGATGAAGCCCTTCATCTACGGCCGGCGGCACAAGATCCACATCATCAATCTGCAGGAGACCATCCGCGGTCTCTTCCAGGCCTGCCACTTCGTCCGCCAGCTGGCGTCCACCGGCGCCCAGATCCTCTTCCTCGGCACCAAGAAGCAGATCCGGGCCGTGGTCGAGCGCGAGGCCCAGCGCTGCGGCATGCCCGCGATCACCGAGCGCTGGATCGGCGGCACGCTCACCAACTTCTCCACCGTGCGTGAGCGCCTCAAGCGCCTGCAGGAACTCGAGACGATGGAGGGGGACGGCTCGCTGGAGAAGTTCAAGAAGCGCGACCAGTCGATGATGCGCCGCGAGATGCGCAAGATCCGCCGCAACCTCGAGGGCGTGCGCGACCTGCGCGGCATCCCCGGCGCGATCGTGGTGGTGGATCCGCGGCGCGAGGAGATCACCATCCGCGAGGCCACCCGGATGAACGTGCCCGTGGTGTGCATCCTGGACACCGACTGCGATCCGACCCAGGTCGACATCGCGATCCCCGGCAACGACGACGCGATGAGCTCGGTGCAGATCCTGCTCAGCAGGCTCACCGACGCGGTCCTGGAGGGCCGGGCCAACATGGACGAGTCGGCTGCGGCCGCGGCCGCCAAGCAGGCAGAGGAGGACGTGCGGGCGCGCGAAGTGCCCGGCCGTCGTTCCTCGGCCGGGCCGGGCGGACCGCGCCGGGGCGGCGGCAGGCGTGGCGAGGGAGGTCCCGGTGGCCGTGGCGGCCGCCGTGGTCCGGGCGCCCCTGCGGGCACCGGCGGCGCGGGCCGCTTCGACCGCATGACCGGCTCGGCCGAGTCGGTGTCGTTCGGCCGCGAGAGCGATGAGACCACGCCCCCTCCGGCTTCGCCTGCCGGCGAGGCTTCTCCGCCGCAGCCAGAGGCCGAGGGCGAGAAGAGCAGCTGAGTGGCCGGCCGCTGCCCCGCGGCGGCCGACCACGCATGACCGAGCATGCGGCGCCGCTCCGGCGGTGAGTGAGGATCGACGAGGGGCCGCCGACCCGGCCGGTCGCGCGCCCCGATCAGGGTCCGCTCCCGCGAGCCGGCGACCGAGAGTGAAGGACATCGAGCACCGGCGCCGCTGTGACGGCGATCCGGCAGGGCCTGGCCGGAGTCCGGTTGGGCACGCAAGCACCAGAGAGGAATCCGATGACCGAGATCGACGCCAAGACCGTGATGGAGCTCCGGCGGCAGACCGGCGCGCCGATGATGGAGTGCAAGGCCGCACTGGCCGAGGCCAAGGGCGACATGAAGCTGGCCGTGGACGTGCTGCGCAAGCGCGGCATCAAGGCCGCCGAGGGTCGCATGGGCCGCGAGGCCAAGGAGGGCCTGATCTTCAGCTACATCCACCACAACGGGAAGCTGGGTGTCCTGGCCGAGCTGACCTGCGAGACCGACTTCGTGGCCCGCAACGAGGAGTTCCAGAAGTTCGGCAAGGACCTGTGCCTGCACATCGCGGCCATGAAGCCCCGCTACCTGAACCGCGAGGAGATCGACGCCGGCACCCTCGCCAAGGAGCGCGAGATCCTCACCGAGCAGACCAAGACCGGCATGCCGGGCAAGCCCGCAGAGGTCGTGGCCAAGGCCGTCGAGGGCAAGATCGCCAAGTTCTTCCAGGAGACCTGCCTGCTCGACCAGCCCTGGGTCCATGACGAGAAGGTCACGGTCGACACCGTGGCCAAGTCGGTGGGCGCCAAGACCGGCGAGAACGTGCAGATCCGCCGCTTCGTCCGCATGGAGTTGGGAGGCTGAGCCTTGTCGGGCCGCCCGCAGCGCATCCATCGGGTCCTGCTCAAGCTGAGCGGTGAGAGCCTGGCGCGTCCGGGCGAGCCTGGGCTCGATCCCGAGTCGATCCAGACCATCGCCTCCCAGATCCAGGTGGTGTGCAAGCGGGGTGTGGAGATCGCCGTGGTCGTGGGCGGCGGCAACCTGATCCGCGGCGCCACCCTGGCCCGCTTCGGAACCAACCGGGCCAGCGCCGACCACATGGGGATGCTGGCCACGGCGATCAACTGCTTGGCGCTGCAGGACGCGCTGGAACGACTGGGAGTGGAGACCCGCGCCGCATCCGCGGTCGAGATGAAGACCCTGATGGAGCCGTACATCCGCCGGCGCTGCATCCGTCACCTGGAGAAGGGCCGGGTGGTGATCCTGGCGGGGGGCACCGGCAACCCGTTCTTCACCACCGACACGGCGGCCGCGCTGCGCGCCACCGAACTGGACGCGGACCTGATCCTCAAGGCGACCAAGGTGGACGGGGTCTACACCAGCGACCCCAAGAAGGACCCGGCGGCCACCAAGATCCCGATCGTGACGTTCAAGGACGCCCTGGACCGCGACCTCCAGATCATGGACCGCACCGCGTTCACCCTCTGCATGGAGAACGACTTGCCGATCCTGGTCTTCGACATGTTCGTCCAGGGCAACCTGGAGCGCGCGGTGCGTGGTGAGGATATAGGTACCTGGGTCGTATCTTCTTACGGTGACTCGGCCGGGGGCCCAGGTCCTCGCCGGCGCGGCCAGGCCTGAGGGTGTCCCCGGCGCCGCGGCGGCGGGGCGATGCCCCGGAGTGCAAGCCATGGATCCCAACATCCCGCAGCGCATCCTGAAGGACCTCGAGGGCCAGTTCGAGCGGGCCCTCCACCACCTGAGCGATCACCTGCGCAGCATCCGGACCGGCCGCGCGTCCCCCGCACTGGTCGACTCGATCAAGGTGGAGTACTACGGCACGCAGACGCCGCTCAACCAGATCGCGCACATCTCGGTGCCGGAACCGCGCCAGCTCCTGATCAAACCCTTCGATGTCTCGGCCTTGAAGGAGATCGATCGGGCCATCCTGAAGTCCGACCTCGGCCTGACGCCGCAGTCGGACGGCAAGCTGCTCCGGCTCACGATGCCCCCGCTCTCCGAGGAGCAGCGCAAGAAGCTGAGCGTGAAGGTCAAGGAGTTCTGCGAGCAGACGCGCGTGGCGCTCCGCAACCTGCGGCGCGACGCCAACAAGCACGCCGACCAGGAGCTGAAGGGACACGGCCTCACCGAGGACATGTCCAAGAAGCTGCACGACAAGATCCAGGACCTCCTGAAGCAGTCCGAGGCCAAGGTCGACGAGATCCTCAAGAAGAAGACCCACGAGATCATGGAGGACTGACCAGGACGTCGCCCTCCCTCCCCGTGGGGGCGTAGCTCAGCGGTAGAGCAGCGGCCTTTTAAGCCGTTGGTCGTAGGTTCGACCCCTACCGCCCTCACCATCCCATCACTGCCATGCCCATCGACTCCGAATTCCTGCGCATCCTGATGTGCCCGCGCACGCGCAAGCCGCTGCGCATGGCGACCGCGGACGAGGTCCGTCAGGTCAACGAGCGGATCCGGTCCGGTCAGGCCAGGAACTACGGCGGAGACACCGTGAAGGACCCGGTCGAGGAGGGGTTGGTCCCCGAGGGTGAGAGCGTGGTCTACCCCATCCAGCAAGGCATCCCGGTCCTCCTCGTGCAGGAGGCGATCGTCCTATGAGCAAGCATCCCACCCAGCCTGGCAAGCCCGACACCGAGGGTCACGGCGAGGAGGCCGAAGTCCAGCGCGTCGGCGGCGGCCTGGAGTTCTTCCGCCGCAACCAGAAGGCGATCCTCTACTCGGCGGGCCTCTTCGCCCTCGTGTTCTTCTCGGTGACCGGGCCGATGATCGGGTTCTTCCAGACCATCTTCTCGCGCGCCGTGCCCCTGCCCAGCGTGACGCTGGCCGACGGCCGCAAGGTCGACCTGACCACGGAGGACTACGACGTCGCGCGCGCGCTCGCGATCCTGCACGACCCGCAGCGGCGTGGTCTCGACCCCGTGGTGGTGATGCCGCCGCTGGGCGGCGACGAGGCCGAGGGCGGCGAGAGCCGGCTGGACACGTTCGCGATGCTGCGCCGGCTGGCGATCGAGACGGGCATCGACGCCTCCGACGACGAGGTCGACCGGGCGATCCAGCAGGCGCTGAACGTGATCAAGACGGGATGGACGCCGGCGCAGCTGGCGCAGGCCAACGGCTTCTCCCTGGCCGCGTACCGCCGCCTGGTGAGCGAGCAGATGCGCATCGGGACGTTCCTGCGCCTCGCCGCGCTGGGCATCGACACCTCCGACGCGTCGCTGGCCGGACACGTGCTGGAGGACAAGGAGCTGGTCACCCTGCAGGTGGCCAGCCTCGACAACAAGGACCTGGAGAAGCGCCTGCGCGAGAAGGGCGTCACCGACCAGGACCTGCAGAAGTGGATCGAGGGCCTCTCCGAGATGGACCGGATCCCGTACCAGGACACCAACCGCGTGGCGCTGCGGGCCGTGGGCCTCTCGTACGCCGACTTCGATCCGGCCCTCTTCGAGGCCGAGCTCAAGGGCAAGACGTACGGGGACGAGCAGATCCAGCAGCGCTACGACCTCGATCGCGAGTCGCGCTACCGCAGCGAGGCGCGCGCGGAGTCCCGGCCCGCGTCGGCGCCCGCCACGCAGACCCAGACGGCGCCGGGCACCCAGCCCGTGCCGACCCAACCCAGCTACGTGCCGCTCGACGCCGCGCTGAAGACGGCGATCCAGCGCGAGCTGCAGGCCGAGGATGCGCTGCGCGAGCTCTGGAACCGCGTCCAGCTGGCGATGGCCGACGCGTTGCGCCCGCAGGTCGACGCCCGCACCAAGATCAGCATCGAGCTCGAGGAGGCGCGCAAGGCCAAGGACAAGGCCGAGGCGGACCTCAAGGCGGCGCCCGAGAAGGGCGACCTCAAGGAGGCCGCGGAGCGCGCCAAGGCCGCGTTCGACGCCAAGGAGAAGGAGTACAAGGCCGCCGACGAGGCCGTGGCCACCACCCGCAAGGGCTTCGATGCGGTGGCCGCATTCGCCAAGGAGCTGAAGGAGCGCAAGGGCCTGCGCACCCACGTGGTGGCCGAACCGCGCAACGCCGACGGGCTCAAGGAACTCGGCGACGGCAAGGCCGGCGGCCTGGGCACCTGGAAGGACTCGTTCGCCGCAGTCGCGCTCGACGTCGAGGGCGACCTCTCGGCCACCGTGCAGCGCACCGCGGACGCCGCGTTCGTGTTCCAGGTGACGCAGGTGATCAAGCGCCCGCTCAAGGACTTCGCCGAGATCAAGGAGAAGGCCGCCAGCGACTACTTCGTCAAGCAGGCCGATGCCGAGGCCAAGACCAAGGGCGAGGCACTGAGCGCGGCCCTGCTGCGCCTGGGCAAGGAGCAGCGCAAGGCCGAGGTCGAGAAGATCGAGAAGGACGGCGCCGAGGCCATCGCCAGGGCGCAGGCCGAGTGGGAGACCGCCCAGCGCAAGAAGCTGGACGACGCCAAGGCACGGCTGGCCCAGATCACCGACCGCGAGTCGATGGCCTGGCAGGCTTGGGCCAGGCAGATCGCCGAGCTCGAGAAGTCCCTGGCCGACCCGGCCCGCAAGCAGGAGATCGAGACCCGGGTGAAGACCGAGACCGAGCAGAAGGTCAAGGACGAGGCCCGCAAGTCCTGGCCGCAGGTGCTGGAGGCCGCCGCCACCGAGGCGGGGTTCGCCATCGCCACCGTGGGGCCCCACCTGCGCGACATCGCGTCGCTGCCGCGCTTCCAGTACGAGTTCAGCGAGACCGTGCGCTTCCTGTTCCAGAACGAGGCGGTGCGCAAGCTCAAGGAGGGTGAGTGCACCGACGTGCTGACCGACACCTCCGGTCGCAGGATGCACCTCGCCGTGCTCACCAAGGTCGAGAAGGCCACGCTGCAGAACGTGTCGCGCCGGCAGTTCCTGATGGCCCGCGACGGGTTCGTGCGCGAGCGCCTGGCCGAGGGGCTCAGGCAGTCGTTCAGCAGGGAGGCGCTGGAGAAGCGCTACAAGTTCGCCCGGCCGCAGTGAGCGGCCGGCGGGGCGCGCCGCAGACGCCGCCGCCCCGGGCTCAGCCGGCGAGCGCCAGCAGCGAGTGCCCGAACGGGAACTCCATGTGGCGCAGGAGCAGCTTCTCGCTGCTCATCACCGCGGCGAAGGCGCGGTTCACCGGTCCCGCGAACGAGTGGCTCAGGTTGGTCTGCCCCTCCGGCAGGCCGAAGAGCTTCTCCTTGAGCTTCAGCACCAGCACCGCCGGCAGGATCAGGGGGAACAGGAAGGTGTTGAAGTACGAGAGCCGCTGCGGCGTCAGGCCCGCGGCCCGCAGGCGCTCGCGCAGCTGGTGCGCGGTGTAGCGGCGCTGGTGGTGCGCGACGCGGTCGTTCTGCGAGTAGAGGAACTGGTAGGCGGGCACCGACAGGAACACCCGCCCTCCGGGCTTGAGCACCCTGCGGATCTCGCGCAGCACGCGGCCGTCGTCGGGGATGTGCTCGATCGTGTCGAACGCGGCCACCAGGTCGAAGCTCTGGTCGCGGAACGGCAGCTCGTAGCCCGAACCGGCCAGCACGCGCTGGTGGCCGCGCCGGTGGCAGTAGGCCACGTAGTCCTTGGCGATGTCGAGGCCGGTCACGGTTCCGAAGCGGGCCAGCGGCCCGAGCATGCCCCCGGCGCCGCAGCCGACCTCGAGGATCTGCAGGTCGTTGCGGCCCCGCAGCACGCGCCCGAGCAGGTCGAAGAAGATGTTGCGGCGGCCGAGGAACCAGAAGTGCCGGTCCTCGAGTTGGGCGAACTGCTCGTAGACGTTGGTCTCCATCGCGGTCGTGGGGGCTGGGTGCGGGTCAGGGCGCGGGGCGCGCGAACACCACCATCTCGTCGCCGAAGTTCACGTACAGGTTGCCGTCGCGGAACAGCTCCAGCGGCTTGAGCGCGAAGCTCAGCGCGGGATGCAGGCGATGCGCGCGCTCGGTGATGAACGAGAGCCGCACGTACTTGCCGCCGTAGGTCCAGGTGTTGTGCAGCACCGTGAACCGGGTCTGCTCCAGCAGCCGGCGCACCGTGTTGGGATCGAAGTGGTAGAGGTGCTCTTCGTGCTTGTAGTGCTGCCAGCGCCGGCCGAGCAGCCTCGCCCAGCGGCTGGCGACGTTCTGGGTCTCCAGCACCAGTACGCCACCCGGCGCCAGCATCGAGCGTACCTCGTGCAGCAGCGCCTGCGGGTCGGGGACGTGCTCGACCACGTCCCAGAGCGTGACCACGTCGAAGCTGCCGGGCACGAACGCGCCCTGGTCGCGGGGCGCTGAGTGCAGCGTGCCCACGTGTACGCGGGCGGCGCCCAGGTGCTCCACGGCATGGCGCGCGATCGCCGCCGAGAGCTCCACGCCGTACACGTCGTGGCCCTCGTCGCGCATCACGCGCAGGAAGTAGCCGGCGGCGCAGCCGACGTCGAGCACGCGGAGGCGGCCCGGGGGCAGGAAGCGGCGCAGCAGGCGCAGGCGGCGCCGGAAGGTCTTGAGGTGCAGGCGTTCGTCGCTCGCGTAGTCTGCGTAGCCCTTCTCGCGCGGCTTCTCGCTGCGCCAGTACGACTCCCCGTACACGGCGGCCAGGGCCTCGCCGTGGCAGCGTGGCGAGACGTACACCAGGCCGCAGCCACTGCAGCGGAGCACCCGGTAGGGCGGATCCGCGAAGAGCTGCTCGCGCTCGCCGCTGCCGCACACCTGGCAGGTCGTCACCTCGACCTGCTGCCCTGCGTCGATGGCGGTCACCGAGTCCCCCGGCTCCCCGGCCACCGCCGCGACGGCGGTGCGCCGCTCACCCGAAGTACTCCTTGCCGGTGGCGACCCGCTCGTGGTCGGTCCGCGCTCCCGTGGCGCGTTCGATGCCCATCTTGCGGCCCATCTCCACCGACTGGTCCATGTTGTTGTAGCGGAAGTTGCCCTGGCGCCCGGTGGTCTTCAGGTTCCCCAGCCCGTTCACGTAGTCCATGATCGGCGTGAGGTGCTTCTTGTACTCCAGGTCGTACACGGGGTAGGCGTACGGGATCTTCTTCACCACCACGTCCAGCACCTCGCCGGCCTGGATCAGGCCCACGCTGATCAGGTCGCGCTCGGCGATCGACTTGAGCTGCTCGGGGCTGGCGCGCCAGATCTCGTCGCCGCGGCGGCAGGTGATCTCGCAGCACACCATCGTCTTGTCCTTCGGCGAGCAGTACGGCGAGAAGTTCTTGAACTCGGAGATCCGGTGCACGGTGAGGTGCTTCTCGGGCAGGTACACCCAGTTGTCGGGCGAGACGTTGCCGCGGTTCAGCTTCAGGTACACGAACACGATCGAGATGTAGCGCAGGCTGTCGATCGCGCGCTCCACCTCCTGCGGCACCTTGGGCGAGAGCGCCTTGGCGAGGGCGGTCACCGGGATGGTGCTCACGTACTCGTCGCCCTCCACGACCTGCCGGTCGTGCCGGCCGTACTCGATGCCGGTGACGTTCATGCCGTCGCGCAGCACGCGGATCGCAGGGGCGTCGGTGAGCACGCGGCTGCCGGCGGCCTCGATGCGGCGCGCATAGCCGCGCGCCAGTTCGCCGATGCCGCCGTACTTCGGGTAGATGAAGTCGGTGACCAGCGTGCGCGGCACGTTGCCCTTCTTGGGGCGGAACAGGGTCTTCATCACCGCGTCCCGCAGGTTCAGCAGGGTGATGCGCTGGCTGGCCCAGTCGGCGGAGATCTGGCTGGGCGGCATGCCCCAGGCCTTCTCGGTGTACTGGCCGAAGAAGATCCGGTAGAGGGTCGCGCCGAACCGGCGCGTGGTCCAGCTCTCGAAGTCGCGGTCGGTGAAGTGGCGCAGCTTGAAGACGTCGAGCAGCCGCACCCAGAAGTAGTCGAGGAACGCCTTGATCAGCAGCGTCTTCGGCATGTTCCGCACGACGTTGGAGGCGTTGAGCGGGTAGTCGAAGAACTTGTTGAAGAGCACGATCCGCGACAGCCGCTTGGCGTGGACGATGTTCTCCTCGCCGATGATCTCGCGGACGTGGTCGATCAGGCTCTCGTCCTTGCTGTGGAAGCGGTGCGGGCCGAAGTCGTAGCACCAGTACTCGGCGCCATCCTCGACGAACGACGACGCCATGCCCCCGACGTGGGGCTCGCGCTCGAGGATGGTGACCCGGTGGCCGCGCTGGACCAGCTCGTAGCCGCAGGACAGTCCTGCCAGGCCGCCGCCGAGGATGACAACGTGCTTCTGCATACCGTTCGAGACCAGGTGCGAGTCCGAGGTGGGGACGGATGACCGTGCCAGGAATGGCCGGCCTGCCTCGGAGCACGGGTGCGAGTCCGTGCAAGTTCGAGGCCAGGACGGTTCCTGGACCAGCCGGCGAAGTCTACCGCGGGGGGGTGGTTTCCGGTCGGGACCGGTCGCCAGCCCGGCGGGAAGCCCCCATCCCCAGGCGCTTTCTCAAGATGGTTCGGAACATCAGCCAGGCGGTCTTGAAGACCTTCGGCCAGGATTCCGAGTGCTTGGACACCCCCCCGGTACGGCGGGAATACGTCACCGGGATCTCGATCACCCGACACCCCGCCAGCAGGGCGGCGCAGATCATTTCGGGGGAGAACGCAGGCCCGGACTCGGCCAGGAGCGGCCGGATCCTGGTCCAGGTCTCGCGCGTGAGGGCCCGGTAGGTGCAGCCCACGTCCGTGAAGCGGGGTTCGTTGGGGAGGAACCACAGCAGTTCCAGGAGCTTCGCCATGGTCACGTTGCCCCAGCGCAGGGCGAAGCTCATGTTCGCCCCCTGCTCGACCATCTGCTTGGTGGTGCGCGTGCCCAGGACCATGCCGGCGTCCTCCAGGTAGGCGAGCAGCTTGGGCAGGTCCCGGGCCCGGAAGGTGCCGTCGGCCTCGGTGAGGACCAGGATCTCGCCCTGGGCCGCGTCCATCCCGCCGGTCAGCGCCGCCCCGTAGCCGGGGCGGGATTCCGCGACCACCCGCGCGCCCGCCTGGCGAGCGCGCTCGGCGGTGTGGTCCCGGCAGTTGTTGTCGACCACCAGCACCTCGTCCACCAGCGGCGAGCCCCGGAACTCGGTCACGACCTCGGCGATGGTCGCCTCCTCGTTGTAGGCCGGTACGACCACCGTCACCGAACGACCCTGGAACATATGGAGGCGGGAGGATAGCGGCGCCGGGGGTGGATTCCGCCTGCGTCGTCGGGCGTGGTGCGCGGCACGCGTCCGCCGGCAGTATCCTCGGGCGATGGTTCCACGCACCCTCGCCTGGGTCCTGGCCCTGCTCGGCGGCATCGCCTCGCTGGCGGCACAGGACGGCGCGTCGACGACCACGTCCTCCGGATCGCGCCCGCGGATCACGCTCCTCGGCGCGAGCATCACGGATGGGTTCACCGATCCGGGCAGCCAGGACTGGCGTGGCCAGCGCAACGAGACGCTGCCGCTCAAGCGCGCGCTCGCGGCGCTGTGGCCGGACGGGGCCGTGGAGATCCGCAACCGCGCCTCGATGATGCTCTTCGCGGACACCGAGAACCTGGGCGAGCGCCAGATCCGCCTCGCGCAACGCGACGGATCTGCGTTCCTCGTCGCACTCGACTTCGCGTTCTGGTTCGGCTACGGGGCCTTCGGCCATGGCGAGGAGGCCAAGGCGCGCCGGTTGGCGCTGCAGGACAAGGGTCTGGACCTCCTGTCGCGGATCTCCGCGCCGATGCTGGTGGGGGACTATCCCGACATGACCGGCGCCGATCCCCGCATGCTCTCGCGCCAGCAGATCCCCGACGCCGGGACCCTGGCCGAACTGAACCGCCGCCTGCAGGCGTGGGCGAAGGGGCGGCCCAACGTGCGGATCTTCCCGATGTCCGACCTGGTCGCGACGGTCAAGAAGTCCGGGGAGAAGGTGGTGCTGGGAGGCAAGGAAGTCGTGATCCCTCCGGAACGGCTCCTGCAGGGGGATCGCCTGCATGCCACGCGCCTGGGCATGGCGACGCTGACCGCACGGCTCCTGCCGGCCCTGCGCGACCTGCTGCCGGAGTCGCATCCGCTGCGGCCCAAGGAGATGGGCCAAGAGCAGATCCTCGACGCCCTTGGGGTCCTGGGCGACGTGCAGGCCACACAGCCGTCACGGCCTGCCAGCCGCCCGCAGCCCGCCGGGCGCTGAGCGGGGGCCGCTCAGCGCTTCGCTGCCAGATCGACGAGCGTGCTCTGCAGCAGGGCGATCTGCTCCGGCGTGGCGCGCTGCGCCGTCCTGCGCACCACGGCCATGAACACCTCGATCTCCTCGGGCTTCGCCGGGTGGCCGATGTTCTCGCCCTTGGCGTCGAGGGATCGTCCGACCACCTGCCCCTGGCCGTCGAGCCACACCAGGAAGGGGATCCCGGTCTCCCTGCCATCGGCGTAGTGCTTGCGCGTCGCCTCGCCGTCGGCCATGTGGTCCGTGGTGAGCTTCTGCAGCACGAAGTCCTGGGCCAGGACTGCGGCGATCTCCGGCCGGGCGACGTAGGCCTCGAACTTCTTGCACCACCCGCACCAGTCCGCGCTCCACCACACGAGCGCCACCTTGTCCTCCCTGGCGGCACGCGCGACGGCGCCGCGCAGGGCGTCCGCGGCCGGGCCGCTCCCGGCCTTCGGCAGCGCGGTCGAAGGCGGCGGCGCCGCCTTGCCTCGGACCGCGGCCTCGACCGCCTCGACGAGCTTCGGGTCGTCCGGTCGGGTGCGCGGCGCGAAGCGCGCGATCACGTTGCCCTCGCGGTCGACGAGGTACTTCTGGAAGTTCCACTGCACCTCGCCCGGGAACGGGCTCTCCTTGGTCAGGTAGCGGTAGAGCGGCGCCTGCTCCTCGCCCTTCACGGCGATCTTGGCGAAGAGCGGGAAGGTGACGCCGTACGTGGACGAGCAGAACCTGGCGATCTCCTCGTTGCTGCCCGGCTCCTGCCCAAGGAAGTCGTTGGCGGGAAAGCCCAGCACGGCGAAGCCGTCCTTGGCGAAGCGCTCGTGCAGCGCCTGGAGCTCCTTGTACTGCGGCGTGAGGCCGCACTTGGACGCCACGTTCACCAGGAGCAGGACCTTGCCACGGAAGGTGGCGAGTGGCACGTCCTTGCCGTCGATGCCGCGCAGCGTGAACCCGTGCACGGCGCCCGGCCGGGGCTTCGGCATCTGGTCCGGCGCCGGATGCACCCCCACGGGCTTCTGCACCGGCTGCTGGGCGAAGAGGGGGAGGGTCGCGAGCACGACCAGACAGGACCAGAGGCTACGCATCGGGGTTCTCCTTGCTTCACATGGTGGGACCGCCGCCCTCGCCCCAGGGTGCGACGATCTCCTTGGCCTTCTCGCGCACGATCAGGACCGCGCAGGGCGCCTTGCGCACCACCTTCTCGGCGACGCTGCCGAGCAGGATGTGCTCGAGGCCGGAGCGGCCCTGCGTCGCCATGATGATCAGATCGGCGTCCTCCTGGATCGCCGTGTGCACGATCTCCT
>JADLFX010000094.1 GCA_020849665.1 Planctomycetota bacterium | reverse complement strand
GAGGCACGTGGTGTCTGCGAGATGTGCGAGGTCCAGAGTGGGCCCGAGCAGCGCGTGCACGTTCACGCGCCCTGGATTGGTGGTGGCGTCTTCAGCAACGGCCTGCGCCGGATGATGGGAGGTGTCGTGCCATGAAGTCGGTGTTCCCGTCGATGGTGATGTGCGTCGGGTTGGCATGCAGCGGCCTCGCGCAGCAGGCGAGCTACACGACGTACGGCACTGGGTGTGGCGGATGGGCGGGTGAGCCGCCGAGCATGCCCATGCTGTCTGCGACGGGAGTACCTAGATTGGGAGCGAAGATCACCGTGCAGTACCAGGCCCCCTACTGGGCGTGTCGGTACTCGGTGATCGCGTTCCTGGCAACGGGAGTCGCGCAGACGGTGGTGCCGCTGCCGCCCATTCCGAACACATTCTATGGTGGGCCGAACTGCACGATACTGACGTCCGGAGAGGTCGCAGTGATGCGGCCGATCGGGCAGTACCCAACTGGTGCGTTGGACCTCGCGGTTCCGAATTCGCCGGCCCTCCTCGGGGTGGTGCTGTACCAACAGTGGTGGCTGTACTACATCGTGTCCTGCCCGATCGGTACGGACTGGTTCGTGTTCGTGACGAACGGCGGCAAGCTCACCATCGGCACGTGAGGGCCGTTGCCGCGCGCGACGCCCACGAGAGGGACGCGCGCCGGCGGATCGCGGACAGGCGTAGCTCCCGGTTCCTCAGCGGAACCGCGTCTGCCCGGGCACCGCGACCGGCGGGAACGGCGCCGGCCCCCACGCGAGCGTCGCCGGCAGGAGGTCCTCCTGCGAGTTCAGCGCCTGCTCCCACGTGACGGTCTGGCCTGTGTACGCCGCCATCCGGCCGAGGATCGCCATGAGGCAGCTCTGCACCATGTGCTGCCCGTCGTTCAGCGGCTCGCCCTTGCGGATCGCCGCGAACAGCTCGTCGTGCTCGACCTGATACATGTTCTTGGACTTGCCGGTGAACGACCAGGTCGGCTGGCCCTTGAGATCCTTCATCTGGAACACCGGGGTCCAGCCATTGATCACGCACGAGCCCTGGGTGCCGTACACGTAGTCCGTGTTGTCCGCGGGCGTGCCGTCGATCTGGCGGCAGGTGTGGAACGCGCGCCTGCCGTCGGCGTACTCGTAGACGACCGCGAAGTGGTCGTAGACGTGGCCGTGCTCGGGGCCGCTGCGCGCGGCGCGGCCGCCCAGGCAGGAGGCGCGCACCGGCATGCGGTCGCCGAGCGCCCAGGCGAGGCGGTCGATGCTGTGCACGGCCTGCTCGACGATGTGGTCGCCGCTCAGCCAGGTGAAGTGCCACCAGTTGCGGAGCTGGAACTCCATGTCGGTCCACGAGGGATGGCGGGGATGCCGGGGCAGGGTGCCGGCGTGGTAGGTCGTGTGCACGGTCACGATCTCGCCGATGCCGCCCTGCTGCAGGCGCTCGAAGGTGGCGCGCATGCCGGCGTGGAAGCGCCAGCAGAAGCCCGCGACCAGGGACACGCGCTTCTCCTGGGCCTTGGCGGCGGCGGCCATCACGCGGCGGATGCCGGGCGCATCCACGGCCACCGGCTTCTCGGCGAACACGTGCACGCCGGCGTCGACCGCGGCCTCGATCTGGGCGGGGCGGAAGCCTGGGGGGGAGCAGAGCAGGATCACGTCCACCCCGCTGTCCAGGACCTTCTGGGTGCAGTCGAAGCCGAGGAAGCGCCGCTGGGCCGGCACGTCCAGGCGCGTGCCCGCGGTCTCGCCGAGGGCCTCGCCCAGGCGCCCCACGCAGGCGTCGGTCCGCTCGGGGAACACCTCGCCGAGCGCGGTGATCACCGTGCCGGGATCCGCGCCGAGGGCCTGCATGGCGGCACCGGTGCCGCGGCCGCCGCAGCCGACCAGCCCTACGCGCACGCGGTCCGAGCCGGCGACGTGCACGGCCGGGGCGGCATCGAGGGCGCGCAGGGCGGGCAGCGCGGCGGCGCCCGCCAGGAGCTCGCGGCGGGTGAGGGAGGACGAGGGTTCGGCGGTAGGCATGGGGGTCACTTCCTGCTCGGAGCGGGGTGGTCGCAGACCACGCGCAGCCCCGCGAACGGGGCGTCCGAGAGCCACCACTTGCTCTTGGGCACCTGCGGGTCGGTCTCCTGCCACGCGGGGTCGTATTCGCTGCGCGCGTCGAGGCGCAGGCGCGCGGCCGGATCGCCGAACGCGCCGCCCTTGAGCACGGGCTTGCCGTCGCGGCCGTTCACCCACTCGGCCACGTTGCCGTGCACATCGAGGAGGCCATAGCCGTTGGGGGCCTTCTTGCCGATGGGGTGCGGGGCGTCGCCGCTGTTGTCGGCGAACCAGGCGAACTCGCCGAGCCTCCTGGGGTCGTCGCCGAACGCATACGCCCCGGTCGTGCCGCCGCGCGCCGCGTGCTCCCACTCGTCCTCGCTGGGCAGGCGGTAGGGGCGGCCGGTCTTGGCCTGCAACCAGCGGCAGAACGCCTGTGCGTTGCGGTGCGTCACGCTGATCGCGGCGTAGCCGGCGTGGCCGTAGCCACGGTCGGGCGGGACGTAGGGCTTGCTCGGCCGCGAGATCGCATCGACCACGCCGGGGTCGCCGGCCTCGGGCGGATACACGAACGCGTCGTAGAGCTCCCAGGGGATCTCGGTCCTCGAGATCCAGAACGGGGCGAGGCCGCGCTTCTGGTCGCCGGGGACCGGCACCAGTTCGAGCGTGTGCGCGAGCCCGGGGAAGTCCTGGACGAAGGGGCGCGCGGCGCTCGGGGCGCTGGCCGCCTGCGTGGCGGGGCGCGAGTCCTGCGGGGAGCGCAGCGCGGCGAGGGTCGCGGGTACGAGGAGCGTGGCCAGCAGCCAGGGGCGCGGCGCGCGGCGCGCGATACGGGGGCGGTGCATGCGGTCGGTCGGGGTGGAGCCGGCACTTGACCCGCGGCGCCGGGGCGGTGCAAGCCCGCGTGCGAGGGCCCGCGAAGCCGCTGGCGACCCCGGCCGGCGGCGCGCGTAGACTCCGCGCCGCCTCGGGGTCCCACGGCCCATCGCGCGCGCATGCAACCCTCGTCCTCGTCGTTCCGCGTCACCGCCTCGCTTGCGGCGATGATGTTCCTGCAGTTCTTCGTGTGGGGCTCGTGGTACGTGACCACGGGCAACTTCATGCAGGCCCACATGGCCGGGGGCATCGCCTGGGCCTATTCGGTCGGCCCGATCGCCGCGATCGTCTCGCCGTTCTTCCTGGGGATGATCGCCGACCGCTTCTTCGCCTCGCAGAAGGTGCTGGCCGTGATGCACCTGCTGGGCGGCGCCGCGCTGCTCGCGGCGCCGTCGTTCGCGGCGGGGAGCAAGGACGAGAGCTGGGTGCCCTTCGTCCTGGTGCTCGGCCTGCACATGCTCTGCTACATGCCGACGCTGGGGCTGACCACGTCGCTCTCGTTCCACAACCTGCAGGACCAGGAGAAGCAGTTCCCGATCGTGCGCGTGTTCGGCACGGTCGGCTGGATCGCGGCGAACCAGGTGATCAGCAACGGCTTCCAGGCCGACTTCACCGCCACGCAGTACACGGTGGCCGGCAGCGCGGGCCTGCTGCTCGGCGTGTACAGCTTCTTCCTGCCGCACACGCCGCCGCCGGCCGCGGGCAGGCCGTTCTCCGTGCGCCAGGCGCTGGGGCTCGACGCGCTCGCGCTGCTCAAGGAGCGCGCGTTCCTGGTGTTCATGGTGTGCTCGTTCCTGCTCTGCGTTCCCCTGGCCGCCTACTACAACCGCGCCGGGATCTTCGTGGGCAGCACCGGGGTGCAGGACGTGGCGGCCAAGATGTCGTGGGGCCAGATCTCGGAGGTGTTCTTCATGCTGGTCATGCCGCTCTGCTTCGTGCGCCTGGGCGTGAAGTGGATGCTGCTGGTGGGCATGGCGGCGTGGGTGGTGCGCTACGCGCTGTTCTCGTTCGCGGCCGACGACAAGGTGTTCTGGATGCTGATGGGGGGCATCCTGCTGCACGGCGTGTGCTACGACTTCTTCTTCGTGACCGGCATGGTCTACGTCGACAAGCGCGCGCCGGTGGAGATCCGCGCGCAGGCGCAAGGGTTCCTGGTGCTGGTCACGCAGGGACTCGGCCTGGGGCTGGGGGCGCAGCTCGTGGGCGCGATGGTCGACGCCTACACCACCTCCCACGCCGGCGGGCCGCCCGGCCAGGAGACCCTGGAGGTGATGGCGTGGCGGCCGTTCTGGATGATCCTGGCCCTCGCCGCGGCGGCGATCGCGCTGCTCTTCCTGTTCACCTTCCGCGACCGGCGCGCGCCGTCAGCGGGCGCGGGGCAGGAGCGGGCGTAGGAAGCGCAGGCCCGCCGCGACGTCGGCGACGCGGCTCTCGCCCGCCTCGCGCTCGAAGCAGAGGTCCACATCGGAGACCCGCTCGCGCAGCACCGCGGCAAACGAGGCCCAGTCGACCCCGCCCGTGCCCACCGGCACCTCGCGACCCCACGTGGCCTTGGTCGGAGCTGGGAGCGCATCCTTCACGTGCACCTGCCGCACGTGCGGCGCGAGCAGGCGCAGCGCCGCCACCGGGTCGCCCATGCCGTAGAGGAGCATGTTGGCGGGATCGAAGTTCACCCCCGCCAGGCCGTCGAGGTCGCGCAGGACCTCGAGCAGCGTGGCCGCGTCCTCCTGACCGGTCTCGAACGCGACTCCGACCTGCTGCTCGGCGAACACCTCGGCCAGGACGCGCAGGCGCTCCAGCATCCGCGCCCGCTCGGGATCGCTGCGCGCGTGGGGCAGGAAGCCGGCGTGGAACGTGACCAGCCGCAGCCCGAGCCGGCGCGCGAGCGCGGCGTTGGCGCGCGCGTTCGCCAGGTTGGCCGGCCAGGTGGCGTCGGGGCGTACGCCGCCGGTGACCCGGATCGAGTCGAGCGTGCCGTAGTCCTCGCCCGCCATCGCCATCATCCCGCTCACCAGCACGAGGTCCTGCCGTGCGCACGCGCGTACCAGCTCCGGTTCCGGCAGCAGCCCCTCGCGCACGGGATCGAGCGCGATCTGCATGGCGCGGAGCCCGCACTCCCGCACCCGGGCCACCAGCTCGGCGACGCTGCGGGGGCGGAGCGACCAGGAGCAGACGGCGAGACGATGCATGCCAGCAGTCTGCGGGTGCCGGCCGGCTGCGCCAAGGGCGCGGCCCGGCGCCGCGGCGGACCCTAGTTCACGAAGGCGATCCGCAGGAGGTTGCCGAGCCGCAGTCCGCCGCGCCCCTCGCCCAGGCCCTGCAGGGGCAACACGGCGCCGAGCAGGCCGGGATCGTTCGGGATCGGCAGGGGCAAGGACACGAGGCGCGCGCTGCCCACCGTGGACTGCCCGAGGACCAGCAGGGAGGCGGGATCGAGTTCGAGGATGCCGAACGGCGTGGCGAGGCTGGCCGTGCCGGCCGCCACCAGGACGAAGGCCGCGCCCGGCTCCTGGCCCAGGCGCAGCACCGGCGTCGTGCCGATCCGACCCGCCCCCTGGTTCCACAGCTGCGGTCGCTCATAGCGCACCGAGAGCTGCTGCAGGCGTGGTTCGCTCGTGGCCGCCCCGCCCACGACCTCTTCCAGCCCCTGCGGGATCCCGCGCACGGCGCGGTCGAAGAATCCCAGGGCCACGCGCATGCAGCGCGCGAACACCTCCTGGTCGGCCTGGGTGGCGAGCAGGAAGCCGCACACGTTGGTGTGGTTGGCGTCCTGGTTCAGGAGATAGAGGAAGCTCAGGTCGGCGAACGCCGCGGCGTTCTGGAACCAAGGCAGCCCGCCGGACGCCGGTGGGACGATCGTGTCGCCCTGGCCGTGGATCACGCCCAGCGGGACGCGCACGCCCTGGATGGCGGCGCCCGGATCGACCGGCGCGAACCCGAGGCCGCAGCGGTATCCGGGATTGCGCGCCAGGACGCCGATCGTGCTGCCGCCGCCCATGGAATGGCCGGCCACGCCCATGCGCTGCAGGTCGAGCGCGCCCTGCAGGAAGTGGCCTGCCTGCTGGTTGGCCACCGCGAGCGCCCCGTGCATCGCGATCCCGTCGAGCGTGAGCGTGGGGCCCGAGAACTGCGCCGTGTCGAGCAGCACCGCCACGCAGCCGTGCTCCGCGAACGCGGTGCCCAGCGGTCCGTAGAGCCGTCCCAGCGCCGCGAACCCGTGCAGGAACACCAGCACCGGGTAGCCGCCGGCCTGCGGGCGCACCGGCTGGTTCGCTCCGGCCGCGGTGGCCGGGTAGTAGACGCGCGCCGCCAGCGACGCGGTGCCCTGGCCGGTCGTGTTGGGGAACGTGGCGTCGCGATAGCCGGCCGGGAACGGAGCCTGGGCGGCGAGGGCGAGCGCGAGGAGCGGGACGGCGAAGGTGGCTGGGAGGCGCAAGGTGGGATCCGTGCTGTGCGTGGGGGGCAGTGGTCGCGTGCCCCCCCGGCGGGGACGCCGCACCCTCTCGTAGATCCTGGCCACCGAGATTTGTATGGGTGTTCCCGTAGCCGGGTCCGCCGCACCCCCCTGCGGGTGCCGCGCCCGGCCCTCGGCCTCGCACCGGCTCACATCGCCCGCACCGACTTCCAGCTCTGCTTCCCGTCGCGGCAGCTCGGGAAGAT
>JADLFX010000093.1 GCA_020849665.1 Planctomycetota bacterium | reverse complement strand
GCCCGCGGCGACGCGCGAGCGTCTCGCCGGGGACCGCCAGGAGCTGGCGCGCCTGCGCGCGGCCACGCCGGCGCCGTTCCCGCGCGCGCTGGCGGTGCAGGACGAGGCCGCGGCCGATTCTGCGGTGCACGTGCGCGGCAACCACCTCGATGCCGCGGGGCCGCCGGTGCCGCGCGGCGTGCCGCGCCTGCTGGACCACGCCCTGCCCCGGCCCGCGATCCCGGCCGGCCGGAGCGGACGCCTCGAAGTGGCCCGCTGGCTCACCGACCCCGGCAACCCGCTGACCGCGCGGGTGCTGGTGAACCGGGTGTGGCGCCTGCACTTCGGCGCCGGGCTGGTGCGTACGCCCTCCAACTTCGGCCTGCGCGGCGATCCGCCCACGCACCCGGAGCTGCTCGACTGGCTGGCGCGCGAGTTCGTGGCAGGGGGCTGGTCGATCCAGGATCTGCAGCGTGCGATCCTCGCCTCGCGCGCCTACCGCATGGACTCGCGCGCCGATGGTCCGGGGCGCACGCGTGATCCCGACAACCTGCTGCTCTGGCGCCAGAACCGGCGGCGCCTGGAGGCCGAGATGTATCGCGACGCGCTCCTGGCTGTGGCGGGCAGCCTGGACCGCAGCATGGGCGGGCCGGCGCTGGAGCTGGAGAACCGCGCGTACGTCACCAACGACCAGTCGCAGGACGTGGCGCGGTACTCGAGCCCGCGCCGCACGATCTACCTGCCGGTGATCCGCAACGCCCTGCACGATCTGTTCACGACCTTCGACTACAACGATCCCAGCGTGCACCTCGAGCAGCGCGGCGCCACCGCGATCCCCAGCCAGGCGCTCTTCGTCCTCAACAGCCCGCTGGTGCGCGCGCAGAGCCGCGGATTCGCCGAGCGCCTCCTGGCCCTGCCCGCGCTGGACGAGGCGGGACGGCTGGCGGCGCTCTTCCTGCGCGCGTACGGCCGCGAGGCGCGCGCGGGCGAACTCGGCGCCGCGGCCGCGTACCTCGCGGGGGCGCGGGCGCAGCATGGCGAGGCCCGGGCGTGGGCCGCGCTGGCGCAGGTGGTGTTCGCCTCCAGCGAGTTCCTGTACCTGGACTGACCATGGACCAGCCGCTCCTGCCGCGCCGCGCGTTCCTGACCCAGCTAGGGCACGGCCTGTGCGCATTCGGCGGCGGCGGACTGCTCGGCGGCCTGGGCCGGCGCGCGGGCGCGGAGGATCCGCTGGCGGCCCGGCGGCCGCACTTCGCGCCGCGCGCCCGGCGGATGATCTTCCTGTTCATGCACGGCGGGCCCTCCCAGGTCGACACCTTCGACTGGAAGCCGCTCCTGCAGCGCGACGACGGCAAGCCGCTGCCGTTCGCCAGGCCGCGCGTGACCTTCGCCAAGACCGAGAACCTGATGGCCTCGCCGTGGCGCTTCGCGCAGCACGGCCAGTGCGGCGCGTGGGTGAGCGAGCTCTTCCCGCACCTCGCGCGGGGCGTCGACCGGCTCTGCTTCGTGAAGTCGCTGCACGGCACCAACGATGCGCACGGCGGGGCCCTGCTGGCCCTGCACACCGGTTCGGACACGTTCGTGCGGCCGAGCATGGGCTCCTGGCTGCTCTACGGCCTGGGCAGCGAATCGCGCGATCTGCCTGGCTACCTGACGATCTGCCCCACGCTCGGGCACGGCGGCGTGAACAACTGGTCGGCGGCGTTCCTGCCCGGGGCCTTCCAGGGCACACCCGTGGGCCATGCGGGCGTGCCGGCCGAGCAGGCGCGGATCCCGCACCTGACGCCGCAGGCGGAGGACGCGGCGCTGCAACCGGGCCAGCTCGAGCTCCTGGCGCGGCTCAACCGCGCGCACCTGGCGGCGCGGGACGAGGACGCCGTGCTGCGGGCGCGGGCCGAGTCGTTCGCTCTCGCCTACCGGATGCAGCAGGTGGCGCCGTTGGCCATGGACGTCGAGCGCGAGACCCCCGCCACGCGCCGCCTCTACGGCCTCGACGATCCGGTCACCGCCAACTTCGGCCGCCAGTGCCTCCTCGCCCGCCGCCTGGTCGAGGCTGGCGTGCGCGTGGTGCAGTGTTCGCACAGCTACAAGTGGGACCAGCACTCGGACCTCAAGCGCGACCACGCGCGCAACGCGCGCGAGGTGGACCTGCCGATCGCCGGGCTGCTGCACGACCTCGCGGCGCGCGGCCTGCTCGAGGACACGCTGGTGCTCTGGGCCGGCGAGTTCGGGCGCACGCCGGTGGCGCAGGGCCGCGACGGCCGCGATCACAACCCGCACGGGTTCACGGTGTGGCTGGCGGGCGGCGGCGTGCGCGCCGGGCACAGCCACGGCGCGACGGACGCGTACGGCTACTACGCCACCGAGGACAAGGTGCACGTGCACGACCTGCACGCGACGATCCTGCACCTCTTCGGCCTCGACCACGAGCGGCTCACCTACCGCCATGCCGGACGCGACTTCCGCCTCACCGACGTGCACGGCGAGGTCGTGCGCGGGATCCTCGCCTGAGCGCCTACTTGAGCGCGGAGAGGTAGCGCTGCGGCTCCTTGGCGAACGCGGCCTGGCACTTGGTGCAGCAGAACGCGATCACCTTGCCGTCGTGGTTCAGCGTCACCGCCACGTCCACCGGCTTGCCGCTCACGGGGCACTCCGTGTTCACGGGCCTGGCCGGGGGCGGCGGGGCGGGCAGCACCGCATACTCGCCCAGGTCCACCCGCAGGTCCGGACGGCGCGCGCGCAGGGCCTTCGCGGCCGTGGGCGTGACGCCGCTCTGCCACAGGTAGACGCGGCGCAGGGCCGGGAACGCCGCGAGCGGATCGAGCGCGCCGTCGCCGACCCTGGTGCCGAAGAGGTTGAGCGTCTCGAGGGCGGGCAGGGTGCCGAGCGCGCGCACGCCGGCGTCGCCGACCGCGGTGCCGCTCAGGTCGAGGTGGCGCAGCTGCGGCATGCCCGAGAGGCGGGCCAGGCCGGCGTCGCTCACCCGGGTGCGCGCGGCGTTCAGCCACACGAGGCAGGGCGCCAGGGGCGCCAGTTCCGCGAGCAGCGCGTCGTCGGCCTGCGCGCCCAGCACGGCCAGATTCACCTCGGCTTCGTCGCGGTCCTCGGCGAGGCGCGCCGCGTGGGCGCCGCGCGCCTTCAGCGCCGCGATCGCCGCGTCGCGCGCCTTGCGCGCCTCCGCGTCCAGCACCAGGCGCGGCGCCTCCGGGGCCGGGGCCGCCGGCCGGCTCGTGGGCGCGGCTGCGGCGCCGGCCGTCTCGTCCGCGGGCCATTCGGCGCCCTGCACGATCCAGAGGCGGATCCGTTCGATCTGCTCCTTGGTGAGCGGATCGCCCTCGGCCGGCATCACGTCGGGGTCGTCCGCGGGCAGGACGATGCGCTGGTAGAGCGCGCTCTTCTCGGGCTTGCCCGGCACCACCAGCCACTTCGCCGGCTCCTTGGGGAACACCGTCGCGCGCCGGTCGAGGCGCAGGTCGGCCTCCTGCTCCTTGGGTCCGTGGCAGGAGAGGCAGCGCTCCGCGAAGATCGGCCGGATCTGCGTGGCGAAGTCGACCCGGGTGGGGGCGCTGTCCTGGGCGGACGCGCCCGCGATCAGGAGGCAGGCGGAGGCAAGCGTCGCGGCGGTGGGACGGAGGACCATGGCGGGCGCGATCTTGGCGCCTCGCCCGCCGCAGCGGAACCCCGGAGGGGAGGGACACCCCGCAGGTCCGCCAGGAATCGCCGCGCCCGCGCTGCGGCGCGGCTCAGAGCCGGATCCGCACCGGCCGCGCCAGGTCGTACGTGCCGGTCCCCGTGTCGATGGCGGCCCAGGTCAGGTCGATCGCGACGCCCTGGAGCACGATGTGGGAAGGGATCGGCAGGTCCAGGACCTTGGGGTCCCCGCCGAACGGGTTGCCCGGATTCCGGGAGAGCGTGGCCGCGTGCACCATGAGGGGGTTCGAACCGAAGCCGACGAAGAGCGCCGCGAGCCCCGGACCCTGGCCGGCTGGCGGCCAGCCGGCCATGGCCGTGCGCAGGAGCGTGGGGCCCGAAGGCGCGCGGAACCCGCGCCAGGCGCTGGCGGCGATCCGGCCCGGCAGGAAGGGCAGCAGCGGCGGCTGCGCCGTGCCGATCGCGAAGCCGCGCAGGAGCTGGTTCTGCGAGCCCGGATCGAGGGCGCAGATCGCGTCCACGTCGTCGCCGAGGACCAGGCCGATCCGCTTCGACACGGGCTGCTCGCTTGGCATGCGGTAGATGCTCACCGCCACCGCCGCCCCGAGCAGCTTCCCGAACAGGATCGGGTCGGGCAGTCCCGTCGTGGTCGAGAACAGGATCCGTGCCTGCAGGGTGTCGACGGCCAGGGCATCCACGTCGGCGCCGGCTGGGAGCCCGAGCTGCGCGTGGGTGAGGAACGGGGAGACCGGCCCCCACGCGGCGCCGCCCCACGTCGTGCCCAGGATCGTGGCGCCCGAGGGAGTGGTTCCGGCCCACCACGCCGGAGGGACCGCGCCGAGGGATGCCGTGGTCACCGAGAAGTAGAAGGTGGGGTTCGGCGGCAGGAAGGCCAGGAACGCCGGGTCGAGTCCGTACAGGGTGAGGAAGAGATCGTGGGCGTCCAGGTTGCCGGGCTGCCCCGGCGACCAGATCGCGATCTGGGGGCTGTCCTGGGCCAGGCTGACCTGGTCCTGCAGCGCGGCGTCGATCTCGCCGCCGGGCAGCACGTAGCAGAACACGTCGCCGGCCGCGCCGTCGGGCCGCGGCACTTCCAGGGCGATCCTCGATCCGGCCGCCGCCAGGGTGCCCCGCGTCACCGAGAAGGTGAGCGCGGCCCAGTGGCCCGGCAGCACGAACGCATGGCCCACGTCGTCGCCACTGATCCAGTCGATCCCGATCGACATCGCGTCCAGGTCGGGGCGGACCGCGAGGCCGGGGAAGAGCGCCTCGACGCGGAAGTCGGGGCGGCCCGCGATGGGAACGGGTGGCACAGGCGCCGTCGCCTGGAAGCCCGCCGGCTTGGCGTACACGCGCGTGCGGTCGAGCGGCAGGCCGGCGCTGAACGTGGCTCCATCGACCGAGAGGCCCTGCGGCAGTCCGGACAGGGGACTGTCCACGGTGCCCGCCACCTGCGCGGCGAGCGGGGCGGCGAGGGCGAACGACCATCCGAGGGTGGCGAGGCGTGGCATGTTCATCTCCGCGCGGGTGCGCTGGCAGGCGAGGGCGGGGGTGACTCCGGCGGGGTCGCGCCGCGGGCGCGATCCTGGTCCGTGAGCGAGGGGGCGAGGGCGACGGCCAGCCGGTGCAGGAGTTCGCGCAGCACGTCGGTCCCGCGGGCGTCGAGTCCGGACTCCGGCACGAGCTGGCTCAGGTTCCACAACTGCACGGGGTTGGCAGGGTCGCCGAGCAGCGCAGCGGCGCTGCGGGCGAACGCCTCGGGTGCGGCGCCGCGCTCCACCGCGGCCAGCAGCTCGTCGGTGGCGTCCAGGGAGGCGCCGCGAGCGCCGGAGCCGCGCGCCGTCGCGAGGCCTGCGCGTGCCCGCTGCGCCAGTTCCCGTGCCGCCGCGGGTTCGCCATGCGCGAGCCGCGCGAGGGCCTCGGCGCGGTCCACGTCCGCGAGCAGGAGGGCGCGCTTCCATGCCTCGCCTTCCGGTCCGGACTCGGGGATCCGCGCGGCCAGGGCGCGCGCGGCCGCGTACTCGCCCCGGTCCCGCGCGAGCTGCGCGAGGGTGTGCAGGCTGTTCCACAGCCGCGGTTTCAGCTCCAGGGCGCGGCGCAGGTGGCGCTCGGCCTCGGCGAAGCGTCCGGTGCGGTAGCAGGCGAGCCCCAGGTTGTGGAGGACGTTGTGCCGGTCGCCGCGCAGGCGCAGCGACTCCTCCAGCGCGGGGATCGCCTCGGCGTAGCGGCGCTGGCCGAGCAGCGCGGCACCGATGGCGTGGCGGGTGCGGGCGGTGGGCCGGCCGTACTCGCCCTCGAGGCGCAGGGCCGCCTGCTCGACCGCGGCGAAGCGCTGCGCGGCCGCCGCGCGGTCGCGCGTGGCGTTGGCCACGGCCAGGCGCGCGAGGAGGAGCAGGTCGCGCGCGGGAGCGTAGCTGCGCTCGGCGGCAACGAGCGCCTGCTCGGCGGCGGCGGCATCGGCCTCGCTGCGGCGGCGCAGGAGGTGGAAGCCGAGCGCGTAGCGCTCGGCGTCGTCGACCGGCGCGGGCAAGCCGTCGAGCGCAGGCAGGGCGGCGGGTCCCGCGTGGCGCTGCGCGAGGGCGGCGAAGAACGCAGAGCCGCGCGTGTCCGCGATGTGGCGCAGCTCCGCGGCGGCCTCGGCCCGGCGCCCGTCGTCCCACAGCAGCGCCGCGTGCAGGAGGCGCACCGGCACGTCTTCCGGATCGAGGGCGAGGATCGCGGCCACCTCGGCCAGGAGCTCGGGCCGCTCGCGGCGGTCCGCCTCGGCGCGGTCCTCGGGGCGCCCCTCCAGGGCCGTGAGCGCGGGCAGGCGGGCCATGCGCCCGGCCTTGTCGTCGCGCGCCCGGGCGTCGCGGTCGCGCGCCCACGCCGGGATGGCGGACCCCAGCGCGAGGACCAGCGCGATGCCGAGGAGCAGCGCGGCACTGGCGGCAGGACGCAGCCGCGCCCGGCGCCAGACCCGGCCCAACGGCCCGATCGGCCGCGCGCGCACCGGCTCGTGGGCCAGGAACGCCGCCAGGTCACGGGCCAGCGCGTCGGCGCCGGCGTAGCGCTGCCGCGGCGCCCGCTCCATCGCCTTGCCCACGATCGCCACGAGGTCGCGCGGCAGGGGAGCCAGCCGCGCCAGCGGGACGGGATCGCGCCGCTGCAGCGCCGCGAGCACGGCGGTGCCGTCGCCTTGGTACGGCGGCCGCAGCGCGAGGAGGTGATAGAGCGTGGCCCCGAGGCCGTAGACGTCGGCCCGGGCCATGTCGTCGGCTCCCCCGGCGCCGCCGGCAGCCACCTCGGGGGCCAGGTACCACGGCGTGCCGAGCACGCCGCGCTCGGTGGTGAGCGCGGCGTCGCCGCTGCTCTTCGCGATCCCGAAGTCGAGCAGCACGATCGCCCCGTCGGCGCGCACGAAGAGGTTCGAGGGCTTCACGTCGCGATGCGCGATGCCCAGCGCGTGGGCGGCGGCCAGCGCGCGCGCGGCGCCGTGGCCCCAGCGGGCCACGAGGCGCACCCAGCTCGCCTCGGGGACCGCCGCCTCGCCCAGGGTGGCCCGGGCGCTGGCGAGGGCGCGCTCCCGCCCGCCCTCGGCCACGGACTGGAGCACGCCGGCGAGCGAGTGGCCGGCCAGCAGTTCCATCACCAGCCATGCGAGGCCGTCGGGCTCGTCGCCGCGGTCGTGCACCAGCACGATGCCGGGATCGTGCAGCTGCGCCAGGAGTTCGGCCTCGCGGCGGAAGCGGGCCTGCGCCTGCGGGGTCCACGCACCGCCCTGCACGAGCTTGACGGCGACGGCGCGGCCGAGCTCGCGGTCGCGGGCGCGGTACACCACGCCCATCGCGCCCGCGCCGAGGCGGTGCTCGAGCTGGTAGCGCCCGCCGAGCACCCGGCCGCGCAGCGGGTCATCGTGGCGCGCGTCGCTGCCCAGGTCGGGCAGCGCCGGGGCGAGGCCCAGGGCCGCGGCGACCTCCGCGCGCAGCTCGGGATGTCCGGCGCAGAGCCCGTGCAGGTCGAGGGGTGCGCCCGACTCGCGCCGCGCCAGCGCCTCGGCCACCAGCGCCACCAGGCGTGCCTCGCGGTCCGGGTTCATGGCCCCGCCTCGGGCGCGGTGAGGCCCAGGGCGCGCAGCTTGACCAGCAGCCGTGCCTGCGCGACGTGGAACGCCTTGCGCGCGGCGTCGGCGCTGGGGAACGCGAGGCGGCCCGCCAGCTCGCCGAACGGCGTCTCGTCGGCGAGGCGCAGGTCGAGCAGGAGCCGCTCCCGCTCGGGCAGCTCGGCCAGGGCCGCGCGGTAGAGCCCGACCTGCTCGCGCAGGGACGCCTCGGCGGCGGGCGAGGGCGCGCCGGCGGACCGCGCCAGCGCGTCGAGGCCGCCTTCGGGCTCGTCCGCCTTCCTGCGTGCGTCGCGGCGTCCGGCCTCGTGGTGGCGCAGCGCGTCGAGGATGCGGTGCTGTACGGCGCTTGCGAGGTAGCGCAGGAGCGCAGGCTCGCCATCGAAGCGGGTGCTGCCCAGGCCGCGCAGCACCGCCGCGAACACGTCGTGCACCACGTCGCGCGTGCTGAAGAGCGGCAGGATCCAGCGGTGCCGGCGCCGGAAGTCGTGCTGCAGCTCGCGGTGCACGAG
>JADLFX010000092.1 GCA_020849665.1 Planctomycetota bacterium | reverse complement strand
GCCGAGCGACCCCGATGCCAGGACGCATCACCACCCCCACAGCAGCGCGGGCGTGATCGCCGACGGCGGCCACGTGCCCGCGCGTGGGAACACCAGCCACTGCGCGCTCCACGGGCTCGTGCCCCGCACGCCCCCCGGCACCTCCAGCCACGCGTAGCCGCATGTCGGGCCGGCCGATCCCCGCCGCTCGCCGCACCCTGGATGCCGCCGTGCGCCGCCCCGGTCCGCTGCCGGCCACGGGGGTGCGGGATGGAGTCGCGGGGACCCGCTGCCCGACCACCCAGCTACTCGAGCCCGTACTCCTTGATCTTGCGATACAGGGTCCGCTCGCTGATCCCCATGGCGCGCGCCGCACGGACCCGGTTGCCGCCATTGAGTTCGAGGCTCACCCGGATGTGCTGCTTCTCCACTTCCTCGGCGGTCTTGCCGCCGAGGAAGAGCCACGCGTCGTGGTCGGCGGGCGAGGGCGCCCAGATCTCCGGGGGCAGGTCCTGGCGGGTCAGGATGTTGCCGCGCGCCCGCACCACCATGCTCTCCACGGCGTTGCGCAGCTCGCGAACGTTGCCCGGCCAGTCGTAGTTGACGAGCGCCACCAGCGCGTCGCGGTCGATCGACTCCACGTCCTTGCCGTGCACGCCGCCGAAGTGCCGCAGGAAATGCTCCACCAGCAGCTTGATGTCCCCGCGCCGCTCGCGCAGCGGCGGCAGCTCGAGGGTCACGACCTTGAGCCGGTAGAAGAGGTCCTCGCGGAACTCGCCGGACTTCACCCGGGCCGCGAGGTCCGCGTTGGTGGCCGCGATCACGCGCACATCGACCTTGCGCGGCTTGTTGGCCCCCATGCGCGACACCTCGCGGTCCTCCAGGACCCGCAGCAGCTTGATCTGGGTGCCCGGGGGCATCTCGCCGACCTCGTCGAGGAAGAGCGTGCCGCCGTTCGCGTACTCGAACTTGCCCTCGCGGTCCGCCACGGCACCCGTGTAGGCGCCGCGCACGTGGCCGAAGAGTTCGCTCTCGATGGTGCCCTCGGCCAGGCCGCCGCAGTTCAGGGCCACGAACGGGTTGGCGCGCCGCGGCGAGAGGTTGTGGATCGCACGCGCCACCAGTTCCTTGCCGGTTCCCGAGGGCCCGAGCACCAGCACGGACGCCGCCGTCGGCGCGATCTGCCGCACCACCTCGATCACGCGCAGGATCTTGGGGTCCTGGCCGATGATCCCCTGGATGCCGTAGCTCTTGTCGAGCTGGCTGCGCATGTCCTCGTAGCGCAGGTCGCGGCGGTGTTCCTCCAGGCACTTGGCGACCTTGGTCCGCAGCTCCTTCAGGTCGACCGGCTTCTCGATGTAGTAGGTGGCGCCCTTCTGCATCGCCTCGACCGCGACCTCGCGGCTGCCGTGGCCGGTGAGCATGATCACGCGACAGGGCTCGTGCCGCGCCTTGGCCGCTGCCAGGACGGCGAAGCCATCGGCATCCCGCATCACGAGGTCGGTGACCACCACGGCGTAGTCGCGGTCCTTCAGGCGCTGCACGCCCTCGGCCCCCCCGGCCGCGGTGTCGATCTCGACCGGCAGGCTCTCGAGCGCCTCCACCAGGGTGGCACGCAGCGCCTCGTCGTCGTCCACCACCAGGATCGGGTCGCGGATCACGCCACGCCTCCCGCCGCCGGGGCGCGCAACGGCAGGGTGAGCGTGAACTGCGTGCCGCGCCCGGGCTCGGACGTGACTGCCACGGCTCCGCCGTGCTCCTCCACGATGCGCTTCACCATGGGCAGGCCGAGGCCGTGCCCGTGCCGCTTGGTGCTGAAGTATGGGGTGAATGCCTTGGCCAGGACCTCGGGCGCCATGCCTGCGCCGGTGTCCATCACCCGCACCACGAGGTTCGTGCCCTCGCGCCGGCTGCTCACCAGCACCTCGCCCCCGTCCTGGCAGGCGTCGAAGGCGTTGCGCAGCAGGTTCAGCAGCGCGGCCTTGAACTGGGCCACGTCGAGCTCGGCCTCGCGCACCTCGGGATCCGCGAAGAGGCGCAGGGCGATGCCCCTGCTGCGCATCTCCGGCGCCATGAACTCGACCTGCTCCTGCAGCACGGCGTTCACCGCCACGGGCCGGCGCACCATCTCCGGCATCCGCGCGAAGCGCAGGAAGTCCTCGAGGATGCCCTGCAGGCGCTTCACCTCGCCCTCCACGACGCCCAGGCGCTTGGCCGCCCGCTTGTCGCGCGGCGTCTCGGGCTGCGCGAAGTCCTCCATCACGAGCTGCAGGTTCAGGCCTATGGTCGAGAGCGGGTTGCGGACCTCGTGCGCGAAGCCGGCGAGCAGGGCACCGAGCTGTGCGAGTCGCTCGGTGCGGATGCGCTCTTGCGCTTCGTCCCGGGTCATGGATCCTTGGCGGCCTCGTCGTCCCGGCCGGCGCCAAGCCCTGGCCCCGGCGCCGCGGGATCGTGCCGGACCATAGGTCGCCAGCGAGACAGAGTCAAAAGGATGAGTGCGCAACGCATCGCGCTGCCGGGCGGCGGCGATCCCTCGGCCGCGGCGCGTGCCGCCGCGCTGCTCCGCGAGGGCGCGCTGGTCGTCGTGCCCACCGAGAGCAGCTACGCGATCGCCGCAGACCCTGCCGTGGCGGCGGCGCGCACGCGGCTCGCGGCGCTGCCCCTGGCCACGCCGGCGGTCCTGCACGTGCTCGATCCCGACCGCGCGGCGCAACGAGCGGGGCTCACGCCGCGGGCGGAACGCCTGCGCCGCCGCTTCTGGCCCGGGCCGCTCGCGATCCTGCGCGGCGCGGGCGAGCCGGGCGCCGTGCGCGTGCCGGCACACCAGGCCTTGCGCCAGATCCTGGCCGGCTTTCCCGAGGGTCTCTGGCTGCGCGATCTCGAGAACGGCGACGGCCAGCCGCTCGCCCCCGGCAACCTCCCCGCGTCGGTCACCGGCGCTGCCGCGCTCCTGCTCGACGCGGGCGGGACCCGTCTGCGCGCGCCCACGACCGTGGTGCGCGACCACGCGGAGCGGTTGGAAGTGGTGCGCGAGGGGATCCTGTCTGCGGAGGAGATCCTGCACGCGGCGGCGCGCCACGTGCTCTTCGTGTGCACCGGCAACACCTGCCGCTCGCCCTTGGCCGAGGCCCTGGCCCGCCGCGCGGTCGCACGCGCCCTCGGCGTCTCCGACGACCAGATCGAGGCCCATGGGATCGGCTTCACCAGCGCCGGGGCCGGCACCCTGCCCGGCATGCCGGCCAGCGAGGGCAGCGTGCTCGCCGCGCGGGAGGCGGGCGTCGACCTCAGCCGGCACCGCACGCGCAGCCTCGACCGAGGCCTGGCCGGGTCCGCACAGCAGATCCTGTGCATGGGACGCTCGCACCGCGCCCGGGTCCTCGAACTGGATCCCACGCTGGCCGAGCGGACCGAACTCCTCGATCCGGCCGGCCGCGAGGTGTCCGATCCGTTCGGCGGCAGCCTGCAGGAGTACCGCGACGTGCGGGAGCAGATCGCCGCGGCGATCGCGGCCCGCCTGCCGGCATTCCTCGCCCTGGCCGCGAGTTGAGCCCGACTCGCCTCGCTCAATCCGGCCGCTGGATCCCGAGCCTGCGGCACACGTCGCGCAGGGTCTGCTTCATCGCGTAGAGCGAGCGCAGGGCCAGGATGTTGCGCAGGCCGCGGCGCTTCTCGCTGAGCGGATAGCCGATGTACTCGCCGGCCGCGAGGACGTTGTCGTCGAGCGCCGAGTTGCCCCCGATCCGCACGTCGTCGGCGACCCGCAGGTGGCCCCCACTCACCACGTGGCCGCCGAGCACCACCCGATCGCCGAGGATCGTGCTCCCCGAGAGCAGGCAGCCGCCCGCCATGGCCACGTCCTCGCCGATCACGCAGTTGTGGGCGATGTGGCAGAGGTTGTCGATCTTGGTCCCGCGCCCGATCCGGGTCGCGCCGAGCGTGCCACGGTCGATGGCGGTGCCGGCGCCGATCTCCACGTCGTCCCCCACCACGACGGTGCCGAGCTGCGGCACCTTGGCGTAGCCGCGCGCGTCCCGCACGTAGCCGAACCCGTCCGAGCCGACCACGGCGTTGGCATGCACGACCACGCGCGCGCCCAGTTCCACGCCGGCGTAGAGCACGGCGCCACGGTGCACGACACAGCCCGGCCCCAGGCGGGAGCCTGCCCCGACCACCGCGTTGGCGAGGATCAGGCTGCCCGCGCCCACCTCGGCACCGGCCTCGATCACGGCGCCCGCGGCGACCTCCACCGGCGGGTGCAGGATCGCCGTGGGGTCCACGCTGGCCGAGGGGTGCACCCGGTGCGCCTCGGCCGTGGGCTGAGGATGGAAGAACGCCGCCACGCGCGCGAACGCGGCGTCGACATGGCCCACCACCACCTGCGTGCACGACGTGTCCAGGGGCTCGGGCACGAGCAGGGCGCCGGCCCGGCTCTCGCGCGCCGCGGCGGCGTAGCGGATCGACCGCACGAAGCCGATCTGGTCCGGTCCGGCGCTGCGCAGGTCCCCCACCCCCCGGACCTGGCGGCTGCCATCGCCGAGGATCCTGCCGTCCACCAGGGCGGCGAGCGACGCGACCGAGGCGCATTTCATGGCGGCCGATTATGCAGGGCCCGCAGGGCGTCCGCCGCCCTCTTGCGGCGCTCGGGCTGCCATTCGGGGTCATAGGGGATCGTGTCGCGGAAGCCCTGGTGCAGGGCGACGCCCGCGGCACTGCGCACCGCGGCGTCCGGATCGAGCAGCAGGTCGGCCAGGACCGCGCACTCGCGCGCGCCCCGCCGTCCGCCCAGGGCCTCGGCCAGGCGCCTGCGCTCCAGGGCGGTCGCGTGCTGCATCCCCGCCAGAGCCGCCGGCATGGGCAGGTCGCGCCGCCACAGCGGCAGGATCTCGGTCCCCACGTCGCCGGCCCGCGCCGCGACGGCCTCGGCCGCCTCCTCCAGCCCGACGGGATCCAGCACCCCCCGCAGGGCATCGCGTTCGTCGGGGCTCAGCGCACGCAGGCGCAGCTCCTGCACGAGCGCCTGCGCGCAGCGCTCGGGGAAGGTGCCGCGCAGCGCCAGCGCGCGAAGGTCGCGCGCCGCGACGGCCGTCGCCAGCGCCGCACCCGAGGGCAGCACGCCGAGATCCTCGCGCGGGCTGGGCAGGTCTGCGGCGGGCGGCCTGGGCGGCCGCAGGGCCGCGGGCGCACGCGCCAGCCAGGTGGGATCCACCGCGTGGGCGCGCATGCCCGCCTCGTCCGGAGTGAGGAGCCGGCGACCTTCGCCGTCCGGCAGGCCGAGGGCGGCCTGCAGGAGCGCGCTGCCGGCATCCCGGGCCAGGTGCGTGGTCGCGAGGGCCGGCGCCGCAGGGCCAGGTGCCTCGGCCACCTGGAGTTCCCGCAGGAGCCGCAGGGCCCGGGTCTCCTCGCGGTGCAGGAGCAGCGCCGCCGGCGCGATGCTGCGTGCGCGCGCCAGCTCCTGCACGGCCAGCGCCGCGGCATCGCGTCCCTGCAGTGGCACCTGGGTGAGCAGCGCCACGCCCTCGCGCAGCGCGTCGCGCGCCGGAACGAGGCGCACCGGGAACGGATCGCTCCCGCCCGCCTGTGCGATCGCGGCCAGCACCCGCGCGTTGGCGCGGAAGAAGTCGAGACGCTCGGGGCCGGACCAGTGGCCGATGCGTTCCAGCCTGGGCCGGACATCGACCACCACCTCCCCCGGGCCCAGGGCCGCACGCAGGTCCGTGCCCTGGAGCGCGAGCGCCAGGTCCTCGCTGCCACCCAGGCCGGCGAGGTGCAGGGCGGCACGCGGCGCCGCCGCGAAGCGGCGCTGGAGTTCCGCGCTGCCCGGCAGATGCGCCTCGGTCGACCCGACCAGGAGCGTGGACTGGTCGAAGAGCCACGCCGACGCGTGCGGGAACGCCTCCGCGAAGGTGCGCAGCAGCACGCGGTAGTACGCCTCCGGCATGGCGTGGGTCGGCACCCACTGCACCAGGAGCCCACGCGGACGCAGCGCGGTCCGCGCGAGGGCGTAGAACTCGCGCGAGTAGAGCGGCAGCGTGCCCGGGGCATACGGCAGCAGCGGCTCCATCGCGATCAGGTCGAGGCTGGCGGGGTCCCGCGTGCCCAGGAAGCGCCGCGCGTCCGCGACGTGCACCTGCGTGCGCGGGTCGGCCAGGAACACCGGCGTGCGCCGGGCATCCACGGGCCCGTCGCTGGCGAAGCGGCCCACGAGGTCCAGCACCGCCCGCGAGATCTCCACCACGTGCACCCGCTCCGGGTCGGGCCAGGCACACACCGCATTCGCCGTGGTGCCGGTGCCCAGCGCGAGCACGGCCGCGTCCCGCAGCCCTTCGCGCAGGAGGAAGGGCAGGTGGCCCAGCACCTGCATGTACGTGGTGCCGGGTCCGGTGTAGGCGGCGCGGAACTCGTCGGTGAAGAGCGCGAGACTGTGGCTGGCCCGGTCGTAGACCACCGAGGCAGTGAGCACCTCGTCGCTGCGGTGCACGAGGTAGCGGTAGCGATCCGGGCGGTCGTAGCGGGAGCCCTGTACCGGAGGCCTGCCCGCGCCCCAGAACCCGAGGGCGGCACAGGCCAGCGAGGTGGGCACGAGAACCCAGCGCACATCCGCCCGGACTCCTGCCCAGATCCCGGCGAGCAGCCACGCCGCGGCCAGGAGCGCCGCCGGCGTGACCTGGAAGAACGCGGCCGGCGCCAGCCGGGGCAGGACCTGGCCCACGAGGAGCGCACCCGCCAGCGACCCGACACCCTGGGCCAGGAAGAGCACGCCGGCGCGGCGCGGATCCGGTGCCGCCCGCACCAGCAGCGGAACCACCGCGCCGAGCGGCAGGGTCGCCAGCGCCGAGACCGCCGCCGCGACCCACCAGATCCGCGCGTGCATCGCCGCCGTGCTCGCCGCGGGGCCGCTGGCCAGCGCGGGAGCCAGGGACTCCAGCAGTCCCAGCGCGATCGCGGCGCCGCCGGTGCCGAGCGCCACCGTGGCGGCGCCGGGCCCGAGGCGCGCCAGCAGCGGCGTCAGCAGCGCCGCGCCCAGCGTCAGGCCGAGCAGGAACGCCGCCAGCACTCCGGAGAAGGTCGGCTGGAACCCCTCGAGGAAGAACGGCAGGCGGCGCATCATCAGGATCTGCAGCCCCCCCACGAGCAGTCCGGCGCCCGCGGCGGTGCGGAACTCGTGGGAACCCACCGCGACGGCCGCCGCCGGCCCGCGCCCGGCTTCGGGCTCGCGACACGCATGCAGCAGCAGGCCCGCGCAGGCATAGCCCCCGGCCGCGAGGAGGGCCGTGCTGCCGTAGCCGAGTTCGGGCAGCAGGAGATTGCCCCCCAGGCCGGCGGCCAGCACCGATCCGGCGAGGTTGGCAGCGAGCACCCAGGTGCTGGGCCCCGGGCCGAGCCCGGCCACGAGCAGCGGGAACGCCGCACCCATGGCGAGGGCGGCCAGACCGGGCGCCACGAGGGCGCTCACGACGCCCAGCGCGAACGAGGGCGGGCGCAGGCGGCCCAGGAGGAGGTCGCCGGCCACGACGAGGACGGCCACGAGCAGGTACGTCCACGCCGCGGTCCGCACGGGGCGCCGCGCGGCAACGGCCAGCCGGGGCCCCACCACGCCGCCCGCCCCCAGGGCCAGCAGGAAGATCCCCACCACCACCGCCATCGCCTCGCTCGTGTTGCCCAGCAGGAGGCCGTGCCGCCGCACGGCCACGAGCTCGACCAGGAGCCCGGACGCCCCGGTGAGCAGGGGCACGACCAGGACCCGGATCGCCACCGACCCTACCTTCCGGCGGGCAGCGCCAGAGACCGAGGCAAGCTAGGCCCCCTCTTCGCGCGCGACCACGTCGAGCACCTCGACGGCGCTCTGGCAGGCCAGGATCCTCTCGCGCACTTCGCCTCGGGAGAGCAGCTTGGCGATGCTGGCCAGGGTCTTGATGTGCAGGAGCTTCTTCTCCCGCGGCACCACGAGGCAGACCAGGATCCGGGCCGGCCGCTGGTCGAGCGCCTCGAACGGGATCCCGCGCTGCGAGATGGCCAGAGCGGCCACCACCTCGGGCACGCCCTCGACCGCGGCATGCGGGATGGCGATGCCCTGCTCCATGCCGGTGCTCATGCTCCGCTCGCGCGTGAACAGCGCCGTTTCCACGGTTTCGTACAGGCGCTCGGGCATCGCGCCTGCGGCCACCAGGGCCTGCGCCATCACGCGGATGGCCTGCCACTTGTCCGCGGCCTCCAGCGGCACCAGCACGTGGGCTGGCTTCAGCATCTCGGTCAGCTTCATGACGATGGCGAGCGCGCGAATGGAAACCGCGTGCCAGACCGGCGCAAAGGGAAACACGGAAATGGTCCGCCGCGCAGGCGATGCCGGGTCGCACCGGCGTCCGCCGGTGGGAACGACGGCCCCTGCGCGAACGCCGCGCACGCGCGCGGCCACCCCGCGGGGCGACCCCGCCGGCAGCGCGGGCGGCGCGGTGCCGGAGGGGTCGCGGACCGCGGGAGGTGCCGGCACCCGCATCCCGCGGGTCCGTACCCGCACCGCCACGATTCCCCGCGCTCCGTCGTCTGCCGCCTTCCTTGCGCCGCGCCCAGGAAATAAAACGCGCCGACCCCAGGTCCCACGCAGTCGATCCGGACACCCGCACCCGTAACCCACGGCTCCATGGTCAGGTACATCCCGCGCCGCCGGCCGCTTCCCGAACTCCCTCCCGCAACCGACCGGAGCAGCCGGGCGCGTGGCCCCCATGGCGCATGGGTGCTGCTCGCGTTCACGCTCGCGGTGCTGGCCGACCTGCCGGCCCAGGGCAACCAACCCCAGGGGCAGCCCACCCCGGTCGGCACGCAGAACCCGCAGGACCGGCGTACGACGTTCCGCACCGAGCAGCAGGGGGGCGAGGAGTACCTGGTCATCTCGGTGAACGAGGCCGACGGACTGCCGCTCAAGGACTTCGTCAAGATGGCGGAGGGGATCACCGGGCGGGTGTTCACCTTCAACGAGGCGGAGCTCAGCCAGGATCCCAACTCGAAGGTGGCCTTCATCGGCACGATGCGGATCAAGAAGGCCAACTTCTTCTCGTTCTTCCAGACGATGCTCTACATCAAGGGCTTCGCCTGCGTGCCGCGCGGCGAACGCGACACGGAGATCGTGGAGATCGTGTTCAGCAACGGCCCGCGCCGCACGGAGATCCAGACCGCGGCGCGCTACGTCGCACCCGAGGAGATCGTCCAGTACGCCAACCAGACCGGCGTGCAGATCCTCACCTCGATCCCGCTGGAGCACGTCAACGCCAACGCCGCGCAGACCGCGCTGCGCGCGTTCTACTCCGGCGCCCAGGCGCAGCAGGGCGGCCTGCAGTTCGGCACCGTCGGCAACAACCGCGCCTTGCTGATGCAGGGCTACGGGCCGCAGGTGTACGCCGCCGCCCAGCTCCTCAAGCTGCTCGACCTGCCGCCCGAAGCCACCAACACCGAGGTGATGGTGGCGCGCCTGGAGCACCGCGCCTCGGAGGAGCTCGAACCCATCCTGAACGAGATCCTCAATGACCGGAACCGGGCCGCGCGCCAGCCGGCCCAGGGCGTCGCCGGCGGCGACGTGCTCACCGGCCAGCCGATCCAGCTCAAGATCCTCGCCTACACGCCGCTCAACGCGGTCCTGCTCAACGGCACCCGCGAGCAGATCCTGGAGGCCCAGGACCTGATCGCCCGCCTCGACGTGCCGGTGGAGGCCAGCGGCGGCGACCAGCACGTCATCCGGCTCAAGAACGTGCTCAGCGACGACCTCCGCACGACGCTCAACCAGTTCATCACCGAGGACCAGCAGGCCGAGCAGCAGGCCCAGCAGGGCCAGGCGCAGGCCGGCGGCGTGACCCAGCGCCGGCAGCGCAAGACCGTCGTGGTGAGCCACAAGGAGAGCAACTCGCTGCTGGTGTCGGGCACCGCGAGCAAGTTCCAGCAGCTCCTGCGCACCATCGAGGAGCTGGACCGGCGCCAGCCGCAGGTGCTGGTCGAGTGCGCGGTGGTCGAGCTCACCACCGGCGACATCTTCTCCCTGGGCGTCGAACTCGGCCTGATCGACATCAAGGACAACGGCGACTTCACGCGGCCGTTCGGCTTCACCAGCTTCGGTCTCTCGCAGTTCCAGGACACCGACGACAACGGCCTGCCGGACACGCGCCTGCCCGACTTCGAGAACCCGCTGCAGGGCCTGACCGGCGGCATCATCAGCAACGGCGACTTCGCGATCCCCTTCCTGGTCAATGCGCTGTCGAGCAACGAGAAGGCCAACGTGCTCTCCCTGCCCAGCGTGGTCGTGAACAACAACCAGACCGCGATCGTGAAGACGACCGAAGACCGCCCGACGCAGAACGTCAGCCAGGGCAACACGAGCACGCAGAGCGGATTCAGCGGCTTCCAGGGCGCCGGTATCGAACTGTCGATCTCGCCCTCGATCAGCACGAACAGCTACCTGCGCCTGAACATCAAGCTCTCGGTGAGCCGGTTCCTCTCGGCGTTCGATCCGGCCTCGGTCACGCCGGGCCGCAAGAACACGCGCGAGATCAGCACCCAGGTGACCATGCCCACCGGCAACACCATGGTGCTCGGCGGCGTGATCGAGGACGGGGAGAGCGAGAACGAGTCGGGCGTCCCGTTCCTCAAGGACATCCCCCTGATCGGCTACCTGTTCAGCACGCGCGGCTCGAACAAGCAGAAGACCAACCTCTACTTCTTCCTGACGCCGCACATCCTCGACGAGGAGGACTTCTCGGACCTGCGCGAGGTGAGCTTCCGCAAGAAGCTCGAGGCCGAGGAGTACATCGGCACGCGGCGCCTGCAGATCGTCGACCGGCGCTGGACCAGCGGCAAGAACCCCGAGACCCTCGAGGACAGCGGCGCCACCCTGGAGGACCTGGACCAGCGCGCGGGACTCGGCGCCCCCAACTACGAGCGCCCGCGGCGCGACATGGGCATCTCCGGCACGCGGCCCAACGGCCCGGCCCTGCCCGGAACGACCACCAGACCGACGACCCAGACCAAGTGAGCCGAAGCGAACCAAGATGATGCTGGACCGGATCCGCGAGGGGCTGCTGCGCAAGGCCGGCCTCAACGAACAACAGATCGGCGAGGCGCTCCAGATGGAGCGCGAGTCAGGCCAGACCCTCGACCAGATCCTGGTGGCGAAGAGCTACCTGCCCGAGGGCCGCGCCCTGGACTTCTTCGGCGAGTTCCTGGGCATGGAGGTGCGCCGCAGCCTCGACGGCGTGTCGGTGCCGGGCCCGTTCATCCAGAACGTGCCGGTGCAGTTCGCGCGCACTCACCACCTCGTGGCGCTGGAGCAGACCGACCGGCTGGTGAAGGTCGCCACCTGCCACCCGCTCAACGTCCAGCCCATGGACGACCTGGCCACGATGATGGGGCGCGAGGTCGAGGCGGTGCTGGCGCCGAAGTCCGAGATCGCCGGACTGATCAACCGCGCCTACCGGCACAAGGCCGACGGCGTGGACGAGGCGCTGGGCGACATCGAGGAACAGGACATCGTGGGCCTGGCCGCCACGATCGAGGAGTCGGAAGACCTGCTCGACGTCGCCAACAAGGCGCCGATCATCAAGCTGGTCAACATGCTGCTCTTCCAGGCCCTCAAGCTGCGGGCCTCGGACATCCACCTGCAGCCCTACCCCGACCGCCTGCAGGTGCGCATGCGCATCGACGGCGTGCTCTACGACACGGAGGCGATCCCCAAGAAGGCCCAGGAGGCGATCATCAGCCGCGTCAAGGTCATGGGGAAGATGGACATCGCCGAGCGCCGCCTGCCGCAGGACGGCCGAGCCTCGATCCGCATCGGCGACGGCGACGTGGACGTGCGCATCAGCTCGGTGCCGGTGCAGTCCGGCGAGCGCATCGTGTTCCGCATCCTCGACAAGACCACCAAGGTCTACTCGCTCGATCAGATCGGCCTCGCCGACCGGGACCGCGAGATCATCGAGCGCTACATCGACTACTCGCACGGCATCATCTTCGTGACCGGCCCGACCGGCTCGGGCAAGACCACGACGCTCTACGCCTGCCTGCAGAAGATCAACGCGCCGTCGCTCAACATCCTGACCATCGAGGATCCGGTCGAATACAACCTGGAAGGCATCAGCCAGGTGCAGGTGAACGTGAAGAAGGGGCTCACCTTCGCCAACGGGCTGCGCTCGTTCCTGCGCCAGGATCCCGACGTGATGATGGTCGGCGAGGTGCGCGACAACGAGACCGCCGACATCGCGATCCGGGCGGCACTCACCGGCCACCTGGTGTTCTCGACCGTGCACACCAACGACTCGGCCTCCACCGTCACGCGCATGCTCGACATCGGCGTCGAGCCGTACCTGGTGTCCTCGTCGCTGCTGCTGGTGATCGCGCAGCGCCTGGTGCGCACGATCTGCCCGCGCTGCAAGGAACTGCTGGTTCCGGACAAGAAGCAGCGCTTCCAGATCGAGGACCTCAAGCTCAGCCTCGACCAGTTCGCCGACGGCAAGATCTGGGTGGGGCGCGGCTGCGACGACTGCTTCCATTCCGGCTTCTCGGGCCGCACCGCGATCTACGAGATCATGCCGATCGACTCCGTGATCCAGGAGCAGATCGTCAACAAGGCCTCCGCGAGCGTGATCAAGCGCGGCGCCCTCGAGCGCGGCCTGCGCACCCTGCGCATGGACGGCGTCGAGAAGGTGCTGCACGGCATCACCACCCCCGAGGAGGTCCTGCGCGTCACCCAGCTCGACGTGTTCTGATTCCGCGCCGCCGCCCGCTCCCCCGCCATGTCCCGACCCGTCGCTCGCCGCCGCCGCCGCTGAACCCGCTGCTCCGCCACCGATGCCCATCTTCCAGTACAAGGCGGTCGACGGTGAGAACAAGGTCCGCAAGGGGATCGTCGATGCCGATTCGCCGCGCGAGGCGCGGATCAAGCTCAAGCGGGAGAGCCTCTACGTCACCGAGCTGAGCGAGGCGCGCAAGCGCGGCCCGCGTCGCATGGGCCTCTCCGGCCTGTCGGGCGTGGACGCCCCCAACAAGGCGCGCAACGAGCAGGTGTCGGCGGTCACCCGCCAGATGGCCTCGCTCCTCTCCGCCGGCATCCCGCTGGCCGAGGCCCTGCGCATGGTGATCGAGCAGGCTCCGGACCAGCGCATGGAGGCGGTGTTCCGCGACATCCGCGAGAAGGTCACCCAGGGCCTCTCGTTCGGCGACGCCGTCCTGCAGCACCCCGCGTACTTCACCGAGCTCTACTCCAACATGGTGAAGGCGGGCGAGTCCTCGGGCGCCCTCGACAAGGTCATGGCGCGGCTCTCGACGTTCCTGCAGAGCCAGGCGCGCCTCAAGAACAAGGTCGGCGCGGCCATGATCTACCCGGGCATCATGATGCTGATCGGCGTCGTGGTGGTGTCGATCCTGATGGCCTTCGTGGTCCCCCAGGTCACCCAGATGCTGCGTGCCCAGGGCAAGAAGCTGCCCTTCGTCACCGAGACCCTGATCGGGATCAGCGAGATCTTCCGCGGCTACTGGTTCCTCATGGCCGTGGCCGTCCTGGTCGGGGCGATCCTGTTCAACGTGATCGTCAGCACCGACAAGGGCCGGCTGGCCTGGGACGCGTTCAAGCTGCGCCTGCCGGTGTTCGGCGACCTGATGCGCAAGCAGGCCGTGGCCCGCTTCTCGGTGACCCTGGCGACCCTGCTGCGCTCGGGCGTCCCGGCGCTCCAGGCCATCGAGACCACGCGCACGGTGCTGGACAACCGCGTGCTCTCCGGCGCGCTCAAGACCGTGCACGACCAGATCCTGGAGGGCGCCGACATCGCCACGCCGATGAAGGCCACCGGCCAGTTCCCCCCCACGGTCTCGTACATGATCGGCGTGGGCGAGCAGGCGGGGAACCTCGAGGAGATGCTGGAGCGCGTCGCCGACGCCTACGACGAAGAGGTCGACCTCGCCACCCAGAAGCTCTCGGCCATGCTGGAGCCCCTGATCATCGTGGTCCTGGCCGTGGTCGTGGCCGGCGTGGTGATCGCGATCGTCCAGCCGCTGATGGAGCTGACCAAGGTCCGCCGCTGAGGGCCGCGCCGAGGCACCAAGCCGGGGGCCCGGCGGCACCCAACCCTCCCGCGCCACTGCGGCTTGGAGCAGGACGAGCGCGCTTCCCCCACCCCCGCGGACGCGGCGCGGGAAGGAGTCGCGCCAGCCCGCCGTCTCAGGGCCCGTGGCCGCGGCCTCCGGACGGAAGTAGAGTACCGGTCCCGGCCGTGGCAACGGCTGCGAGGCAAGCAATGCACAACTCCCGTACCAGGAATCGAGACGCCGGCTTCACCCTGATCGAGATCATGGTCGTGATCCTGATCCTGGGCCTGCTGGCCACCGTGGTCGGTCCGGCCGTCTTCGGCCAGAGCGAGACCGCCAAGATCGAGAAGGCCAAGTCCGACGTCCTCAAGATCCACGAGACCGCCGAGCTCTTCTCCATCCAGAACAAGGGCCGGGTGCCCACGATGGAGGAGCTCGTCACCCCCGACTCCCGCACCGGCGACACCTATCTGCGTGGCTACACGACCGTGCCAAGGGACCCCTGGGACAACGAGTACCGCATCGTCGCGGGCGAGCGGCGCGGCAAGTTCGAGGTCCAGAGCAACGGACCCGACGGCCAGGAGGGCACCGAGGACGACATCACCAACATGACCGCGCGCAACGAGCAGCCGAAGTAGGCATGCGCGCCCCGGCCGAGCCCAGCGTTGGCGCCGGCTTGCCGCGGGCAGGCCCCGCGGCCGGATTCACGCTCCTCGAGCTGCTCGTGGTCATCTCGATCATGGGGCTCATCACCCAGCTCGTGATCGCCAACCTCGGCGCACTGGTGCCCGCCCGCACCATGGACAAGGAGACCGCCGAGCTGGCCTACCGCCTCGACTACGTCCGCTCGGAGGCGCGGATGGCCGGCAAGACCTTCCGCGTCCAGTTCGACCTGGACAACCAGCGCTGGCGGCTGATCCTGCCCCCCGAGGACCGGCTCGTCTCCACCCAGACCATCGAGGAGGACCTGCCGCTGGAGTGGAACCAACTCGATCCCCAGGTGCGCATGGTCGGCGCGCAGGTGGCCGGGGGGATGGCCGTGCGCAGCGGGATCTACGAGGTGATCTACGACCAGAGCGGCTTCAGCGCCGATCAAGCCCTCTACTTCCGCCACCGGGACGACGAGGAGCTGGTGTGGACGCTGCAGATGCGCGGCCTGATCGGGCGCAGCGACGTCCTGACCAACGCCGAAGGCAAGGAACAACCGCTGGAGCCGGTCACGGAGGGCAGCTTCTGATGGTCCCGCACGCACGCCACGCCGGGTTCACGCTGGTCGAGGTCATGGTCGCCCTCGGCATCCTCTCGTTCGTGATCCTGTGGCTGGGCCTCGGCCTGCGCACCGACGCGATCCGCGACGCCAGCCAGGCGCGCAACTGGCGCCTCGCCGCGGAGATCGCCGCGGAGCACATGTCCGAGGTGATCGCGGGCGCGCGCGAGATCCCCCCCGAGTCGGGCACCATCGTGCCGCTGGAGGAGTACCCCGGCTTCGCGATGCAGTACCTGGTCGGCGCCGAGGCGATCTCCAGCTTCGAGGCCAACCAGGTGGGCGACGTGGACGACGAGGCCTCGAGCCTCGCCGCCGACCGGCTGGCATGGCAGCGCGAGCGCGACCTGCAGCGCAACGTCCGCCGCCAGGGGATCTCGCAGGAGGACTACCTCCGACAGGAGGAGGACCGGCGCCGCCTCCTCGAGGAGGAGCCGAGCGAGACCGAGTACGAGGACGTGGCGGTGGTGATCTACTTCCCCAGCGTGGCCAAGGCCGAGAACGCCAAGGACGAGGAGACCTTCGTCCTCAAGTCCAAGGTCAGCACGCTCGCCCTGCGCGGATTGACGCCGCAGCAGGCCGAACAGCAGGCCCTGGCCGCCGGCAAGACCCCCAAGACCCAGCAGGGCGGGGCGAGCGGCTCCGGGGGCGGCGGCGCCGGCGCGGGCGCCGGCAACAGCGGCAGCGGGGCGGCCGGGGGGCTCACCAACTCCAATCTCGGCGCGGGCGAGGGAGGCGCGAAGCGATGAGGACCGGGAACGCACAGCGGGGCTTCACCCTGATCGAGATCCTGGTGGCCGTGTTCGTCACCGCGATCCTCATGCTCGCCCTGGGCGAGACCCTGATGGCGACGATCCGCGCGCGCGGCGAGGTGCAGTCGCTCAACGAGTCCACCGAGGCCGGTCCGCGCATCCTCTCGCTGATCGAGCGCGACCTGCAGGGACTCTGGCACCAGAACGTCAAGCTCAACAAGGTCCTGGTCGGTCGCAACCTGGACATCGCCGGCACCGACGCCGATCGCATCGACTTCCTCACCACCACGGACGCGGTGGGAATGGTCCTGGACAACACCAACCAGCCGCGCCGGCCGACGATCTGCGAGGTCGGCTACTGGCTGCGCGAGAACCGGGCGATCCCAGGCCTGCTCGAGCTGTGGCGGCGCGAGGACCCGCTGGTGGATGACAACCTCGTCTCGGGGGGCACGTTCCAGCTCGTGCACGACCGGGTCCGTTCCTTCAACATCTCCTACTACGAGACCGTGGGCTACGAGGCCGAGGAGATGCTCGACTGGGACTCCTCGCGCAACGACGCCCTGCCGCGGCGGATCAAGATCGAGTTCACCGTGGAACGCCGCCTGGCCAGCCGCAACGAGGTGAGTGGCGCCGAGGTCGACGACTTCGAGGGCGTGCAGAAGAAGTACGTCCGCCACATCGTCCTCGATCGCCGCTACCCGGAGATCCTCAAGGCCGGCGTCGCGGTGCTGCCGATGTTCCCGCCCGAGCCGGAGGAGGCCGCGGCGGGAGGCGGCGGCGCTGGTGGCCCGGGTGCGGGCGGGCCGGGTGCAGGCGGGCGCGGCCCGGGTGGGCAGGGAGGCGTGCCCGGCCAGCGCGGAGGACCCGGCGACATCCGCCAGCAGGTCGGCAGCGGGCGCGGCGGCCAGGGCGGCAACATGCAGCCTCCGCCCGGCATGAACTTCGGCGATCTGCTGCGCGGCATCGGCGGTCAGGGCGCGGGCGGCTTCCCTGGCGGCGGCTTCCCGGGCGGTGGCGGCCGCGGCGGCGGGGCGGGCAGCGGCGGGCGCCGCTGAGTCGGGCAGCCCGTCCCCGCGGCCGAGGCGCCCGCGCCGACCCGAGCCAGTCATGAGCCACGAAGTGTTCGAACACACGGCCGACCTGGGTGTGCGCGTGCGCGCCCCGGACCGGGCGGCGCTCTACGCGGAGTCCGGCCAGGCCCTCTTCGAGATCCTGGTCGACGACCTCGGTGCGGTGCGCCCCGCCACCGCCCTCGAAGTGGCCGTCGCGGGCGACGACGCGGCCTACCTGCTGCACGACTGGTTGGGCGAGCTGCTCTACCTCTTCACGGCGCGCAACCTGCTGCTCTGTGCGTTCGACGTGCGCCTCGCGCACTCGGGCCTGACCGGCACGGTGCGCGGCGAGGTCCTCGACCGCACCCGGCACCGCCTCGCCCACGAGGTCAAGGCGATCACCTACCATGGCCTGGAGGTGCGCCAGGATCCCGGCGGATGGTCGGCGGAGTTCGTCGTGGACATCTGAAAGAACCCGACCCGGGGCACCCTTGGCAGGAAGGGACCATGGCCGAAGCACTCTCCATCCCACTCGAACCCATCGATGCATGGTCGTGGCGGATCCCGAGGAGCTACAAGCCCGGGATGCGCGTGGACGGGATCGTCTACGCCGATCGGGCCCTGCTCGAGCTGGCCGGCGAAGAGCAGGCCCTGGAGCAGGTGGCCAACGTGGCGTTCCTGCCCGGGATCCAGAAGGCCAGTCTCGCGATGCCCGACATCCACTGGGGCTACGGCTTCTGCATCGGCGGGGTGTGCGCCACGGATCCCGAGCAGGGCGGCGTCGTGTCGCCCGGCGGCGTCGGCTATGACATCAACTGCGGGGTGCGACTCGTGCGCACCGACCTCACGCTCGCCGACGCGCGCCCGCACCTGACCCGGCTGGTGAACGCGCTCTTCGCCGCCATCCCCACAGGGGTGGGCATGGGCGGGCGCTTCGTCCACCAGGGCGAGGCGCTGGCGCGCCTCCTGCGCGAGGGCGTGGACGTCCTGCGCCGGCGCGGCCTGGCCACCGCGGACGACGTCGAGTGCACCGAGTCGCACGGTTGCCTCCCCGATGCCGAGCCAGCCTACCTGAGCGAACGCGCCCTCGAGCGCGGCTACGACCAGTGCGGGACCATCGGCTCCGGCAATCACTTCCTGGAGGTGCAGGTCGTGGACCGCGTCGAGGACCCGGCCAAGGCGGAGGTGATGCGCATCGCCGAGGGCCAGATCTGCGTGCTGATCCACTCCGGCTCGCGCGGGCTCGGCTACCAGGTCTGCGACGACCATCTCAAGGTCCTGCGGGGCGTGCCGGAGCGGCTGGGCATCCAGTTGCCGGACCGCCAGCTCGCCTGCGCGCCGGTGCACAGCGACGAGGGGCGCCGCTACCTCGGCGCGATGCGGGCCGCGGCCAACTTCGCGTTCTGCAACCGCCAGCTGCTCCTGGCCCAGACCCGCGAGGTGTTCGCCGAGGTGTTCGGCAAGCCCTGGGGCGCGCTCGGCATGGAGCAGGTCTACGACGTCGCGCACAACATCGCCAAGTTCGAGCACCACGACGTGGACGGCCGGAGCAAGCTGCTCTGCGTGCACCGCAAGGGCGCCACGCGCGCCTTTCCCCCGGGCCACCCCGAGATCCCGGCCCGCTACCGCGGCATCGGCCAGCCGGTGATCGTGCCCGGCGACATGGGCCGCGCGAGCTGGCTGCTCTGCGGCCACGAGGACGCCATGGCGCGCACCTTCGGCACCACCTGCCACGGCGCCGGCCGCGTGCTGAGCCGCACGGCCGCAGTCAAGTCGGCGCGCGGCCGCCGCATCGACCAGGAACTCTTCGCGCGCGGCGTGCTGGCCCGTGCCCGCAGCCGCGAGGGCCTCGCCGAAGAGCAACCCGACGCCTACAAGGACGTCGACCACGTGGTCGAGGTCGTGCACGGCGCGCATCTGTCACGCAAGGTCGCGCGGCTGCGCCCGCTCGCGGTGATCAAGGGTTAGCGGCCAGGATCGCCGCGCGCGCCAGCACGGCGTCGAACATCGCGGCGGTCAGCCGCCCGGTGAAGGTGTTCTGCTGACTCACGTGGTAGCTCGCCAGGAGCGCGCGCCCCGGCAGCGGCAGCTCGGCGCCGTGCGCGAAGCGGGGCAGGGGGCGCGGCACTGCCGCGCCGGTCCGGGCCGAGGCGTCCAGCGCCGCGCGCCACGCGATCGCGCCGAGGCAGAGCAGCACACGGACGCGCGGCAGGAGCCGCCACTCGGCGTCGAGCCAGCCGGAGCAGGCATCGAGGTGGCGGGGCAGCGGCCGGTTGCCGGGCGGCGCGCAGCGCACGGCGGCCGAGATCCAGGCCCCGCGCAGCGCGAGTCCGTCGTCCCGCCCGACCGAGGTGGGCTGGCTGGCGATCCCCGCGCGGTGCAGGGCTGCATACAGGAACTCGCCGGAGCGGTCGCCGGTGAACATCCGGCCGGTGCGGTTGGCTCCGTGCGCGCCGGGCGCCAGCCCCACGATCCACAGCCACGCGCGTGGGTCGCCGAAGCCGGGCACCGGACGGCTCCAGTACGCCTGCCCGCGGTACGCCGCGCGCGGCGCGGCGCCGACCGCCGTGCAATGGCCGCGCAGGTCCGGACAGCGCCGGCAGTGCGCGATCCTGTCGCCCAGGGCCGCGAGCGCCCCGCCGCCGTGCGCGCTCACAGCGGCCTGCCCAGCACTTCCTTGCCGCGCATGTACGGCACCAGGGCCTTCGGCAGGCGCACGGTCCCGTCCGCCTGCTGGTGGATCTCCAGGAGCGCGATCAGGATCCGCGGACTCGCGATCACCGTGTTGTTCAGCGTGTGGCAGAACGCCACCTTGCCATCCGCCTTGCGCCGGTAGCGCAGGTTGAGGCGGCGGGCCTGGAAGTCGTGGAAGCGCGAGGCCGAGTGGGTCTCGCCGTAGTGGTTGCGCGAGGGCATCCAGCACTCGATGTCGTACTTGAAGATCTGCGGCACGCCGAGATCCCCGCCGCACACCGCCACCACCCGGTACGGCAGCTCGAACGCCTGCAGCACCTCCTCGGCGTTGCGCACGATCTCCTCGTGATGGCGGCGGCTCACCTCGGGATCGGCCACGTCCACGATCACCTGTTCCACCTTGTGGAACTGGTGCACGCGGTAGAGGCCGCGCGTGTCCTTGCCGTAGGTGCCGGCTTCGCGCCGGAAGCAGGCCGACCGCCCCACGTAGCGCTTGGGCAGGTCGGCCTCGTCCAGGATCTCGCCCTGGTGGATCGAGGTGACCGGCACCTCGGCCGTGCCGATCAGGTTCAACTCGTCCTTCTCGCAGCGGTACGCCTGTTCCTCGCCGCCGGGGAAGAAGGCGGTGCCCACCATCGCCAGGTCGCGCACCAGGAGCGGCGGATCGACCAGGGTGAAGCCCTTGCCGCTCATGTGGTCGGCCGCGAAGCGGAGCACCGCGTCGTGCAGCCAGGCCAGCTCTCCGAACAGGAAGTAGTTGCGCGAGCCCGCGAGGTTGGCGGCCCGCTCGAAGTCCAGCCAGCCCTGGCGTTCGCCCACCTCGTAGTGGGCCCGGGGCGTGAACCCGAAGGCCGGCACTGCGCCGACCCGCCGCACCTCCTGGTTCTCGGTGTCGTCCTTGCCCTCGGGGACCTCGGGGGCGGGCACGTTCGGGAGGAGCAGGGCCTCACGCTCCAGGCGGGCGCGCAGGTCCTTCTCCTGGTCCTCGAGCTGCTGCAGCTCCTCCTTGAGGCGCTTCTGCGCCGCGAGGTGACACTCGCGCTCCTCGGCAGCCAGCCGGCCCATGGCCTTGCCGGCCTGGCGCTGCTCCGCACGCATCGACTCGATCCGCGGCAGCAGCGCGCGCAGCTCGACGTCCAGGGCCAGCACCCGGTCCACGACGGCGACGCGGTCGGGGAGGCGCTTCTTCACCGCGCCTGCCTTCACGAGATCCGGATTGTCCCGGACGAACTTGATGTCCAGCACGAAGAGGTCCCCTCCGCTGCGGTCGGGCGGTCAGTGGAAGATCGGGTCGAGCTTGCCGAAGAGCTTGTTCTTGGCCTGCTGCAGACCCACGACGGCGCCCGGAAACGGCGCCTTCACCTTGAGGATCGTGGTCGGCTCCGTGGTGCCCTTCACGATCGGGAAGAACCCCGCCTCGATCCCGACCTGGGCGAAGCGGGTGTTGCTGGCGAGCTTGCCGAGCAGGTCGGGGTCCGGGATCTGGATGAACTCGCCGATCACCTTGCCGCCCTTGCCCTCCTTGCTGCGCGACGCCAGCACCTCGACGGCCGGGACGCCGCCCTGGATGCGCGCGTAGAGCTCGCCGCTCTTGCCCAGGACCTTGAAGCGGGTGGAGTCGATCAGGATCTCGTCGTCCTTGCCTTCGCGCACGAAGTCGACCTTGAACGGCGCCCCCAGCTCCAGCACGGCCGGCTTGCCGGCTCCCACCGGGATGTTGGAGCTCTGTCCCTTGTAGATGTGCGCCATCATCCCTCCCACCTTGGGCTCGGCGATGCGCCCGAACGCGATCTCGTACTCGCCCGCGGGCACGGTGGCGGGCTTGCCGTCCGCCAGGTTCACGACCATGCCCGACGCCTCGTTCCGGCCCATCACGATCAGGACCTCGGGCTTGGCCACGGCCGGCCCCACCCACTTGAGCTGCAGGGTGCCGGTCTTGAAGTACTCGGGGTTGAGGGGCCGGATGCCCGCCTTCCTGCCGTCGTCGTGGCCACGCAGGTGGTACCAGTTCCCGGCGATCTGCACGTAGGGAGAGAACGGCTGCACCGTCCCCTTGCCGACCTGCATCGAGTCGAACGCCGGCACCGCGCTCTCCTTGTCCAGTCCGTCGCCGAGGGTGCGATCCCGGAGCCCGTAGTCCCACGGCTGCTCCTCGAAGAGCTTGCCGTTGCAGTTGTCGTCGAAGAACGTGACCGTCTCCCCGGCCAGCGTGCAGCTCCAGCTCGCCGCACTCTTGAAGTAGAGCGTGGCCGCGTCCTTCTGCGGGGCCAGGTTCTGCTGCATGCCCATCACCTGCTCCTTGTCGCTGGCCACGTAGAACCACAGCGCATAGGGCAGCGTGTTGTCCGGCCCGAGGAAGAACTTCGACGGCTTGAGCTGGGCCACCGAGCCGGCGGTCTCCACCGGCACGAAGTGGTTCTTCTTGAGGTCGGCGGTGTTGCCGTCGAGCGTGACCCCGAACTTGTTGGCGCCGGGACGCACGAGGTAGAGCTTGGCCGCCTTCATCCAGGGGTTCTCGGTGGGCCCTTCCTTCTGCACCTGCGTGGCCAGCCAGAAGGTGGGCTGCGGCCCGCCGCGCGCGAACATGTCGACCTGCGGCCTGGCCTGCACCTTGAAGTGCAGTTCGGCGATCTCCTCCTTGGCGCTGGGCATCACCAGGGCTTCCGCACCCCGGACGTCGGCGCCATACCCTGCGGCCTTGCGCTTCTCCGCCTCCTTCTCCGCCTCGGCGACACGCCCCTCCTCGGCCTTGATGAACCCGGCGTTGTTCAGGAACACCGTGTCCTTGGTCCAGGCCCAGACCTCGCGCTTCTCCTTGAAGTAGCGCAGCGAGGTGAGCGCCTCCTTGCGCTCCGCCAGGGTCGCGTCGGGCAGGGCGTAGTAGGTCGACGCCCGCAGCGACCAGACCTCGGCGGCCTTGATCGCGTGCCCCAGGCCCTCGTAGGTCTGCGCCAGGGCCATCAGGCCCTCGGCCAGCTTGGCGAGGTTCTCCCGGTCCTTGGCGGCCTTGTAGGTCTCCAGCTGCGCATAGGCGTCGAAGAGCACCTTGTCGGCCTTCTCGAGGTCCTTCACCCCGTCGCTGCCGCGCATGCTGTAGTAGCGCTCCATCTGCTCCAGAGTGTCGGTCTCGTAGACCCGCCGGAACCCGTCCTTGAGCTGGTCCAGGATCTTGCGGTTGCCGTCGTCCGGCTTGACCGTCCACACGCGCAGGACGTTCTCGAAGTGGGCGAGCGAGTGGGTGGGATTCTCGCGGATCAGCCGGTCCGCGGTCTTCTGGTCCGTGGCCTGCCAGGCGGCCGTGAGCTTCTGCACGAAGCTGTCGTAGGTCGTTCCCTGGGCGGCCCCGGCGCAGGCCAGGACCAGGGTGAGGATCGCACCGAACAGGAGGGTCGGGATGCGGGCCATGGGAGCGGCGAAGATACCCAAAGCCGCCACGCCGCGCCCGTCCGGGGTCAGCGCCGGCTCAGCTCGCGGCTGGTGCGCTCCAGGAAGCGGCGCTCGGCCGGAGTGAGCGACCCGAGCCCCTGCTTCCCCACCTTCTCCAGGAGCGCGTCGAGGATCTCCTGCTTGCGGGCCGCGCGCCGTCGCCTGCGTTCCCTCGACCACGACGCCACCGCCCCGCGGAGGCGCCACAGGACGTTCCCGTAGTGGCCGCTGCGCTCGGCCAGGAAGCCGAACAGCGCCCCACCCACGTGCGCGCCGTAGGCGACGGACGCGCCTCGCGCGCCGCGCATGACCAGATAGAGGCGGATCAGGTCCATCCCGGCCACGATCGCCGCCAGGACCCAGAGCCGCATCGGGACGACGATGAAGATCACCAGCGAGTGCGGCGCCATGCAGGCCGCGTACACCAGGATCCCCATGCACGAGCCGCTGGCGCCCACGGTGAGCTGCTGCGGAGTCCCCAGGAAGAGCGAGAGCAGGACCTGCACGATCCCGCCCAGGGTTCCGGCGAGCAGGTAGAGCCACACCAGTCCCCGCTGGCCGATGCGCTCCTCGACCATGGTGCCGAAGAAGTAGAGCATCAGCATGTTGACCAGCAGGTGCGACGGATCCTCGCCGTGCACGAACTGGTACGTGACCAGCCGGACGATGCCGAGCCCCAGGTACTCACCCAGGCCGGACCAGCTCAGTCCCAACCACGCGGCGAGCTGCCCGGGGATCGCCAGGTGCAGCACGTAGAGGCCGGCGTTGATCAGCAGGAGCGCCTTCACGCCGCGCGTGAGCGACGGCAGGCCGAAGCTGGTCTGTGGATAGCGATCCATCTCCGCCCTGCCCCCTGGTCGCGGCTGCGGCTCCCGCGCCGGTTCAGACGACCGCGTCTGCGGCCGCGCGGGTCGCGGCGGCGGGCGCCGGCCGGCGCAGGTACCAGGCGATGGCGCCCAGTCCCAGCATGCCGGCCTGGATGCCGTAGAAGGTCAGCAGCACCGGCAGCGTGCCGTGGGTGAACCCGTAGCTGTGGAGGCCCACGCCGAGCAGGTTCACGTGCCACCACGAGAACGCCACCACCATGCCCAGGAAGATCGAGGCCATGGCGATGCCGAAGTCCCGCAGGTAGCCGCCCATGCGGCCGTGCAGGATCGCGGTCTGCACGAGGCAGATCATCAGCGCGCCGTTCTCCTTGGGATCCCAGCCCCAGAAGCGCCCCCAGCTGTAGTTGGCCCAGATGCCGCCCAGGATCGTGCCGACCACCGAGAACACCAGCCCGAAGGCGATGGTGCCGTAGAGCATCCGGCCGATGCTGCGGTAGAAGGCCTGATCCTGCAGGCGCAGCCCGAAGAGCTTGCCGAGGAGGTACACGTGCGCGATCGCGGCGGCGAGCAGGCCGGCGGCGTAGCCGATGGTCACCGTCGTGACGTGGGTCGCGAGCCAGAAGTTGGTGTCCAGGACCGCCACGAGCTGCGGCATCGTGTCCTGGCCGAGCTGTTCCTCGTGCCGACTGGCCAGGAACATCCCCAGCGCACCGAAGAGCGCGCCCAGGGTCACGGCGGTGCGCCGTCGCGTGAAGATCTCGAGGAACACCGCCACCAGGGTGCCGACGCCGGCCACGAAGAGGATGGTCTCGTAGAGCGTGCTCACCGGCGGGCGGCTGCGCAGGATGCAGCGCAGGGTCACGCCCACGACCACGAGCAGCGTCGGGACGGCGAGCCCGAGGGGCAGCACGAGGTGCCAACCCTTCCAGCGCGCCCAGAGGAGCGCCAGCGCGCAGAGCACGAACGAGAGCAGGTAGAAGCCCTGCGCCTGGGCGAAGAGGTTCCAGCGATAGTACGAGACCTCGAGGGGCACCTTGGCGTACTCGCCGCGCTCGCCGGCCAGTGCGACGAGGCTCTCCCGCCAGGCACCGAGGTCCTTGGCGAAGAGGGCCGGATCGCCGAGCGAGCCCACGGCGCGCTCCAGCAGACCGAGGCTCTGGAGCTGGCGGTCGAAGGGGCCGTGCCAGGACTGTTCGCCGGCCATCGGCATCAGCGTCGCCATCACCACGTCGGCCGGCGTCATCCACTGGGGCTGCTCGCGCGTGCTGCCCAACGGCGGGAAGAACGCGAGCGTGTCGGCCTGGCCGCCCAGGCGCTGCACCCTCTCGAGGACCTTGCCGAGCGCGACCGCATCCGGACTCGACTCGCCGCCACCCTGGCCCTCCTTCTGGGTGGCTTCCATGTACGCCGTGCGCAGCTCCCGGGCCTTGCCGAGGAGCGTGGCGAGGCCGACCTTCGCCTGGCCCTGGTAGAGGGTCTTGAGCGTGCTGCTGCCCTCGGTGGCGAAGCCCTCGCGCGCGAAGTCGAGCAGGTGCGCCATCGACTCGAACTCGTGCACCACGAACGCGAGGCGCACGACCTGCTCCTGGACCGTGGTCCGCTTCTTCTGGTCGATCCGTCCGAACTGCCCGTGGAGGCGGTAGAGCTTCTCGATGGAGCGCGACAGGTCGTTCCAGGCGTAGCGGTCGCGCTTGTTCTTGCCCGCGTGCTCGACGCCGATCGCGTCCAGCACCTCGCTGTTCTGGACCAGGAAGTGCGGGAAGGTCCGGGCCAGTTCCGGCCGGAACAGGACGTCGAGCAGCCACTCGGTGGGCTGCAGCGTCACCTTGTCGTCCGGCCCGCCGGGCAGATCGAGGGAGCGCTTGCCGTTCAGGCGCAGCAGCAGGAAGCGCGCGACCGTGTCGAGCGGCTTGACGCGGCCGCCCTCCTGCACCGGCACGTCCGCGGCCATCCGGACCACCTCCGGATCCCAGCGCCGGTAGTTGTCGCCGGGCTTCTGGGCCGTCAGGGTGCTGGCGAGCAGGGCGCCGAACACGAGCAGGACACGCAGGGAACGGATCACGAGACACCTCCTTCGGCGGTTCGCTGCATCTCGGCGCGGAGGAAGCGCAGCAGCTTCCGGCCGAAGTGGAACACCAGTCCTACGGCGATGATCAGGCATGAGTAGAGCGGCCACTGGTCGGCGGGGTTGCGGACCACGCTGAACACCGATGCCACGGGACCGCGATACGCCTCGTCCTGGGGGAACCACGAACTCTGGAAGAGCGTGTAGCCCTTGTGCCGCAGCGGTTCGTTCATCGAGATCAGGACGCCGGTCTCGTTCTCGCCCTCGATCTTCACCACCTTGCTGGAGAACGCGCGGGCCATGGTGATGCCGGGGTGGTTCTCCTTGCTGAACTTGGTGAGGCGGATCGCGAAGGGCAGTGGGTAGGTCTTCTTGCGCAGGACGAGGTCGATCTGGCGCTTGCCCGACGTGACCGTCCAGGGCAGGTACTCCATGCGATCACCCATCGGCATCCCCCACAGGATCCCCGGCGTCACGGTGCGCGTCTCCTTGTCCATGAGCCGCACGTACACGCCCGCGGTGTTGGACTCGGCGGTGGTGCTGGGCTCGATCTCGCGCAGGTAGAACCCGTCCACCACGGGGACGCCCGCCGGCGTGGCGCTGGTGGCCACCGACGGCTGGCTGTTGCGGACGAAGCGGGTTACCTCCAGGACGAAGGGCAGCGAGTCGTGATGGAAGATCGCCTTCTGCTGCGGGTGGAGCCGGTCGAAGCGCTCCGCGGGCACGACGAGTTCGCGCACCTTGCCGTCCGCGACCCGCTCCTGGATCGCGATCTCCCAGGCGTAGTGATCGACGAACGTGCTCTTCGTGTCCCCCTCGTAGACGCTCAGGGCCCCCTTGTCCGAGTAGAGGTACTCGACCCCACCGGCCACGAACATCCACACCAGGCCGATGTGCGCGACGAGGATGCCTGCGGTCGCCACGCCCTGCCGCATCCGGACGATCCCGCCCCAGATCAGGTTCAGGCCCAGGAGGATCAGCACGAGCTGGCCGCCCGGCAGCGGCAGGCGCAGGCGGTCGAAGAACTCCGGCAGGTGGATGCCGAACGGCTCGAGCATCGGCCCGATCGGCGTCGCGACGAAGAACGCGTCGAAGTAGCGCTTCTGCGCCTCGTGCAGGCCGAGATCGATCTGCGCGATCGTCCCGACGTAGGTGAGCACGAAGAGCACGATCAACAGCGCGCACGCCAGCCCGTGCGAGGCGAAGAGCGTGGAGAGCCGGTTCAGGAAGGGACGCATGGGTTCACCTGCGGAGCGACTTGCAGAAGGCCTCGAAGCGGGCTCTCTCGGCGGCCACCTCGGACTTGGGCCCGGTCATCTTGACGAACACCATCTGGCCCGGCAGCTCGACCGCGAGGCCGAGCAGGGCCTGATCCGGGATCGACGTCTCCTCCATGCCGCTGTAGGCGCCCTCGGCGTGCAGGAGGACTCCCTGGCCGCCGAGCACGGGGATCCTGGGCAGCGCCAGGAATTCCGCCTCGGTGAGCGCGGCCTTGCCGACCTGGCCGTTCCAACGGTCGAGGTTGGGCTTCATCCCTCCCCCGGTACCGCCCAGGATCGTGACCGCGCACTCGGTCTTCCCCGTGGCGCCCATCACGAAGGTCACCAGGCGCATGCCCGAGCCCTGCTGGGTCTGGCGCCAGCCCTCCGGAGCGGTCCACTGCAGCGCGGGCTTGCCGGCCTCGGGCCCGGGGGGCGCGGCGTTCCCCCCTGAGGTCGCCGCGGGGTTCGCCCGTACCGAGGCGCAGAACGCGTCGAAGTTGGCCTTCTGCGTGTCGGCGACCCGCGCGGGTCCGGTGAACTTCGCGAACACACCCGTGTTCTCCACCACCAGGATCACGCCGAGCATCGCGTAGTCGGCCTTCGGCGCGGGGTCGCCCATCCCGGCGGAGTAGGTCCCCCGCAGGTCGAGGTAGGTGGCCTGCTGACCCAGGAAGGTGCGTTTCGGCAGGGCCGCCACGTCGGCTTCCGAGAGGTCCGGGAGTCCCATCTGCTTGCGCCAGCGGTTCACGTTCGCCGCCATCCCCCCGCCGCCCCCGGGCAGGAGCGTGAGGGAGATGTCGCTCTCGGGGATCCCCTTCACCCGGAAGCTGCCCTGGCGCATGGAGCTCCCAGGCATCTCCTCCCAGTCGGCCGGCAGAGTCCACACGAAGGGCCGGGCCGGCGCGGCGGCCGGGGCCCCATGGCCGTGACCGCCGCCGGTGAATCCGAGGCGCTCGGCAGTGGTGTAAGCCTTTGCCTCCAAAGGCTGATCCGGAGTGTACGTCCGCTCCTCCTGGATCTGGTGGACGACGTCCTTGCGGTCGCAGCCCGGAGCCGCGACCAGGAGCAGGGGCAGGAGTGTCAGCGAGGCAGGTTTGGGCATGACCGTCACACTGGGGGTGGCCAGCACGCGTTCGCGTCGGGCGACCGGCGGGCCAGGCTCCAACGCGCGAAAGCTGTAGAACTTACCACTGACGTTCCAAGACATAACCCGCCACGGTCGCCAGGGCATCCCGGGCGGGTCCGGCAGGGAAGTCTTGGAGCGCGCGGCGCGCGCATGCGACGTGGTGTTCGGCCCGACCGAGGGCGTAGGCGATGGCCCGGTCGAGGTCGAAGTCGCGCCGCAGGCGGTCCAGCCGGGCCTCGGCCGCCGTCTCGGAGAGCATCCGTCGCAGCCGGTCCGCGACCTCGGCTCCGCTCCGGAGGAGATGCAGGAGCGGCAGGGTCATCTTGCCCTTGTCGAGATCCGTACCCAGGGACTTGCCGACCACCGCCTCGGTACCGCGCAGGTCCAGGCAGTCGTCGACGATCTGGAACGCGATCCCCATCCGGGTACCGAAATGGTCCAAGGCCTCGACCAGCGCCGGGGTCGCGCCCGCGTAGTGGCCGCCCAGGCGGCAGGCCGCCGCGTAGAGGCTGGCGGTCTTGTCCCGGACGATCTCGGTGTAGCGCTCTTCCGAGAGGTTCCAGTCGAAGCGGTGCAGGATCTGCGTGATCTCGCCCTGGCAGACGACGCGGGTCGTCTCGGAGAGCACCCGGCTGCAGGTCTGGTCGCTCATCTGCACGGCCATGTGGAAGGCGCGCGCATAGAGGTAGTCGCCCAGGAGCACCGGCACCTCGTTGCCGTAGAGCGCATTCACCGTGGGCACCTGCCGCCGCAGGACGCCACCGTCGAGGACGTCGTCGTGCACCAGCGTCGCCGTGTGGATCAGCTCGACGACCTTGGCCACGACGATGTGCTCGTCCCGGACCGCGCCGCAGGCGCGGGCGGAGAGGAGCACCAGCGCGGGCCGGAGCTGCTTCCCCCGGTAGCGAGCCACCTGCTCGATCAGGGGCACGAGTTCGGGCGCGTCGGGACGGACGTCCTCCTGCAGCTCCCGGTTGACCCGGTCGAGCTCGGCCCGGACCTGGGCGAACGGCTGGGGCAGGGTGCGGGCCGCCGGCCGAAGGACGGTCGCCTCCGGACGGGCCCGCGTCTCGCGTGCGGTCTCAGCCAGCGGTTCGGATTCGGCCACGATCTCGGTTCCCTTGCAGTCCCCCGGGGATCACTCCGTGCGGGTCCTCTGGGTCTCGGCGGGGTTGGACGTTCCGGTCGAAGCGGGTGGCACCTGCTTGGTCTCGTCCTTCTCGTCCGTGCTGCGCAGCCCCTTCTTGAACTCGGTGATCCCGGACCCCAGCGAGCGGGCCATGCCTGGGATGCGGTGCCCGAAGAGCAGGAGCGCGATCACCAGGACCACAAGCCACTCGTAGCCGCCCAGGAATCCGATCATGCTGGTGTCTCGCCGCCGCAGCGGCGCAGTTCAGTAGGGGGGTCATCCGCAACCGGCCGCCGCGGCGCGGCGGTCGGCGACTTCAGGGTCGATCCGAGCGTGCGATCATGCCACCGGAACGGCGCCGCGCCAACGGCCGGCACAACGTGATGCCGACAATCCCTCCAGCTCGCGCCAATTTCAGGCCCTGGGACCCTGACGCTGCGCCCAGCTCCGCCATGCCGTGGCGTCCTCGCCCAGGTCCTCGCCGGTGAGGCGCTGCAGATGCACCCTGGCCCTGGCACGTACCTCGGGATCCTTGGACTCGAGGGCCGAGACCAGGATCTGGATCGCCTCCCGGCGGGCCGGCTCCTGGTCGCCGGTGCCCTGGGCCCTGTGCTGCAGGTCGTCCTTGAGCTTGCGCAGGCCGCCGAGCAGTTCGCGGAACGTGGTCTCCATCCGCTGCCGCTCGAGGATCAGGATCAGGACGTAGAGGCAGAGCACGGCCACGGCGATGCGCAGGGTGCTGTTCGCGCCGAACGCCTGATCCAGCGCCGCCAGCCCGGGCAGGGCCGGGGCGAAGAGGACCATGACCGCGAAGCTGATCAGGACCACCGGCGTGGCGAGGCGAAGGATCCGGTCCATCCGCGTGCTCCCTGTCCGCCGCCGCAGCGGCGTAGATCGATGGGTTTCGTCGAACGGCGTCCGCCGCCGGACGGCGGCGGCGCGGGGGTCAGCGCCCCAGTACCTTCTTCATCGTCGCGCCGAGCACGCTGGGGGTGTCCACCACGTGCACGCCGGCGCGCTGCAGGGCGGCCTTCTTGTCGGCGGCGGCTCCCTTGCCGCCCGAGATGATCGCCCCAGCGTGGCCCATGCGCTTGCCAGGGGGCGCCGTGGCTCCGGCGATGAACCCCACCACCGGCTTGCCGCGCATGTGGGACTGGATGAACTCGGCCGCCTCCTCTTCGGCGCTGCCGCCGATCTCGCCGATCAGGATCACGCCGTCCGTCGCCTTGTCGTCTGCGAAGAGCCGCAGCGTGTCGACGAAGTTCATCCCCTGGATCGGGTCGCCGCCGATCCCCACGCAGGTCGACTGGCCCAGCCCGACGCTCGTGAGCTGCCAGACCGCCTCGTAGGTGAGCGTGCCGCTCCGCGACACCACGCCGATGCGGCCCGGACGGTGGATGTAGGCAGGCATGATGCCGATCTTGCAGCCGCTCTTGTCGGTGACGGGCGTGATCACCCCTGGACAGTTCGGACCGATCAACCGTGCACCGTTGGCCCGCGCCGCGTCGCTGGCCCGCAGGTAGTGCCGCACCCAGGCCATGTCGAGGACCGGGATGCCCTCGGTGATCGCCACGACCACCCGGATCCCCCCCTCGACCGCCTCGAGGATGGCGTCGGCCGCGAAGCCGGCGGGCACGTACACCACCGAGGCGTTCGCGCCGGTCTCCCGGACTGCGTCGCGCACCGAGTCGAACACCGGCAGATCGAGACCCTCGACCCGCGTGCCGCCCTTGCCCGGGGTGACGCCGCCCACCACCTTGGTGCCGTAGGCGAGCGAATGGGAGGTGTGGAACCGGCCGGCGTCGCCGGTGATGCCCTGCACCAGGACCTTGGTATCGCCGTCGATCAGGATGGCCATCGCATCACCTCTCAGCGCACCTGCGCCACGATCTTCTCGGCGGCCTCGTCCAGCGACGCCGCGGTCTGCAGGCGGATCCCCGACTCCTGCAGCAGCCGGCGGCCCTGCTCCACGTTGGTGCCCTCCAGGCGCACGACGAGGGGCACGGCCAGGTGCACCTCGCGCGCCGCGGCGATCACGCCCTCGGCGATCGTGTCGCACTTCATGATCCCGCCGAAGATGTTCACCAGGACGCCCTTCACGTTGCGGTCCGAGAGCAGGATCTTGAACGCGTTGGTGACCTGCTCCTTGTTCGCGCCGCCCCCCACGTCGAGGAAGTTGGCTGGCTTGCCGCCCTTGAGCTGGATGGTGTCCATGGTCGCCATCGCCAGCCCGGCGCCGTTCACCATGCAGCCGATGCTGCCGTCGAGGGCGATGTAGTTGAGGTTGTGGTGCGCGGCCTCGATCTCCTTGGGGTCCTCCTCGTTGAGGTCGCGGTACGCCATCAGGTCCTTGTGGCGGAACAGCGCGTTGGAGTCGAAGTTGATCTTCGCGTCGAGCGCCATCACCTCGCCGGCCTTCGTGACGATCAGGGGGTTGATCTCGGCGATCGAGCAGTCGAGCGCGAAGAACGCCCGGCTCAGGCCCTCGATCACGGCCGCAGCCGGCTTGAGCTGCGCGCCGAGGCCGAGGTCGAAGGCGAGGCGGCGCACCTGGAACGGCAGGATCCCCTTCACCGGGTGGCAGATCTCGCGCTGGATCGCGGCGGGGTTCCGGCGGGCCACCTCCTCGATCTCCATGCCGCCCTCGGTGGAGGCGATCAGCACGGGGGCCCCCACGGCCCGATCCACGGCCATCGCGAGATAGAGCTCGCGCGCGATCTCCGAGCCCTTCTCGACCAGCACCCGCTTCACCTCCCGCCCGGCCGGACCGGTCTGGTAGGTCACCAGGACCTTCCCGAGCATGCCGCGCGCGGCCGCCTCGGCCTCCTGTGCCGAGCGCACCAGCTTCACGCCACCCGCCTTGCCGCGGCCGCCGGCGTGGATCTGCGCCTTCACGACCGCCACGGGGGCGGCGAGGCGGCGGAACGCGTCGGCCGCCGCCTCGGCGGACTCGACCGGGATGCCCTGCGGCACCGGCACGCCGAAGCGCGCCAGGACCTCCTTGGCTTGGAACTCGTGGATCTTCATGGCTGGAGGGACGGGGGTCTGCGCCACGCGGACGCGCCGTGAGGCGCAGGGTCCGGCGCGGCGGAGCCGCGGCGCAGCGAGCGGGGAACGGTAGCGAGCCCGCCCGGCGCACGCCACAGTGCGGCGCCCGGCACGCCGCGCCGCGGCTCCGCCGTGGAGGCAGCGCCACCGCGCGGTTACAACGCGCCGCATCCGATGCGCGGCATCCTCGTCTACCAGCAGATCCACGCCCTGATCCGTGAGGGCATCCTCACCAGCAACCCGCCGATCTCGCCGGGGCAGGTGCAGCCATCCAGCCTGGACCTGCGGCTCGCGACCCGCGGCTACCGCGTGCGCAGCGGGTTCCTGCCCGAGAACGTGCGCGTGGCCGAACGCCTCGAGGAGACCACGCTCTACACCTTCGACCTCACCGACGGCGCGGTGCTGGAGAAGGGCCACTGCTACATCGTGCCCCTGCTGGAGCGGATCGAACGGCCGCTGCCGTACCTGATCCGCGCCAACCCCAAGTCCTCCACGGGCCGCCTCGACCTGTTCACGCGCCTGCTCGCCGACCGCACGGGGCGCTTCGAGCAGGCTCCGCCGGGCTACACCGGCCCGCTCTACCTGGAGATCGTCCCGCGCTCGTTCCCGGTGCGGGTGCGCACCGGCCTCTCGCTCTGCCAGATCCGGTTCATCGCCGGCCACCCGGTGCTCAGCGACGACGAGCTGCGCGAGGAGTATCGCGCCGGCCCGCTGCTCTACCGCGACGACGGCCGGCCGATCCCGCTCGAGCAGGTGCGCGTGGACCAGGGCCTGTGCATGGGCGTGGCGATGCGGCGCGACCGGGACGTGACCGGACCGATCGGCTACGTGGCGCGCCGCTACACCGGCATCGTGGACGTGGCCCTGGAGAACCATCACCCGGCCCACGCCTACTTCGACCCGATCCTCGAGCCCGAGGGTGGGCGCTACATCGTCGAACCCGAGGAGTTCTACATCTTCGCCAGCAAGGAGCGCGTGCGCGTGCCGCGCCACCTGGCGGCGGAGATGGGCGCGTACGACGTGGGCATCGGCGAGCTGCGCACCAACTACGCCGGGTTCTTCGACAACGGCTTCGGCGGCGAGACCGGCACGCGCGCGGTGCTCGAGGTGCGCCCGCACGACGTGCCGTTCCTGGTCGAGGACGGGCAGGTGTTCTTCCGCCTGCAGTTCTTCAAGACGCTCGCCGTGCCCGAGGTCTGCTACGGCGACACACGACTCAGCAGCCACTACCAGGACCAGGGCCTCAAGCTGAGCAAGCACTTCCGGATGGACCTGCCGCAGCGCGGACCGGCCTAGGCCGCGGCCGCGCGCGGGCTCAGCGCGCCCGCTCCACGAGCTCCCGCACCTCGCGCAGCTGCGCGTCCTCGATCCGCCACTGCGCGTAGGGGGCGAGCCAGGCGCGCGCTCCCTCCCGCCTGCCGGTCTGCGCGAAGATCGCGGCGAGGGCGAGGCGCGCCCCCACGTGCCGCCCGGCGAAGAGCCGGTCGACGCGGCCGAGGTACTCCTCCACCGCACCCATGCGGCCCGTGGCCAGCGCGCCGGCCACCAGCGGCCCGAAGTACCACGCGGGCACGCCGTCGACGACGAGGCGCTCGGGCGGGAACACCGCGAGGAAGGTGTCCAGGTAGGCCCGCGTCGCGGCAGCGTCGCCGCCCGCCGCGGCGGTGGACAGGGCCTCCAGGCGGGCCAGGGCGGTGTGCAGCCCCGTGTCCGGACCGGGCGCCGCGGCACGCCGCAGCAGCTCGTCGCGCCACGGTGCCGCGCGCAGCCGCGGCACGTGGCGGAGCAGGGTCTCGATCACCTCGGGGGCGCCGTGCCAGCCCTCGCCCAGCCTGGCGAGGCAGGCGCGCGCCACGGCCTCCTGGCCTGCATCCGCGGCGAGCGCGAACGCAAAGGGCAGGGCCGCCGCCGGCATTCCACCCACGCCGGCCGGATCCAGGGCGGCCAGCGGCCGGTCCGCGAAGAGCGGCAGAGGGTCCACGTCCGTCTCGCGGGCCATCGCGAAGCGCGTGGCCGGCGCCAGCTCGCCGGTATCGGCGCCGGGCGGGCGGCGGAACCCGCCCGGCCGCTGCGCGGAGTGGCGCTCCCGCCACAGGCGCTCCAGGAGCTCGTTGTCCCGCGGGTGCAGCAGATAGCGCGGGTAGAGGTACTCCAGAACCGGACGCGCGTCCGTGTGGCGCTCGGCGATGGCCTGCGTGGCGCGGCGCAGATCGTCCTGATCGGCGAAGAAGTGGCGCGCCACGTCGGCGGGCTGCGCGTAGCCGAGCAGGCGCGCGAGGCCGGCCGCGGCACCGCCCAGGCGCTGCAGCTCCGACACCCGCGTCGGATCCAGGCGCAGGGGCCGCTGCGCGGCGAGGAAGAGCACGTCGCCGGGCAGCTCGCGCGACCGGAACGCCAGGACGTACGGAAACGCGTCCAGCAAGGTGGCCACCGCGATCCCCCACACCTCGCCGGGCACCGTGTAGGCCATGATCCAGGTCGCGAACACGCCGTCCGCATGCAGTGCGCGGCGCGCGGCGGCGAAGAACTCCGCGGTGAACAGGTTGCCGTTGCCCTTGGCCCAGATCTGGCTGGGCTGCGACACGATCAGGTCGAGGCTCGCGGGCGGCGCGAGCGCGATCCAGGTGCGCGCGTCGTCCGCGATCGCGCGCACCTTGGGATTGGTGGCGAGGCCGAAGGTCTGCGGCGCGAACATCCCGGCGAGTGCGAACAGTTCGCCTTCCAGCTCCACCACCGTCGTGCGCCCCGTGCCGGGCAGCGACGCGGCGATGCCCGCGGTGATCCCGGACCCGAGGCCCACGTGCAGGCTCTCCGCGACCCGCGGCGCGAAGAGCCACGGCAGGATCGCGAGGTTGGCCTGGGTCGGCATGTCGCCCAGGGAGGAGGCGTTGGACATGCCCGAGATCCAGAGCGACCGCTCGCTGGTCGAAGGCGCGAGGCTCACCGCCACGTCGGCCAAGCGACCATGGCGCAGCTCGATCACCTCGAAGCCGAGCATCCGCTCCAGGGGCTCGCCCGAAGGGCCCCGGTAGGCATTCGCCAGCCACACCGGTCCGAACGCCTGACGGCGCGGGTCGGGAGACGGCCAGAGCACGGCCGCCGCCAGGGCGGCCAGGGGCAGCAGGACCCCGCGCGGCCCGGAGACGCCCAGCAGCAGCGCGCCCGCCAGCAGCGCCACGGCCAGCAGCCGGGCCGTGCCCTCGGCACCGAGCCACGGCACCAGCACGAACCCGCCGAGGCCCATGCCGAGCACCGCGCCCACCGTGTTGGCGACGTACACGGCACCCACGTCGCGGCCGGTGCGGGCGAGGCCGCGCGAGGCCAACCCCACCAGGAGCGTGGTGGCCGCTCCGGAGCAGAGCGTGAGCGGCAGCACCACGAGACCGGCGAGGCCGAACTGGGCCAGCAGGAAGAGCCCATGGCTCCACCCGGTCCGCGCGAGGCGGAAACCGAGCTCGTGCAACGTGTCGTAGAGGACGAGCTGCAGCAGCGCGCTCGCGGCGAAGAGCAGCAGCACGTTCCGCAGGCGGCCGGGCGTGGGCGCCCGGCGCGCCGCCAGCACGCTGCCCAGGGCGATCCCCACCAGGAACACCATCAGCACGAGGGAGAAGGTGTAGGTGGTCGAGACCAGCAGCGTGGCGAAGCCACGCACCCACGCGATCTGGCAGCCCATCCCCACCAGTCCGCAGAGCGCCGCGAGGACGAGGAGCACGCCCCGCGGCTCGCGCACGGCGCCCGGCGCCGACTCGTCGCCCGCCGCCGCGGCCTCGGTCCCGGGAGCCGCACGCATCTCGCGCCAGCGGCCCGCGAGCGCCACGCCGCCCACGGCCAGGTTCACGCCGCCCACCAGCCAGGCGCTGGCGTGGGTGCCCAGGCGTTCGAGCAGTACGAACCCGGCCAGGAACGTGCCGAGCACCGCGCCCGCGGTGTTGAGGGCGTAGGCCCAGCCGAACCCCTTGCCGGTCTGCCCCGCCGCGGCGCCGAACACGCGCGCGATCAGGGGCAGCGTGCCGCCCATCAACGTCGTCGGGATCAGGAGCAGCACGAAGGTGAGTACGAAGTTCACCGCCAGGCGCAGGCCGGGCGCCTCCAGCAGCGCCCCGGCGAATCCGAGGTAGGCCCGCTCCAGCGCGCCGAGCAGCGGGAACGAGGCGAAGGCGAACAGGCCGATCCCGATCTCCAGGAGGCCGTACGCGGCCACGGCGCCGCGCGCCGAGAGCCGGTCGGCCACGCGCCCGAGCAGGGCGCTGCCCAGCGCCAGCCCCGCCATGTACGCCGTGACCACCGTCGCGATCGCGAACGTGCTCACGCCGAAGAGCAGCTGCAGGTGGCGCGACCAGACCACCTCGTAGACCAGGCCCGTGGCACCGGAGGCGAAGAAGAGCGCGGCGACGAGGGCGATCGGCGG
>JADLFX010000091.1 GCA_020849665.1 Planctomycetota bacterium | reverse complement strand
GTCGGTTCCAGGGGCGACGGCGCGCCGGTGCTCCTGTCGTGGCAGAACAACACCGGCGAGCCGGTGCTCAGGCTGGGTCCGGCGGCCGGCGAGCTGACGGCGCTCGCCGCGGCGGTCGCCAGCCACGCACCGAAGCAGGCCAGGATCCTCGCGTGGTGGGACACCTCCAGGCAACTGCAACTGCTTGCCGGCAGCAGCGTGCTCTTCGAGGAAAACATGGTCACCCCGCTGCTCCTGCCGCCGCCGTGGCGCGCGGCGGAGCGGTCCATCGAATCGCTGGAACGCGATTTCTGGCGCGCGCCCGCCTCGGCGCAGACGGAGCAGCGGTTCGCCGAGTTCGCCGATGCGATGCTCTCCGAGGTCCCCGCCGGCCTGGAGAAGCTGCGCCGCCTTGCCGGCGACGGCGAGGCCTATGTGGTCGTCCATCTCACCGATGCCTACCGCCTGGGCGTCATGTATCCCGAGCGATTCGGGGTCGGCTTCAAGGACTTCCCCATGACCGGCCAGATGCACGGCACGATCAGCGGCGTGAAGAACTGGCTGAAGAAACAAGGCCACAGCGCCTATGCCGTGGAGCGCAGGGACGACACCACCGTGCGCGTGCACTTTCTCACCGACAAGGCCTCCACGCGCACGCTGCTCGCGCAGCTTCTGCCGTTCGACACCTCCAATCCCCTCGCCCTGGACGCCCCGAGCGTCGTCTATCAGCACGGCGGCTACTGGGTCTACAAGCTCTCGCCGGGCGTCAAGAAGGTCCAGACCGCCGCGGCCGACCCGCGGCCCTGACCCGGCCGGCGCCCCCGGGCCCGCTGCTGGCACCAGAAAGCAGTCCGCTACTGGCCCTAAGAGGCATCGCGATCCCGCGCTTACATTAGGACCACGCGTCCCCCGCCTCCACGACCGAAAGAAGAGGTGCCACATGCGGAGCTTCAGAATATCGCTCGCGACATTGCTTGCGATCGCCGCGGCAGCAATCCTCGCGCGTCCCGTCCTCGCCGAGGAATCTGCCTTCGAGGGCCGCAAGAAGTGCAGCTCCTGCCACCGGAGCGAATACCAATCCTGGGCCGAGACCCGGCACGCCAAGGCACTGGAGTCGCTCATGCCCGGCGCCAAGACCAAGGAGAAGCTGAAGGCCAAGCTCGATCCGGACAAAGACTACAGCGCCGACAAGGACTGCGTCGGTTGCCACGTCACCGGCTACGGCAAGGACGGCGGCTACGATCCGGAAGACCCGGGCAAGTACCTCGTCGGCGTCGGCTGCGAATCCTGCCACGGCCCGGGCTCCGACTACCGCCTCATCCACCGCAAGGCCGGCGAGGCGTTCGAGAACAAGCAGGAGACCACGCCCCGGGAGGAACTCGCCGCTGCCGGACAGGAGTTCCACTTCGTCGAGCGCTGCAACGCCTGTCACCTGAATTACGAAGGCTCCTCGTGGTCGGGCGCCGCCAAGCCCTACACCCCGTTCACGCCCGCGGTCGATCCGAAGTATGCGTTCGACTTCGAGAAGGCCGTGCGCGACAACAAGGCGATGCACGAGCATTACAAGCTCGACGGCACCTTCACAGGCGAGCCGCTGCCCGAGTTCCACGAGGAGTTCCAGTCGGAGGCGAAGCCCGCCGAGAAGGGTACGGAGGAATAGGGCGCGCCCGTGCGAAACCTCTGCCGATACATCGCAGCCAACCGCGGCCCGTTTCTGCTCGGCGCCGCGTTCGCCGTCGTGCTGGCGACAGTCGTCGGCGGCGGTGAGGCGGCGATCTCGACGACCTCCTTCTGCACGAGCTGCCACGAGATGACCTACCCGGCCCAGGAGCTGAAGAAGTCGACCCACTACGGCGCGCTCGGCGCCGACCCGGAGTGCAAGGACTGCCACGTGCCGCAGGGGATCGCGAACTTCCACCGCGCCGTGGCCACGCACGTGTTCGACGGCGCGCGCGAGCTGTGGCTGCACTTCACCCGCGATTACTCCGACGTCAAGAAGTTCAACAAGAACCGCCTGGAGATGGCGCACCACGCGCGCATGAACCTCAAGCGCTGGGACAGCGTCACCTGCCGCGACTGCCACCGGAACGCGCGGCCGCCCGGCGCGCCCGCCCGCGAGGCGCATGCCAAGATGGAGACCCAGGGGGCGACCTGCATCGACTGCCACCAGAATCTCGTGCACAAGGAGGTCGACGAGACCGATCTCGACAAGAGTCTGGCGGAAGGCAAGATGGTCGTGCGAGAGACGATGTAGACGGTCGCGGCGCCCGCCCCCCGTGGTCGCGCACCGCTTCTGGATCTGGTCTGCGCCGCTGTCCCGGCGCCGTACCCGGTCCACGGCACGGCGCCGCGGGCGGGGGGTTTTTTGATCCTGCGCAATGCCGAGTCGTGCCAAAGCTGCTTGAGTTCCAGACGGGTCATCGGCGAGGCGTAGGGAAGATGCAACTGCCAATCGTACTTTGTCAGACCGCGCGGCAGCCGTTGCAGCGCCAGTTGTTCGATCAAATCCGCGAGCTGGTCCTGAGCGGCCGCCTGAAGCCGGGCACGCTGCTGCCGGCGAGCCGCGCGCTGGCCGCTCAGCTCGGCGTGTCGCGCAACACAGTGCTGCTCACCTACGAGCAACTGCTCGCCGAGGGCTACCTGCAGACGCGCCAGGCGGTCGGCACGTACGTGAGCCTGGAGCTGCCCGAGGATTGCCTGGGCGCGCGCCGCGCGCAGGCCGAGCCGGCCGCCGAGGCAGGCGCGCACGCCTGCCCGCATCCGCTGCCCTTCCAGGGCCGCAGCCAGGCGCTGGTGAACCCGCATCGGCTCGCCTACGACTTCTGGCTGGGGCGGCCCGACCCGCATTCCTTCCCGATCAAGGCGTGGCACCGGCTCGTCAACCGGGCGCTGGCCAGCGCCGGGACGCGCTTCACGGAGTACCGCGAGCCGGCGGGACTGTGCGAGCTGCGCAAGGCGATCGTCGATCACCTCGGGCCCGCGCGCGGGATCTGCGCCAGCCCCGACCAGGTCGTGATCGTCGCCGGCTCGCAGGGCGGACTCAATCTCATCGCGCGGCTGCTGGTGCGGGAGGACACCCGCGTGGCCACGGAGAACCCCTGCTACCAGGGCGCGGCGTTTC
>JADLFX010000090.1 GCA_020849665.1 Planctomycetota bacterium | reverse complement strand
GCGTGTCCCGCGGGCTCATGGCGCCGTGCAGGAGCGCACAGAGCAGGGCCAGGATGCCGGTCGCGATGTGGCTGGACATCCACGCCTGCAGCGAGCCGAGGGTGAAGCGCAGGGTCGGCGAACGACGTACCAGATAGAGCAGGTTGACCACGATCAGCGCGATCGCGGCGATCCCCAGCAGGAGGCCGAGGCCCTCGCTGGGCCGCAGCCACTGGTGCTTGGCGTGGGTGGCACGCTCGGCCAGCGGCCGCGCGTAGTAGTCGGAATGCAGGAACGCCCAGCCGAGCGCGGCGAGTGCCAGGGCGAATCCGGCGGCGAGGCCGCGCAGCAGTCCGGTGCCGCGCTCGGCGACCGGTGCCGGCGCGGGTCGCAGGGACGGGTCGAACGACACTCCGGAGCGTTCCAGCAGCTCGAACGGGGGCACGCCGCCCGCCATCACGAACACGTCGTCGTTGTCCAGGCGCAACGTGCGCACCACGCCGCCCTCGTGGATGCCGAGCTCGACGGCGTCCGGCTCGATGCCGAGCACCTCGCTGTTGTAGAGGACCTCGATCCGCCCGTCGGCGATGCAGGCCTCGAGGCGCTCGAGGTTCCTGGCGCGCGCCCGGAACAGGCGCTCGCGCCGGTACGAGAGCGTGATCTCGTTGCCGGGCTGTCCGGCCAGGGCCAGCGCGCACTCGATCGCGCTGTCGCCGCCTCCGACCACGAGGATCCTGCGTCCCTGGTAGGAGTGCGCGTCGAGGAGGCTGTAGGCGACCTTGGGCAGCTCCTCGCCGGGAACTCCCAGGCGCACGGGCACGCCGCGCCGGCCGATGGCGATGCACACGTGGCGCGCGCGATGCGTGCCGGTGCGGGTCTGCACCACGAATCCGCCCTCCGCCTGGCGCTCGAGGCCGGTGAACACCTCGCCGTGCCGGATCGGCACCTCGTGTTCCGTGGCGATCTGCTGCCAGATCGCCATGAGTTCCTCCTTCTCGTAGGTCCGGCTCTTCAGCCTGCCGTGCAGCGGCATGTCGACCGGCAAGGTCACCACCAGCTTGCGGCGCGGGTACTTGGCGACCGTGCCGCCCAGCTCGGCCTCCTGCTCGAGGACCAGGGTGCGCAGGCCATGGCGCATGGCCTCGAGCGCGCAGGCGAGCCCGGCCGGGCCGGCGCCGACGATCAGCAGGTCGTGGTGCCCGTCGCCGGGGGTGGGCCGCCCGGCACAGCGGCGCGCCACCTCGGCGCCGACCGCCGTGCCGTGCTCGACCGCGGTCTTGATGAGCGCGTGTGCGGTCACTTCCCCGGCCAGGAAGAGTCCGGGTGCGCCCATCGCCTCCAGCCCGTCGCTGAGCACCGGAACGTCGGTCCGGGTCTCCAGGTTGGTGAGCGTGACGGTGATCGCGCCGACGGGGCATTCGCGCTCGCAGACCGCGGTGCCGACGCAGCGGGCTCCGTTGATCACGGTGGCCTGGCCGTGCACCAGTTCGAGGACGCCCTGCTCGGGGCAGGCGTCGACGCACGTGCCGCAGCCCAGGCAGCGCGACAGGTCGATGACCGGATGCTGGAGCCTGGCCCGGTCGGCACCGACGTGCGCGGCGTCCTCCCGTTCGCGCAGTGCCGCGGCCATGCGCCGCAACTCCGCGCGCCGCGACCAGGTGGCGAAGAGCGCGATGCCGAGCACGAGGACCAGCGTGAGCAGGATGCTCCAGCTCACGGGGCGTCCCTCCCCCCCGTGGATGGGCGGGTACGCGGCGCTTGCCCGGCGCCTCGATCTCGGTCGTCCGTCGCCATCGCTCTTGGGAAGGCCCCGCGGAGCCCCTCAGGAGATCGGCCCGGGGCAGGGGGCGCCCTGAGTCCCGTTCCCGCGGTCACGTCCACGCGGGCCGGGCGCACGTCTCCCGCTCACTTGCGCGCGGGCGTGGTCTGCGGGGCCGGCTGGGGCTCCGCGTGGGACCCGCCGGGGGGTGCGGCACGCAGCTCGGTCGTGCCACCCAGCGAGGCCGAGGCGATGTAGTCGCGGGCAGCCTCGAGCGTGCGGTTGAAGCGGCCGTCGAGCTCGAGCGCGAGGTCGGTGATCGCGCGGGCGTCCTGGCGCACCTCGGCCAGAGCCGTGGCGTTGAGGTCGTGACCCAGGAAGAGCGAGAGATCGCGGACGCCCTGGTTGAAGCTGTCGTAGCCGGACTCGGCGCTCTTGGTCGCGGCCAGCAGCGCCTGATAGCGCTGCAGCGTCGCGTCCATGCGCGCGTCGCTGCGCCGGCGGATCTGCTGGTTGGAGATCTTCAGGAGGTCGGAACTCCACTGGTCGAACACCGGCTGTGCCGCGGACTGCATCTGGCGGACGGCCGCGCGCAGGCGGTTGGCCTGGGACTCCGACTCCGAGATCGCCTTGGTGAACTCCTGGTAGGCGGCGATCGGGTCGCCCTTGACGCTGTTGCCGACCAGCGCGGTCATCATCTCGCTGGTGACCTGCACGTTCTTCTTCGCCAGCTCGGACTCGACATGGACCCGCTCGATCCAGCCGACCATGTCGCTGACCGTGTTGCCTTCGGTCGAGCCGCACGCGCCGAGGCCTGCGAGAGGCAGGCAAGCGGCGACCATCCTGAGTAGATTGCTGCGCATCGCTGGTTCACCTGGGCGTGGCCCCGCTCTGGTGCGGGCACCCGTCCTGTTGCGGATCCTGAGGTTTCGGCGTTCGGCCACCCGGTCTTGAGGTCAGACCGGGTCGTGTCCGTGGCGAGGCCGGATGCACCACGGGCACGCGGGCCCGGCGGAAGGAGCCATGGCGGGGAGGATCCGACCCGCGGGGCGCGAACGTGCGTCCCGGGATCGGGTGCAGAGCAGGGGCCACGGAGGTGCGCCGGGGGCCGGTGCGAGCGGCGATACGCGGGCCGCACCCGGGGCGGCTCGCCAATCCCGGGCGCTTTACCAGCCGCTTACCGGCGCGGCGCGGGTTCGCACGTCTGATCTGCCGCTACCGGAGGCGACATGCGACCCACACCGATCCCGTTCCTCGTGTTCCTGTTCGTGGCGGCAGCTCTTGCGGCCCAGCGTGAGCCGCAATGGGTGGTCCCGAGCCGCGCGGTCCTCGCACCGCCCGGCGCCACGCCGGTCCGCATCACGGCGGCCCGTGCCCAGGTGCGCATCCTGGAGCGCACCGCCGCGACCACGCTCGAGATCGAGGTGCACAACCCCGCCGGCACGCCGCAGGAGGCGGTGCTCCTGGTGCCGGTGCCAGAAGGCGCCGCGATCTCGGGGTTCACGTTCGCCGGTGCCGGCGCCGAACCAAGCGCGCGGCTGCTGGGCCGCGAGGAGGCGCGGCAGCTCTACGACCAGATCACCGGGCGGTTGCGCGATCCTGCGCTCCTCGAGTTCGCGGGGTGGCGCTGCGTGCGCACCAGCGTGTTCCCGGTGCCGAGCAACGGCACGCAGCGCGTCCGGCTGGGCTACGAGCACGTGCTCGAGGTCGACGGCGCGCGCGCCGACTACGTGCTCCCGCGCAGCGAGACCCTCAGCCACGACGTGCCCTGGGCGATCCAGGTGGGGCTGGCCAGCAAGGCACCCGTGCAACTGGTGTACTCGCCGACCCACGACCTGGTGACCGAGCGGCGCAGCGCGCACGCATTCGCCCTGCGGGTGGCCGAGGCCAGCCGGCGCAACCCTGGTCCGTTCCGCCTCTGCTTCCTCACCGCCAGCGACCCGGCCGGTCCCGCCGCGTCGCTCTTCGCGTACCCTGATCCCGCGGTCGGCGGCGGCTACTTCCTCCTGCTCGCCGGCGTACCGGCGCGGGCGCGCGACGCCAGCCTGCGCCGCGAGCTGACGCTGGTGATCGACCGCTCCGGGAGCATGGCCGGGCGCAAGCTGGAACAGGCCAAGGCCGCGGCGGTGCAGGTCCTCGAGGGCATGGCGGAGGGGGAAGGCATCCAGGTGCTGGACTACGGCAACGACGTCGGGGCCGCGTTCGCCGGACCGGTGGCCAAGGACGCGCGCACGTTGGCGACGGCGCGCGCGCACGTCGCAGGCCTGCGCCCGCACGGCGGCACCAACCTGCACGACGCGCTGCTCGAGGCGCTGCGCGCGCCGGTCCTGCAGGGCACCCTGCCGATCGTGCTCTTCCTCACCGACGGGCTGCCCACGGTGGGGCCCACGCGCGAGGCAGACCTGCGCGCGTTGGTCGAGTCCGGCAACCCGCACCGGCGCCGCGTGTTCTGCTTCGGCGTCGGCCACGATGTGAACGTGCCGCTCCTCGACCGCATCGCCGAGGCCACGCGTGCCACCACCAGCTACGTGCTGCCCGAGGAGGACGTCGAGCGCGCCGTGGCGCGGACGTTCGCGCGGCTCGCGGGGCCGGTCCTGGCCGAGCCCGTGCTGCGCTGCGTCGACGATCACGGCCAGCCCGTGCCGCGCGTGCGCGAGGTCATGCCGGCACGGCTCCCGGACCTCTTCGCGGGCGACCAGCTCGTCGTCCTGGGCCAGTACCGCGGCGAGGAGGAGTTGCACTTCGTGCTGGAGGGCAAGGGCGCGCGGGGCGCCGAGCGCCACGCGTTCCGGCTGCCGGTGCGCGCCGCCAGCACGCGGCACGCGTTCGTGCCGCGGCTGTGGGCGAGCCGGCAGATCGCATTCCTGGTCGACGAGCTGCGGCAGAGCGGCGCCGACCTGGGTGGCGGGCTCGCCGCCGCGGGCGCGGACGCGTTCCGTACGCCCCGCGCCCGCGAGCTGCGCGACGAGATCCTGCGGCTCTCCACGCGCTTCGGCGTGCTGAGCGAGTACACGGCGTTCCTCGCCACCGAGGGCTCGGACCTCGGCAACTGGAACGCGCTGGTCACCGCCTGCCAGAGCGAGCTGCAGGGCAAGGCCGTGGCCACGCGCAGCGGGGCCGGGGCGGTCAGCCAGGGATTCAACCTCTGGGCGCAGAAGGGCCAGACCTGGAACGACTACCGCAACTGCTTCCTCGACCAGAATCTGCAGAGGGTCGAGACCGCCGCCGTGCAGCAGGTGTGCGACCGCGCGTTCTTCAAGCGCGGCACACGCTGGATCGACGGCCAGAGCGTGCTGGAACAGCGCCTCGATCCCGACGAGCGGGTCGAGTTCGCCAGCCCGCGCTTCTTCGAGCTGCTGCGCCAGCTCGAGGCCGAGGGCCGCAGCGGCGTGCTCTCCCTCACCGGCGAGGTGCTGGTGCGGATCGGGACCCGCAACGTCCTGGTCACGCCCGCCCCAGCGCCGGCCGCCACCATCACCAACCAGAGCCAAGGAGCCTCCCGATGAAGTCCGTTCCCGTCCTCGCATCGCTAGCCCTCGCCGGCGTCCTGGCCGCCCAGGCCCCGCGCGGCGAACGTCCCATCGACCTCGCCATCTGCCTGGACATCAGCGGCAGCATGAACGGTCTGATCAACGCCGCGCGCCAGAACCTCTGGGCGGTGGTCAACGAGCTGGCCACGTTGCAGCCCGCCCCGCGCCTGCGCGTGGCGCTGCTCAGCTACGGCTGCAACGCCCACGAGCAGGCGCGCGGCTGGGTGAAGGTGGAGAGCGGCTTCACCGAGGATCTCGACCTCGTGTCCAAGCGGCTCTTCGCGCTGACCACCAACGGCGGCGAGGAGTACGTGGGCCGCGTGATCCACGCCGCGTTGCAGGAACTGGCATGGAGCGAGGACAAGGCCGCGCTGCGCCTGCTCTTCGTGGCCGGCAACGAGGCCGCGACGCAGGATCCGCAGGTGGACTTCCGCGCGATGTGCAGCGCGGCGATCGCGCGGGGCATCGTCGTGAACTCGATCTACTGCGGCGATCCCGGCGACCAGCTGGCCCCGGCCTGGCGCGAGGTCGCCCGGCTGGCCGACGGTCACTTCGCCGCCATCGACCAGGACCGCGCCGAGGTGGTGACGACGCCGTTCGACGCCCAGCTCGCGGCGCTCAGCACGGCGCTCAACACCACCTACCTGCCGTACGGCAGGCAGGGGGCGGAGATGGCCCACAACCAGAGCGAGCAGGACCGCAACGCCGCGAGCCTCAACGGCGCCGCCGCCGCGCAGCGCTGCCAGACCAAGGGCGGCGGCCTGTACTGGAACGCGGGTTGGGACCTGGTCGACGCCTGCGAGGACCCCAAGTTCAAGCTGGAGGACCTGAAGCCCGAGGACCTGCCCGAGACGATGCGCGGCCTCTCGCCGGAGCAGCGCCGCGCCCACGTGGCGGAGCACAAGCGCAAGCGCGACGACCTGCGCAAGCAGATCGAGACGCTGGGTCAGCGGCGCGACCAGCACGTGCAGCAGGAGTTGCGCCGGCTGAACGAGGCCGGCCGGAAGGTGTTCGAGCAGGCGGTCCTGGATGCGGTGCGCGGCCAGGCGGAGGGCAAGGGCTTCCAGCGCCCGCCGCGCGAGGGCGCGGCCAGCCGGCCCGCGGCCGCCGCGCCGTTCGCCGCGCTGCTGCAGGAAGCCGTGCGCGAGTACCTCTCGTTCCGCCGCATCGGCGACGGGGCGCGCTTCGCGCCCACCGAGTGCCGCGCCCCGGCCCCGACCGGACGGCTGTCGGCGGCCGAGGGTGCGCATGGCGGCAAGCTCTACCTCCTCTACGCCAACGACACCGCGGCGCGCCCCTATCTGGTCGCCGGTCAGCCGGCGCCCGTGGGGCAGACCCTGGTGAAGGAATCCTGGGTCGCCCATCCCGGCCGGCCGGCCGCCGCCACGGAGGCCGGCCGCCGCTACCCGGCCGTGCCCACGGCCGAGCGCGACGGGCAGAGCTTCCACGCCGGCGAGTTCGCGGGGCTCTTCGTCATGCACAAGCTGCCCGCCGACACGCCGGGCACCGACCTGGGCTGGATCTACGGAACCCTCGACCGCGACGGCCGGGTGACCTCGGCCGGCAAGGTCGCCGCGTGCGTCCACTGCCATGAGCGCGCTCCGGAGGACCGGCGCTTCGGGCTACGCTGAGGGTCGTGCCCCTTCCCAAGACCATCCTGGTGGTGGAGGACGACCCGGCGATCCGCCGTGGGCTGGTCGACGCCCTCGGCTTCGCCGGCTACGCCACCATCGCCTGCGCCGACGGCGACGAGGGACTGGACCGGGCCCTGGCCGCGGCCCTGGACCTCGCAATCCTCGACGTCGTGCTGCCGCGGCGCGACGGGCTGACCCTGCTCAAGGAGATCCGGCGCGCGCGCCCCGCGCTGCCGGTGATCCTGGTGACCGCGCGCGGCGCGGAGACGGACCGCGTGCTCGGCCTGCAGACCGGGGCCGACGACTACGTGGTGAAACCGTTCTCGAGCAAGGAACTCCTCGCGCGCGTGGCCGCGGTGCTGCGGCGCAGCGCCGAACGGCCATCCGACGTCGGCCGCGTCGTGGTGGCCGGCCGCGCGATCGACTTCGACCGCCGCGAGGTGCTCCGCCCCGACGGTTCCCGCGCCGCGCTCTCCGAGCGGGAGGCGGAGCTGCTGCGCTACTTCGTGCAGAACCCGGGCCGCGCGATCGCGCGCGCCGAGCTCCTGCAGCGGGTCTGGGGGCTCACCAGCGGCGACCTGACCACGCGCGCGGTGGACATGCACGTCGTGCACCTGCGCGCGAAGCTGGGCGACTCGCCGGAGCAGCCCGAGGTGGTGCTGACCGTGCGCGGCAAGGGCTACATGCTCGGCGCGAGGTCCCCGTCGTGAACCGCCATCGCCGGAGCACCTGGATCTGGTACGGCGTGACCGCGCTGGCGCTGCTCGGCGCCCTGCTCTGGCTCACGCTCACGCTGCTCGCGCTGGATCGTGACGAGCTGGCGGCGCGCAGGCAGGCCACGCTGCACGAGAAGCTGCGGCTCGCCCTCTGGCGCATGGACTCGTGGCTCTCGCCGCAGCTGGCGCGCGAGGCGATGCGGCCCGCCGAGGAGTACCGCGCCTACGCCCCCAGGGGCGAGGCGTGGACCAAGGGCTTCGCCAAGCTGCCGCCCGGCGAGGTGCTCACCGCCTCGCCCCTGCTCGAATTCCGCTCCGAGATCTTCCGCCTGCACTTCGAGGTGGGCCCGGCCGCGGAGCTGAGCAGTCCGCAGGTGCCGACCGGCAACCAGCGCGACGTGGCCGAGAGCAACGGCGTGCCCGCGGCCGGGATCGAGAGCGCCGGCCGCGCCCTCGACGGGCTGCGGCCGCGTCTCGGCTTCGCGCTCCTCGACCCGCGCGTGCGTGCCACCGAGGAGCTCCTGCCGACGCTCGCATGCAGCGTGGTCGAACCGCGCTCCCAGGCGCAGGTCGCCCAGAGCGAGGCCGAGTACAACAACCGCCAGATCGCCACCAACATCCAGGCGCGCAGCGTCGCGCCCCGCGACACGGCGGCCGTGGTCGGCCCCCTGGTGCCGGTGTGGCTCCTGGGCGAGCCGCCCTGTCTGGTCTTCGCCCGGCGGGTGCGCGACGCGGGCGGCGTGCGCATGCAGGGCGTGGTGGCAGACTGGCCCGCGCTGCGCACCGCGCTGCTGGCCCTGGTGCCCGACCTGTTCGGCGCCGGACAGGCGGACCTGGTGCGCTGCGAGGCGCCGGGTCCCGCCGAGCAGGGCACGATGCTGGCCACCGTGCCGGCTCGCCTGGTGGCGAGCCTGCCCGCACTGCCGGGCAACGGGGCCCTGCCCACGACCGCGATCCTGGCCTTCACCTGGGGCCTGGCGGTGCTGGCGCTGGCGATCCTCGGGTTCACCGTGCGCACCGCCATCGGCTACGGCGAGCGGCGTGCGCGCTTCGCATCGGCCGTGACCCACGAGCTGCGCACGCCGCTGACCACGTTCCGCATGTACAGCGAGATGCTCGCGGACGGCGTCGTGCAGGAGCCGAAGGCGCGGCACGAGTACCTCGAGACCCTGCGCCAGGAGTCGGATCGCCTCGCGCGCGTGGTCGAGAACGTCCTGGCCTGGGCCCGTCTCGAGGAGGGGCGCTTCGCCTCGCGGCGCGAACGCGTGGGCGTGGCCACGCTCTGCGAGCGGGTGCTTCCCGCGCTGCAGCGCCGTGCCCAGGAGGCGGGCATGGCCGTGCATCTGGACCTGCCGGAGGAGCTCCACGATGTGGTCCTGGCGACCGACGAGGACGCCGTAGGCCAGATCCTCTTCAACCTGGTCGACAACGCCGCGAAGTACGCGCGCGGCGCGCGCGAGCAGGGCATCGAGGTGAAGGTGTCGGCACAGGGCGGCGAAGTGCGCATCGCGGTGCGCGACCACGGACCCGGCGTGCCGCCGGCGCACCGGGCCGCGATCTTCGCGCCGTACGACCGTGGTGCCGTCGCGACCGCCAGCAACGAGGTCCCTGGCGTGGGTCTGGGCCTGGCGCTGGCCCGGGGCCTGGCGCGCGACCTGGGCGGCGACCTGCGCCTCGATCCCGACGTCGCGCCGGGCGCCTGCTTCGTGCTCAGCCTGCCGCGTCCGGCCTAGAGCGGTCCCCGCTACGCGGGAGCCGCGAGGGGGACGGGGCCGGCGGCGGCGGCGCGCTGGCGCGCCAGCCGCCGCCAGGCCAGCCGGCGCCAGCGCGTGAACTCGTCGGTGTAGAGCCGCCGGGTCAGGTCGAGCAGTCCCTGGCGTAGCTCTTCTGGCTGCATGCGCTCGGGCCGGAAGTTCACGTCGAAGAGCGTGCAGCGTTCCCACGCGCCGGGCGCGAGGAGCCGGCCCTCACGGGCGAGGCGGCGATGCAGGGGCGTACCCGGGAACGGGGTCTGGACCGTGATCTGCACGTCGAACGGGGCCAGCGTGCGCACCGTGTCGTACACGCGCTCGAACACCTCCGGGCCCTGTCCGTCGAGCCCGAGGATGAAGCAGGCGTTCACGCGGATGCCGTGCGCCTGGATGGTGCGCACCGCCTGCGCCGCCGCATGCGAACGCGCGGCCTTCCAGTTGCGCCGCAGCTCGAGGCCGTCGAGGCCGTCCGCGTCCGGACTCTCCAGGCCGATCAGGACCTGCCGGCAGCCGGAGCGGCGCAGCTGGCGCAGGAACTCGGGATCGTCCGCGATCGAGAGATCGGTCTCGGTGAACCAGCGCACGCCGCGCCGCGCCAGCTCGGGCAGGAGCTCGCGCCAGCGCGCCCGGTCCACGAACGAGTTGTCGTCCGCGAACTCGAGGAAGGGCCGCGGCCAGAGCTGGCGGATCCGGTCGACCTCGGCCAGCACCTTGGCGGTGGGCTTCTGGTCGTAGCGCGGGGTCAGCAGCACCGAGCTGGCGCAGAACTCGCAGCGCCACGGGCAGCCGCGCGCGGTCTGCACGGTGAGGCGGTTGTAGCGCCCGATCTCCAGCAGCTCGAAGGCCGGCATCGGGGCGTCCGCGAGGTCGAAACGTGCGCCGTGGTGGATCCCGTGCAGCCGGCCGGCCTCCGCGTCGGCGAGCACCTGGGGCCAGCACGACTCGCCCGCGCCGGCGACCACGGCGTCGGCGTGCGCGAGCGCCTCCTCGGGCAAGGCAGTGGCATGCAGTCCGCCGAGGACCACCTTGGCGCCGCCCGCGCGAACCCGGTCGGCGATCGCGTAGGCGGTGCCGATCTGCGCCGTGAGGCTGCTGATCGCCACCAGGTCGAAGCCGGCCGCCACGACGTCGCCGCCGCGCAGGTCCTGAGCCTCGAAGTAGTGGACGCTGTGACGCCTGCGGTCGGTCATCCCGGCCAGGGTCAGGAGACCGAGGCTGGGCAGCGAGGCGATCACCCGGCTGCGTTCGACGAACCCCGGCAGGGTCAGGCCCAGGGCCATCAGCTCCGGGTCCTGGGCGCGCACTCCGGACATCGCGAGGAAGGCGATCTTCATGGTGTGGCTCCGGCGCTGGTCAGACGGTCGGACCGGCGAGGTCCGCGAGCTGGACGACCAGGAGGCCGCTGCCTCCGGTGAGGGCCGCCACGGGCAGCGCGAACAGGAAGCGCAGGCGCGGCACGAACGCGGCCAGCGCGCAGCACGCGGGCATCGCCACGGCGCCGGCGACCAGCAGCCGCAGCACCCAGGGCCCGCCGGCGTTGGGGATCCGCGTCGCGGTCGCGGCCGCCGCGAGGACGAGCAGGCCGGTGGCGACGAAGGACACGTGGCCGAGGCGGAGGAGGCGCCTGGTCCAGGAGCCGTAGCCGCCCAGCCACTCGGGGCGGGCGAAGCCGGCCCCGAGGGCCACGCCGGAGAGGAGTCCGGCGAGGATCCAGGCCCAGGCGAAGAGGAGGGCGTCGTTCATGGCGGAAGGGTGGTGGCCGCGGCCTTGCGCCGCCTGTCGGCGAATTGTAAGTATCTACTTACAATGCCCCGAGCACCACGGCTGGAAGACCAGCGCACGGCGTTCCTCCCCCTCCTGGCCGAGGCCTTCTCGGCGGGGGGCTACCGCCGCACCACCACGGCCGAGCTGGCACGCCGCTGCGGCGTGCAGGAGACCATCCTGTACCGGCTCTGGCCCGACAAACGCGCCATGTTCCTGGCGGCGATCGACTACGTGTTCCTGCACTCGCAGGCGCTCTACTCTGCCGTCATGGGCGAGACCGGCGCGGGGCGGGACCGCGCCGCGGCGCTGCGCCTGCTCGACCACCAGGCCGAGCACCTCGGCGACCTGCGCCACCACCGCATCGTGTTCGCGGGTCTGAGCGAGAGCGACGACGCGGAGATCCGCCGCGAGCTCGTGCGGATGTACAAGCGCTTCCACGGGCTGGTGGCCGCCAAACTCGGCGGCGGGGCGCGCAACCGGCTCGCCAGCTGGGGGATCGTCGCGCTCGCGACCTTCACCACGATCGCGCGCGAACTCGACCTGGTGCCGGCCACGACGCGCCGGCGGATCCTGGCCGAGCTCGGCCGGCGGTTGATGGGTTCCTAGTCGTCCAGCCCCGAGCTCTGGGGGCCGCGAGTCCTCCCTGGCCCGCGGCGCAACGGGCCGACCCGCGGATGTCGTCCGTGGCGCGGCGGAGTGCCGCCGTGCCGACCGCTCAACCGGCCGCGAACTCGTCCTCGTCGGGCTTGACCGGAGCCTTCGCCCAGCCGGCTCCGACCGGCACGCCGCACGCCACGATGATCCCGCCATGCAGCACGCCCGGCCACGACGTGGCCAGGGCGTGCGCCTGTTCCAGGAACCCGACCTGCAGAGGGCGTTGCAGCCACAGGATGGCCACGGTCCAGAGACCGCCGGCCACCGCCGCCACCCAGCCCCAGGCGATCCGCCGCGAGAACGAGAAGGCGCCGCAGCCGGTGGCCACGGCGAGCCCCGGGAGCGCCAGCAGCCACTGCACATCGATCCGCCCGTGGTGGCTCAGCAGCACGAGCAGGAGCCAGCCGGTGAGCGCGCCGGTGCCCATGCCCACGCAGCGCGGCAAGCCGTCGCGGATCCTCTTCGCCATCTGGTTCCTCGGCCGCCGAGGGATGGCCCGGCGGCCTACCGGCCCAGAGTCACGCGCAGCGCGTCCGTCGTCAACACGCCGGCGGCGTTCGCCCCGGCGTGCGCGACCAGCCACTGGAGGTGGAAGGGGAGCCCCAGCACGCTGCTGTCGCGGGGCAGCAGGAGGCGTTGCGCGGCGACGCCGAGCAGGTCGGGCACCTGCGGCGGCAGGCCGAAGATCGGCACGGTCCACAGCAGGGAGCCCGGGGCCCCCAGCGGTGCGAGGTCGACCACGGCCTCCTCGAGTCCGATCTGCAGCGCGACGGCCGTTGCGGTGCCGCCGCCTGCGCTCCGTGCGTCGCGCACCTGCACGTCCAGGGGATCCCCCAGGCGAGCGCTCTGGTTGGCGGAGGAGATGCGGGGCAGCAGGGCATCCGCCCCGAAGCCGGGCAACCCGTGCAGCCGCACTCCGCCCCAGGGCACGTACTCGTCGGCGCCGAGGTCGGGCCGGTGTCCGCCGGGTCCCGCGACCAGGCGCGGGTCGCCCTCGTAGTCGCTGGCCGGAAGCGCCTGCAGCGGGTCGCCGGCGTCGATGCAGGGCGAGTCGGGCGCGAGCTTGTACGAGGGGCGCAAGAGGCGCGGATCCACGCTCTGGTTGCCCGTGCCGGGCACTGGCTGCTCGTGGAACAGCGAGTAGCGCGCCGGGATCTTGCCGGTGAGCTGGGCGCCGTTGCCGGCGGCCACGCCGTGGACCCAGGCGCTGTTGGAGCCGACGCGGTCGGCCCGCAGGCCGCTGTCCTTGTTGTCGGCGACGGTCACCCCGTGCCCGAGGAAGACCAGGTTGGTGTCCAAGGTCACGCCGTCGGCGCCGCCGGCGACGAGGCTCGACGAGAGGGTGAGCGTGCTGCCGGACGGAGAGTCGCCCCACACGCGCAGGCCCGTCGTGTTGCCGAGCAGCCGGCACTGCAGCAGGTCGACCCGGACCGGACGCCCGCTCGCGCCCACGAACACCGCATTGCCGGCACACCCGACGATCAGCAGGTCTTCCAGGATCGTGCGGGGCAGGCCGTCGCCGAACATGGTCGCCGCACCGAGGTGGACGCCTTCGGCGCCGCCGGCCACGAGGTTGTGGCGCAGGAGGACGAACGAGCCGGGACCGCCGCCGTTCAGCGCCACCGCCGTGGCGTCAGGCGATCCGGTGAGGAAGCGGCAGCCCTCGACGGTGAGCGAATCGTAGTGGCCTCCCATCCCGGCCATCGCTTGCACGCCCGTCAGACGCATGCCGTGGAACGAGGAGTCCTGGATCGACACGGCGCTCCGGTTGCCGGGGGCCATGTACTCGACCACGTAGAGCACTCCCGCGTCCCCGCCCTCGAAGCGACAGCGCTGGATCCGCACGTCGACGCGCGAGTCTTGCGGCCCGTCATGGCCGTGGTCCACGTACACGCCGCCGGTCGTGTGGCCCCGGAACACGCATTCGACGATCCTCGGCTCGGCGATCGGGTTCACGTTCATCCCGCCTGCCACCCAGACGAGGATCCCCTGGCGGCTGCCGCTGAACTCGCAGGCTTCGATCCAGGGTGCCGCGCGCCCGCCGTCGGCCGGGTACAGCTCGATGCCGGTGTTCTCGAAGCGGCAGGATTCGAATCGCGGTGCATGCTCGACGCCCACGGGAGCGACGCTCATCGTCCAGCCCTGGAACACGAGCCGCGCGATGCGCGTGCTCGCCGGGTACGCGGTGTCGTACGCGAACGTCAGCGCGGCCCGCTGCACGGGGGAGAGCACCGGAGGAGTCCCGGAACCGACGATGGCCACGCCTGGACGGACGGTGAGGGGGAACGACTCGCCATTGCTGGCGGCGGAGTAGGTCTGGCCGCCGGCCACGTGCAGCGTGTGGCTCGCAGGCGCGGACGGGGTCGGGATGCGCGCGAGGGCGTAGGCGATCGTCTTCCACGGGGTCTGCCAGGACCTGCCGTTCTCGGGACGGTCGGCCCCGGTGCGGCCATCCACGTAGAAGTCGTCGGCATGGCCTGGGGTCGCGAGGCCGAGGCAAAGCGCCAAGGCGAGGAGTCGTGCGGACATCGGTACCTCCTGGGCTCCGCGGCCCGCGTCCGCTCGGGTCGGTGCGCTGCCGCCGGGCCGTTCTGCCCAGGAGCAACGAGCGGAGCGGAGCCGAGTTGCAGGCCCGTCGCGCGATCGCGGACGCAAGCGTCATGCTGCATGCGTGCCGGCGCCCGGGAGGGACTCCGCTATGCTCCGCGCCGCCACCTCTCCCGATGGACCGTCCCCCCCCGGAATTGCCCTCCGAGATCCTCGTCCGCCGTGCGCAGGAGCGGGATCCGGCGGCCGTGGCCGAGCTCTACGCCCGCTACCGGGAGCGGGTGCGCTCCGCCCTCCGCCGCCTCCTGGGGCCCATGTACCGCGCCACCCTGGACAGCGAGGACGCGCTCCACGACGCCATCGTCGCCGCGTTGGCGAAGCTGGAGGGGTTCCGCTACCGGGGCGAGGGCTCGTTCCTGGCGTGGCTGCTGCGCGTCGCGCGGAACGAGGCGCTGATGCGCATGCGGGCGCAGCGCGCCGGCAAGCGCGATCGCGGCCGGGAGGTGCCGTTGAGCGAGGCTCCGGAGCCCCCGGCGTTGGAGGCCACACCCTCGGCCGTGGCCCAGGGCCGGGAGACCGAGGACCTGGTGCGCGAGGCGCTCGACCGCCTGGACGAGAACGAGCGCGAGGTGATCGTGATGCGCCGCTACCTGGACCTCGACGCGTCGCAGATCGCCGAGGCGATGGAGCTGCCGTCCCCGGGGGCGGCGCGCGCGCTCCTGTCCCGGGCGCAGGCGCACCTGGCCGTACTCCTCGACCGGGAACCGCCCCCATGACCGGCGCGGGACGTGCCACGGGGGCCGGGGAGGAAGATCCGGCCACCCGGCGCTTCGCCGAGTTCCTGGCCGGATATCACGCCGGCGAGGGTTCCCTGGACGCCCTCTGCGCGGCGCATCCCGAGCACGAGCCACGCTTCCGGCGCTGGTGGGCACGGCTGCTCGCCGCCGGCGAGGTGCGGAGCGGCGGCCACTCGTCCGCGGGCGAGAGGTTCGGGCCCTACCGCCTGGTGCGGGAGCTGGGGCGGGGGGCCCAGGGCGTGGTCCACCTCGCCGTCGACGAGCGCCTCGGGCGCGAGGTGGCGCTCAAGATCCTGCCCGCGCACCGCGCGCTGGGATCGGAGTTCGTGCGCCGATTCGCACGCGAGGCCGAACTCGCCTCGCGCCTCGACCATCCCGGCATCGGCACGGTCTACGAGCGCGGCGAGGTCGGCGGCACGCCGTTCCTGGCCCTGCGCTACGTGCGTGGCGAGACCCTCGCCGAGGGGATCGCCCGGGCGCAGCAGCGCGCGGGCGGGAGCCCGCGATGCGTGCGCCTGGCCGCCTGGCCCGACGGCGAGACGATCGGCGAGACCCAGGCGATCGCGCGGCTCTGCCTCTTCCTCGCCCAGGTGGCGGATGCGCTGCACGTCGCCCATGCGGCGAACCTCGTGCATCGCGACGTGAAGCCCGGCAACGTCCTGATCGATGCGAAGGGCAACCCGGTGGTGGTCGACTTCGGCCTGGCGCGCGACCTCGAGGAGCCGGCGCTCACGCTCACCGGGGACCTGGTCGGCACGCCGGCCTACATGGCCCCGGAGCAGCTCGCGGCACTGCGCATCCCGCCCGACGCGCGCGCCGACGTGTACTCGCTCGGCGTGACGCTCTACGAGTGCCTCACGCTGCGGCGGCCGTTCACCGGCGCGACCCGGGCCGAGCTCTACCAGCAGATCCTCGCCTCCGATCCGCCGCCGCCCCGCGCGCTGCACCGGGGGATCACCCGCGACCTGCAGGTGGTGGTCCTGACCGCGATGGACCGGGACCGCCGGCGCCGCTACGCGGGCATGGCCGAATTCGCGGCCGACCTGCGCGCGGTGGCGGCCGGGGCGGCGATCCAGGCTCGGCCGCCGGGGCCGCTGCGCCGAGTGCTCCGCCTCGCCACGCGCAATCCCGGGCTCGCCAGCGCGGTCGTGGCGGTGGTCGCGATCCTCGGCGTCGGTCTCGTGCTCAGCCTCGCCTATGTGCGCGAGGCGCGGCGCGCGCGTACCGCCTTCGAACGGCTGGGCGACCGCACGCTCCTCGCCGGCGCCCTGGCCGCGGTCGACTCGCTCTACCCCGTGCGCCCCGAGCGGGCGGCGGCCTTCGCCGAGTGGCAGGCGCGTCACGTCGCGCCGCTGCGGGAGCGTCTCCCCGCGCACCGCGCCGAGCTCGCGGCCCTGGAATCGGCCGCGTCGCCCCGGGATCCGGAACGGGACCAGCTCCTGCGCCAGGCGAGTCCGCTGCAGGCCGAGCGGACGCGGCTGGCCGGCGAACTCACCCTGATCGACGTCGGCCTGGAGGAACGCGGCGGCCCGCGCATCCCGATGCTGCGCCGGCTCCTCGAGTGGCGGGCCGCGCGCCAGCAGCAGCGCATCCTCGCGATCGACGCCGAACTCGACCGCCTGCGGGCGTGGCGCTTCCCCTCGCCCGAGGCCCAGGCGGCTCACGCGGCGCTCCGCGACCTGGTGCGCGACATCGGCGCGTTCCTGGCGCCGGGCGGCCTGGCCGAACGCGTCGCCAGGGACGCCGATCTCGCGGCGCGCATCCACGCCGAGAGCGTGGTGGCGCACGCCGAGGCGTGGCGCGGGGTCGCGGCCCGGGTGGCGCGTCGCGACCCGGGACGCACGATCGGACCCCAGATCGGACTGGTGCCGCTGGGCCCGGATCCTGCCAGCGGCCTGGAGGAGTTCTGCGTGCTGGGCTCGGGCACCCTGCCGGCGCGCGATCCCGCGAGCGGTCGACTGCAGCTGGGCGCGGAGCACGGGCTCGTCCTGGTGCTGCTCCCCGCGGGGGAGGTGCGCCTCTGGGACGACGACGCGCCGCGCAGCGATTCCGTGGCTCTCGACTGGTTCCTCCTCGCCAAGCATGAGCTGACGCGGGGCCAGTGGCGGCGGTTGTTCGGTGGCGAGCCACCCGGCAACGACCTGCTGCTGGCCAACGGCTGCGACCGCGACGATCTGCCGGTGGAGGCGGTGCCGTGGGACGTCGCCGTCGAGCACCTCGGGCGCCATGGCCTGCTCCTGCCGAGCGAGGCCCAATGGGAGTACGCCGCGCGTGGCGGGGCCCAGGGCCGGCACTGGTGGGGGGAGGGCCTGCCGCCGAACTCTCCGCCGCCCGCCAACGTGCGCGATGCGAGCTATCTGACCGCGGCGCTGCAGCCGCGCGCCGCCGGGTTCAACTACGACGATGGCTTCGCGTTGCTCGCGCCGATCGCCCGCACCCGGGCGAACGAGTTCGGGCTCTACGACGTGTACGGCAACGTGGCGGAGTGGTGCCGGGAGGCCTTCGTGCCGGGGTCGCTCGCGCCATACCCGCGCGACGCGGGGGACGGCTATCACCGGGTGCCGGCCTACGGCCAGCGCACGGTGCGCGGCGGTTCGTTCCTGACCCTGCTGCGCAACATGAGCCTGGGCATCCGCGACGGGATGCACGAGACCGTGGCGCATGTGGGAGTCGGCGTGCGGCCCGCGCGCCGCGTCGAGTAGCGGGCGCGCTCCTCAGCCGCCGGTCTTCCGGGTCGCGGGCTGCAGCGCGCCCGCCGCGCGCATCCGCTCGCGGAACGCCGCGAACCCCGCCGCCAGCTCCGCGGCGCCGGGGGCCTGGGGCAGCGTGGCCCGTGTGGCGAGGCTCTCGGCCAGTGCCTTCGGGGCGGCTCTCGCGTCCCGGGCCGGCGCGCGCCAGCGCAGCGAGCAACGCGGGGCATCCGTGCGGCCGATGGCGAGGATGGCCATGCCGTCCTCCCAGGTCATGCGGAGCGTGCCATCCAGCGCCATCGCGAGCAGCGGGTGGTTCGCTCTGCGCGGCTCGGCCGTGGCGTCGTCGTGGCGGCTCTCGCGGCTCCACTCCTTCACGAACTCGTCCACCGCGGCCGTGCGGGCAGCCAGGAACTCGGCCTGCGGCACGGGGGCGCGGAACACCAGCGCGGAGCCCTGCAGCGTCACCGCCGGGGTCGAGGTGCCGAGCCACGCACGCACGGCGGCGAGGGTCGGCAGCGAGAACCTGGCGCCCATCAGCGTGCCCTGCGCGGCCATCTCGCGCCGCGCGGCGTTCCGCGCGTGTTCGTCGAGCATCTGCAGCAGGGTGCGCAGCTCGCGCAGGTGGATCCATTGCACGTAGCCCAATCCGAGCTGCGGATCGTGGAAGAGGGGCCCGTTCTCCACGTGGATCCAGCGCTGCAGCTCGAGCGGGGCGAGCTCCTTGCCGCGCAGATCGATCGCGCCGACCGTCGATCCGAGCAGGATCGCCTTGCGCGCGTGCAGGTCGCGCAGGGCCTGCTCGGCCTTGGCCACCGCGGTGTCGCCGCGCTGCGTGGTCCCGAACCCCACGTAGACCATCTGCACGTCCGCGACGTCGCGTTCGGCGTCCACGACGACCTGCACCTCCTGCTCGGTGAGCTCGACGTCGCACGCGGCGAGGAGCAGGGCGGCGAGAGGGGCGAGGCGGAGTCGTCGAGCGCGCATGCGGTATCCTGTTGCCCTGGGGGGCGGCGGGGGTGGGGCTCGGCCTGCATTCTCCTCCGATGGGGCGCGAGGTACCTGTGCCCGTTCCGCCTCAGGACGGAGCCGCGGGCCCTGCGGCCGGGGAGTTGGCAGGTGCTGGTCCGCGGGCGCGGATCCGTCGCACCAGTGCGGGGACCGCCGCCTGCGCCGCCCGTCGGGCGCCTTCAGCGCGCGAGGAGCAGGCTGACGCTTTCGCCAGGAGCTTCGTCCCCGGCCGCGGCCAGGACCACCTCGAACCCCCACTCCTGGACTCGCGGGTCGCGCCACAAACGCTCGGGCACCAGGACCGCCGCCTGGGAGACGCTCTGCACCATGGCCTGCCGGGACTCCCCGGGCCTGCGGTTGCGCACCAGGGTGACGGGGGCCGCCACGTCGATCCGGTCGCGCATGGCCTCGGGCACGTACGCGAGGATCCGGCGTGCGTCCGCGTCGACCAGGGTCACGAGGATCTCGCCGGCGCGGACCCACTGGCCGGTCCGCACCAGCAGCCTCTCGACCGTGCCGCTTGCGGGGGCCACGAGGTCGAGCTGCGTGGCGGCCAGTGCGATCCGCTCCAGCTCGACCTCCTGTGCCTTCACGCGCCAGCGCAGGGGGTCGAGCACGGCGTCGCGCGGCAGCAGCTCGGCGCTGGCGGCGGTGAAGCTCTCCAGGCGCTGGCGGGCGGCCGCGACGCGGCCGCGGCGTTCGACCATCACCGTCTGCAGTTCGGCGATTCGCTTGGCGAGCGCGTCGCGCTCGGTGCTGATCCGGATCAGGTCGGAGTCCGAGGTGATCCCCTGACGCTCGAGGCTGGAGAGCCGGGTGGTCTCGACGTGCAGGCCCTGCTGGCGGATGCGGGTCTCCTCCAGCTCCGCCTGGGTCTGCAGTTCGTCCAGGCGCGCGCTCTCCAGTTCGCTGGTGCGGCGCCGCAGCTCGATCGACGAGTCGAGCTTCAGCTTCGACTCGGCCATCTGCTCCTCGTGCTGGATCGCCGCATGCTCGCGCGCGAGGTCGGCACGCAGCTGCTCGAGCTCGAGGCGGGCCCGCTCCAGCTGCAGCCGTACCTCGTCGTCGCAGAGGCGCGCCACCACGCGGCCGGCCTCGACCCGCTGGTGCAGCTCGACGGCCACCGTGAGCAGGCGCCCCTCGGCCGGCGCCACGATCGAGTAATGGTCGGCGGCGACGACGCCGGTGATCGGCGAGCGGACGATGCCCTGGGGCAGCAGCCACAGGATCGAGGCGATCGCCCCGAGCCATGCGGCCAACGGGACGAGCCGGCGGATCCGCCGGCCCAGGGCGCGCAGGCGCGACGGCGCGCCGGCGGACTCCTTGCCGCCCCGGTTCACAGCTCCTCCTGTTCCGTCTGCATCATCAGGTTCACGTCGCCGGCCCCTGGGATCGCGCGGATCGCCGCCACCATCCCGGCCGTCGCCGCGATGTCGCGCAGCTCGAGCTGGTAGGCGAACTCCATCTCGCCTGCGGTCAGGCTGTCACGGGCGTTCAGCAGCGCGAAGCGGCGGCAGTAGCGGCCCAGGATCTCGCGCAACGCGCCCTCCGGCTCGGGGCCCGACGGCATGCGGAGCCGGAGCACGCTGTCGCTGATCTCGCGCTCGCCGAAGCGGGTCCAGTCCAGGTAGCAGGCGATGCCCAGCGCGAAGATCGTTCCGGCGACCGCCAGGAGCAGGCTGCTCGTGCCGACCGCGATGCCGATGCCGACCGCCAGGAAGAGGAACACCGTGTCGCGCGTGTCCTTCACCGGCGTGCGGAAGCGGACCAGGGCCAGGGCCCCGAAGAGTCCGATGGCGCGCGCCAGGCTGTCGCCGATCGCCAGCATCACCAGCGTGACGATGAGGGCCAGGAGCACGAGTGCGTGCACGATCGAGCGGGAGTAGCTCGTGCCGCGGTGGGTGCGGACGTACACCCACGCGAGCGCCTGCCCGAGCACGAAGGCCAGCAGCAGGTGCACCAGGAACTCGCGCAGGGACGGGAGCGCCGTGGTCCACGAGCCGGAGAGGCGGACGAAGAGGTCCTCCATGGCGGATCAGTGCGTCACGAGCCTCTGCGGGGCGGCGGCTCGGTTCAGGGAGTGGCAGTACTTCGAGAACGAGGTCCGGCGCAGGCCGTGGCCCTGGATCAGGTGCTGCATCCAGTTGGGGCAGCGGTGGTTGAACTTCAGCTCCAGGACGACGCGGTGGTCCTGGACGACCGCGAACCCGGGGGCATCGACCAGGACCTCCGGCCGCTCCGTGCGGAGCACGCGCAGATGGCGGTCGAACGTGACGCGCGTCTCCGTGTCGTCGAGCCCGACGTAGGCCTCCCGGTCGTAGCGCACCAGCACGGTGGGCCGGGCCTGGGTGCGGAGCAGCAGCGCCACGAACTCCTGCGCGGCCGGGCGCCCGGCGCCCGGCACCTCGGCGAGCGCCGCGGTCCGGCCCGAGAGGAGGGCGGGCAGCAGGGCGCGCGGCACCTTGCAGCGGGTCTTGCGCACCACGCCGTTGGCCCGGCGCTTGATCTCCAGGAACACCGGGTCCTCCGGCCGGTCCGAGTACGCGCGCACCCGCAGCTTGAAGCGGTCCTTCTTGCCCTCGACGGTCTCGTGGTAGAGCGGGAAGCCGCCGCCGTCGAGGTAGAGGCTGCTGATCGGGTACGTGTGGCCCGGCCGCCCGGCGGCATGCGGGTCGGGCCGCACGAAGGGTCGGACCTCGGCGGAGATGCGCAACGCCTCGCTCTCCGTGATCACGTACTTGCACTCGTGGCGTTGCGCACTGCCCACAGGAAGGCTCACGCAGGCATCCTCTGGCCGAGGCTCAGGGGCAGATCCTGAACTCGACCGCGTTGCTGGTGTCGAGCCCGGTCCCGCTCACGGTGGCCACCTGCAGGTAGAGCCGGTTGCCCACCAGGTTGGTGTCGTACGGGATCGGGAACGGCACGCTGGCGTTGCCCTGCCCGTCGAGCGGCACGTAGATCGGGCCGTAGAGCGGCTGCGGATCCAGCAGCAGGACCTTGCCGGTGAACCCGAAGGTGCCGAGCGCGATGTGCGCCGGCGCCTGGGCCAGCAGGAGCCCCGCCGCGCCGTTCGCGGGCCCGCGGCCCACGCCGAGCAGCGGCGCGGTGCCGATGCGCGGCGAACCGGTCAGCGCGAGCTGCGCGGTGTGCGCCCGGAAGTCCTGCGCCGCGAACCCGCGCGTGCCGCACCCGGCCAGCTCGTTGCGCGCGCGCGGCGTGGGTGTGGGGAGGCTGACCCAGAGCGGGCCGCCGTCGAGGACGCGACCCGTCGCGACGTCGGCCACCTGGATGCCGAAGGCGAACGAGTCGAGCAGGGTGATGCCGTCCGCGGCGAAGAGGCCGAGTTCCTCCCCGTTGGAGGAGAGCTTGAAGTTGGCGTGCAGGGGACCCTGCAGTCCGTCCTCGTCGCACCAGATCAGCAGCGTGCCGCGTCCCGGGAGCTGGTACCCGGCGGGGATCTGGAACTTCGGGCGCGCGAGATCATCGGTGAGCCACATGCCGCCCACGCTCACGGTCACGTCGGAGTCGTTGTAGAGCTCCAGCCAGTCCTCGTTCTGGTTGTTCTCGTCCACGATGCCCGTGACGTTCTGGGCGACGAACTCGTTGATCCGGATCGGCGAGGAGCCCGTGGGCCACGCCACCCGGTAGCCCGCGGAGGCGTGCTCGGCCGTGTACGGCAGGTAGGTGGCGAGGTTGGTGGCGGTCAGCGCCTCGACGTAGTAGTCGATGACCGAGCCCGGGAGCTGGGCCGCGATCGTGGCGCCCCACACGCCGTCGTTGGCGGCGCCGTCGCCGTGCAGGCCGTCGTCGAACATCGGCGTCACCGCGAACGGTCCGACCTTGCGCCAGTACAGCTTCACCGTGGCCGCGAGCGACGAGGCCGCCACGGTGACGGTCACGGCCTGGGACGGATTCGGATTCGCCGGCGTGTGCTGCAGCGCGGTGAGCGTCGTGCGCGGCGCACTCAGGTCGGCACGCCCGCGCAGGTAGGCGTTGCGGCTGGCGATGAACGGCAGGAGCCCCGGCACCGAGCGGGCGCCGATCGTCACCGGGCCGTTGAGGTTGTCGAGGAACTGCTGGGTCGTGTAGATCTTCTTGGTGTCGGCCGCGACGTCCGCGGCGATCCTGGCGTGGAAGCGCGACGCCAGCGCGCCCATCAGCTGCGGCGTGAAGGTCTCCTCGACGATCGAGCGGTAGTGCGCCTTGTAGCGCTCGCGCCAGTCCGGGAAGACCAGGGTCTTCGCGAACGCGGGCTTGATCGTGCTGGTCGTGTTGTACCAGGGGTCGAGGGTGGTGCTCTCCTGCAGGGACTCGTTCAGGTCGAACGGGAACATGTGGAAGTCCCCGTGCACCGGGTCGTGGTAGAGGAAGTGGTCCTTGCCCGAACCGATGTAGCTGTCGGTCTGGGTGGTCACGTTCATCAGCGCGGCGTAGCGGTAGAACTGGTCCACGCTGAACTCGGCCGGGAGCAGCGCCTGGAGCTGTGCGGACGGCGTGTTGTTCAACACGTTGATCATCTGCATCAGATCGGTGCCGTCGCCCTGCTTGGCCTGGTAGGCCGACAGGTAGTTGGCCAGGGTCGTGCCGAGCCAGGTGAGCGCCGTGCGCCCGTTCGCGAAGCCGCCCGAGGTCGGGAAGCCGCGGTAGCGGTTGCCGTCATTGCTGCGGAACCACTCCGCCATCATGTCCTTGTTGGGCTGCTGGACGTTGATGTAGATGCCCCAGTACGTGCCGTTCAGGTGCAGGCGCACGAGGTTGCACTTGGGCGCGGGGCCATGGCGCCGCATCGCCCAGTAGGTGAGGAACTCGCGCAGGAACGTGGGATCGTGGAACCCGTTGTTCAGGTTGAGGTGCTCGTAGCCGTACAGGTCCTGACCGGGCACCATCCAGTCGGTCTCGATGTTGAAGCTCTTCTTCTGCGAGCCCGGCGGCAGCGAGAAGTACGACGTGTTGCCGCGGAAGCGCACGCCCACGTTCCGGTAGACGACGCCGTCCACGCGCAGGTCGGCCGGGATGTTGATCTCGGGCGTGTAGTTCTGCTCCAGCAGCTGCCACCAGTTGGACTGCGCGAACGTGAGGTGGTAGTCGCGGATGACCTCGATGTCGTAGAGATCGGGAGTCTGCGCGGGGGCGAGGCCGGAGAGGCATGCCACCAGCGCCACAGCGGCGAACCGTGTCTTCATGGCGGAGAGGGTCGTCAGGGAGCCACGGCGGCCGGCGGGAGCCGGAGGTGGCGGGGTCGGGGTCGCTGGGGAAGGCGCGGCGAAGGATACGTGAAGATCCCGCAAGGCTCCAACCCACCCCCTGGAGCGTGCCGCGGCCTCGCGCGCCACCCTGCAGCCCACGTCAACATCGTCGATGGTCGGCGCCGAACCCGCACCGCGGCCCGATGCGTGCCGGGCGCGCTCCTGGCGCTCGCCGCGCGATGGGGCGGGTGCGAGAATGCCGCCATGACCCGCGCACGCGCTGGCGCTTCGCGAGGGCGCTTCTCCCAGCCGATGGGCGGGTTCCATGTCGGCACCTCCGGTTGGAGCTATCCGGACTGGCGCGGCCGCTTCTACCCGGCCGACCTGCCCGCGGACGCCTGGCTGGCTCACTATCAGGAGCGCTTCGCGGCGGTCGAGTTGAACGCCAGCTTCTACCGCCTGCCGAACGAGATGGCCTTCCTGCGCTGGGGGGCCCACGCCCCCGACGGATTCCGGTTCGCGGTGAAGGGTTGGCGCCGCATCACCCACATGCGCCGGCTGCGTGACGCGCGCGGCGACCTGCGGGAGTTCTGCGCGCGGGTGCGGCTCCTGGGCACGCACCTCGGTCCCCTGCTCTGGCAGCTGCCGCCCAACCTCGCGCCGGACCAGATCCTGCTCCAGGGCTTCCTGGATGCACTGCCCGACGATCTCCAGCACGCGATCGAGTTCCGCGATCCACGGTGGTGGACCATGGCCACGTGGGAGCGGCTCTGCGAGCACGGCGTGTCGTTCGTCCTGCACGACCGCGGCACGGCGCCCACCCCGCGCGTGGTGACGGCCAGGACCGTGTACGTGCGCTTCCACGGCACCGAGGAGGGCTACGCCGGCAGCTACGACGCACGCACGCTGCGCACCTGGGCGCGGCGCATCGCCGGGTTCCTGGGCGAGGGCTGCACGGTGTGGTGCTTCTTCAACAACACCGCGGACGGCGCGGCGCCTGCCAACGCGGAGCGCCTGGCCGATCTGGTGGCGCTGGGCTGACCCGGCTCAGCGCTGCACCCGCCCTGCCGGCCGCCGCGCGCGGCCGGCCACCTTCTGCGCGTCGTCGCCCAGTTCGGCGCGCATCGGCTCGGCCATGGCCTGCAGGCGCGTGACCACGTCGGGATGGGCCGCGGCGAGGTCTCTGGTCTCGCCGGGATCGGCGACGAGGTCGAAGAGCGCGAGGCCGATCCGGGCGCCGGTGTCATAGCTGCCGGGCCTGCCGGCCCGACCCGGGGCGCGCCCATGCATGGTCCGGTACGTGCGCGGGAAGTGCAGCTTCCAGCGGCCCGCCCGCATCGCCTCCAGGCTGTTGGCGTGGTACCAGAAGAACAGCGCCTCGTGCGGGTCGCCTGCCCCGGGGTCGCCGCGCAGGATCGGCACGAGGCTCCGGCCATCGATCGCCAGGGGTGGGAGAGGGGCTCCGCTCAGTTCGGCGACCGTCGGGAAGAGGTCGAGGGTCATGCAGGGGTTGGCGATCGTGCACCCGGCGCGGACCAGCCGCGGATAGCGCACGATGCACGGCACGCGCACGCCGCCCTCGAAGCTGGTGCCCTTGCCCTCGCGCAGGGGGCCGGAGCTGCCGGCGTGGTCGCCGTACGCCAGCCAGGGGCCGTTGTCCGACACGAACACGAAGAGCGTGTCGTCGAGCACGCCGGCCTCCGCCAGGGCGTCGCGCAGCACGCCCACGCCGGCGTCGATCTCCTCGATCACGTCGCCGTAGAGCCCGGCGGCCGAGCGACCGGCGCCGGCCGCGCTCACGGCGAGCGGGACATGCGGCATGGGGTGGGCCAGGACGATCAGGAAGGGCCGCTCCGCGTGGCTGCGCACGAACTCCGCGGCGCGCGCCGTGAACTCCGTCGTGAAGCGGCGCTGGTCGGGCTCGACCTCCACGGTCCGGTCCCCCTCGATGAGCGGCAGGGGCGGGTGCGCCTTGGGCTGTTCGGGATGCCCCGGGTGCATGTCGTTGGAGTACGGGATCCCGAAGAACTCGTCGTAGCCGTGGTGCGTGGGCAGGAACTCCGGATGGTGTCCCAGGTGCCACTTCCCGAACATCGCCGTCGCGTAGCCGCGTGCCCGCACCAGTTCGCCCAGCGTGGTCTCGCGCTCGTGGATGCCGAGGTTCGCCGTGGGCATGAGCGCCCCGGCGATGCCGATGCGGTTGGGGTAGCAGCCGGTGTGCAGGGCGGCGCGCGAGGCGGAGCAGACCGCCTGGGCCACGTAGAAGTCGGTGAAGCGCGCGCCCTCGCGTGCCAGCCGGTCGAGGTTGGGAGTGCGGATCCGTTCCGCCCCGTAGCAGCCCAGGTCGCCGTAGCCGAGATCGTCGGCCAGGACGATCACGACGTTGGGTGGGCGTGGCGCGCCGGCGGCGGGGGGCTCGGGGTCCGGCCGGGCCGCGCAGGCAGCGAGGAGCAGGAGGCAGAGGGCGCGCGGGGACATGGCTGGACCGCCGCTATAGCAGGCGCGGGGGTGCGGCAGGGCATCCGGGTACTCCCGATGGGGTGGGCGCGCCCCGCCCGGGTCGAGGGCGCGCGAGGCGGGCGGGGGCTCTCGTGCGCCCGCGCCGCGGGGGGAACCTCGCCGCGCCGCGGAAGGGCTGCTCTCCTGACCTGGCGCACTGCCTCCTGGGCGGCTCGGGTCAGACCCAGTACGTCTACAACTGGACCGTGGACGGCCCATCGGCGCAGTACGGGCCGTACACCACCAACCGCAGCGCGGTCCTGCTCTTCAAGCCCTGAGGGCACCCCCCGCGCCCGCGCTCAGCGCGGGCGCAGGGGGAACTCCGCGGACGGCGTGTGGGCCTCTGCCCACGCGGCGTGCACGCGGGCGACGATCTCGGGGTGCGATCCGGCGCGGTCGGCGGTCTCCCCCGGGTCCAGCGCGAGGTCATAGAGCTGCGTGGCGGCCGGGCCGTCCCTGGTGATCCGCCGGAGGGCCTTCCACTGCCCCATGCGCAGGGCCTGCTGCGGGCCGCCGGGAGCGGAGCGGAACTCGAAGTAGAGCCACGGGTGCTCGGGTTGGCGGCCCCGGCCGAGCAGGGTCGGTGCCAGGCTGATGCCATCCTGGGCCGGGAGCGGCGCGGCCCCGGCGAGGTCCAGGAAGGTGGCCGCGAGGTCCTGGAGGCCGGTGATGCGATCGCTGCCGGTCCCCGCGGGGATGGTTCCCGGCCAGCGCGCCAGCAGCGGCACGCGCAGCCCGCCCTCGTGGAGCGACATCTTGCGGCCGCGGTAGGGACCCGTGCTGGCGAAGAACCCGCTGTCCGCACCGCCGATGTCGATGGTCGCACCGTTGTCGCTCGTGAACACGACCAGGGTGTCGCGCTCCAGGCCGAGTTCCCGCAGCAGCGCCAGCAACGCGCCGACCTCGCGGTCGAGGCGGGTCACCATCGCCGCGTACGCGGCACGCGGCGCGGCGTGGGGGCGGTAGCCCTTCTTGCCGTCGTAGGCGGTGTCCGGGAAGCGTCCCCGGTACTCGGCCAGCGAGTCCTCGGGGACCTGCAGGGCGAGGTGCGGCACGACGGTCGGGAGGTAGAGGAAGAACGGGCGGTCGCGGTGCTCGCGCACGAAGCTCCGTGCCTCGGCGAAGAGCCGGTCCTGCGCGTAGGTCGCGCCGCCATGCGAGTCGTCGGGATTCCCGGCGAGCGCCTCCTTGGTCCGGTTGCGCCACAGGTAGGCCGGGTAGTGGTCGTGGGCGTGGCGCTGGCAGAGGTAGCCGTAGAAGGTGTCGAAGCCCAACCGATCGGGGACCGAGTCCGTGTGCGGTCCGCCCAGACCCCACTTGCCGAAGATCCCCGTGCGGTAGCCGGCCTCCCTCAGCCGCTGCGCCAGGGTCGCCGTCCCGGCGGGCAAGGGCAGCTGGCCGTCGAACTCCTGCGATCCCGGCCGGCGGATCTCCTGGTTGTCGCGCACGAACGCGTGGCCCTGGTGCCGGCCGGTGAGCAGCGAGCAGCGCGTCGGCGCGCACACCGGGGAGGGTGCGTAGGCCTGGGTGAAGCGGATCCCTTCCTGGGCCATCCGGTCGAGTTCGGGCGTGCGGATCCCGGTCTGCCCGTAGCAGCCGAGTTCGGCGTAGCCCAGGTCGTCCGCGAGGATCAGCACCAGGTTCGGAGGGCGGGGGCGGGACCGGGTCTCCGGTCGCGTGGCCTGAGCCGGGGCGGAGAGGGCGAGCAGCGTGCCGGCCAGGCCCAGGATCAGGCTCCATCGCATGGGCATGAGCAGAGTATGCCCGGGAGGGTTGCCGCCGCGCCCGTGCCCTCCGCCGCCGCAGGCCCGGGAGCCGTCACGGCGGTGACAGCCGCGGTGCGGCCCTGGCTACAGTGCCGCCGCCCGGCGCCACGTCGGCGTGGGCCGCTCGCTCGACTCTCGTTCCCTCAGGCACACAGATGAAGTTCCTCGCCACGAGTCTGCTCTCGCTCGTCACCGGCGTCGGTGTCGGCACCCTCATCCAGGACAAGCCCGCCGCGGGCGCACAGGACAAGAAGCCGGCTGCCCAGGAGATGGACGCCGTCGCGGTCCAGGCCGGTCCCGAGCACAAGAAGCTCGAGAAGATGGTCGGCACCTGGGACGGCGCGATCACGTTCTACATGGGCGGGCAGGCCATGACCTCGAAGGCGGTCGAGACCAACACGCTGGTGATGAACGGCCTCTGGCTGCTCAGCGACTTCAAGGGCGAGTTCATGGGCCAGCCCTTCCACGGCCACGGGATCTTCGGCTACGACCCCGTGAAGAAGAAGCACGTGAGCGTGTGGGTCGACTCGATGTCGTCCTCGTTCACCACCGGCGAGGGCGAGGGCAGCAAGGACGGCAAGACGATGGTCGACACCATGGTCGGCTACGACCCCTCGGGCAAGAAGTCGGTGATGAGGAACGTCACCACCATCCAGGACGCCGACCACCGCACCTTCGAGATGTACAACATCGCCGACGATGGCAAGGAAGCCCTCGCCATGAAGATCGAGTACACCCGCCGGAAGTGACTCTGAGCAATCTCGACGGTCCTGTTACGCCCGCGTAGCAGGGTCGTCGCGCCTGCCGCCGGCCAGCAGCGCCTGCGCCCGAACCACCGCGCGGGCGATCTGCTCCACGCACGGGTCGCAGCCGCTGCCGCAGCACACGCGCCACTCCTCGCTCCCGCTGGTCACGTGCTGCCGCACGGTGTCGTGGTAGCTGGGTGGCAGCCCGCACTCGCGCAGGGCGGCGGCGACTGCCTGGTCGATGGGGAGGGGGTGCGCTTCGCTCAAGGAAGGCAGGTGTATACGTGCCTGTGCGCGGTTGCGCCGCGCCGGTCCGCCGAATCGGCTCCGAGCGCGCCGGCCGTTCCCGCGGCGTCGCGGCGACCCCGCCCGGAGGCGTTCCGGAGTCGCTGCGGCTCCGGCCGGCACGACCGCCCGGCATCCGCTATCCTCGGCGCCGAGTCGTCCCTCTCCTGAGGGATCGGAGCCCACCATGCACAAGACCTCACTCCTGTTCGCCCTCGGCCTCCTCGCGCCGCTCTGCCCGGCGCAGTCGACCAACCTCTTCCAGATCTACCCCGAGCGCACCGGCGCCTGCACCACGCACGTCACCCGCATGAGCCTCGCCGGCAACGCAGGCGAGGTCCTGAAGGAAGTGCCCGCGACGCTCCTGCGCGGCGTCGGCAACAACGGCACGGCGTGCCGCGTGATCGGCATGCGGATCCGCACCGCGGACGAGGACGGTTCCACGGCCGAGACCTATCACCTCGTGTTCCGCCGCGCCGCCCCCGGCGGGGGCCCCGACCCCACGCCAGCCGGGGTGATCGCCCGCTTCGGCCCCTTCCAGACGCAAACCAGCGCTGGCCGCGTCGGCTGGGACATCACGCACACCTTCGCTCAGCCGGTGACCATCCCCTGCGAGGCCGACTTCTACCACGGCTTCGAACTGACCCAGGCCAACTGGACCGCCGACGGCCAGTCGATCTACACGGCCTACTACTACCCGACCCCACCGTCGCCCACGGTGGGCGACAACCCGCGCGGCAACGCGCTCAGCCTCGGTTGGACGGTGGACCCGGTGGGGCAGTTCGCGTCGCGCGGAGTCCCGGGGCAGAACCCGTGGTTCGACCTCCTGCTCGACACTCCGGTCCTGAACATGGGTGGCGTCGACCCCAACAACGTGAAGCAGAGCCCGGCCGGCTCGCCGTGCTTCGGCGCCGGGGGGCTCTACCCGGACGTGTCCGGCGGCAGCCGCTCCGACGGCCTGGTCGCGAGGGTCACCGACGCCGGCAACACCAACGGCCGCGGCTACGTGTTCCTCTCCGCCAACTGGCTGGTGTTCGCCGGCGGCCTGCCCGTGCCCGGGGTGACCGGCCGCCTGTGGACCGATCCCACGATCTTCCTGCTCGCCGGGCAGGGGAACCTGGTCGGCAGCGAAGCCACGTTCCCGATCGCCCCGGCAGGCGCGATCAACGCGAGCCTCGTCGGCGCGACCGTGTACTTCCAGGCCCTCACCGTCAACGCGAGCCTCGGCAACCTGCGGCTCAGCAACGCGGCGGGCGTGAGCCTCTGAGAGCGCTCCGGGCCACGCCCGCGGCGACACCGCGCCACCAGGACCCTTGCCCGGTGTCGGTGCATGCGTAGACAGGCGCCCATGCCGAGGCGCGACGGCGGTGGGCCCGACCAGGGGCGAGGCGAAGATCATCCCGGCACGCGCGGCCCGGACCGTGCCCAGCGACCGCCGCGGGCGCCGCTGGAGGGCCACAGCGCGCCCCTGCGCCTTGGCGAGGAACTCAGCCTCGACGTCGAGGCGATGGGGGATGGCCCGGACGCGCTCTGCCGCATCGGCCGCTACGTCGTGTTCGTGGCGGGAGGGCTCCCGGGCGAACGCCTGCGGGTGCGCGTGACCTCGGCGGCGCGCAAGCACGGGCGCGCCGACCTCGTCGCGGTCGAGCGCCCTTCGCCGCACCGGGTCCTGCCGGCCTGCACGCACTTCGAACGCTGCGGCGGCTGCGACTACCAGCACCTCGCGTATCCCGAGCAGCTGCGCCTCAAGACCGAGCGCGTGGCCAAGGCGCTGCGCCACGCCACGCGGATCGATGCGCCCCCGGTTGCGGCGATGGCCGGGCCGGACGACCCCTGGGAACAGCGCACGAAGATCGTCCTGCACACCAAACCCGCCACGCCGACGATGGTCGCCGGGCTCTTCGCGCGCCGCAGCCGTTCCCTGGTGCCGATCCGGGAGTGCCCGGTGAGCGACCAGCGCGGGTTCCGTGCCGCCCTCGCCACGGTCGAAGCCGCGCGCCGCAGCGGCGTCCCGGCCTGGGATCCGCACACGGACTCCGGTGTGCTCCGCGCCGTGCTGGTCCGCGCCGCGAAGAGCAGCGGCCGCGTGCAGATCGACCTGATCACCCGCAATGGCCTGCCGGCTCCGGAGCGGCTGCTCGAGCAGCTCGTGGTGCAGGGCCCGCACGACGTCGTGGTGCACAGCCACGGCGGTCCGGTCGAGCAGCTGGTCGGTGGCCCGTTCCAGGTGCTGCGCGGGGAGGCGCGCCTCGTCGAGACCGTCGAAGGCATCGCCCACCACGTGTCCCCCGCCGCGTTCTTCCAGACCTCGGCGTTCGGGGCGCGCTGGCTGGTGGCCACGGTGCTGCGCCTGCTGCCGCTGGCGCCGGGCGCGCGCGTGCTCGACGTGTACAGCGGCGGCGGGCTGCTGGCCCTGGCCCTGGCCCGCGCGGGCATGCACGTGACCGCCATCGAGGACAACCGCCGCGCGGTCGCCGACGCGGAGACGTCGGCGCGCGCCAACGGCATCGCCGGGATCCGCTTCGTCCACGCGCGCGCCGAGGACGCGCTCCGCGAAGTGCCGGCGCAGCCGGGCTTCACCGCGGTGGTCCTGGACCCGCCGCGCGCGGGCTGTCATCCCGCGGTGCTGCACGCCTTGGGCGAGCGCCTCAAGCCGAGGCACGTGGTCTACGTGGCCTGCGACCCCGAGGCGCTGGCACGCGACCTCGCGCAACTGCTCCGCATGGGCTACTCGCTGGAACGGGTCGAGCCCGTCGACATGTTTCCGCACAGCCACCACGTCGAGGCCGTCGCGCTGCTCGAACGCCGGGTCCTCGGCCGCCGCCTCATCGCCGTCGGCTCGGGGACCTGAACGGCCATCGGCGCCGCCGCCCGGGCCGTCAGGGCGCCGCGAGCGGGACCACGCGGTCCGCGGCCACGAACCAGAGTTCGCAGCAGACGGGCTCCGCACTCCCCAGGGCGGCGCGCACCGCGTCGACGTAGATGCGTGCCTGCGCGGCGTGTCCAGCCGCCGCGCGGGCCAGCGCCGCGTCGTCCTCGACACGGTCGGTCTTGTAGTCCACCACCACGAGGCCGCCCGCGGGATCGCGCGCCAGGAGATCGATGCGCCCGGACACCGGCACGGGATCCCGCGCCAGCAGGAAGGGCACTTCCCGCGCCACGATCCCGCCGCACAGGGCGCGCATCCTGGCCAGGACACGTCCGCCAGCCAGTCCCGCCACGATGCGCTGCACTCCGCGCACCACGGCATCCCGATCCGCGGCGGCCACGTCCTCGGGCACGCACGCGCTCAGGGCCGTGGCGTCTGCCGGGAGTGCGCCGCTGGCCAGCTGCGCGAGCGGCGTTCGCTCCACGAGCCGATGGAACGCGGTGCCGACGGCCTGGGCCAGCGCGGCGTCGCCGCCGCCTCGCGCCGCGGCACCCACCGGTCGCGCCTGACGCCCGGCCACCGCGCTCACCGGCTCCAGGCGCCTGCGCGCCTGGTGCTGCCGCGCCTGCAGGCGTGCCGCACGCAGCGCGGCGTACTCCTGCTCCAGGCGCGCGAGGGCGGGCAGCGCCACGGCGGGGAGCGGTGCCCGCTCCTCGCGTCGTTCCGGCTCGAGGCCCGGCAGCCGCCAGAGCGCCATCGCCCGCGCGGATGTGAACTCCGCCCGTGCCGCCTCGGCCCGCTCCGGCACCTGCACCAGTGCATGGAGTTCCTGCAGCGGCAGCGGCGGCTGGATGCCTCTCTCGACCAGATGGGCCAGGGACTCGGCCGACGCGCTGGCACCGAGCGCGCCGGCCATCACCAGGCGCTGCCCGGCACGGGTCATGGCCACGTAGAGGACGCGCACCGCCTCGGCCTCGTCGCGCGCGACGCGCGCGGCCTTCGCAAGGTCCCAGTCCAGCGAGCCGTGACCGCGCAGGGCGAACTCCACCTGCCCGCCGACGCGCGCGATCGCCGCTCCGTCCTCGGCGCGACCGCTGTCGCGCTTGCGTCCGCCATGCAGGTTGGCGAGATAGACGTGCGCGAACTCGAGGCCCTTGGCCCTGTGCACGGTGAGCACCCGCACCGCGCCCGGATCGGCCTCCTGCTCGCCCGCGGCGTCGGCGTCGCCCGCGGCATGGGCCAGGGCATCCTCCAGGGTGCGCAGCAGGGCGCGGCCGTCGCCCTCGGCCGAGCGCAGCGCCGCCAGCAGGAGCCCGTGGAACCGCTCGAGGTTGGCCGCGCGGAACGTGCCGAGGAAGCGCGCCGCCTCGCTGCCCTCGTGCAACGTTCCGGTGCGCAGGCGCGCCACGAAGCGATCCGGCGGATCGGCCAGGTACGCGGCCCGCAGGGCATGGACCGTGCGCAGCGCGTGGCGGATGGCGGCGCCGAGATGCTGGCGCAGCGCGGCGGGAACCTGCGCGGCCGCGGCGCCTTCCTGCGCCGCGGCCAAGGCGTCCGCGAATGCGGGCGCGGCCGGGTCCAGGCCGGAGTCGCCCGCGGAGAGCAGCCCGGCCAGGGCGGCGTCGGGCACGCCGACCGCCGGTGAACGCAGCCAGGCCACGAGGGCGAGTCGGTCGGCGGGATCCACGACGCAGCGCAGCAGCGCGAGCGCGTCCAGGACCTCGCGGCGCTGGTAGTAGAGCTGATCGCGTTCGATCGCGTAGCGGATGCCGCGCTCGCGCAGGGCGCCCAGGTATTCCTCGACGTAGCCGAAGGTGCGCAGCAGGATCGCGCAGGTGCCGAGTTCGACGCCATGCGCGCGGTGCAGCTCGGCGATGTCCGCGGCGATCGCCCGCGCCTCCACCGCGCGCGCGGCTCGTGCGGAGGTGTCGAGCCCGCCATCGCGCCGCCGTTGCCAGCTCAGCCAGTACTCCACGCTCGCCCGCCCGCCGGCCGTGAACCCCGCGCGCCCGACGTTGCGCGGGGCGACGCGCAGCGGCTGGAAGCGCGGCTGCAGGCCCGGCTCCGGCAGCATCACGGCCCCGACCACGCGCGACACCTCCTCGAGGATCGGTGCCACCGACCGGAAGTTGCAGTCGAGTGCTTCCTCGCTGCCGCCCCGCGCCTGCGCCGCGGCGAGGAACTCCTCGTAGGCGGCCAGGTCGGCGTTGCGCCAGGCGTAGATCGACTGCTTGGGGTCGCCGACCACGAAGAGCGAGGGCGGCGGCGCGCCGGGCAGGTCGGCGAGCGCCAGCTCCGCCAGGATCCCGCACTGGACCGCGTCCGTGTCCTGGAACTCGTCGACCATCAGCAGATCCAGGTCGGCGCGCACCGCGGCCAGCACCCGGCGGTCACGCAGCAGGTCGCGCGCGCCCGCGAGCAGGTCGGCGAAGCCGAGCACGCCGCGTGTGCGCAGGCCCGCCTGCACGTCCGCGAGGAGCGGGCGCACCACGCGGCAGATGCGGCGCAGCAGGTCGGGCTCCATCTCGGCGAGGTGGAGGAGCTGGGCCAGCAGGGGGCCGGCGGCGGCGCTCACCGCCGCCACGCGCTCGCCCAGGACCGCGCACTCGCCGGCGTTGAATTCGCCGGCGCACCACGCCTTGGCCGCCTTCGCGATCGCGGGAGCGTGCCGCGCGGCGGCGGCGTGGATCTGCTCGGCGCCGGTGGCGGACCCGATCTCCGCCCGCAATTCGCCCAGGGCCGCGGCGGCCGCCCGCGCGTTGCTCCCCTTGCGGACCCGGCCGTCGCTGGCCAGGTCGGCCACGAGTCGCCACAGGCCCTCGATTCCGGTGCGCAGCCGGTGCAGCGTCCGTGCCACGCGCCCGGCGTCGCATGGGTCCTCGGGAACGTCCTGGGCGCCCACGCCGGCGGCGCACAGGCTCTCCAGCATCGCGCGGACCTCGCGCGGGCCCACGCCCTCGACCGCCAGCGCCACCCAGTCGGGGCTCGCGCCGGCGCCGCCGCCGAGCACGAGCGGAAGCTCGCGGGCGACCCGCTCGCCGCAGGCCGCCGCGGTCTTCGTGCCGTCGGCGTCGACCGTGAACTCGGGCGGCAGGCCGGACTCGCTGGGAAAGCGGGCCAGCAGGCGCCGGCAGAACGCGTGGATCGTCCCCACCTGCACCCGGTCCTGCGCGGCGCGGAGCGCATCGACGCGGCGCTCCAGCTCCTCCTTGGGAAGACCGAGGGCGGAGCGCGGCAGCCCGATCGGTTCCTGGCCGGCGCGCAGGACGGCGAGCGCCTGCGCCACGCGTGCGGCCATCTCGGCGGCGGCCGCCTCGGTGAACGTGATGGCGCAGACCCTGCCCAGCACGCGGGCGGCGATCGCCTCGGCGTCGGCCCCGGGGCGCGCGGCGGCGTGACGTTGCCAACCTGGGCCGAGGCACCAGGTCAGCAGGCGCGCCACGAGGACCGCGGTCTTGCCGGTGCCGGCGCCCGCCACCAGGGCGATCGGCCGGTCGAACACCGTGCGCGCGCGTTCGCGCGCATCCTGGTCCGGCGGCAGTCCTGCGGCGGGGTTCATGGCCCGTCGCCACCCGCGCCGTCCGCATCGCGTGCCGGCAGCCACAGACGCGTGAGGAGCCGGTCGGTGCCGAGCTCCGCCAGCGCCGCGAGCCGGCGGCGCGCGCCGCTGTCGCCGCGCGAGCAGGCCAGGGCCACGGGGCAATGGCCGCACGCGAGCGGCTCCTGGCCCTTGCCGTCCGGCCCCTCGAGGCGGGGGAACGCGAGGCCTGCGCCGCGCGCCGCGTGCAGCACGCCGAGCGTCTCCTGGAGCGCCGCGCGCACCTGGGCATCGCCGGCCGGCACCTCGACCCGCGGCGCGACCTCGAGGTCGGGGCGCAGGTGCAGGTAGCAGCCGCGGACCGACGGTGGCTCCGGAGCGCCGGCGAGCAGCGCGACCGCGGCCTCGGCATAGACCGCGCCCTGCAGCAGCGAACCCTCGCGCAGGCGCCGGAGCAGGTCGCGGTACCTCGTCTCGTCCTTCCGGGAGGTGACCAGAGGCTTGCCGGTCTTGTAGTCGGTGAGCACCAGGGCCCCGTCCGCGTCCCGCTCCACCACGTCGGCACGGAAGCTCAGCCGCAGGCCGGTCGACGGCACGTGCCACTCGCACCCGGTCTCCACCGCCAGGATGCGTCGCGGGCCGGCGTGCCACGCCAGGGCCACGGCGCGCTCCACGTGCCGGCGGACCAGGGTCGCGAGCGCGTGGTGCAGGCCAGGCAGATGCACGCCGGCGCTGCGGGCGGCGCTGGCCGCGGCCTCCGCGGCGGTGGCTGCGACCGTGTCGGCATCCGGTGCGGGGACCGAGACGGCCTCGCCGAGCAGGAGCTCGCGTCCCAGCTCCGTGTCCCGGGCGAGGGCAGGCTCGGCCGCCACGACGAGCCGCTCGAGTGCGAGGTGCACGGCGCTCCCCACGATGCGTGCGTCCAGGTCGGGCAGCTCGCGCAGGGGATCCGCGACCGGCTCCAGGCCCAGTTCGCGCTCCAGATGGTGCTGCCAGGGACAGGTGGCGTAGTCCTCCAGGCCGGTCACCGCCAGGCTGCGTGGTTCGGGCGGCGCCGCCACGCGCCCCAGCGTGGCGGGCAGACCCAGGCCTTCCGCCGCGGCTTCCTCCTCCCGGGTCGGGTCGTGGGCAGCCAGTGCCGCCAGGCGGTGCGCGGCCACGCCGCCGCCGCTCTCGACGCCCAGCTGCTCCTCGGCCTCGCGCAGCGCCAGAGGCACGAGCGCGGCGAATCCCGCGCGCCCCGCGCCGAGGCCGGCCTGGACGAGCCACTCGAGGGGCGTGGCCGGCGCGGCGGCCGGCAGGGGGTCGGGGTCGTGGCCTGCGACCTGCGGCGCGGCGATCCAGGGCGAGGGCGCGAGGCTGCGTCCGGCCGCGTCCTTCGCCTGCCGGCAGAGCAGGACGTCGGGCGCGGCGCCCAGGAGCTGCGCGAAGAGGTAGCGCTCCTCGTCGTGCCCGTGCTCCTTCTCCGCGAGGTCGGGCAGGTGTCCGGCGAGGCGTCGCCGGACCGCGTCGGGCACGAACGGATCCTCGCGCACGGTGCGCGGGAACGAATCGCGCTCCAGCCCCACGACCACCAGGCGGGCGCACGTGAGGCCGCGTGCCTCGGTCACGTCGAGCACCTGCACGCCGGCGCCTTCGCCGCCGAGCATGCCGGTCCGCCCCTGCTCGGCCTCGGCGAGCAGGCCCACGAACTCGTCGGCCGTCAGCTCCAGGTCCGGATCCAGCGCGGCGATCCGGGGCAGCACGTCGTCGGCCAGCTCGCGCACCGCATCCAGGCGCCCGGCGAGCGGCCCGAGGGCGGCGCGCAGCGTGCCCAGGTCCCGCGCGGCGCTCAGGGCCTCGAGTCCGCGCAGCAGGGCCCCGGCCTCGGCGGCCGCCGCGCCCAGGGGCCCCGCGTCCACGGCATGGCGGCGGCCGGGGACGTGGAGGGATCCGTGCGGCGCGTGCGCCGCGACGTCGAACCCGGCCAGCGCGGCCAGCGTGGCCACGCCGAAGGCACGCGCACCGGCGAGGACCTCCGCGTCCAGGCACGCGCGCGGGCCACGTGCCGCGCTCCAGGTCTCCGGCGCCGCCGAGCCGCCCTCGCGCAGCAGGCGCAGCGCGGCCCGGCGCGCCGCCGCGCCGGCGTGCAGCTCCGCTGGCTCCGCGCCGGAGAAGGGGATGCCGAGGGCCTCGAACGCGACGCGCAGGGCGGCGGCGTGCGGCGCCAGCTGACGGGCGACCACCGCGATCTCCTCCGGGGGCGTGCCCGCGGCGATCCAGGCCCGGACCTGTGCGGCGATCCGGCGGGCCTGATCCTCCGGCCCTCTGGCCACCAGCCGCCGCAGGCGCGGCACGTCCGGTGGCGCCACCTGCTCCTCGACCCGCGCCGCGCCGCGCACGCGCGCCAGGAAGCGGCGCGCGAAGCGCGCCCCGCGGTCCTCGTGCGCGGCATCGTCCGGATCCGCGGGCAGGTCGAGGACGAGGGTGGTCGAAGGGAGGGCCAGGCAGGCATGGAGCAGGGCCGCGACGTGGCCGGTGGCGTCCGCGAAGCCGTGCACGAGGACGCCGCGCGCCGGCAGGGCGGCTGCGCCGTGTTCCCGCAGAAGCCGCGCGGCGTTCCGTGCGGCATCCCCGCCGCCCCGCACCCCGAGTCCGGCGGCGCGCGTGGTACTGCGCTGGGCCACGGCGCAGAGCGCCGCGGCGCGCCGCCCGCCGGGGTCGTTGCCGGCCGCTGCGGTGAGCTCGTGCAGGGGCACCGCCACCGCGCCCGCGTCGAGGAGGTCGCGCACGCTCGCGGCCGCCGCCGCTTCGATGCCCTCGGCCGGCATCCCGCCGTGGCCGGCGAGCAGACCCTGCAGCTCGCGTTCGCGGCGCAGCTCCCGGCGCACCAGGACCGGCAGGAGTTCGCCGCCGCGGGACCCGGGTTGGCCGGCGTGCGCGAGGACCCGCTCGGCGAAGCTGGCGAGCGTGCAGACCTCGAGGCCCAGCGCAGCGCCGCACGCCGCGCACAGGCGCACCGCGAAGTGCTGGCGCAGCGTGTTCGAGGGCACCACCACCAGGAACGGCCGCGCGAGGAGCCCCAGCTCCGCGCCGGGTCCGGCCCGCGCCGCGGCGGCCACCGCCAGCGCCGCGCGTTCCGCCGCCCGCGCGCCGCGTGCCACCACGACCGTCCCCGCGTTCACGTCAACTTCATGCGCAGCTCGTGCAGGTGTGTGCGGTAGCCCTGCGACTTCCAGAACCGGTGCGCGCGCTCGTTGCCCGCGATCACCATCAGCGCGACGCTGGTGATCTTCGCCTCGCGGAAGAAAGCCACCGCGGCGTCGTGCAGCCGCGTGGCTACCTTCGCACGCCGGTACTCCGGATGCACGTAGCAGTCGGTGATGAATCCTTCCAGTCGGGCGCCCATGTACCGCGGCGTCATGCGCGAGCGGGCGATCAGGAAGCCGACCAGGGAGTCCCGGTAGCCCTGCACGAGGATGCGGCTGGGGGCTCCCCCGCTGCCTCCCGCGCCGCGCACGATCCGGTCGAGGGAGGTCGCGTCGTAGGCCAGATCCGGGTCCCACTGGCGCAGCTCCTCGACGTAGTGCTGCCACTGGTCCTCGAGTGCGGCGCGCCAGCGTTCGCTCCACGCCTCCACCGCCGGGAGGTTGGGCAGCCGCGCCTGCGCGCGGGCAGAGATGGTGGCGGCCGGCTCCCAGGCCGAGGCCAGGGTCTCGAGGTCGCCGAACTCGTGCAGGCGCATCTGGTAGAGGCGCGGTGCCGGGCCGAGCGCGGCCTCGAGCCTGTGGAGCAGCTCGGGCAGGGTCACGGTGTCGAGACGCTCGAGCAGGTTGTCCCGCTCGGGGCAGAACTCGCGTCCGAGGAACGCGCTGAGCTGATCCACCAGCGCCTCGCGCCGGGGGATCTCGGTCCCTGGTCCGTCCATGGTGGCTCCTTGGGGCAGGCGGTGGGGCGCCGGTGGTGGGGCGGGCGCCGGGATCTGGGGTGCGGAGTCGGTGGCCCCGGACCGGAGCCACCAGGAGCAACCGATTAGGACCGAGGCGAATTCCGCGCAACAGGGAGCGGGCGCGCCCCCCGTGAAGGTTCGCGCGGCCGGCGGGCCGCACCGTGCCTCGCCGGTCGGCGCCCGGGGACCGGCCCCCGGCGCGGGTCGTCCCGGCCGGCTCGCGGCCGGATGCGGGTCTCTTACGGTGAAGCGCCGCGCACGTTTGGGCCCGTAGGAGGCCATCGCTACCATTCGCGCGCCTATGGACCGATCGATCGCGGTTGCCGACCGAGCCCTGGCCCTGCATTGGATCACGGGCCCCCGCTACGACCTGCTCCTGTACATCGCCCCCGCGCTGGTGAGCTACGCCCTGCTCTACCTGCACCTGGGCCTCGGCGTCCCCGCGCTGCTCATCTACTGGGCCTGGACGCTGAGCCTGGACGGGCCGCACGTGTTCGGGACGCTCTCGCGCACCTACTTCGACCGCGAGGAGTGGCGGACCCGCGGACGGCTCCTGCTGCTCAGCCTGCTCTGGTTCCTGCCCGGCCCCCTCCTGGTCGCGGGCGGGGTGGCCTTCGACTCGCGCCTGCCCTACCTGTGGTTCCTGATCTTCGCGAACCTCTGGGCCTACTGGCACGTCGTGCGCCAGCACTACGGTTTCCTCGCGCTCTACCAGCGCAAGAACGGCGAGACCGCGGGCCGCGAGAACCGCATCGACTACTGGTTCTTCTACCTCGTGATGCTGGCGCCGTTCGTGTGCTTCGTCCTCTACAACCCCGAGGCGCGCATGGCCCTCGGCCTGGGCCCGGTGCGCGGCAACTTCGAGGAGCTGCTGATCGTCGTGGCGAAGGGAGCGACGTGGTCCGCGCTGGCGGTGTACGCGGCCAAGGAGCTGCGGCGCTGGTGGGCGGGCCAGCCGCTCAACGCGCCGAAGAACCTGTTCCTGGCCGCCTGCGTGCCGCTGCACATGGTGGTGTGCACCGTGGAATCGGTCGCGGCGCACATCCCCATCCTGCTCTTCACGGTCCTGGTCACCCAGTACCACAACTTCCAGTACACGGGCATCGTGTGGTACTACAACCGCAACCGCTACGGCGGCGACGGCGACGGGCGGCGCTTCGGCTGGGCCAGCCTGCTGAGCCGCAACTTCGTGACCTACTACGCGGCAGGGGTGCTGTTCACGGTGCTCCTGCGCTACGGCAACTGGGGCCTGAACGGCATGGAGGTGCCGGGCGGTCCCGGTCCCAACGCGGTGAGCGCCACGGCCATCGGCGCCGGCCTGACCATCGCCGACCTCGCGATCGCCACGTGGTGGGGGATCGCGTTCCATCACTACTACCTCGACCAGAGGATCTGGCGGGTCAGCAAGGACCAGCGCCTCAAGAGCGACCTGAAGGTGGCGTGAGCGCCCGGGACCGGGGGCGCAGTATTCCGATCGCCGGCACTTGATACGGGTCCGAGGCCCGCGCACCCTCGCGCGCCATGGCGCACGGAGCGACCCGCGAACCGCAGAGGACCCTGGCCGACGTCCTGCTCGGCCCCTTCGTGCGGTTCGCGCACCTGGAGGTGGCGGGCGGCGTGGTGCTGCTCGCCGTCGCCGTCCTGGCGCTGGCCTGGGCCAACTCGCCGCTGAGTCCGCACTACTTCGCCCTGCTGGACACGAAGCTCACGGTGGGGATCGGCGGCGGAGTCCTGAGCAAGACCCTGCTGCACTGGATCAACGACGGCCTGATGGTCGCGTTCTTCCTGGTGGTCGGTCTGGAGATCAAGCGCGAGATCCTGGTGGGCGAGCTCGCGTCGCTGCGCCGTGCGGCGCTGCCGCTCGCGGCCGCCCTGGGCGGAATGCTGGTGCCGGCGCTCCTCTACGTCCTGGTCAACCCCTCCGGCCCCGCGACGCGCGGCTGGGGGATCCCGATGGCGACCGACATCGCGTTCTCGCTGGGCGTCCTCAGCCTGGCGGGCAGGGGCGTGCCGCTGGCGGTGAAGGTGTTCCTGACCGCGCTGGCCATCGTCGACGATCTGGGGGCGATCCTCGTGATCGCGCTCTTCTACACCGAGCGCATCGAGACCGGCGCCCTGGGTTTCGCCGCGGTGTTCTTCGTGGGGCTGATCGGCCTGAACCTCGCGGGCTTCCGCCGGCCGGGCCTCTACCTGCTCCTCGGCCTGGGCGTCTGGCTCGGGTTCCTGAGCTCGGGGATCCACTCGACGCTCGCCGGCGTGCTCGTCGCGATGACGATCCCCGCGCGTGCGAGTCCGGATCCCGAGGCGTTCCTGCGTGCCCAGCGCGAGGACCTCGAGCGTCTGACACGCGACCGCGACCGGCTCGAGGATCCGGAGCTGCGCCCGGCGCTGACGGCGACGCTCCAGCGGCTCGAGGCGCAGGCCGCGGGGATGCTCGCGCCGCTGCAGCGCCTCGAGCACGCGCTGCATCCCTACGTGGTCTTCCTGATCCTGCCGCTCTTCGCAGCGGCCAATTCCGGCGTGGACCTGCGCCGCGAGGAGGGCGTGGCGTTCCTCGATCCGGTGATGCTGGGGATCGTGCTCGGCCTCGTGGTCGGCAAGCCGCTCGGCATCTGTGCGCTCTCGTGGCTGGCCGTGCGGGCGGGTCTGGCGCGCCTGCCCACCGGTACGACGTGGCGGCACCTGCTGGGGGTGGCCTGCCTGGCCGGCATCGGCTTCACCATGTCGCTCTTCATCGCCTCGCTCGCCTTCGGGGAAGGGACGCTGGAGTCGAACCGCGCCAAGGAGGGCGTGTTCGTGGCGTCCCTGCTCTCCGCCCTGGCCGGACTGGTCATCCTGCGCGGCGGAAGCCAGCCGCGCGCCGCGGAGGCGTAGCGGGCCCGGCGGCCGGAAAGCTCCGGGGCTGGGGCGGCGTCGGCCTTCAGTCGTTACGCTGCGACCTCGTCCCGTTCCCGGGCTCCACGACACATGCGCACCCTCCCGATCCTCGTGTTCCTCCCGCTCCTTGCCTGGCCCCTCGCCGCCCAGGGCGACAAGGCGCAATCCGAGAAGGTCTCCGCCAAGGAGGCGGCGACCAGGCTCGACAAGGCGTTCCAGCAGGCCGAGGCCGCCGTGAAGATCGAGGCGATCGGCGCGGTCGGCACGGTCGCGGACGCGAGCGTGGTGCACGCGCTGGGCAAGGGTCTGAAGGACAAGGACCAGGACGTCGTGAAGGCCACGATCGAGGCCCTGCGCTTCAACCCCAACCCCGCGGCGCTGCGCGAGCTGGAGTCGCTGGCGAAGGCCGAGCTGCAGCGCAAGGGGGCCCAGTCCCTGCCGCTCGTGTTCCGCGCCATCGGCCAGCACGGCAAGAGCAGCTCGATCGACATCCTGAGCAAGGACCTCTTCGCCGTGAAGGACTTCCAGGTCGGCCGCTCGCGGCTCCTGGCGCTGGGCAACATCCGCAGCAAGGAGTCGGTCGAGGCCGTGATCGGACTCATGCGCATCGCGGAGACCGAGAAGATCCAGCCGTTCATGGACGACTTCCGGCTGACGCTCATGGTGTTGACGGGAGCCGATCAGGGCGCCTCGCAGCCGCTCTGGATCCGCTGGTGGAACGACAACAAGAACGGCCTCAAGGTTGCGGAGAAGCCCGCCGCGTTGCCCGCCGAGCAGCAGAAGCGCTGGGACGAGTTCTGGGGCAAGGCCGCGAGCGCGGGCAAGGATGCCGCGCCCAAGGACGCCGGCCAGGATCCGACCAGGAAGTGAGCGCGCGGCCTCAGCGTCCGAATAGGTAGTGGGAGACGAACCACTCGCTCCCGCCCCGGTAGCCCCAGAGTTCCTCGCAGGCCAGGAAGAACACGCGCCACAGGTTGGCCATCCTGCGGCCGTGCGCCGCGCCCCGGTCGCCCGCCAGGATGCGCTCGCACGCGCCGCGGTTGCGGTCCAGGTTGCCGAGCCAGCAGCGCGCGGTCCGCGCGTAGTGGTGGCCGGACACGCGCCAGTGGTCGAGCACGCGCAGGTCGCGCTGGAAGTACAGGAAGAGCGCGTCCGCGGGCATTTGTCCGCCGGTGAAGAAGTGCCGCCCCATCCAGTCGTCCGCGCCCGTGGTCTCGAACGGGTAGGCGTGGTCGCGGTGGGTGAAGACGTGCACGAACGCGAGTCCGTCCGGGCGCAGCCAGCCCGCGAGCTTCGCGAACATGGCCTCGTAGTTGCGGACGTGCTCCAGCATCTCGATCGAGACGATCCGGTCGAAGCGGCGCTCCGTGGCGAACTCCGCGGCGTCGGCGGTCTGGATCGTGACGTTGGCGAGGCCGCGCCCGGCGACGCGGCGCTGCAGGAACTCGCGCTGCACCGGCGAGTTCGACACGCAGAGGATCCGGGAGCGCGGGTGGCGTTCGGCGAGCCAGAGGCCGAACGACCCCCAGCCACAACCCAGGTCGAGCACCTCCATGCCGTCCTGGAGGCGCGCGCGCTCGGCGTAGAGCGCGAGCATCGCCTCCTCGGCCGCGCCCAGGTCGGCGACTCCGGGAGCGAAGAGGCAGGAGCTGTACTTCAGCCGTGGTCCGAGCACGAGCTCGAAGAACGCCGCCGGGACCGCGTAGTGCTGGACGTTGGCCGCGTCCGTGTGGATCGCGATCGGAGAGCGGCGCAGCGTCTGCACCCACTCGAGCAGCCGGCGGTGCGCGGCCTCCATGCCGCCGGCGCGCAGCTCGGCGAGGCGCGCCCGCAGCAGGCGCCGGATCCCCATGCGCACGAGCCAGTCGGGCAGCAGGCCGCGCTCCAGCAGCGTCGTGAGGTTCATTCGGCCCTCTCGGCGCGCGGGAACCACGGCACGAACGCGCTGGTGGACTCCTGGTAGCGGCGGTAGTCGTCGCCGCGCGAGCGCAGGGCGTTGGCCTCGGTGGGCGGGATTCCGGTGACCTTGAGGATCAGGAGGAGCATGACCGCGGCGGGGAGCACCCCAAGCCAGCCGTGCGGGGCCTGCCAGGCGAGCATTGCGTAGGCCACCCAGAGCAGCCACTCGAAGAAGTAGTTCGGATGGCGCGAGTACCGCCACAGGCCGGCGCGGCAGGTGCGGCCCCGGTTGGCCGGCTCGCGGCGCCAACGGTGCAGCTGTGCGTCGGCGAGCGACTCCAGCGCGAGGGCGATGGCCCAGAGCCCCGCGGCGGCGAGTTCGAGCGGGCGCAGCCCGGGCGAGTGGTCCTGGGCCGCGAGCAGGAAGGGCGTCGCCAGCAGGACGGCCAGCGCCGCCTGCGCCTGGAAGAACCAGAAGAAGTTGCGGTTGGCCCGTTCCCCCCAGTGCGCGCGCAGGGTCTGGTAGCGGCCGTCCTCGGCCCTGCCGAGCACGCGGGTGAAGAGCAGGTGCGCGGCGAGCCGGAACCCCCAGGCGCCGCCGAGGACGCCCACGAGCACACGGCGTTGCGCGTCACCGGGGCCGAGGAGCGCGAACAGGACCGCCAGCGTCCCGAGGCATGCCGCCCAGCCGACGTCCACGAACCCGGCGTCGCGATGCCGCCACTGGAGCAGCCAGAGCAGGGCCATCAGGACCACGCAGACCGTCGTGCCGGATCCCAGCAGCTGCCAGGGGCCGAGGGACGCGAGGATGGGCGGGTCTTGGGCCAGGCTCGCGCTCACGGCCGGATTCTGGGACGAGCCCGCACCAGAACCCAGGCAGGAACCGCCGCGGCCGGGGTCGTTCGGGGCGCGGAGCCGGCGGGAGCAGGCGGTTGGCGGGCCGGGCGCGGCCGGGAACCCGGACGGCGATCGTCGCTGGAGGGGGAGCCGGCCCGCTACACTCCGCCGCTTCGTACCCGGACCGCCTCCGTGGTCCACCGCAGCCCGGAACGAGCCGATCCACATCCTGATGCAGCCTGTCCGCACCTTCCTTCGTCACCAGTTCCAAAGCGTCGTCCGGTGGTTCGACTCGTGGTCCGGGACCCGGCAGGTGCCGGTCGGACCCGGCACAGGGCCAAAGCGCGTGGAGTGGAGCCGCGTCCTGCCGTTCCTGGGCGTCCACGCCATGTGCCTCTTCGTGTTCGTCGTGGGGTTCAGCTGGGCGGCGGTGGGCGTGTGCCTCGCCATGTACCTCGTGCGGATGTTCGCGGTCACGGGCTTCTACCACCGGTACTTCTCGCACAAGACGTTCCGGACCTCGCGGGCGGTGCAGTTCCTCATGGCCGTCGCCGGGGCCACGGCGACGCAGCGCGGGCCTCTGTGGTGGGCATCGCATCACCGGCTGCATCACAAGCACTCCGACCAGCCGGAGGACGTCCACTCACCGCACCAGCACGGGCTGTGGTGGAGCCACATGGGCTGGATCACCTCGGGCGAGAACTTCCGCACCGACCTCCGCCAGGTGCCGGACCTGGCGCGCTACGCGGAGCTCCGCTTCCTGGACCGCTTCGACACACTGGTGCCCTTCCTGACCGGCGCCGCCATGTTCTTCCTGGGCATGGCGCTCGGATCCTGGGCACCGGGTCTCGGCACCTCGGCGTTCCAGATGCTGGTCTGGGGCTACTTCGTGTCCACGGTGCTCCTCTTCCACGGCACCTGCACGATCAACTCGCTCTCCCACCTCATCGGCCGGCGCCGCTATCCGACCAGCGACCAGAGCCGCAACAGCTGGATCCTGGCGCTGGTCACCCTGGGCGAGGGCTGGCACAACAACCACCACTACTACCAGGCCTCGACCCGGCAGGGCTTCTTCTGGTGGGAGCTGGACGTCACCTACTACGGGCTCAAGCTGCTGTCCTGGCTCGGCCTGATCTGGGACCTCCGGCCGGTGCCTGCGCACGTGCGCGCGGGCGCGCCCAGGACGCGGCGCGGCTGAGCTCCGCCCGGGTCGCGTGAGTCCGAGTGCGCGCGGCCGGATGCTTGACCGTGCGCGGAGCGCGCCCAACGATGGCCGGCATGCACGGGTCGTCCCTCGCGGCGAGGTGGACGGTGCTCCTGCCGCTGCTCTGCGCGCCGGCTCTCTGCGTCGCCCAGGACCTCGAGCCGCGCCGCTGGACGCACCTGCCGGTCGACACCGACGTCGCGGGCGTCCTGTACGTCTTCACCACTGGCGACCTCGGCTTCGATCCGGTGCTGCGGATCCAGGACGCGGACGTGGACCTGCACACGTTGGTCCTCACCTACACCGGCTACTTCGAGTTCCTGGAGCGGACGGCGCGCATCGACGTGCTCGTGCCCTTCCAGACCGGCCGCTGGCGGGGGCTCGTGGACGGCGTCCAGACCACCGTGCGCCGTGACGGCCTGGCCGACCCCGCCTTGCGGCTCTCGACCAACCTGGTGGGCGCCCCGGCGTTGCACGGCAAGGAGTTCCTCGAGTACCGCCGCGCGCATCCCGCCCAGACGACGCTAGGGGCCGCGCTGGAGGTGCGCCTGCCGCTGGGCGAGTACATGGAGGACAAGCTGATCAACCTGGGCCAGAACCGCTTCGCCCTGGGCGCGCAGCTCGGCGCGCTGCATACCGAGGGCGAGTGGTCGCTGGAGCTGACCGGCACGGCGATCGCCTACACCGACAACGACGAATTCTTCGGCGGCAACGAGCTCGAGCAGGATCCCCTCTTCGCCGTGCAGACCCACGTCGTGAAGACCTTCGGCCCGGAGTTCTGGTGTTCCATGGGCGTGGCCTACGGGTGGGCCGGCGAGTCCTCGGTCAACGGCGTGGCGAAGGACGACGACAAGAGCAATCTGCTCTACGGCGTGTCGGCCGGGTACCGGCTCGCCGAGACGCAGAGCCTGCGGATCGGCTGGTTCCGCGGCGACACGCGCACCGACGTCGGCGCGGACACGCACAACTTCCTGTTGAGCTGGGCGATCCGGTTCTGAGCCGGCGGCCGGTTTCCCGGCGCGCCGGCCTGGCGCGCGCGGTTGCGCATCCCCCAGGGCCGTCCCAAACTCCCGGCCCACGCACAGCGGGGAATCGCCCGCGGTGTCGGAGTGGCGTGGAACGAGATCGAGACGAATGCGCATCGCCGTGGTCGGTTCCGGTATCGCAGGCCTGAGTGCGGCCTGGTTCCTGTGCCGTGAGCACGAGGTCGTGCTCTTCGAGGCCGACGACCGGCTCGGGGGACACACGCACACCGTGCACGTGGAGCAGCGTGGGCATTCGTACGCCGTCGACACGGGGTTCATCGTCTGCAACGACTGGACCTATCCGCGCTTCCTGCACCTGATGCACCGCCTGGACGTGCGGCTCCGGCCGACCAGCATGAGCTTCAGCGTGCGGAGCGAACGCACCGGGCTCGAGTACAACGGCACCAGCCTCAACACCCTGTTCGCCCAGCGCCGCAACCTGGTCTCGCCGCGCTTCTGGGGCATGGTCGGCGACATCCTGCGCTTCAACCGGGAGGCCACGGAACTGGCCAAGGACCCGCATGCCGACGAGACCACGACGCTGGCGGAGTTCCTGCATCGGCGCCGGTTCAGCGCCATGTTCCGCGACCACTACGTCGTGCCGATGGGGGCGGCGATCTGGTCGGCGCCGCCGTCGGCGATGCAGCACTTCCCGATCGCGTTCTTCGCGCGCTTCTTCCACAACCACGGCATGCTCTCGGTCGACGAGCGGCCGACGTGGCACACGGTGGTCGGCGGGTCGAGCGCGTATCTCGGGCCGATCACGAAGCCGTTCCGGGACTCGATCCGCCTCGGCGCACCGGTGGTGCGGGTGCGGCGCGCCGAGGACGCGGTCTGGCTGAAGGTCGCGGGCCGCGAGGAGGAGCGCTTCGACCACGCGGTCCTCGCCAGCCACTGCGACCAGACCCTGGGGATGCTCGCCGACCCGACCGAGCACGAGAAGGCCGTGCTGGGCGCGATCCCGTACCAGGAGAACGTCGCCATCCTGCACACCGACGAGCGGATGATGCCGCGCCGGCGGCTGGCATGGGCCGCGTGGAACTACCACATCCCGCGCGAGGAACGGGCCCGCGCCGCGGTGACCTACGACATGAACATCCTGCAGGGGCTGGACGCGCCGCGGCACTTCCTCGTCACGCTGAACCGCGAGGACGAGATCGACCCGGCCCGCGTCCTGCGCCGGATCGTCTACCACCATCCCCAGTACACGCCGCAGGGCGTGGCGATGCAGCGGCGCGTCCCTGAGATCCAGGGCGTGCGGCGGACGTGGTTCGCGGGGGCGTGGTGCGGATTCGGGTTCCACGAGGACGGCGTGGTTGCCGCGCTGGCGGTGGCCGAACGGTTCGGGATCACGCCGTGACCGCCCTCGCGAGCGCGCTCTACCACGGCGGCGTGCGCCACGTGCGCCACGCGCCGCGGGTCCACCGCTTCCAGTACGGCGTCAGCTACTTCTTCCTGGATCTGGACGAGGTGTCCAAGGTGTTCGCCGGCCGGCGCGTGTTCACCCTGGACCGCCCCGGGTTGGTGGCGTTCCGCCGCGAAGACCACCTTGGCGACCCGCGCCAACCCCTGCGCGAGGCGGTCGGCGACCTGGTGCAGGAGCGCACCGGCAGGAGGCCGCCGGGCCCGGTGCGCGTGCTCACGCTGCCGCGCTACCTGGGCTGCGGGTTCAATCCGGTCTCGTTCTACTACGTCTACGACGCGGCGGGCGAGCGCGTGGAGTGCGTGGTCGCGCACATCACCAACACGCCGTGGCGTGAGCGTCATGCCTACGTGCTGGATCGTGCGGACTCGGTCGCGGAGGGATCGCGGCTGCGGTTCCGCTTCGCCAAGAACTTCCACGTGTCCCCTTTCCTGCCCATGGACATGGCCTACGACTGGCGCTTCACGAGCCCCGGACCGAGCCTGGCGATCCACATGGAGAACCGGCGCGAGGGCCGGTTGGTGTTCGAGGCCACCATGGCGTTGCGGCGCGAGGAGATCTCGGCCGCGGCGCTGCGCCGGTGCCTGGTCCGCCGTCCCCTCCAGACCGTCGCGGTCGTCGCGGCGATCCACTGGCAAGCCCTGAAGCTATGGCTGAAGAGATGCCCCTTTCATCCCCATCCGAAGTGGCGGGAGGCGCCGCTCGGGAGCTGATCCGCCACGGTGCGGCGCGGCGCCTGCCCTGGGCGGCGAGGATGGCCCGCAGGCTGGCGCTCGGCGGTTTCGAGCGCCTGCGCGATGGCGAGCTGACGATCGCCGATGGCGCGGGCCGGGTGGTGCACGGGGCCGCCGGAGCGGAGGCTCCATTGCGCGCCACGGTGAGCGTGCGCGACCCCGGTGTGTGGCTGGATCTCCTCTTGCGAGGCACGGTGGGTGCGGCCGAGGCCTACATGGCCGGGAAGTGGGACGCCGACGACCTCGCGTCCCTCGTGCGGATCCTGGTGCGCAATCGTGCGGCGCTGGAGCGGCTGGACGGCGGCGTCGCGCGGCTGGCGGCGCCGTTCCTGCGCTGGTTCCATGCGCGCCACGCCAACACGCGGGCCGGCAGCCGGCGCAACATCGCCGCGCACTACGACCTCGGCAACGAGTTCTATGCCGAGTGGCTGGATGCCACGATGACCTACTCGGCGGCGGTGTTCCCCCGCCCGGAGGCGACCCTGGAGGAGGGGTCGGTCGAGAAGCTCGAGCGGATCTGCCGCATGCTGGATCTCGCCCCTGGCGACCATGTCCTGGAGATCGGTGGCGGGTGGGGGTCGTTCGCGATCCACGCCGCCGAGCGGCACGGCGTGCGCGTGACCACCACCACGATCTCGCGCGCGCAGCTGGAGCACGCGCGCGCGCGGGTGGCCGAGCGCGGCCTGCAGGAGCGCGTGACCGTCCTCGGGCTCGACTACCGCGACCTGGAGGGGCGCTTTGACCACGTGGTGTCGATCGAGATGGTCGAGGCGGTGGGCGCGCGGTTCCTCCGCCGGTACCTGGCGAAGTGTGCGACCCTGCTGAAGCCGGGGGGCAGGATGGCGATCCAGGCGATCACGATGCCGGATCGCGAGTACCGCCGCGCGCTGCGCGAGGTCGATTTCATCCAGCGGTACATCTTCCCCGGGTCGTTCATCCCCTCGCTCGCTGCCCTGGTCGAGGCTGCGGAGGGCGCGGCCCGGCTGCGGATCGCGAGGGTCGAGGACATTGGCCCGCACTACGCGCGCACACTCGAGCTGTGGCGCGAGCGGTTCCGTGCCGCGTGGCCGCGCATCGCGCGCCTCGGCTTCGATGAGCGGTTCCGCCGCATGTGGGACTACTACCTCGCCTACTGCGAAGGCGGCTTCCGCGAGCGCTTCCTGTCCTGCAACCAGATCCTGATGCGACTCTGAGCAATCTCGACGGTCGTGTTACGGCTGCGTAACTTCGGGCGAGCACGTCACCGATCGGATCCGACGTCCACTGGATGGTGTGGAATCGAATCCTTCGCGACGGCGCCAGGACGAGGCCGGGGCGCTCCACCACGTGTGGGGCCGCGGCGTCTCCCAGCGCGCGATCTTCGGCGGGCGTCACGATCACCGGTACTTCCTGTCGCGCCTTGCGTGGCAGGTGCGGGCGGGACGCATCGAGGTGATCGCCTACGCCCTCCTCACCAATCACTACCACCTGGTCCTGCGCAGTCGCGCCGGCCAACTCGCCGAGGTCATGCAGGAGGTGCTCGCGCAGCACACCCGGCGCTTCAACCGGAGGAACGGGCGCACTGGGCCGCTGTACGAGCGGCGCTACGGTTCCCGGCGCCTCCTCGACGCGGACGAGATGGACATCGCGGTCCGCTACGTCGAACAGAATCCGGTGCAGGCGCGCATGGCCGCACGGGTCGGCGAGTACCCGTACGCAAGTGCGTTCCATCAGGTTCGCGGGCGCCTGCCGCCGTGGCTCTCGGACGCCGCGCTCCAACGCATGACCTCCGGCCGGATCGAGCATCGTGGGGGTGCCGGGCCGGCGTACGCGGAGTACTACGGTCGCGTCCTGCCGGATGAATGGCGCTGGCTCTACGAGCACAACCTCTGGTTGCCCGAGCGAGAGGCCACGAGAGCAGAGCTGGCTCGGAACTCGTCACCCGCGATGCTCGAATGGCTCCAGGAGCGGGCGCGCAACGCCGACGGTCGCCTGAAGCTCACCGCCCTGGCCGACCCGCGCGTGCTCCTCACCGTCCTGGGCTGCGCCGATCGGGTGGATGGCGAGCGCGATCGGGCCGAGGGTCCGGCCTCGCGGGCAGGCGCGCGGGAGGTGGGCCGCAGGCGCGGATCGGAAGCCGTGACCGCCGCCGGTCCGACCTGGTTGGCAGGCAGCGCAGCCGGCTCCGCCGCGACGGCGGGCGAACCCCGCGGCAACGCGCGCTCGCCGGGGCCGTATTGCGGTTCCTCCGAACCGGCCCTGGTTGCCGGGTTGCTGCGGCAGGGATGCGGTCTCGCCCACGGGGAGATCGCCGCCAGGCTGGGCCTCAGCGCCTCTCGCATCTCCGAACTCTGCACGGAGCACGGGGTGCGGTTCCGTCGCGACCCCGGCTACGCGCAGCGCTGCGCCGAGATCCTCACCGCCTGCGCGCAGGTGATGCGCGAGCGCCTGTGTCACGCTGGCGTAACGTGACCGTCGAGATTGCTCAGAGTCGTATCGGTTGCAGGGTCGAGAGGCGGGGGATGCCGGAGCTGGACTGGCCGAGGGCCTGGAACCAGAAGGTCTTGCCGGCGAGCGAGGGGTCGTTGGGTACGTCGATCGTCAGGCGCGCCAGCCGGTCCTGACCGATGGGCGGCGCGCCGACGACGACGAGGGTGTAGGGATCGAGGAGCAGGGTCCCGAACGGGGTCGCGATCGCCCCCGTGCCCGCCGCCACCATCAGCGGCAGCACGGGTCCGGCCGAGTATCCGGTGAGGGTCCCACGGCTCCCCGGCGTGGTGCCACCCTGGTACCACAGCGCGGGTTGTTCGACTTCGTTGTAGAGCTGCACGAGACGGGCCTCGCCGCGCGCGGTGTCGCCCACCACGGCATCCAGGCCCCGCACGTCGCCCTTGAGCACCGCGGCGAGGAAGCCATTCGCCACACGCATCGAACGCGCATACACCTCCCGCGTGGTCGTCGACGGATCGGGCGTGTCGATCACGTTCACGTGGCTGGCATCCTGGTTCATCAGGTAGGTCACGCGCAGGCCCGAGACGTTGCGCAGGTTCGCGTACCACCCGTTCACCACGCTGCTCCAACCAACCGTGGTGTCGCCCAGACCGACCACCAGTCCCACGGGTACCTGGATCGAAGGCCCCACCGCCGGACCACTGCTGTTCCCACTGGTGGGGGCATGCGCGAACGCCGCCCGGTAACCGGGATTCTGCGCCACCACGCGCAGCGCCGCGCCGCCGCCCATCGAATAGCCGCCGATCGCCGCGCGGTTCATGTCGATCACGCCCCGCAGGGGCGAGCCCTGGCGCTGGCTTTCATCGCTCAGGGAGCGGTAGAGCGCTGCGCCGTCGCGTTGCAGGAGGTTGCTGTCGTACTGGCCGGTGTCGGGAAGCACGATCACGCAGCCATGTCGGGCGACCTCGACACTCGGCTGCTCGTAGTGCCTGCTCCCGCTACCCGCCCCGTGCAGGAACACGTACACCGGCCAGCCGCCCGCCATGGGTACCAGGAGCGTGTTCAGCCCGCGTGCGGTCGCGGGGTAGTACACGCGCACCGGGATCTGCGCGGAGCCCGACCCGGTCGGGTTCGACACGTAGAGATCCTGCCAACCGACCTCGAACGTGGTCTGCGCGAGAGACGAGCCGGCGAAGACGAGAGCGGTGCACAGACCGCGGGCGCGCTGGAGCATGGGATCCGGATGAAGGGCCTGGGTGGAAGCTCCTGCCGCTGCGCTGCCGGGGATTCCAGGCCCCGGTGGTGACGGGGTGGGGCGACGCCGCGGTGGGAGACGATCGATCGACCGTCCCTACGCGAGTCGAGCGATCCGTGGCTTGCGTTCCAAGCGCTCACTCCACATTTTCCCGGCCGGCCTCGCCACGATTCCCCGTGGCTCGGACCGCCACGATCCCCGCACCGTGCGCAACCTCTGCAACTTCCTGATCTTCCAGGCAGGCTGGTTCGCCTGCGTCCTCGGCGCGGGGAACGGCCTCTGGTGGCTGGGGCCGGCGGTTGCCCTCCCCGCCCTCGCCCTCCATCTCTCGTGCACGCCAGACCCGCGCCGCGAGTCCCTGCTGCTCGTCACCGCAACCCTGCTGGGCACGCTGGCGGATGCGATCCAGGCGGGTCTGGGCCTCATCGCGTTTCCCCGCGCGCCGCTGCATCTCGTGTGGCTGCCGCTCTGGATCCCCGCGCTCTGGCTCCTCTTCGCCACCACCTTCAACGCGTCGCTGCTCTGGGTCCTGCGGCGGCCCTGGCTCGCGGCGCTCCTCGGCGCCGCCGGTGGGCCGCTCAGCTACCTCGCCGGCGAACGGCTGGCCGCTCTGCGCATGGGTCCGGACCCGCGGCTCAGCCTGGCCGTGCTCGCGATCACGTGGGCCGTGCTCATGCCGACTCTCGCGTGGCTTCGCTCCGAGCTCTGCCCGCCGCGGGAAGGAGCAGCTCCGCGACCGACCGGCAGCGCGCGCCCCTGACCAGCACGTAGGTCAGCGTCGCCACATTGCCGAGGCCGCCCAGGAGGATCAGCCACGGAATCCCCTTCCAACCCTCGCGCCACACGATCCACGCCGCCGTCAGCAGCAGGCCGGCGCCGAGGTCGGCGAGCGTGACCAGTTGCCAAGGCTCCTCCAGCATCGCGGCCAGTGCGACCCAGACCGGACCCTGGAGCGCGGCCCACCCGATCCCGACCAGGAGCACCACCAGGAGAACCGCACACGCGACGCGCAGAGGCTGCATCTCCCACCCCTGCGCCACCCCCGGGACGAAGGCAAGAGGCGCGGCGCCCCGCTGCGGTTCGCGGGCGCTGGCGCTACGTTCCCGCCGTGCAACCACCCGCCCCGGCGCCCGCGCCGTCTCCCGCCGGCACGCGTTGGCTGGTGGCCGCGCTCGTGCTCGCAGCGGCTCTCCTCGCGGGCAGCGCGTGGCGGCTGCATCCGCCGGCGGCGCTGCCCGCCGACGCTGCGGCCGGGCGCTTCTCGGCGCAACGCGCCCTCGGCCACCTGCGCGCGTTGGTACCCGATGCCGCGCCGAGACCGATGGGCAGCGACGCGCACGCGCGCAGCCGTGCGGCGCTGGGCGCGGCGCTGCGCACTCTCGGCCTGGAGGCGGAACTCCAGGACACCTGGACCCAGCGCGGGGGTCCGGGGTGGACGACGCTGGCGCGCGTGCAGAATGTCCTGGCCCGCCTCCCCGGACGCGAGGACCTGCCCGCGATCCTCCTCCTGGCCCACTACGACTCCGTGCCGGCGGGCCCGGGCGCCAGCGACGACGCCGCCGGCTGTGCCGCGCTCCTGGAGGTGGTGCGCGCGCTGCGCCACGACGGCCCGCGCCGCCACCCGATCCTGGTGCTGTTCGCCGACGGCGAGGAGATGGGACTGCTGGGCGCGCACGCGTTCGCCACCGGTCACCCAGCCGCTCGGAGCGTGGGCTGCGTGATCAACCTGGAAGCACGCGGCACCACCGGGGCCAGCGTGATGTTCGAGACCGGGCGCGGCAACGCGCCTTGGATCGCGGCGCTGGCCGACGCCGGCGCGCGGCTCACCACCAACTCGGTCGGCGTGCTCGCCTACCGCCTGATGCCGAACGACACCGACCTCTCGGTGTTCCTCGATCTGGGCGTGCCCGGCTTCAACTTCGCGTGGATCGGAGGCTACGCGCGCTACCACACCCCGCTCGACACCGTCGAGTCCGTGGACCCTGCCAGTCTCCAGCAGCAGGGCTCGGCCGCGCTGGCGCTCGCGCGCCGCCTTGCCGATGGCCTCCCCGCGCCGGGCGCGCACGGCGACGCGGTGTTCAGCGACATCCTCGGCCTGGGGCTCCTGCGCCTGCCCGCCTCCGCGATGGTGCCGCTGGCCGGGGCGACGCTGGCGCTCCTGCTGGCGTGGTTCGTGCTCGCATGGCGGCAGGCCGGCATCACGATCGGCCGGATCGCGGGCGGTGTGCTGCTCTGGCTCGCGGCCCTCGGCACGAGCGCCCTCGCACTCTTCGTCCTGCTCCGTGCCCAGCACTACGGCGGTGCGATGCCGACGCCGTTCCCGGCATCGGCGTTCGCGGCGTGGCTGGCGCTGCTGGGTTCCACCGCGCTCCTGCACACGCTGGCCGGCATCCTCCTCGGTCCGCGCTGCGGGGCAGCCGTGCTCGCCGGCGTGCACGGCGTCGCCGGGGCCGCGCTGGCGCTCGGCCTCGGCCTGCAGGAGGACTACGTCCTCGCGTCCCACCTCCCGCTCCTGCCCGCGATGGCCGCGGCCCTCTCGCTCCTGCTCGCCGTTCGCTCCCGCACGCCATGCGTGTGGTGGCTGGCCGCGGCGGCACCCGCGCTGGTCGCGATCCCGCTCTGGCTGCCCGTCGCGGTGCTGGTGCACGAGGGCCTCGGATTCGGAGTGCACACGGCGGTGCTGGTGCCCTGGCTCCTGCTGCCTTGTCTGCCGCTCTGGGCCGTCCGCGGTGGACCCGCCCGCTTCGCGATTCCCGGGGCGCTCTGCCTGGTGACCATGGCCGCCGGCATCGCGTGGCTGCACACGCCGCACTTCACCCCGCAGGCGCCGCAGCGCCTCGCATTGGTCCACGTCCAGGACGATGCCGCCGCACGGATCGAGGCGCACATGCCCCTGCTGGTCCCGCACGCGAGCCCAGGCTCCCTGCCGTACGAGCTGCGGCGCGCCCGCCGCTTCACGGGACCCGAACCGGTCCAGTACCCGCTCTGGTGGACCCGCCGCGCCCTCACGGCTCCGGCCCAGCGCGAGGACCTGCCCCCCCCGCGCCTGGAGATCCTGGAGGCCCGCGTCGAGGGGGTCCGGCGCGTCGTGCGGGTCCGCCTGCGTTCCGAGCGCGGAGCCGGCTACGCCGGCCTGCGCGGGATCCAAGGCTTCCGGGTCGCCGCCGGCCCGGCGCCGCTCGAGGTTGGCGGCGCGGCATGGACCCTCGGGTCCGGTCTGGCCTGCACCACGCTGCCCCCGGAGGGCCTGACGCTGGAACTTCTCCTCCCCGGCACGGAGCCAGCCGAGCTGGTCCTGCACGACCTCAGCGTGGGCCTGCCCGGGCAGCACCACGACCTGCTGGCGGCGCGCGGCGACCGGGCCGGCACCTTCCAGTGGGGCGATGCCGTCCTCGTGGCCACGCGCGTGCGCCTCTGAGGGCAGCCGGGAGTGGGTTGGCGCGCCGGCCGGCCCTATAAGGCCGCCTCAACCCTTCACTCAAGGAGAACGAAGTGAACCCCTACGCACACAAGCTCACGGCCTGGTGCATGTTCCTGGCCATCCTCTCGCCGCCGGTCCTCGCGCAGGATGCCGCCGCGCAGGTCAAGCCCCTGCGGGTCACGGCAATTCCGGACGCGAACAAGGACACCCTGAAGGAGGACCAGGCCACGATCTCGGCCTGGCTCGAGAAGCAGATCGGCGTGCCGGTGCTCTTCATTCCGGTGGAGAACTACAACGCCGCGGTCACCGCGCTGGTGAGCGGCCAGGCCGAGATGGCGTGGCTCGGCGGCGTGACCACCGTCCAGGCGATGATGCTGAGCAAGGGCAAGGTGCTGCCCCTGGTCACGCGTGAGAACGACCTGAAGTTCAAGAGCTACGTGATCGCCCGCACCGAACTGGGCGCCAAGAGCCTGAAGGACCTCAAGGGCAAGGCGTTCACCTTCGGGTCGAAGTCGAGCACCTCCGGGCACGTCATGCCCCGCCACTTCCTGGTGCAGGAGGGAGTGCAGCCCGAGAAGTTCTTCTCGCGCGTCGCCTACAGCGGCGACCACACCAAGACCGTGCTCGACGTGGCGACCGGCGCCGTGGACGCGGGCGCGGTGAACTACACGTACTTCGATCGCATGGTGGCCGAGGTCAAGAAGGACCCCAAGAAGTACCCGGCGGACCTGAGCAAGGTGCAGGTCCTGTGGACCACGCCGGAGTTCGTCGACTACGCCTGGTGCGTGCGCAGCGACGTCGACCAGCGCTGCGGCCCGGGCGTGACGGCCAGGATCAAGGCCGCATTCACCGGTCTCGACGCCAAGGGCGAGGCCGACCAGCGGATCCTCAAGGTGCAGAGCACCCAGAAGTACGTGGCTGCCAAGCCCGAGTGGTGGGACGGCATCAAGGCCGTGCTGGAATCCACCGACATCAGCAAGTGACCACGCCGTCTGCGCCTGCGCCGGCCCTGGAGCTGCGCGGCGTCTCCTGCGCGTTCGGTGCGCATGCCGTCTTCGACGGCATCGATCTGACCATCCCACCCGGCCAGATGGTGGCCCTCCTGGGCCCCTCTGGCGCGGGCAAGACCACGTTGCTGCGGATCCTGGCGGGCACGCTCCCGCCGGGCCGCGGCACGGTGCGCGTGCTGGGCGCGGAGCTGGGACGGCTCTCGGCGCGCCAGCTGCGGCGCCTGCGCCAGCGGGTCGGCTTCCTCTACCAGACCGATGCCCTGGTGCCTGGCCTCCGGACCGTGCACAACGTGCTGATCGGACGCCTCGGCCACTGGTCCCTCCTGCGCAGCCTGCTCTCCCTGGTGTGGCCGCAGGAGGTGGAGCGGGCGCGCGCGGCGCTCGCCGCGGTCGGCATCCCCGAGAAGCTGCACGCGCCGGTGGCCGCGCTCTCCGGGGGCCAGCGGCAACGCGTGGCGATCGCGCGCCTCCTGGCGCAGGATTCCGAGCTGATCCTCGCCGACGAGCCTGCGGCCGCGCTCGACCCGCGCCTGCGCCGGGCCACGATCGAGTTGCTGGTGCGCCTGGCGCGCGAGCGCGGGCGCACCTGCCTGGTCAGCCTGCACGACCTGGAGCTCATGGGTGCCGGGTTCGACCGCGTGCTGGCCCTGCGCCATGGCCGCTGGTTCTTCGACGGTCCGCCCGGCGGCCTCGATGCGGCGCGCATCGCCGAACTCTTCGCCGAGGAACGCGCGCGGGGGGTCGAGCCGGATGCCTGAACGGCTGCGCGGCGTGCTGCCCCTGCTCGCGGTGCTCGTCCTGGCGCTGCTCGCGCTCGCGCTGGGCGAGTACGACCTCGCGCCGCTGCTCGATCCGCAGGAGTTCGCCCGCGCCATCGGCCGCGCGGCCACGTTCCTGTCTGCCTTCGGGGCGCCGGAGCTCGGGTCCGGGTTCCTGGCCACCTGCGTCCGGCTCACCCTCGACACCTTCGCCATGGCCATGGCCGCCACCGGGATCGCGATCGTCCTGGGACTGGCCCTGGCGCTCTGCACCAGCCACAACGTGGTGCTGGGCGAGAGCCGCGGCGCGCGGCGCCTCGTCCTGCAGGCGCTCTGCGAATCGGCACGCGTCGTGCAGGACATCCTGCGCGGCGTGCCCGACTTCGCATGGGCGGTGATCCTGATCGCCTCGCTCAGCCTCGGACCTCCGGCCGGCGTGGCGGCGCTCGCGCTGAACGTGAGCGGGATCCTCGCCCGGGTCTACTCGGAACTCTTCGACGCCGTTCCGGCGCGGCTCCTCGAGCCGCTGCGCGCCAGCGGCGCCACCCGCCTGCAGACCTTCTGCTACGGCGTCGTGCCGGCCTGCGGCAGCACCCTGGTGTCGTTCACGCTCTTGCGCTGGGAATGCGCCGTGCGCAACGCCGCGGTGATCGGCGCGGTCAACGCCGGCGGCCTGGGCAGCGAGATCAAGCGCTCGCTCGACTACGGCGAGTACTCCAAGGTGCTCACCCTCCTGGCCTGCCTGCTCCTGCTCACCGTGGGCAGCGACCTGGTGAGCGCGTTCGTGCGCGGACGTCTGGCCCAGGATCCCGACCATCCGCTGGCGCGCCGGGGCGGGGAGCGCTCGCCCGGGGCGCAGCGCGCGAGCGTGTTTCTCCTCATCCTGGTCCTGGTCGCGCTCTGGGCCTGGGCCATGCTCCACTGCCACGCCGCGTGGTGGGGCAACCAGTCCCTGGAGGATCGCTGGCAGAGCACCGTGCAGCTCTTCGGCGGACTCCTGGCCCCGGATCTCTCCCTGCTGCCGCGCGCCTTCGAGTCGGCGGTCGTGCCGCTCTCGATGGCGTTCCTGGGCACGCTGCTCGCCGCCCTGGGGGCGGCGGTCCTCGCGTACCCGGCCTCGGCGACGTTCCAGCTCCTCGACGCGGGGTTCACCGGAGAGCGGATCTCCGGGGCCCGGCGGGCCGTGCGCGCCGTGCTGCTCGCCGCCGCCCGCGGCGTGGCGATCGTCTCGCGCTCGGTGCCGGACGTGTTCTGGGCTCTGCTCCTCGTGAGCTTCTTCCGCCTGGGCACGATGCCGGGGATGGTGGCCCTGGCCATCCACTCCCTCGGCCTGCTGATCCGCCTCTTCGCGGAGGGCGCCGATGCGGTGCCGCTCCGCAGACTGGAGGTGGTCCACGCCGCGAGCGGCTCGCGGGCCAAGACCTACCTCTACGGGGCGATCCCGCCCTGCGCGTCGCACTGGGTGGCGAACACGTTCTTCCAGTTCGAGAGCAACGTGCGCTCGGGCATCGTGCTGGGGATCGTCGGCGTGCAGGGCCTCGGCTTCCTGTTCACGGCCACCTTCGAGTGGTTCCGCATGGATCAGGCGGGGACCTATCTGCTGGTGATGGTGCTCCTCTCCCTGGGGCTCGACCGTCTCTCCCGCGTCCTGGGACTGGCGCGCGCCCGGATCCAGGCCTGAGCCTGCCGCAGCCGTTGCGCGCCGGAGCGGATCGCGGCATGCGGAGCATGCCGGCGCGGCGTCCACCGCCTGGGTGTTTTCATTCCTGCACGCGCCGCATCTTCACGCTCGTGCGTAAGGCAGGGAGCCATGAGGACACTCTTCGACCTCCCCACGCGTGAGCCCTCTCCGCCGCCGGACCCTGGCGCCGCCCTGGCCCGTGCCCGCCTCGAGCTGGACTACTGGCTGCAGCAGGAGCAGATCCGCCACACGGTGCTGGCCGGGATCGAGGTGGTGGACCCGAAGGTGCGCTGGAACGTCGAGTTCCACCGCCGCCACGTCGCCGCCCTGGAACGGGCGATCGCCGAGGCGCGGCGCCTCGCCGAGGTGCGCGCCTCGTGACGTCACCGGCCACTGCCTGCCACGGGACCAGCGTGCGTGCGCGTCAGATCGGACAGCTGGCCGAGCTGCTGCACCGGTTCCGGGCGGAGGAGCGTCGTATCGCCGCGGCGCTGCACCTGGCCCAGGAGGAGACCGAGCGCCTGCAGCGGGAGCTGAGCCACACGCGCGAGGCCATCGCCGGCGCCGAGTCCGAGTGGCTGGGCCTCGTCGCCGGCCGCGCCCTCCCCTCGCCCACGGGTTAGCGGCCTACCCCGATCGGCTGCGGACGCGCCGGTGGCCGATGCGCCAGGCGTAGGCCAATCCCGCCACGCCCAGCACGGCCGTTGGCACGAGGACGCCGAGTTCGAGGTCCTCGGCGGCGAGCCAGCCGCGCTGCACCGCGGCGGCCGCACCGAGGCCCAGCAGCGGCCCGACGCTGTAGCCGAGGCCGATCAGGGTCTCGTGGCTGCCGCCGGCGCCGACCTCCGACTGGCCGACCTCCATCACGTAGTAGAGGGCGCCCTTGTAGATCGCGGCCATCCCGAGACCGAAGCCGATCAGGCCGAGGACCAGCAGCACCACGCCAGCCGGACCGGTGGCCAGCCAGGATGCGCCCATCGCGAGCGCGAAGCCGCCCACCAGGAGGGTGCCGCCGACCGCGGGGAACCACCAGCGGCCGTGCCATTCGTGCCACCCCGCGAGCCCGGCGAAGGCCAGGGCGCGCGGCAGGAGCCACGCGGTGGCGACCACGGTCTGCAATTCCCTGGCGATGCCCAGGCGCTCCATGGCCGAGGGCAGGAAGGGCCCCAGGACCGTGAGCACCATGTACGAGGTCGGCAGCAGGAAGCGGAACGCCGCCAGCAGGTGCACGTCCTCGCCGCTGCCTGCCGAGGGTGCGGCGGGTTCCGGCACGTGCGCCGGCCCGTGCGCGAGCGGCTCGCGCGGCAGCCAGACCAGGGCCGTCGTGCTCACCAGCTGGACCCCGCCGAGGACCAGCAGGGTGGCGGCCGGGTACGCCTCGCAGAACGGAGCGATCGCGAGGTAGGCGACCACGAGGGAGGCGGACCAGACCACGTTCCACGTCCCGATGCCCTTGCGCAGGATCTCGCCTGCGCGCCCGCCGCTCACGTAGCTCTCCACGATGGGCCAGAGGGTGCCGGCCAGCGGGCTGTAGAGGGCGACGAGGACCCAGACCACCCAGGGTCCGGCCCAGGCCGGGAGTGCGCAGAGCCCGGCCATCGCCACCAGCAGCCCGAGCACCAGGGTGCGGGTGCAGAGGTGCGCGCGCAGCCAGCGCACCAGCGGGCCTGCACCCGCAGCGCCGAGTACGTAGGTGATGCCGATCACCGCGGCGAGCAGGTAGTTCTGCAGCTCGCTGAACCCGTAGCCCTGGCGGGTCAGGAAGAAGATGCCGCTGGTCACCACTCCCGTGGCGATGCTGTTCAGCGCGGTGAGGACCAGCGTGGCCAGGTAGGCCGGGTCGGTGCGGGAGAGCGTGGGCAAGGAAGGCGGCGGCGGACCGGCGCGCATCTTCGCGGCACGCGTCCCGCAGGGGAACGACGAGCTCGCCGCGGCGCCTCAGCCCGCGCCGTCTGCCGGGGGCGCGGGATCCTCGGCGCGCCGGCCCCGCCGCAGCAGGAGCACGACCAGTGCGAGGCTGGACAGCACGGACAGGGCGATCAGGAGCTGGAGCCAGGGGGTGGCCGGGGCAAGGGGCTGCCGCGGGTGCGGGGCCGGGCTCGACCGCTCTTCGGCGCCGTCCGGTGCCGCCGCATGCGGCGTCTCCGCGGGTCCGGCGCCTTCCGCCGCGTCGTGGGCCGCTTGCCCGCCGTTGCGGGAGGGTGCCGCGGTCGGCGCCGCGCCGGGAGCGAGCTCGACCACGGCCGGTGGCGGCTGCTCCGTGCGCGGCCCCGCCGCCGCGGCCACGTGCGGTTCCCGGGCCGGAGCCAACTCCGGTCCAGGCGGCGCCGCGGGCCGATCCTCCGGCAACGGGCCGTCCGGCCGCGGCAGTGCCGGCGCCGGTACCGGCAGCCACTCCAGATCGCCGCTGTCCGGGTGGTAGCGCGCGGCCTGCAGCACGAGCCGGCCGCGATGTTCCAGGCCGGCCAGGAGCCGGCTGCGCCGCCGGGCCTCCGTCACGAAGCGCTGCGCATGGAACGCGGCGGTCCGTTCCGCAAGCGCGGCGCCCTCGCTTCCCGTGGCCCGCGCGCGTTCGAGGGCCGGGGCGAGCTTGTCGAGGAGTTGCGCCCCGGCGGGGCTCATGCCCGCTTCCGGGCGCGGCGCCACGGCGCGCTGCACGACGTCGCAGCCCGCGTGCACGAGGACCAGCACGAGCGCCGCACCGTCCTGCGCGGCGCGCTCCAGGCCGGCCAGGCTTTCGTCGCTCAACACCGGCCCCGGCCCGCGCACGACGGCCAGGTCGCCGGGCTCCGCGTCGAACACGATCTCCGGCGCGACGCGCGCGTCGCTGCAGGCGACCACGACTGCATACGGCGCGCGGCCCTCGCCGAGTGCCGCGCGGCGCTCCGGGTCGAGGGCGGAACGGCCGCCTTGGCCGCTCGCGAAGCGGGCGTGGCCGGCGCGGAGCAGCTCCAGGGCGATCTGCGGTGGGATGCCGTTGCGCGGCTTCGCGCGGGGTGGTGCCGGACTCTCGGCGGCCTCGGGTGGGCGCACCGGCAGCCATTCCACCATCCCGGTGTCGAGCCGGTGGCGCGCGGCCACGATCGCGAGGCGCCGGTCCCGCACCGCGGCACGCAGCAGGGGCGAGCGGGCGTGCAGGTCGCTGGCCGTCTGGTAGGCATTCTCCTCCTCGCAGCGGGAGCGCAGGGCCTGGCCAGACAGCGCCTCTGCGCGCGCGCGGCGCAGCGCCGGCGCGATGCGCTCCTGGACACGCAGGAGCGACGGCGAGAGTTCCACGCCGTCGACCGCCTCCGCCACGACCGGGTCGCCCGCCATGGCCAGGACCACGACGAGCGGTGTGCCGAGGGCACCGACGGCGTGTTCGACGGCGGCGAGGCTGTCCGGGTCGCAGACGTTGCCCGGCGTGCGCAGGACGTGCAGGTCGCCCAGCGGACGATCGAACACCGACTCGGGATGCAGCCGGGGGTCGGTGGTGGTGATCACCACGGCGAGGGGCCGTTCCGCGGCGGCCAGGGTGCGCAGCGTTCCCGGGCCGGGCGGGGGCGTCTGCCGGGCGTGGGCGGCGTGCCGGAGGTTGCCCTGGCGCAGCCAGCCCAGGGCCGCCTCCGGCGTCACGGCCTCCGGCTGCTGAGCGGCCAGCGCTGCGCACGCGAGCAGGCCGAAGCAGTGGGGGACGCAGCGCGAAGGAGCCGTGGACATGGTGCGGGCACGGGTCGGCCCGCGGTCCTTTCGGCCCGCCAGGCCATGTCCGTGGAGGGCGCCGCGTTCTTGCCCTTGCCATGGCTGGCTGGCGGGGAGCTTGATTCGCTGGTAGACCCGCCTACCCTACGTCGCCTTTTTCCGGGCCGTTCCGGGGCGAGCCGCCGCATCTGCGGCCCCGTCGCCAGGCCCACCCCTCCGGCCAGAGCCACCGAACATGTCCGACCCGAAGGTACAGGAGAAGTTGGAGTCCAGGAAGGAAAGCAAGGATGAGCGCCTCATCCGGCTGACCCGCAACATCGGGATCATCGCCCACATCGACGCGGGCAAGACCACGGTGAGCGAGCGCATCCTGTACATCACCGGGAAGGTCCACAAGGTCGGCGAGGTGCACGAGGGCGAGGCGACCATGGACTACCTGGAGGAGGAGCGCAAGCGCGGCATCACGATCACCTCCGCCGCGACGCAGTGCCGGTGGAAGGACCACGTCATCAACCTGATCGACACTCCCGGGCACGTCGACTTCACCGCCGAGGTGGAGCGCTCGCTGCGCGTGCTGGACGGGGCGGTGGGCGTGTTCTGTGGCGTGGCCGGCGTGCAGCCCCAGTCCGAGACCGTGTGGCGCCAGGCCAACCGCTACAAGGTGCCGCGCATCGCGTTCGTCAACAAGCTGGACCGGACCGGCGCCGACTTCGATCGCGCGGTGGAGACCATGCGCTCGCGCCTGGGCGCGAACCCGGTGCCGATCATCATGCCGATCGGCCGCGAGAAGGAGATGGTCGGCATCATCGATCTGGTCGAGATGAAGGCCTACACGTGGTCCGACGACGACGCGCGCGAGGTCGCGGTCGCCGACGTGCCGCCCGCGCTCCTGGCCGAGGCCAAGAAGCGCCGCGAGCTGATGATCGAGTCGGTGGCGGAATTCAACGACACCCTGCTCGAGAAGTTCGTGGAGGGTGAGGAGGGCACCATCGACGAGATCAAGGCCGCGATCCGCGCCGGGACCATCTCGATCCGCATCACCCCGGTGGTGGGGGGCGCCGCCTTCAAGGACAAGGGCGTGCAGAACCTGCTCGACTCGGTGGTGGCCTACCTGCCGTCGCCCACCGAGGTGCCGCCGATCGAGGGCACCAATCCCGACAACGGCGAAAAGGTGCTCCGCCCGCTGCTGCCCACGGAGCCCTTCGCGGGGCTGGCCTTCAAGACCATCAGCGACCCGAACGGCGACCTGACCTTCGTGCGCATCTATCAGGGCGTGATGAAGCAGGGCGAGCGCTACTGGAACGCCCGCCGGCGCCGCGAGGAGCGCATCGGCCGCCTGGTGCGCATGCATGCGGCGCAGCGCGAGCCGATCCAGGAGGCCAGGGCCGGCGACATCGTGGCCGCGGTCGGCCTCAAGGACACGATCACGGGCGACACGCTCTGCACGCGCGAGCACCCGGTGATCTTCGAGGCGATGAACTTCCCCGACACCGTGATCTCGATGGCGATCGAGCCCAAGGCCACGGCCGACCGCGACAAGCTCTCGGAGGTGATCGCCAAGCTGGTGCGCGAGGATCCGACGTTCAAGGCGCGGACCGACGAGCAGACCGGCCAGATGGTGATCAGCGGCATGGGTGAGCTGCACCTCGAGGTGATCACCAACCGCATCCAGAACGAGTTCAAGGTGGGCGTGACGGTGGGCCGCCCCAAGGTGGCCTACAAGCAGACGCTCACGTCGGCCCGCACCGTGGAGGCGCGTCACATCAAGCAGACCGGCGGTTCCGGCCAGTTCGCCGTGGTGCGCGTGCGCTTCAGGCCCGACGCGGCGGCGGACCCGGTGATCTTCGAGAACAAGGTGACCGGCGGCTCGGTGCCGCGCGAGTACATCCCCTCGGTCGAGGCCGGCATCGAGAACTCGGCGGTCAGCGGCGGCCGCCTCGGGTTCCCATTCGTCAAGATCCACGCCGAGCTCTACGACGGCCAGTCGCACGACGTCGACTCGAGCACCATGGCGTTCGAGGCCGCGGGCATGCTGGCGTTCCGCATGGCGGTGGAGAACAACTCGACGCTCCTGGAGCCGATCATGGCGATCGAGGTGGAGGCCCCGGAGCAGTACACCGGCGACATCATCGGCGACCTCAGCTCGCGCCGCGGCCTGATCGAGGAGATGACCACCAAGCCGGGTGGCGTCACCTCGGTGCGCGGCAAGGTGCCGCTCGCGGAGATGTTCCAGTACTCCACCAGCCTCCGGTCGATGACCCAGGGCCGCGGGCACTACTCGATGGAGCCTGCCTCCTACGAGGCCGTGCCGCCCAACATCGCCGAGAAGATCCTGAAGGAATACACCTGAGCCGCGTCCCGCCGCCGCGCGGCGGCGGACGCGTGGATTCGGCGGCCGGAAGGCGCCCGCGCATCGGTCACGGTGCGGGTGGCGGCGCTGCGTCGAGGAGCACGATCCCCTCCTCGGTGAAGCCGAAGAAGATGCACGGCGGACCGCCCGGGAGCGCCACGGGGTGATGCGTGGTGCCGTCCTCGTAGCGGGCGTACATGCCGGCGCGCCACACGCCGTACTCGTCCTGGTAGCCGCCCTGCAGCACGAAGAGCTCCTCGACGCCGCGGTGGCGGTGCCGGGGATAGCCGCAGCCGGGCTCCATCCGGATCAGCACCGTGGCCCGGCCCCGCGTCCGGTCGCTGTGGAAGAAGTGGATCGAGATGCCCGGATAGCGGGTGGCCTTGAAGGGGATGTGGTCGAGGTCCATGGGCGGCGAGTGGCGAGAATCGTCGAGCGGTGCGAGCGTCCTGTGGAACGTCGTCCCCTTTTTCGTGCAAGGCGCCCCGGCAGCCCCGACGCGGCACCGGGGCTTCGGACCCGCGCGCGAGCACGGGCCTTGGCTGCCCCCAACCCCCGGGCCGCGTTGGGCGGAGTGGCGCGACGCGGCGGCCGGCCTCCCAGGATTCATGGCCGCCCGCGAGGATCCGCAGCCGCCTGACCCGAGAATGCCCCCGCCCATGGAACGCTGGTCCATCAAGGTCGACAAGGACTACCTCAAGTTCAGCGCGGCGCACTTCCTGATCTTCCCGGACGGGAGCGCCGAGCGGCTGCACGGGCACAACTACAAGGTGTTCTTCGAGATCGAGTCCGACGTGGACGAACACGGGCTGGTGCTCGACTTCAAGAAGATCAAGCCGTTGATCAAGAAGCTGGTCGACGAGGTGGACGAGCACTTCCTGGTGCCCGGCCGGCACCCGGTCCTGCGGGTCGAGCGGCGCGCGGACGGCCAGACCGAGATCCTCTACCGCGACCGGCGCTACCTGCTGCCCTCGGAGGACGTGATCGTCCTGCCGATCTCGAACAGCAGTGCCGAGAACCTCGCCACCTGGCTGGGTCGCGAACTCCTGGCGCGTGTGCACGCCGCGTTCCCGAGCCTGCGGGTGGACCGTCTCACCCTCGGGGTGGAGGAGACCAAGGGTCAGCGGGGGGTCTACCACCACCTGCGCGGTTGAGGCGGCGCGGCGCCGCTGGTTCCGCGCTCAGGTCCGGGGGCGCGCCGGCTTCCTGGCCTTGGCGGTCTCGGCCAGTGCGGGCGCGGCCTGCTTGCGCTTCCACGCCGCGATCGCCTTGGTCACGTAGGTCTCGGCGGAGACCCGGTCGGACCAGCCGAAGGTCTCGACCACGTGCGCCTCGAGTTCCTTGTAGATGGTGAAGAAGTGCTCCATCTGGCGCAGCACGTGCGGCGCCACGTCGCTCAGCTCGCGCACGCCTTCGTAGTAGGGGTCGCGCACCGGCACGGCGAGGATCTTCTCGTCGCCGCCCTTCTCGTCGCGCATGTGCAGGAGACCCACCGGACGGGCGTCCACGAGGCAGCCCGTGAACGCGGGTTCGGTGGTGAGCACGAGGACGTCGGCGGGATCGCCGTCGTCGGCGAGCGTCCCCGGCACGAAGCCGTAGGCCGCCGGATACACCACCGCCGACGAGATCACCCGGTCGAGGCGGAAGAGTCCGGTGGCGGGGTCGTACTCGAACTTGTTGCGGCCGCCCTGCGGGATCTCGATCACCGCGTGCAGCTCGCTGGGCGGCTTGCGGCCGGGAGGCAGATGGAAGAGGTTGGGGATCGGGTTCATCGCTACGGCTGCATCCTGGCCGAGCCGGGGAGCGGTGGCAAATCGTGCGTGCCGAGGCCGCCGCTTCCGTGCGGGCCCGCTCGCCGCTTCGGAACCGGTTCCGCGGACGGCCAGGGCGCGGGTTCCAAGCCCTTGGAGGTCAGGGGCTTGCGATCTTCCTTCCGGAAGGGTCGGGATCCGACTCGTCGGGCCGCCCCGGTTTTCCGGCGCGTAGGGAACACGGCACTCCGAAGGTCCCGTCGGAAGTGCCGTTCGCAGGGATCTTCTTCCTGCCTGCGCTCTCTCCAAGCTTGAAGTTCACCGGGCTACGGATCCTGGGATCTGGACGCTGGGACTCGGCACGACAGAGGGGTCTTTCTCAGGGCGCAATGCCCTGATGCCGGGCCGGACTTGGATCATCCGGCCAGAGTCCCTGAACCAGGGTCAGTCTTTCCATGAGCCCGGGGATCGCTGCGGATACCTGCCTGTGCGGTGTGCGAGCCGCGCAGTTCTTGCTCGCAGGGCGTTCCAACCATGCTGGAACGCCCTGCGGTTTTTTTTCGGTTGGCCGCGCCCGGCGGAGGCGTAGGCAGAGGCGCTACTCGTCCCCGCCGTTCTGCAGCCAGCGTTGACCCAGGGTTCCGTGGTCGTCGCCGCGCGGGTCCGGTCGCGGAGCCGGCGTCCCGCCCCGGTCGAGAACCGCGATGGGAAGGGCGGGTAGGTTCACCCATGCCCCTCGGTCGGCGTCACGGCGAACGGCGGGTCGGGTGCCCGTCGAGCTTCGTCGGTCCATGCGGCGCTGCTAGTCGGAAGCGGAGCCCAGGTTTCCCTGCCAGACCGCCGCGGAACCACGCCTCAGGCCCGCGTTCGCGGAGCCGGAGTCACGGCACGAGCACAGGGCGCGCCGGTGCCCCGCTCTGCGCAATCTCCCGCACGTGGGCATGAACCTCCATGGCGCGTGCGATGCACTGATCGCTGTTGTGGTACTCGTAGCGGCCGAAGCGGCCGAAGGTGACGTAGCCGGAGCGATCCCACCAGTCGCGCACGCGCGCGATGCGCGCGTCGAAGTCGAGCGTGTAGTCGATGTAGGCGTACTCCACGGTGTTGAAGTCGACGGTCGTCAGCGCGCGGTCGTCGAGGATCCCTGCCCGCCCCAGCCGACGCGCGAGATCGCGTGCCCACTCATGCGTAGGCACGGTTTCGCCTCGAGTGGTGACCTCGGCCATGAACGAGCCGTGACCGGGCGGCGCGTTGTGGGGCGAGTAGTTGGAGTAGAAGGTCACGCGATTCGCAGGTCCCTGCTCCGGGAACGGCAGGTACACCCAGGAGAGATCGGGCAGCGGCGCGTCGAGCTTCACGCCGAAGAGCACGTTCACCAGGCCGATGGGCCGCAGGGCGCGGATGTCGGCGCGCACCTCGGGCGGGATCTCCGGGAAGGCCGCCTCGATCTGCGGCAGCGGCACCGTGTTGACCACGAGGTCGAAGGCCTCGCCGTTCACCGCGAAGCGCGTTCCGCGCCGCTCGACGCGCTCCACGGCCGTGCCGCAGTGCAGGCGGAAGCCGCCGCCCTCGACCGTGCCGCGCACCAGCGTCTCGAAGCCGCCGCGCAGCGGGAAGTAGAACACCGATTGATGCGTGTAGCCCTGGGTGTCGACGCCGATCGACGCCTGCAGGATGTCGCGCATCGGCGCCTCGGGCACGCGTCCCGCGACCCAGGAGGAGGCCATGGTGCGCAGGTCGCGCTTCCACAGCTTCTCGTTGTACGGAAACATGAAGTGCCGGGCGAAGCCTTCGCCCATCCGCCACACCACCCAGTCGTGGAAGTTGGCCGGGCATGGTGCGCCGAGCCGCCGCTGTACGTAGGCCTCGACGTAGCCTTCCATGCACTCGAGGTTGGCCTGCCTGGTGAGATGGCCGACGCCGTTCTCGAACGGGTAGGGGACGTAGCGATCGTGCCAGCGGATGCGCGTGTGGCGTTCCCGCCGCACGACGCCGGCGTCGCCGCCGCAGCGGAGCTTCATCCACTCCAGCACGTCCTGCCGCTTGCTGAACAGGATGTGCCCGCCGGCCTCGTCGTAGACGAAGCCGTCCTTGCTGCGCGATCTGCACAGCCCGCCCGGCCGATCGCTGCGCTCGAGCACGGTCACGTCGTGCCCGTCCGCGGCCAGCATGCGGGCGAGCGAGGTGCCGGAGATCCCGGCGCCGAGGATCGCGACCTTCACGCGATCCCTCCCGGCGCGGCCGGTGGGCGCGGACCCGGGGCGCGGGCGGACCCGGGTGCGACAGGCGAAGCAGGGAGGAGGCGCATCAAGACCATGGATCGGAGCGCGGGCGGGGGAGTCTATAGAATGCCGCGCCTTGCCCACCATCCACGACGAAGGACTCCTGCCGCGCGGCAAGGAGAGGCTGGGCCTGCTCGCCCTCACGCTCCTGGCCTTCTGCACGGCGGTGAACGCGAACGTCCTGGGTCCGCTGCTGCCGTTCCTGGCGGGCGAAGGGCTCGGCGTCGACGCCGAGGCCCTGGGCTGGCTGCTCTCGGCCACCAACCTGGCCAGCGCGGCCGGGGCGCTGGTGGCCGGCCCGGTGGTCGACCGCGTGGGGCGCCTGCGTCCCATGCTCCTCGGCATGGGGGTGATGGCCCTGGCCCTGGCCGGCCACGCCCTGGCCGCGACGTTTCCGGGCCTGCTCGCGCTCCGGATCGTGAGCGGGCTGGCGTCCGGGGTGGCGTTCACCAGCGCCTCGGCGGCCGTGGCCGATCTGGTCCCCTACCGCCGCCTGGGCGGGGCGATGGGCCTGTTCAGCGCGGGGATCTTCCTCGCGGTCACGGTGGGACTGCCCGCGGCGGTGGCCATGGCGCGCAGCGGCGCGGGTGGCTGGCGCCCGTTCTTCCTGGGACTCGCGGCCCTGGCGGCGCTGGCCGCCGCGGCGTGCCTCGTGCTGCCCCGGGACCTGGGGCGGCACGGCGCGTCGGGCGGCGGCATCCTCCTGGTCCTGCGTCAGCCGGCCGTGGTGCCCGTCCTGCTCGCCGTGATGCTCTCGGTCGGCGCCTTCTTCGCCACGGTGCAATACGCGGGCGCGTGGCTGGACGACTCCCGGCTGATCCGCAAGGAGGCGCAGGCCCCGCTCTGGGCCACGCTGGGCGTGCTCTCCGCCCTCGGGTCGATCATCCTCTCGCGCCTCTCCGACCGGTTCGGGCGGCGGACGTTCCTGCTGGTCACCACCGCCGGGCTCGCGATCTGCATCGGCCTCCTCGGCCGGGTGCAGAGCCTCACCGGCCTGGCGGTCGTGGGCGTGCCGCTGGCGCTGCTGGGCGCGGGGCGGACGGGGCCGGCGCAGGCACTGCTCGCGGAACTCGTGCCCCAGGCGCTGCGCGGCAGCATGATGGGGGTGCGCGCCGCCGCCGTGACCGTGGGCATGGCCCTCTACGGGGTGGTGGCGGGACTCGTGGTGCAGGCTCGCGGCTACCACGACTTCCTGCTGGTGACGGTGGCGACGCTCGTGGTGGCCTACTTCCTGCTGCGTTCGTTCGTGCGGAGAGACCTGTGAATCTCGAGCGACTCCTCCTGGCGTTGGGCGCCGCCGCGCTGGCGTGGCCCGGGACGGCGCAGAGTGCCGCTGCGCCGGCCACGCGTCCCGAGCGGCGCGTCGTGGTCGCGATCGAGGGACCCGCCGAACGCTATGCCGAGGCGCTGCGGCGCGCGGTCGTGCCGGCCACGGTGCCGATCGTGGTGCTTCCCGTGCGCGGACTGGCCGCGGAGTTGCGCGGCGATCCGACGCCCACGCTGGTCCTCACGACGCTCTTCGCGGCCCACGAGCTGGCGCGGGAGGGGACGTTGCGCGCCTGGCCCAAGGCGCTGGTCGAGTGCCTGCCCGCCAGCCATCGCGCCCTGGAGGCACACGCGCTCGTGCCCTGGCTCGACCCGTATGTGATCGCGCAGGCGGCCGGGGCTGGGGAGCACGCCCTGCTGCCGCGCTCCTGGTCCGCGCTGGCGCACGAACCTGGCCTGGACGGCAGGATCGCGGCGCCGGAACCGGGGAGTTCCCCTGAGCTCTGGGTGGGCTGGATCCAGGACCGCCTCGCCGCGGGCGAGGGTGAAGACCAGGCGTTCCTGTGGCTGGGGAGCCTCGACGCGCGCGTGCGCGAGTACGTGGCGGGCGAGGAGGAGGTGGTGCGCCTCGTGGCCAACGGCGACGCTGCCGTCGGAATCGCGCGGGCCAGCCTGGTGCGGCCCCACCCGCGGCTCGCGCTGCGCGTCCTCGACACGTTGCGCCCGGCGCGCGGCCTCGCCCTCGTGCAGTCGGGCGTGCCGCACCCCGGGCCGGGCGCGCTCCTGGAGCGGATCCTGGATCCCGGCGTGCTGCAGCAGGTCGCGGACGAGCTCTTCCTCGTGGCCGCCCCGCTGCCGGGCGTCGCCGGTCCGGCCTGGGCCGGGCCCGGAGTCGCATGGCGCGACGCGCGTCCCGCCGATCCCGAGCGCGCCCAGGTCGATGCCTGGTTCGTGCGCTGGCGCGAGTACATCCGCGGGCGCGGGGCCCGCCTGGAGTGGGTGAGCCTCGCCTTCGACGCGGCGTTCGCGGCGCTCTTCTTGGCGTTCCTGGTGTTCGTGCACCGCCACCTCAGGCGCAGCGAGGAACGCGAAGCCCATGGCCGGGCCTGAGGCCGAGGCTCGGGCAAGGGGGTGGCGCCGCACCTACGTCCTGGTGCTGCTGCACGCGTGCTTCTGGATCGCCGTGCTCTGGTTCCTGGCCCGCTGGAACCTGGGGGCCGGCGCGTGACCTGGATCGACTGGGTCGTCGCGCTGGGCTTCCTCGGCTACAGCATCTACGACGTGCTGCGCAAGGCACGCGGCAACCGCACCCTGGAGGGCTACTTCGCCGGACGGCGCTCGATCCCGTGGTGGGCGGCAGGGCTCTCGGTGATGGCCACGCAGATCTCGGCGATCACCGTGCTCGGCACGACGGGCCAGGGACACGACACCGGCATGGAGTTCGTGCAGATCTACCTCGCGCACCCGTTCGCGATGGTGATCCTGGCGATCGTGTTCGTGCCGCTCTACCGCGCCGCGCCGATCCTCACCGCGTACGAGTTCCTGGAGCGGCGGCTCGGCCGGGGCACCCGCGCGCTGTGCAGCGGCGTGTTCCTGCTCTCCCGCGGCCTGGCGCTGGGCGTGGCGATCGCCGCGCCCGCCGTGATCCTGGCGGTGATCACCGGCCTCAGCGTGAACTGGACGATCCTGGCGGTGGGCGTCCTGACCATCTGCTACACGGTCTTCGGCGGCGTGATCTCGGTGATCTGGATGGACGTGAAGCAGATGTCCGTCCTGTTCCTGGGGCTCGCGCTGGTGTTCGGCATCCTGCTGGTCGACCTGCTGCCGACGTTCGGCACGGGGGGGCTGCTCGCCGTGCTCGGCGCCGCGGGCAAGCTGAACGCCCTGGAGCTCGAGCCCGCCAGCACGCTGTTCACGCCCCGGACCGCGGGCGCCGGCGGCGCCCCGAGCTTCTGGGAGGACCGCTACAACTTCTGGTCGTGCATGCTGGGGGGCCTCTTCCTCAACCTCGCCTACTTCGGCACCGACCACAGCCAGGTCCAGCGCATCCTCACCAACCACAGCGCCGACGAGAGCCGCAAGGCCCTGATGGTGTCGGCGTTCGTGAAGGTGCCGATGCAGGTCGTGGTCCTCGCCATCGGCGTGCTCATGTACGTGTTCTTCGTGGTGAAGGGTGCGCCGCTGCTCTTCGACCCGGGCGACCAGATCGCCGCGCGCGATCCGGCCGTGGCGACGCGGGTGGCGGCGCTGCAGGAGCGGTACGACGCGGCCAGCGCGGCGCGCCGTGCCCTCGCCGAACGGGTCGCGGCTCCGGAGCAGACGCCGGCCGAGCGCGAGGCCGCGGCGCGCCAGTTCCGGGCCGCGGTGGCGGAAGTGGACCGGGTGCGTGCGGAGGCGCGGACCGTGGTGAACGGCGGCCGTCCCAAGAGCGACACGAACTACATCTACACCTGGTTCATCCTGCACCACCTCCCTCCCGTGCTGCTCGGCCTGGTGATCGCCGCCGTGTTCGCGGCCGCGCTGTCGAGCTCCGACTCGGTGCTCAATTCGTTGGCCGGGGCGTTCGTCGTCGATTTCTACCGGCCGTTCCTGGCCCCGCACGCCGACGAGGCCCACGTGATGCGGGCCAGCCGGGTCATCACCGTGCTCGGCGGGCTCTTCGCCACGGGGTCGGCCATGGTCCTGGTCGACGAAGGCTCGCTGATCGAGGTGATCAACCTGATCGGCTCGTTCGTGTACGGCAGCATGCTGGGCGTGTTCCTGCTGGCGGCGTTCTGTCCGTGGGTAGGCGAGAGGGCCGCGTTCCTCGGCGTGCTCGGCGGACTCGCCACGGTGGGGGTGGTGCACCTCACGCTGCGCGTCGAGTTCCTCTGGTACAACGTGCTCGGATGCCTGGGAGTGTTCGCGACGGCATTGCCGCTGGCCCTGCTGCGCCGAAGGTGAACCAGGCGTCCCCGGCACGGTCCGCTCAGGCCTGGCAGCGCGGGCAGTAGAACGTCGCGCGCGCGCCGTCGACCACGCGCCGGATCGGCGTGGCGCAGACGGTGCACGGCTCGCCGCCGCGGCCGTACACCCGCAGTGCCAGCTGGAACCACCCGGGGCTCTCGTCCGCCGAGACGTAGTCGCGCAGGGATGTGCCGCCCTTGGCGATGGCCTCGCGCAGGACGCTGCGCGCCGCATCCACGATCCGCTGGCACTCCCCGCGCGTCAGGCGGCCAACGCGCCGGCGCGGGCGCACGCCGGCGCGGAAGCAGGTCTCGCTGGCGTAGATGTTGCCGATGCCCACCACGTTGCGGGCGTCCATCAGGAAGGACTTGAGCGCCACCCTGCGCCCACGCGTCCGGGCGTGCAGGCGTCCCGCGTCGAAGGCGGGATCGAGGGGCTCCGGACCGAGCGCGCGCAGGAGGCGATGCTGCTCCAGGCGGGCCTCGGGAACGAGGTCCAGGACGCCGAAGCGGCGCGGGTCGACGAAACGCACCAGGCAGGCGCCGAAGTCCATCCGCCAGTGTTCGTGCCTGCGCCATGGTGGCGCGTCCCGGCGCGGCGCCGCCGCCTCGACGAACACCCTGCCGCTCATCCCGAGGTGCACCAGGGCCACGGGCCGACCCGGTCCCGAGAAGTGCAGGAGCAGGTACTTCGAGCGCCGCTCGATCGAGGCGCAGCGCCGCCCGGCGAGCCGCCGGAGCGGGCCGGTCGGCATCGGCCAGCGCAGGTCCGCGCGCGCGAAGTGGATCGCGCGCAGGGTGCGCCCGGGCAGGCGGCGTGCCAGGCCTGCGCGTACGGTCTCGACCTCGGGAAGCTCCGGCATCGGCCCGAGAGCGGATCATCCCGAGGATGATTCCGCCACGGGTCAGGGCACGTACTGGCTTCGCACCACGTTGGTCACCGGGATCGGGCGCAAGCCGGGGTTGCCGAGGTCGACCACGATGCCCTGGAAGTGGAGGACCGCGCCCGCGATCCCCGGCGGCGTGCCGAACGGGCCGAAGCGGGCCACCCCGGTCACCGGGTCGTGGCCCAGTCCCACCGGCAGCAGGGTGAGCGACGTGAAGCCCGCGCCGATCCCGAGCTCGATCGTGCCCGGCAGGGAGCTGGGCGCGTTGCTCGGGCTCAGCGCGAGGTAGCTCACCGCGCTGCTGGAGAGCGCGCCCTTGTGCACGAGGACCGTCTGCGGTCCGCCGGCCCTGGGGAAGGTCGACGTGGCCAGCCTGGGGGTGGTGGGGGCGACCAGGTTCACGACCACGCCGTTGCTGGTGCAGGCGGCGTTCACGAGGCGCACGGTGTACTGGCCGGGGGGAAGGCCCTGCGGCGGGTGCAGGTAGAGCAGCGAGTCACCGCTGATCAGGAATGCGCCGTCGAGCATGTTCTCGAGGCGGGTGTTGGTGATGGTGCGCGAGCCGAAGATCACCGCGGTCACGCCCTGGATGTCGGAGCCGTTCACCACGATCGCGTTCGGTTCGACGCTCGGGAACGTGGTCTGCGACAGCGAGCCGATCTGCGGGCAGCGCAGGTAGGTGATCGAGTCCGAGACCGTCGTGCTGACGTTGCCGGCGCGGTCGCGGACGCGCACGTACACGGTCTTGGTGCCCTCCGATGCGTTCCCGCCCAGGCTCGGCTCGGCGAGGTTCAGGCTCGGGATCGTCTGCACGAACGGCGACCAGGCGCTCCAGGTCGACCCGTCCAGCGACACGCTCATCCGGTCGAGTCCGCTGTGGGCGTCGTTGGCCTTGGTCTCGACGGCCACGGTGAGGTCGGTCGTGTACGTGGCGCCGTTGTCGACCGTGACCGAGGTGAGCACCGGAGCCACCGCGTCGACCAGGAAGGGCCCCACACGGCTCGTGGTCGTGGTCCAGTTGCCCGCCTTGTCGAACGCACGGATCGCGAACCAGTGGCCGCTCGCGGAGCTGGCGGCGTCGACCTGCAGCGTGGTCTGGAACGGGTCCATGGTGCGCGTGGCGGGCACCGTCGCCGGATTCTGGTCGAAGGCGTGCGCCTGGCCGTCCACACCCGCGCAGCCGACGTCCGTCACGAACGACCACGCGAGCTGCACGCGCGTCGCGCTCGACCATGTGTTGGGAGTGTGGCTCGAGCTCGTGAGGCCGGCCACGGCCGGCGGCGGGGTGCCGTCGACGCAGATCGAGTAGCGGTTCTCCTGGTACGGACCGGTCCCGAAGAGCACAGGGATGAGCGTGTGCCGGCCCTCGGTCGTGGGCGCACGCAGCTGGAACTCGAGTTCGCGGTATTGCCCGGTGCCGACGACCATCACTCCCGGCGCCGGGTAGGGATAGGACCAGTAGCCGCTGCCCGCGTAGGCGTGCACGATCCCGTCGAAGGTCGTCCGCTGCATGAGCGAGATCGGGAACTTGACGGTGCCGGGCTGGTTCAGCGCGATCGCTGCGCAGCGGAAGTCATCGGCGCCGGGGGTGGCCTCGACCCGTGTGCGGACGGTGAGGCTGGCGTTCGGCTTCACGTCCGTCGCCGTCACCGAGGTGGTGAACACGGGCTGCACCGTGACGGCGCTGTAGCCGAAGGCGACGCAGGCGCTCCAGCGCGCCGAGAAGTTGATCGGCACGCTGCGCGCGTAGATCTTCACCCGGACGTTGCGGCCGCGGGCCAGGTTGGCGAACGAGCCCGCGATCCCGGCGTCGGTGACCGACGCGAGCACGTTGTCCACGTTGCTGCGCAGCTGCACCTCGCCGGCGTTGCCCAGGAGGCTGTAGGGCTCGATGTCCAGCCAGGTCTCCAGGTCGACCTGCCGGGTCTGGCTCGCCCCCGCGGAGGCGGCGGGCTCGGCCCACGCGGTCACCACGCGTACCCAGCGTGCACCCGCCGGCACCTGGATGTCGAAGCTGTTCCAGGTGAGCGGCGCGCTGAGCTGCCCCGAGTACACGTACAGGCTGCCGTGGTGCATCCGGTGGCTGTCGACGATGCCCATCCCCTCGGGGGCGCTGCGCCCTGCGAGCTGGGCGGTGGCCATCATCAGCGCCTTCACGCCGGACGGGTTGTACTCGAAGAATCCGTTGGCCTGCGCCAGGCCCGCGATCACGCCGGTGACGTGCGGCGCGGCCATGCTCGTGCCCTGCATCTGCGAGTACTGGTCGGCGGTGTTGGTGCGGCACGAGGTGATCACCTCGCCCGGGGCCATCACGTCGGGCTTGAGGCGCCCGTCGGCGCTGCCGTAGTCCGAGAACGTCGAGCGCCAGGCCACGCGGCCGTCGATGTTCTGGTTGGTGACCGAGCCCACGGTGAGCGCGTTCTTGGCCACGGCAGGGGCGCCGCAGCTGAACGCGCCGCCGGAGTTGCCGGCGGCGAACACGTAGGTGATGCCATGGTCGAACACGGTGGCGTCGACCTGCCGGCAGGAGAACTCCATGCCGCTGAACGCCCGCGTGTCGGCGGCCGCGCCCCAGGAGTTGTTCACCGCCGCCGGCTTCTTGCCGCTCGGCGGGCTCGCGAACGCGTTGTAGAGCGTGCCCGGATCACCGGTCGAGAAGCCGTCGTTCTTCAGGTAGCGGCCCAGGAACACGCGCGCGTTGCCGTCCTCGCCCACGGCGGGGGACATGCCGATGAGGCGTTGGTCGCCCAGCCCGAGCCCGATCATGGTCCCGGTGACGTGCGTGCCGTGGCCGTTGCCGTCCTTGGTGGCGCCGAGGCCGGTCGTGTCCCACCACCACCACCACTTGTTGGTGAGGTCGTTGTGCCAGGGGTTGTCGCCGATCCCGGAGTCGATCACGCCCAGGGAGATGCCCCGCCCTGGCCGGGTCCCGCGCACCCGGTCGTGGTCGATGATGGCGACGCTCTGGTCGTGGAAGGCCCGCATGCGCAGGACCGGCTCCGCGTAGAGCACCGCGTCGTCTGCGAGGATCTGGCGCAGCTGCGCCTGGGTGGCGGTGCCCGTGTAGGCCCGGAGCGGCTCGTCGTAGCCTTCGTCGACGAAGCCAAGCGCGCGCAGCCGTCCCAGCACGGGGCCCTCGGTGCGCCAGCGCAGGAGCGGCGGGCTCGCGCCGCGCTCGGCCTGCGATCCACCGGCGGGAACCGTGGCCGGCACGAGCTCGCGCGCGGCGCCGGGGCCGAGGTCGGACGCGAAGAGGCTGACGTGCACGTGGAGGCGTGCCGCGCCGCCCTCGCCGGCGTCCAGCGCGGCGGGCGCGCCGGCCAGGGTCCGGGCCAGGTCGGGCGCGAGCTTCTGCTCCAACGTCGCAAGCCCGATCCAGCGCACGTACGGCAGCCGCAGCAGCGCCGCCACCTGGGCATGCGGAATGCGTGCCTTGACGCACTGCCATGTGTGGGCGCCCAGCACCTCCACGCCGAGCTGCTGCAGCGTCACGATCCGCTCGCGCAGCATGCGCCCCTGCAGCATCACGAAGCCGAAGGTCGATCCCGAGGGCTCCGCCTGGATGCGCGCCGCCAGGCGCGGATCGAGACCCGGCTCGGGGGCGAGGACCCCGTTCTGGAACGCCAGCACGTAGGGGTTGCTGCCGTCCCCCGGGGCGTAGTCGGGCGCGTCGTCCACGGCCGGGTCCTGCCGGGTCTGCGCGGCCCAGCCGACGACCGGCGCCCTTGGCGAGGCGACGCCGGAGGGTTCGGGGTCCTGGGGCAGGGGAGTGCGCTGGGCGGGCAGCAGCGCGGCGAGCAGGAGGAACGCGAGGGGGTGTGGAGTGTGGCTCATGGGAGGTGCTGCGACCCCAGGGCAGCGGAGGATCCCGGGCGACCGAACGGGGATTGCCGCGCTTTCCCCGGGGGCCTCGCGCCGGCGCGTCCGCCGCATGCCTCTCCCGCCCCCGGGGCCCAGGATGGCGCGGGGCCGGCGCGGGCCGCGCCGGGTAGGCTGGATCGCCGATGGCGACGATCGGTCTCTACGCCGACCCCCTGGTCTACGACGTGCTCCATTCCCCCGGGACCGCGCAGGACCTCGATGGGCTGCTGCGGATCGCTGCGCGCTTCGCTCCCGGCGGCGCGCCCGGCCCCGCCCGGCGGCGGCCACGGTGGCTGGAGGCGGCCTGCGGCACGGGACGCTACCTGCGCGCGGCCCAGCGGCGCGGCATCGACGTGGTCGGCTTCGACCTCGCCCCGGCGATGGTCGCCTACGCCCGCTCCCGCCTCGTGCGTGGCGACGCCGGGCTCGGCCGCGGGCGCGTCGTGGTCGCGGACATGACCCGGTTCGCCCGCGCGCTCGGCGGGCGGCGCTTCGATCTGGCCTTCAACCTGATCAACACGTTCCGCCATCTGCCCGACGACCGCGCGGCGCTGGCCCATCTTCGCGAGGTCGCGCGCGTGCTGCGGCCCGCGGGCGTGTACGCGCTGGGGATCACGCTCAACCTGTACGGCGAGGAGGTGGCGTTCGCCGAGCGCTGGGAAGGCCGGCGCGGCGCCTGCCACGTCCGCCAGACCGTGCGCTACGTGCCGCCGGGCTCACGCTCGCAGGTGCGCGCCCGCATCGAGCGGATCGAGAGCCGGCTGGTGGTGCGGCGCGGCCGGCGCGTCGAACGTCACGCGAGCGAGTACCCGCTGCGCAGCTACGACCATGGCCAGTGGCACGCGCTGCTCGCGCGGAGCCCGTTGCGCGTCGTGGCGGTTGTCGACGAGCGCGGCCGGGCGGCCGAGGAGAATCCTGGCGAGTACCAGATCTACGTGCTCGGCCGCCGCGGCCGCGCCGGATGAGGCGCGGAGAGGTTCAGAGACCGGCCAGCGCGCGGCGCACCGCCTCCGCGCGGCTGTGCAGCTCGGCGAGCAGCCCGCGCTCGCGCTCGATGACCTCGGGCTGGGCCTTGGCCAGGAACCCGGGGTTGGCGAGCTTGCCCTCGGTGCCGCGGATCCGGCCGAGGAGCTGTTCGAGCTCCTTGCCCAGCTTGCCACGTTCCTTGTCCACGTCGACCACGCCGAGGACGAAGAGCTCGGTGTCGCGCACCACTGCGGTGGCGGCGTCCTTGGGCTTGGCGAACTCCGCGGCGATCTGCAGCGGCTCGAGGCCGGCCATGTGGCGCAGGGCGTCGGCGAGCGAGTGCAGGGCGGCGGCGGATGCGCCGCTGGCGCGCAGCGTGGCCGCCACCTTCGCGCCGGGGGCCAGGGCGTAGCGGGCGCGGATCTCGCGGGCCGCCGTGCACACCTCGTGCAGCAGGGCGAAGCGCTCCTCGAGGCCGGTGTCGCGCCACGCCGCCTCGGGGCGCGGCCACGCGGCGCGCACCAGGAGCTCGGAGTCGGCGAACTCCTCCGTGATGCCGCGCTTGGGCGCCACCTCGCGCAGCCGCTCCCACAGCGCCTCGGTCACGAATGGCACGAAGGGATGCAGGAGGCGCAGGGTCTGGTCGAGGGTCGCCGCGAGCACCTGCCGCGCGACGGGTGCGCGCCCGGCGTCGCGCATGCGCGGCTTGATCAGCTCGAGGTACCAGTCGCAGAGCTCCGACCAGAAGAACTCGCGCAGCGCGCCGAGGGCGGCGCTCGGGTTGTACTCCTGCAGGGCGCGCTGTGCCTCGGCCGCGCTGCGGGCGAGGCGCGAGAGGATCCAACGGTCCTCGCCCGGCAGCGCCGCGCAGTCCAGGGGGGTGAAGCCCGTGCCCTCGAGGTTCATCAGGGCGAAGCGCGCGGCGTTCCACAGCTTGTTGCAGAAGCCGCGGCCGACGTCGAAGCGCTCCGAGAAGGTCTTCGCCGTGGGCAGGTCGGTGCGGTTGCCGGCCACGTCGAACTCGCGGCCGGTCTTCGGGTCGCGGTACGTGCCCACGGTGGAGCCGGGCGCGAGTGCGGCGAGCTCCAGCACCTCGCCGCCGAACGGCGAGAGCACCTGCACCGGCAGGCGGATGTCCTGCGTGCCGGTCTGCATCTCGCAGAGCACGTAGCGCATCGCGTCGGCGCCGTAGCGCTCGATGATGTCGATCGGGTCGACGCCGTTGCCCTTGCTCTTGCTCATCCGCTCGCCCTTCCCGTCCTGGATGTTGGCGTGCAGGAACACGTCGGTGAACGGCACGTCGCCCAGGACGTAGAGCCCCATCAGCGTCATGCGCGCCACCCAGAGCGTGATGATGTCGCGGCCGGTGACCAGGCAGGAGCCGGGGTAGTAGTACGCGAGCGCGTCGGGGTGTCCGTCGCGGGACGCGAGCGGGCTCTGGCCCGGGTCGATCTGGGCCGTGGCCGGGTCGGGCCAGCCCAGGGTGCTGAACGGCCAGATCGCGGACGAGAACCACGTGTCGAGCACGTCGGGATCGGGAGCGAGTCCGGCCGAGCGCAGCAGGGGCGCGACGGCGTTCTCGGCGCGCTCGTCGCGGAAGCAGAGGTTCACCAGCGCGCGGCCCTCGCGCGCCTCCTCGCCCCGCTCGAGTGCGTCCAGGGCCTGCCCGGGGGTCGCGCGCCGTCCGCCGGTGAAGGTCACCCAGGCCGCCGCGTCGTCGCGCCGCTCCTGTTCGCGCAGGATCGGCGCCAGCGCCAGGAGCTGCGTGCCCGTGAACGAGCCGCTCCACACCGGGATGCGATGTCCCCACCAGAGCTGGCGGCTGATGCACCAGTCGCGCTTCTCGGCGAGCCACGCGGTGTAGACCTTCGCGTAACGCTCGGGATCGGGGTGGAAGGTGACGTTGCGGCCGCCGGGGCTGCGCCAGCCCGGCCGGGCCGCATCGATCGCCGCCGCGGCGAGGCCGGGGCTCCGGAACTCGCGGCCGGTGCCGCGCCCCATCGTGATCCCGCCGGGCACGTCGCCCATGTGCACGAACCACTGCCGCGAGAGCAGGGGCTCGATCACGGTCTTGGAGCGGTCCGAGTGGTCCACCTCGATGGCGCGCTCCTCGATCCGCTCCACGAGCCCCTCGGTCGCCAGCGCCGCCACCACCTGCTGGCGCGCCGCGAACCGGTCGAGCCCGGCGAATCGTCCGGCCGCCGCGTTCATGGTGCCGTCCGGATTCAGCACCACGAGCGCCCCGATCCGATCCCTGTGACGCTGCCACACGTCGTAGTCGTTCGGGTCGTGCGCCGGGGTGATCTTCACGCAGCCCGAGCCCATCTCGGGCCTGGCCCATTCGTCGAGCAGGATCGGCAGCTCGCGCCCGGCCAGCGGCAGGCGCACGCGCCGCCCGTCGCGAGCCATCCTGGCGATCGTCTCGAGGAGCGCGATCCGCTCGGCCGGCACCTCGACGCCGCTCGCGCGCGCCGCGGCCGCGGGCTCGGGGTGGCAGGCGATCGCCGTGTCGCCCAGCATGGTCTCGGGCCGCGTCGTGGCCACCACCACGTGGGTCGGCTCCCCGGGGCGCGGATCGATCACCGGGTAGCGCAGGTACCAGAACGCCCCCTGCACGGTGGCCTTGTACAGCTCGTCGTCGGAGACCGCGGTCTGCAGCGCGCAGTCCCAGTTCACCATCCGGTCGCCCTGGTAGACGAGGCCCTCCCGGAACATCCGGAAGAACACGTGGCGCACGGCGCGGGCGCACACGGGGTCCATCGTGAACCGGGTGCGGTCCCAGTCGGCCGAGCAGCCCATGGCCTGCTGCTGGCGCACGATGCGCTTCTGGCACACCTCCTTCCACTCCCAGATCCGCGCCACGAGGCCCTCGCGGCCCACGTCGTGGCGGGTCTTGCCCTCGAGTTCCTTGAGGCGCTTCTCGACCACGGCTTGGGTGGCGATCCCGGCGTGGTCGGTGCCGGCCTGCCAGAGCGTGTTGTCGCCCTGCATCCGGTGCCAGCGGATCAGGAGGTCCTGCATCACGTTGTCCATCGCGTGCCCCATGTGCAGGGCGCCCGTCACGTTGGGCAGCGGCATCATGATCACGTAGCGCTGCGTGCGTGCGTCGGGGGCGGCGGCGAAGGCCTTGGCCGCGAGCCAGCGCTCGGTGACCCTGGGCTCGGTGCCGGCGGGGTCGTAGGTCTTGGCCAGTTCGGTGAACATGGGGGATCGGGTCGCGGCGGCTGGCGGCCCGCGCGATGGCGCGGGCCCGGGACGGAGTCCCTTCGTGGGCCACGAGGGGCGGAGAGTCTAGGGAGGGCGGCGTTGCGAGGCACGCGCGTGCAGCGCGGACCCGCGGGCCGGGGCCGCGGGCGGCAGGACCCGGCCCGCGCCCCCGCCGCCGGCGCGGCCGGGCCCGGGGCGGCCCGGGGTCCCGTGCCGCAGCGGAGCCGGTTCCGAGACGGATCGTGCGTGCGGCCCGACGCTCCAGTCGTGTCGAATCCCCGGTCGAGAGAGTAGCGACCCGCGCGGACCCGCAGACCCCTTGACCATCACCCACCAGTCCCAACTCCGCGACGGTCCGCGGCAGGAGCCACCCCGGCGCACGCTCGGAGACGCGATGCGCGGCGGCGCCAACTCGCTGGACGTCCTCCGCCTCGTCGCCGCGACCATGGTCGTGTTCTCGCACTCCTGGCTGCTCGGCTTCGGCGCGGACGCCCCGGGCGAAGACTGGCCGAGGGAACCGTTCCACGTGCTCACCCGCGGTCAGACCGATGCGGGCAAGATGGCCGTGGACTTCTTCTTCCTGATCTCGGGCCTCCTGGTCAGCCAGAGCTGGGTGCGCAGCCGGGGGCTCGGGGAGTACCTGCGCAAGCGGGTCCTGCGCATCTACCCGGGGTTCGTGTGCAGCGTCCTGTTCACGATCCTCGTGCTCGTGCCGGTGTGCAGCAGGGACGTCGCGCACTACTTCGCCTCGGTCTCGTGGCGCAGCGTGGTGTACCGGACCGGGTTCCTGCAGTCCGTCCATGTCCCGCTCGCCTTTCCAGATGCGCCGTTCCCCGGCGTCGTGAACGGGGCCCTGTGGTCGATCTGCCACGAGTTCGTGTGCTACCTGCTGGTGGCCGGCGTCGGACTCCTGGGCGTCCTCGGGGATCGCAGGGCGATGCTGGCCCTGCTCCTGGCCTCGCCGGCCACGCTCGGCTGGCAGACCTACGTCGATCCGGGGCTGCTGCCGGACCGCGAGCTCGGACTCTTCGGCAAGGCGCGCGAGTGGCCCCGCCTCCTCTCGTTCTTCGCCGCGGGGATGTGCGCACGCGCGTTCGCCGACGTCCTGCCGCTGCGCAGGTCCTGGTTCCTGGCCGCCACGGCGATCCTCGCCCTGGCCTGCTGGGAGGGCCTGAAGCTCGCCCTGCCGGTGGCGGGTGCCTACGCGGTCCTCTACATCGGGTTCCGCTGGCGCTTCGGCACGGCCTGGGTGGCCCGTCATGGGGATCTGAGCTACGGGGTCTACCTGTACGGCTGGCCCGTGCAGCAGGTCTGCGTGAGCCTTTGGCCCGGAGCCCTGCGCCACCAGCCGTGGCGGCTCTTCCCCGTCGCCATGCTCTTCACCCTGGGGCTCGCCTTCCTGAGCTGGCGGCTGGTCGAACATCCCTGCCTGCGGTGGAAGGTCCGGCGCGGAGCGCAGTGATCCAGGTTCGTGGGCTTTGCGACCTCAGAGGTCGCAGCCCGCGCGTCACTCAGGGCAGCAGGAGCGCCTCCACCGTCTCCCGCAGCTCGCCCAGGGTGAAGGGCTTGCACAGGACGGCGTCGGCGCCGAACGCCCGGGCATTGTCGAGGCGGCCTGCGCCGCCGTCCCGCAGGCCGGTGATGACGACGACCCGCGTGCGCGGGGTGGCGCGGCGCACCGAGCGCAGCACCTCGATGCCGTCGGCCTCGGGCATCAGGATGTCGGTGACCACGAGATCCACGGGGAGGTGCGCCAGGAGCGCCATGCCGGCGCGACCGTCCTCGGCCTCGTGCACGGAGTGACCCATGGACTCCAGGCCCCGGCGCAGCACGCTGCGCACCATGGGGTGGTCGTCGATCACCAGGATCAGGGCCAAGGCTGGACGGGTTCTCGCTGCCGGTCCAAGGGATCGGGCCGCACGCCGGACCGCTTGAGCCTCGAATGGACCGGTTCGTCGCCTGAGGCGCCCTGCGGCCGATGGCGGCGGGCCGACCGGCCCGCTGCCCCGGCGGGACCGTTCCGGGACGGGCCGGTCCGCGGGGTCGGGCGCTAGGCCGCGACGTTCTCGTGCGGTCCGACCGGGGCGCCGTCCTTGCCGCGCTTGCTGGTCAGCCAGCCCTTGATCGTGACGCGGATCTTGCGGCGGATGTCGATCAGGAAGGTCTCGAGCTTGCGCGTCTCCTTGCCGATCGCCGCGTTCCACAGCGTGCTCACGAGGCGCCACGGGCGCACCGCGAACGACACCGCGTAGAAGTTGACCAGGGTCCACCAGCGCCAGCGGGTCATCTGCCTGGCGCTCAGGTGGTGGCTGTAGTTGTTCTCCTCGGTGACGAAGCCTTCGTTGGCGAAGATCGGCGTCATCAGGAACTGGTCGGTGAGCGACACCCTGCCGGCCGCCTCGAGCTCGCGATAGAGCTCGGTGTTGGGGATCGGGAAGAAGAACCCGTAGGCCATGTCGGTGACGCCCAGGAACGCCAGCTTGCGGGCCAGGCGCACGGTCTCCCGCAGGTCCTTGGTGGTGTCGTGCGGGAAGCCCATCACGAAGAAGGCCGAGACGTTGAGGCGGTGGCGCGCCGCGGCCTTGACCGCGCGGATCAGCGACTCCTCCTTCAGCATCTTCTTGATCCGCTTGCGGCTCTCCGCGCTGCCGCTCTCGGGCGCGTAGTTGAGCGAGCGGCCGTTGGTCTTGGCCAGCCAGCCGGCCACCTCGTCGTCGATCACCTCGCAGCGCGTGCCGGACGGCAGCTGCCAGGTGATCTTGCCGCACATCTCGCGGGTGTGGAGTTCCTTGGCGAACGAGACGATCCACTCCTTCTTGACGATCGCGGTGAGGTCGTGGAACGGGAAGTTGGTGGCGCCGAGCGTCTTCCAGTAGTGCTCGATCTCGTTGACCACGTCCTTGGGGTCGCGTGCGTACCAGCGCGTGGTCCACATCCCCGGCGACGAGCAGTACGTGCACTGGTACGGGCAGCCGCGCGTGGCCAGGATCGGCACCGTCATGCCGAAGTGGATCCCGGTCACCAGCTTCCGCTCGTCGTAGGCCTTCACGTCGAAGAGGTCCCAGGCCGGCCAGGGGATCGCGTCCACGTCCTTCTTGCGCTCGCGCTTGCGCGCGCTCGCCACCGGCTTGCCGGCGGCGTCGCGGTACCAGATCCCCGCGATCTGCGCGAACTCGGTCACGCCGCTCTGCAGCGCGCCGAACAGCTCCACCGCGCCCTCCTCGCCCTCGCCCAGGACGACGAAGTCGATCGGCGACTGCTCCATCGAGAACGCCGGGAGGCCGTTGAAGTGCTCGCCGCCCGCGACGATCGGCTTGTCGGGGAAGCGTTGCTTGACGAGCTGGATGGTCTCGCGCACAACCGGCCAGGAGAACGACCACATGTTGGTGATCGCGAACGCGTCGGCTGCGGGATCGAGGCGCTCAGCGATCTGCTCCGGCCGCAGGCCCAGCTGCGAGATGCCGCGGGTCGAGGCGGGAGTCACCTGGTCGGGGGCGAGGCCGACGGCGTCCACGGCCGACACCTCGTGGCCCGCCTGGCGCAGGGCCGCCGCGACGTAGGCCAGGCCGAGCGGCAGGCTCGGCCGCAGCGCCGTCATCGCGTAGACGTTGAGGTAGACCGGCGGATGGATGAGCTGGATCTTCACTGCGGGTCCTGGGTGGAGAGTCGAGGTGGAAGCAGCCAGCGAGCCGCCCGTGGCGGGATCTGCGACGCGTCCTGGGACGGCGACGCGAGGCCGGAACCTATCCGGGCCGGAACCGGTCGTCGATCTGGGCGCTGCAAAATCAGACGCGGAGAGGAGAGTTCGGTCAGCGGCTCCGCAACAGGAGTCGGCGGGCCAGCCCCTCGGCTCGGACCACCGGCTCCACATCGGCCAGGAAGCGCTGTCCGTCCACATAGTAGCCCGCCGTCGGTCTCAGCCCCGGCAGCCGGGCGCCGAACCAGGCGTTGAGCCGCTCGACCATCAGCTCCCGCAGGTACTTGGCCATGCAGCTGGCCAGGGCCGTTGGGAAGGCGCGATCCTCGCCCTGGGTCGCGAAGGTGAGGCGCAGGGGCGGGTCGGCACGGTGGATGCGATACGACGATGTCAGGGCGGTCTCGTGCTCGACCTCCACGCGCACGCCCGGGCAGAGCCGCCGCAGGGCGCCGCCGTAGCGCATCCTGCCGCCGCAGCGGTCGGCCACGAGGTGCGCGCCCGGCGGCAGCAGGTTCAGCAGGGTCAGCAGCACCTCGGCGTAGGTCTCGAAATGGGCCGTGCCCTTGTTCGCCGTGCGGTCCAGCTTCTCGTTGAACTCCTCGACGTCCACCGGCCGGAGCGCGATGTGCTGCACGCACACCTCGTGTTCGGCGAGGTCGCGGGCCAGGAGATGGCTCTGCAGTTCGAGCTGCCTGCGGTCGTTGGCGAGCGGCAGCGGCCGGTCCAGGTCGCGGTACCACGGGCAGCGCGCCAGGCGTGCGCGGTCGGCGCCGGCGAGTTCCAGGACCGCGGCCAGGGACCCGGGCACCTCGCCCCGCCAGGCGCCGAGGAACGCGAGGGCCGTGCGCTCGAGGTGGGCGAGCCCGCGCGGCCCCTGGTGGACCTTCTTGCTGTCCGCCACGCGCACCTTGCCGGCGGCATGGCCGGTGCGCGACACGGTGCGCGCCAGGAGTGCGTAGGGATCGGCGCCGGCCGGGCCGGTCATGGCCACGCCCGCCACCACGAGCGGCCCCAGGATCGGGCCCAGCCCGGCCTCGTCCACGCCGGCGAGGGAGTTCATCTGCCCGCCGGCCCAGGCCGATAGAGGGCGAGCCGATCGTCAAAGGAAGCCATGGACATCCTGCTCATCGAGAGAGACCACCTCGTTCGCGACCAGGTCAAGGTGGGGCTGCAGCAGTTCCCCGAGTTCACGGTGGCCTGCGGCGAAGGATATGCGGCCGTGAACGAGCTGCGCCAGAAGCACTTCGACTGCGTCTTCCTCGGGGTCAACACCGAGGACAAGGAAGGCCTGAAGCTGCTCAAGCACCTGCGTTCGTTCGAGCGCTCGGTGGAGGTCGTGGTGATGACCTCGGCCCGCAACGCCAAGGACATGGCGCGCGACAAGTCCAAGATGAACATCGGCTCGTTCCTCACCACGCCGATCGAGGCCCCGGAGTTCTTCCGGCTGGTCAGCCGCATGCGCGACCGCAAGGCCATGGAGGTCTGAGCCTCCGGGCCGCCGCGCGGCGCCGCCAGCGCGAGGGCGGCCGGGACCGGCCGTGGCGGTTCCCTTCGCGGCCGGGCGGCGCTAAGCAGGGCCCCGTGGCCGCCCATCCGACCCTCTACCTGGAGTCGCGCTACCGCAAGCTGGTGCGCGGCCTGCCGCAGACGATCTTCTGGTGCCCGGTGTGCAAGGGGCATCGCGAGCGGCGCAGGACCTGTGCGCAATGCCAGGGCTTCGGCAAGCTCACGCGCGACTCGGTGCAGGAGCTGCTGGCGCGCCACCTCCTGCCCGCGTTCAAGGCACGCGCCGGCAAGTTCCACGGTGCCGGGCGCGAGGACGTCGACGTTCGCATGCTGGGCCAGGGGCGCCCCTTCGTGTTCGAGATCGTGGCCCCGCGCAGCCCGCAGACCGACGAGGAGCAGGTGCGGCGCACGATCCTCGAGCACTGCGGCGACCGCATCGACCTCGCGCCCTTCCGCCGGGTGCGGCGCGAGCGCGTCGCGTTCTGGAAGGAGGCGCACTTCGCCAAGATCTACCGCGCCCTGGCGGTCCTGGCGGGTGCGCCGGCGACGGCACCCGTCACGCTGGCGGGACGCAGCTTCGCCATCCAGCAGCGCACGCCGGCCCGGGTCGCGCACCGCCGCGCCGACCTGGAACGGGAGCGCGAGGTCACGGTGCAGCAGGTCGAGGAACTCGCCCCGGATCGGCTCGCGCTGACCCTGCGCTGTGCGCACGGAACCTACGTCAAGGAGTGGGTGAGCGGCGACGCGGGCCGCACGCGGCCGTCGCTGCCCGAATTGATCGGCGTCCCGTGCCGGTGCGAGGAGCTCGACGTGCTCGAGATCCTCACCGAGGAAGCGACATCGGCTCCGACAGCGCCCGCGCCAGAGCCAGATCCTGCTCGGTGACGCCGCCCGCGTCGTGCGTGACCAGCCACACCTTCACCGTGTGGTACACGTTGAACCACTCCGGATGGTGGTGCATGGCCTCGGCGATCAGCGCTCCCCGGCTCATGAACGCGAACGCGTCGCGGAAGTCGCGGAAGCGGAACGTGCGGTGCAGCTTGCCGTTTTCGTAGCTCCACATCGGCAGCTCGGCGAGGGCTGCGGCGATCTGCGGTTCGCTGAGCGGTTCCATGGGGCGTTTCTCGGCCACCGCGCAGCGAAGTGCAAGCGCGGGGCCGCACCCCTAGGGCGGCCGATGCCATGGTGCGAACCGCGCGAGGCCGCGCGCGGCCCCGGATGCGACGGTGCATCCGGGCGGTTCACCAGGAGTGCGCACGCTCCCCCCGTGGCTAGACTCTGCGCCACTTCCACCATGCAACCTCAGAAGGACCCCGTGCCGAAGCCCGCGAAGATCGAGGCCGCCGTGAGCCTGCTCGCGGATCCCGATCGCCGCATCGTCGAGGCGTGTCGATCGCGCCTGATCGCCTGGGGGACGCTGGCGCGCCCCGCGCTGGAGCGCGCCGCCCGCGGCGCGCCGGCCCGCGTGCGTGTGCGTGCGCGCGCGGTGATCCGCACGCTCGACGTGCGCGACTGGGTGGGTGGGGTGCAGGGTCTGGTGCAGGGCGACCTCGCGCAGCAGCCGGAAGGTCCCTGCGACCACCACGTGCTGGAGCGCGCTGCCGCCACGATCGCGGCGCTGCTCCGGCCCGACGCGCCCGACGCTGGCGGGTGCGCGCGGGTGCTCCAGCGCCTGGCCGAGGACGTGATGGAGCAGATGCGCGAGCGCAGCAGCGGGGGCGGCAAGGCGCGCGTGCTCGCGCTCACTCTGGCCGCCGACCACGGGTTCACCGGGGAGTCCGGCGCGGCCTTCGATCCGGACCACGTGTTCCTCGACACGGTCCTGGAGCGCCGCCGCGGCATGGCGTCCTGCATGGCCCTGCTCTACGTCCTGGTCGGCCGCCGGGCCGGCCTCGACGTGCGCGGTGTGGAGCTGCCCGACCGCTACCTGGTGCGCGTGCACGGCGCCCGGGCCGTGCTGCTCGACCCGTTCCGCGACGGCGTCGTGGTCACCAAGGCCGACTGCATGCGCCACCTGCGCCACCTGGGGCTCGCCGCGCATGCGCGGGAGCTCCTGGACGACGTCGAGGACTGGCGCCTGCTGGACGCCATGCTCCATGATCTGCAGCGTGTCTATGGTTACCGGGAGGACGCCGAGATCTGCCTGGCGCTCCAGGAAGGCCGCAAGGCGTTCCGCGAGGTCTTCGTCGGCGAATCCGCCACGCGCGCGCCGCGGGTGCGGGGCGGCGGCCGCTCGCCCACGTCGCGCGAGGGCCGGCGCTGAGCCAGCCGGCCGCAGCGCTGCGCCCGAGGTGAGCCGCCGGACCCGGCCCCCCGGGGCTCCGGGCTCGCGCCTGGGGCGCGGGCCCTGGCTGATGCCGACCCCGGGATCGCGATGGCTGGCGGCGCTGCTGCTCCTGCTGCTGGCCGGCTGCACCGGCCTCTATCAGCGGACCCTGCCCGAGACGCCGCAGACCTTCGCACGCAGCAGCCAGGGCGGCGAGCTGTGGGTCGGCGCCGCCGAGACCGACATCACGCCCGAGGAGCCGATGTACCTGGCCGGCTACCGGCTGAACCGCGTCAGCACCGCGGTGCACTCCCTGCTTGGCGTGCGGGCCTTCGTCCTGCGCCAGGGCGGGATGAAGGTCGCGATCGTGGGGATCGACAACCTGGGCCTGCAGCGCGAGGACGCCGACTGGGTCAAGTCCGGCATCGCCGGCTACGCCAACGGCTGCGTGTTCCTGTGCAGCAGCCACAGCCACCACGCCCCGGACCTCGTGGGGATGTGGGGGTTCTACCTGCTCTCCTCGGGTCGCGACCGCGACTACCTGGCCCTCGTGCGCGCGCGCGTCGCCGAGGCGGTGGCGGCGGCGGAGCGGGCGGCGCGCCCGGCCACGCTGTGGCGCGGCGAGGGGCGCGTGCCGGCGCGCGGCGTGATCAAGAACAGCGAGCGCAAAGAGGTCTTCGACCGGCGGGTCACCGTCCTGCAGGCGCGCGACGCGCGCAGCGGCGAGCCGTTCGCCGCGCTCCTGCACGTGGCCTGCCATCCCGAGGTCCTGCGCAGCCGCCACGACGTGATCAGTTCCGACTTCGTGGGCGACTGGGTCGCGCACTGGCGCGCCGCCGGGAACGGGCAGGCGGTGTTCGTGAACGGCGCACTCGGCGCGATGGTCACGCCGTTCGGCGATCCCTACGGTCCCGAGGGCGTCCACCCGATGGTGCAGCGGCTCGCCAAGGCCTGCGACGAGGCCCTGGCCGAGGCGCGGGAGGTCGTGGTGGACCGGATCGAGGTGCGCCGCGCCGACGTGTTCCTGCCGCTGACCTCGCCGGGGCTCACCCTCGGCCGGCTCACGCTCGCGGTGCCCCGGCCGGTGTACCGCGACAACGTGCGCTCCACCGTCGGCTGGCTGCGCCTCGGCGACCTGGAGATCGTCACGGTGCCGGGCGAGATGGAGCCCGGACTCGCGGCGCGGATCCGCCTGCTGGCGCGCAACCCCGACCTCCTGGTGTTCGGGCTGGTCGACGACGAGGTGGGCTACCTGATGTCCGAGCGCGACGCGCGCGACCGGGAGTTCGCGTACGAACGCCTCATGTCTCCCAGCCGCTCCTCCGGCGAGCGCGTCGTGGAAGCCCTCGTCGGACGGCGCGAGGAGGCGGAGCGATGACCGTGGCGGCCCCGGTCTGGCTGCGCGAGGCGCGCGCATTCACGTTCGACTGCTACGGCACGCTCATCGACTGGGAGACCGGCATCCTGGCGATCCTGCGGCCGTGGGCCGACGCGCACCGCGTGGCGGCCGACGACGAGGCGTTGCTGGCGGCGTTCGGCGAGGTCGAGCACGAGGTTCAGGCGGCCGCGCCCGGGAGGCCGTACAGCGACGTGCTGCGCGTCGTGGGCGATCGGCTCGCCGACCGGTTCGGCGTGCCGCGCAGCGCCCGGCACTCGGCGCGTCTCGCGGCCTCCGTGGCCGAGTGGCCGGCGTTCGCCGACACCCCGGCGGCGTTGCGCGCCCTGCAGCGCAAGTCGCTCCTGGTCGTGGTCTCCAACGTCGACCACGCCTCGTTCGCCGGCACCCGGCCGCGCCTGCGCGTGGTGCTCGACGATCTGGTGACCGCCGAGGACGTCGGCGCGTACAAGCCGGATCCGCGGCTCCTGGCCGCGGCCCTGGAGCGCCTGCGGGCCAAGGGCGTCGCGCGCGAGCAGGCGGTGCACGTGGCGCAGAGCCTCTTCCACGACCACGTGCCGGCCAAGGCGCTGGGGATGCGCACCGTCTGGGTGGACCGTCGTGCAGGCCGCCCGGGGGGTGCCACGCCGCCGCCGCCCGCGGGCGTGCAGCCGGACCTGACGGTGCGGTCGCTGGCGGAACTGGCCGAGCTGCGCGGGTGAGCGAGGCGGTCCGGGCCAGGCAGCGCCTCTAGAGCATCCCCAGGACGAAGTCGAGGGCCGGCGGGTACAGGACGTCCATCAGCTTCCACGCGGCGACGATCCCGATGATCCCGAACATCGGCGTGGCGCGGACCAGATTGAGGAGCGGACCGATCTGCCGGGGGAGGAGGCCCTCCAGGACGCTCGCGCCGTCCAACGGCGGGATCGGGATCAGGTTGAAGACCATCAGCAGCACGTTCAGCGTCAGGAACATCAGGGCGATCTTCTCGACCGCGCCCGTGCCGGGTCCGTAGAGGTCCATGCCGCTCGCCATGAGCACCTTCAGCAGCGCGAACGCGAGCGCCGCCAGGAGCAGGTTCGCGACCGGCCCGGCGAGCGCCATCAGCGCGGCGCGCCGCGGATGCGCCTGGGCCCAGAGCGGGTCGATGGGGGTGCTGGCGAAGCCGATGGTCCACTGGCCCTGGCTCATGAAGATCGCGATGAGCGGCAGGATCACCATGCCGAAGGGCTCGCGCTTGACGTGCGGGACGGGATTCAAGGAGACCTGCCCCCCCAGGTAGGCGGTGCGGTCGCCGCCCCAGTACGCGACCAGGGCGTGGCCGGCCTCGTGCACGGTGAGGCTGATCAGCAGCGGGATGAAGAGCAGCAGGACCTGGGCGAGATCCACGGTCAGGATCCCTCTGCCTTGGCGCCGGCCTCGCCGCCCTCGGCCACGGCCTTCTCCTCGGCGGCCAGCTCGTCGATCACCTTCTTCACCTTCAGCTCGGTGCTGGTGAGCTTCTCGCGGCAGATCTTGAGCAGCACGGCGGCGCGCTCGACCTTCTCGGAGAGCTGGTCGATGTCGGCCGTGCCGGTGTCGATCTCGTCGAGGATGGCCCGCACTTCATCCGCGGCCTGGGCATAGGAGGGGTCGTTCTTCTTTCCGGCCATGGTCAGGTCTCCGGTTCTGGATGCACTTCTTCCACGCGGCCGAGCACGCGGCCGTCGCGGAACGAGAGGGCGATGGCCTCGCCCGAGGCGAGGCGGCGGGCGTCGGTCACGATCGTGCCGGCGCGGCGCACGATCACGTAGCCGCGCCGGAGGACCTGGCGCGGGTCGAGGGCCTGCTGGCGGATCTCGTGCTGAGCCAGCGCCGCGGCCTCGCGCTCCAGGCGGCGCCGCACCGCGGCGATCACGCGCTCCTGGACCCGCGCCAGCACCTCGCGCCGCCGCGCGCAGTACTGGCCCAGGCCGCGGGCCAGCTGGAAGGGCACCGCGCGCAGCCGCTCGCGTTGCTCGGCCAGGACCGCGGCCAGGTGCAGGCGCAGGTCGTGCGCCAGCCGGGTGAGCGCGCCGCGGGCGTTCCGCAGCACGGCCAGGCTCGCGTCGTGCAGCCGTCGTGCGGCCTCGTGCACGGCCTCCTCGGCGTCGCGCACGGCGCGCACGAGGTGGGCGCCCACCGCGGTCGGCGTCTTCTCCGAATGGGCGATGAGGTCGAGGACCGACTGGTCGCGCTGGTGGCCGATGCCGCACACGACCTTGAGCGGGTGCTGGGCCACGGCGAGGGCGAGGTCGAGGTCGTCGAACCACGCCAGATCGCTGCGCGAGCCGCCGCCGCGCACCACGCACAGGACGTCGTGCTCCGCGGCATGGGTCGCGAACCAGCGCAGGCCGGCCAGCATGGTGGGGCGCAGCGTCTCGCCCTGCACCTTGATCGGGTAGAGCGTGACCTGGAAGCCGATCCCCGAGGCTTCGAGTTCCTTGAGGAAGTCGTTCCAGCCGTCCGAGTCCGGACTGGTGAGGACCGCCACGCGCAGCGGCGGCACCGGCAGGGGCAGGAGGCGGTTGCGCTCCTGCAGGCCGCGCGCGCGCAGTTCCGCCAGGATCCGCTCGCGCTGCAGCGCCAGCTTGCCCAGGGTGAACGCGGGATCGATGTCCTCGATCACCATGCGGTACTCGCCGCGCGAGGCCGCGAGCTCGACCCTGCCCTTCACGCGGATCTCCAGGCCATCGCGCAGGGTGAGCGGCTCGGCGCCTTCCTGCAGGCGCGCCAGGAGGTGGCGCGCCATGCCCTGCCAGAGCACGACGGAGACCTGGGCCGCGATCACGCCTTCGCCGTTGCCCTTCTCGATCAGCTTGAAGAACAGGTTGGCGCGGCCCTTGTTCTTGTCGAAGTCGTAGACCTCGCCGATCACCCACACCGAGGCGGGGAACGCCTGCTGCACGGCGGCGGCGACCCGCGCGTTGAGGGCGCTGACCGTGAGGGCGTCCACCGCGGCCGCGGCGGCGCCGCCGTCGCCGTTGGCATTGCCTCCGGCCTGGACGGCGGGCGCCACCGGCTTCGCCGGCGCCGGGAGGGTGCCGGCCATGAGCCCGCTCACCTCGGGGGCGAGCTGGAAGCCGTGCCGCAGGAAGGTCTGCACCACCGCCTCGACCTGGCCCGAGGGCACCTGCCAGTACTTCTCGCCCGGATTCCAGCGGCGCCCGGGAAAGCGCTTCACCTCGTCGACCAGGTCGGCGCGGTACGGGAACCGGATGCGCAGCGTGCGGCCGTCCGGTTCCAGCTCGATCGAGCCGCTCACGCGCGCACTCCGCCGGGTACGGGGGAGAGCAGCGCGGGCAGCGCGGCGCGGGCCGCGGCGATCGCCTCGGCCATGGACACGCTCCGCCCCGCCTCGCGGCTCAGGTCGGACATCCGCTGCGGGTCGAGGCCGCAGGGCCGGATCGCGTGGAAGCCCTGCAGGTCGACCGCCACGTTGATCGCGATGCCGTGCAGGTTGATCCAGTGACGGATCGCCACGCCGATGCTGGCGAGCTTGCGGCCGCGGACGAAGACGCCGGTGCCGTCCACCGACGGTTCGGCCGGCAGGCCGAACGCGCCACACACGGCCATGCCGAACTCCTCCAGCGCCCGCAGCCACGCGCGTACGTCGCGGCGCGGCAACGGCACGACCGGGTACACCACGAGCTGCCCGGGACCGTGCCAGGTGACCTTGCCGCCGCGCTCGACCGGCACGATTCCCGGTCCGAGCTCCGCGGCAGGCGTCGCGCGTCCCGCGGTGAACACCGCCGGATCGTGCTCGAGGAGCAGCACGGTTCCCTGGGCGGTTCCCTTGCGGATCTGCTCGGCGATCCCGAGCATGCGGGCGTGCGCGTCCGGATAGGGGACGCGACCGAGCTCGACGATGTCTGGGGCCTTCGCCATGCACGCCTTCCTCCTGAGCATAGCCGCCGTCCTGGTGCCCGCAGCGGCGTGTGCCCAGCACCTGGAGGTGGTGCCGCAGCACGTGGCCGTGGGCGGCGATGCGGTGGTGCACGCCTTCGACGCCGCGGCGCGGCCGCTCGCCGCCCTGGCCGTGCGCGTGCGCGACCCTGGCGGGACCGAGCACGCGCTCGGCGTCACGGACGCGGCCGGCACCGTGCGATACCGGCCCTCGCAGGCGGGGGCGCACAGCGTGCGCGCCGAGCTCGCGGCCTCCGCCGGCCAGCCGCCGGTGCTGCTCCTGGTCGGCCTCGAGGTGGCGCCCGCGCCACGACGCTGGGCCGCGGCGCTCTTCTGGGTGCCGGTGGCGCTCCTGCTGCTCTGGGCGCAGGCGCGCCGGCGCGGCGCCACGGAGTGACGGCCGCGCGGCCGGCCGCCCGGTCCTCTCAGCCGACGACCTTCGTGACCCGCGCCTTCACCGAGCGCAGGTCCAGGTTGCCGATGAAGCGATCCACCTCGACGCCGCCCTTGAAGAAGATGCAGGTGGGGACGCTCTGGATGCCGAAGTTCGCCGTCGTGTCGGGGGAGTGGTCGATGTCGACCTTGAAGACCTTGAGCTTGCCCTGGTACTCGTCGGCCACGGCGTCGATGGTGGGTGCCAGCGCCTTGCACGGCTGGCACCACGACGCCGAGAAGTCCACGAGGACCGGGACGGTGGAGCCCTGGAGCTCCTTCTGGAACGTGCTGTCGTTGAGTTCTAGGACCTTGCCCATGATGTGACCTTCGGGGGCGGCCCCCCCGGAAGAGCGCGGCATTCTGTAGTCCACACCGGGACGCCGCGACGGTTTTCTTCGGCGTGGATGCCGGGTGCGGAGGATTCGTGTCGCGCGTGCCCGACGCCGTCGCAACTCCTGGCCGGCAAGGGTCGCCAGGGCTGTGCCTGGGGGAGGAGGAAGCGCGCCGATATCGAGGGGGCGGGTGGCTGGGAAGCGGAACCGGGGGTGCCGCGCTGCTCCGGGTCCTGGGATTCCGGAGCCGGGGCGCGGAGCCACGAGGCGGGACGCCCGGCGTCGTTGGCTTCGCACGGCTACGTGAGCTGGTGCTCCATGGACTGGGCGGATCGACCATCCCGCCCTTGGGGATGGCGGTTGGGCGAGTGCAGCAGGAGGGCCCGGGTTGACGCGGCTGCAGGGGAGTGGTTGGCTGCCTCGTGTCCCTCACGAAGGTGGAGACGCGCATGGAAGCGAACCCGGCGAACCTCGCACTGTGCCTGGGAGTGCTGGCGGCGACATCTGTCCTGTCCTGTCCTGTCCTGTCCTGTCCTGTCCCTCTCTGCCTCAAGGTGAGGAACTGAGGCCGCGCTCGTACAGCCGTGCGGGTGCCTTGCCGGGATCGATCCCTGGCACCAGGCGGTACGTGCTTCGCCTCCGCGACCGCACCTTCGAGCCGCGCTCGATCCTCGCCCTGGCCCGAGCGCAGGGCGATCCCCAGCTCCGCAGGCAGATCCTCGCGACCCTCGCCCAGAGCGCCGCCGAGAACCAGATCGACATCCGACTCGCCGCGGAGAACCTGGGCGGCCGCCTCGTCCAGAGCTTCTGGAGCGCGAACGCCTGCCTCGTGGAGATCCCCGAGCGGGCGCTGCCGCAGGTCGCGCAGCTCGCGCGCGTGGCGAGAGTGTGGCCCTGCGAGCTGCGAGGGCCAGCGGGCGAAGTGCCGCGAGCGACCCGCGCACCGGTTCCTGCGGCGGCGCCTCTCTACGACAGCGGATCCTCGACAAACCACGCCTTCTCGGCGGCGTGGACGCTCGCCACGCACAACGGCATGCCCACGCACAAGGGCTCGGGGGCCACCATCGGCTTCTTCGACAGCGGGCTCGATCTGGACGACGGGACGGGCAATCCGCATCCGGCGTTCCAGGTCGCGGCTGGCACGGGGACTCGCCTGCTGGGCTCGTTCCTCGTGCCCGGATCGATGTGGGTGACATGCAACGGCGCTCCGGTGCAGTGGCCTGCCATCGACTGCAACCTCGTTCACCCGTTCGGTCCCGGCAAGCACCTGGACATGCGCCACGGTACCGGCATGGCCTGCGTCGCCGCGGGACGCAGGGTGCCGCAGGCTACGATCCTCGACACCGACGGACACGCGCCGGATGCATGGGTGGTCGGCTGGTCGATCACCCGGGGTGATCCCCAGAACCCGCCCTGCCCCGAAACCAGTCGCTGGGCGATCGACGATGCCGCCTACCTCACCGCGGTGGAGATGGTGCACATCTGGTTGGTCGACACAGGGAGCAGACTGGACGTGCTCAACATCTCCTTCGATGGGTACTCCGATCCCGACCATCCTGTGTCCCTGGCCTTGGACGATCTGGCCAGCCTGCACAACGTGCTGCTCGTGGCCGCGGTCGGCAACCAGGGCGACAGCACGCGGTTCACCCACGCCTTCCACAATGGATTGCTGGTCGGAGCAGCGCCCAAGCGCAGTGCAGGCGACCTTGCGACCACGGTCTATTCAGCCCGAGGGCCGCTCTTCGGCAACCCGAAACGCTTCGCACCGGACGTGTGCGCGATCGGAGGAGAGGCCTCAGGCCCCCCCGTGTACACGGGTGTCGTCACGGGCATGGTGGATCCAGGAGTCGTCGCCCAAGGCTGGTACGAGACCGCCGGCACTTCCCTTGCCACCCCCCAGGTGAGCGGGGCTGCGGCACTGTACATCGCCCGGCGCATGGCCGTTACGCCCGGACCCGCGGCGGCAGAGACTCGAGCGGCCATCCTCGCGAACGTCATCGAGGTCTACGCGAGCAACCAGTTCCCATCGACATACGAGAACCGCAACGCTTACGGCGTCGGATTCGTCCGCGACGATCACCTGGCCATGTACGCGGAGCGCTTCGGAAGCCAGGAGCCATTCTATCGTCAATGGCTCGGTCATCCTCTCGGACGTAGTCAGGAGACGGTGCTCCTCACTCCCACCAATCCGGTGGTCGATGTAACCTGGTCCAACCTCGCTGCCGCTCAGCCGCACGTGGTCGCCTGCGCATGGGATCGCCGGTTCTTCGACGTGGACGCGCCGCCTCCGCTCCAGAACATCGACCTCGAGGTCTGGACCACCGACGGCATCCAGCGTCTGGCGCAGTCCGCCAGCCTCGCGAACAGCTACGAGCGGCTCGTGTTCCGGACCCCGCAGGGGACCACCGCGGTGAAGATCCGGGTGATCGGCAGGGATCTCTTCGGGCAGAACGCACCCGTGCACCTCGCCGCGCGGCTTCACCCGGAGCCGTCGACCTCGATCCGTGGGGTCGGCGGAATGGTCGAGGTGATCCCACAGCCTGTGCCCGTGCCGCCCTGTGCGCCGGCAGTGCACCCGGATGCGGCGGTCCAGCGGGTGGTGCCGGTGACGTACTCGGATGCCTGGGGGAGCAGTGCCTTCAAGCGGAACTCCGCCGCTCAACCCCCACAGGGATTCGACTTCCCAGGACCCACCACACAAGTGCCCAAGAGTCTCGTGCACGCAGTGTACAGCCAGCAGAGCATCGGAGCCGCAGCCTCGATCACGGGGATCTCGTTCCGTGTGCACCGCCCCTGGACGGCACCGAACATCAGCAACACGGCCGGGCCGATCACCATCAACCTCCTGGGGTTGTCGCACATGATGAACAACGTGCCTCCGGGAAACACCTTGCAGAGTCCCGTGGATCCCGCTGCCTCGTCGTTCGCAGCCGTGTATCCCCAGGGGGTCGTGGTGGCCCAGAACGTGAACCTCGCGCCGTTCGTCCCGGCTGCTGCAAACGCACCGACGACTTCCTTCCCGGGAGTGTCGCCGCTCGATCGTGCGGGGTGGACGTTCCGGATTCCTCTCAACCAGAGCTTTCCGTACAACCCGGGAGACCCGAATGGAGGGAATCTGGCCTTGTGGTGGGACGCATCCTGGCCACCTGCCTTCATCGGCAGACCCATCACAGTGGACGGGCTCAGTGATGGTCCCAACGCGGGTTACGCCAGCCGGCACGGAGGGTTCCCTGCACAGGACGGGAAGGTGCCGTTGCTTGGCCTAGGCCTTGGAGGGGTGTCGTCGACCCCGCGACTGGATGCGATCGGCGAGCCATATGTTGGAGACTGGCTTTGGTTCGTTCTGCACGGCTTCGGTGGATCCGACCGCACTCTGGAGCTGGCCATCGGCTCAAGCAACCCCTCGATCCCGTTCCCGGGCCTGCCATGCTACAAGCTGTTCACGAACCTCGAGCTGCAGGTGCCGGTGCCGTGGTCCGCGGCGATGCAGCGTGGGGATTACGGTCTGCTGATCCCGACGAGTCCGGACATGCTGTTCCGTGATATCTTCCTGCAGGGGCTCGATCGGGATCCAGCCACACAGCAGCTACCGTCACAGCTTTCCAACGGACTCAGACTCCGCATCGGCGGTAAGGTGCAATGACATGAACACGACAACGCGACACCGCGTAGCGCAGCTGCTTGACGTGTCTCGGATCCTCGGAATCCTGGTGGTCTTCACGCTCCCGGCCCTCGGACAGACAGCAACTCTGCAGTACTTCGGCGTCACTTGCGGAGAAGCTCCTCCGTTCGGGTCTCCGAGGATCTGGGTAGGCGCGGCGCCGAGGCTGGGCACCGACATCGCAGTAGCCGCCATGGACATGCACGGCGTGGATATCCGAAACTACTGTATGTTCCAGGGGAGCGCCCATCTCGTCCTGGGTGTGTCGCGTTCCGCCTCGGGAGGGATCCAGCTCCCGTTCCTGGTCCCCTTTGGATTGACGAGGGGCCATACCTGCTTCGTGCTCGTGAGCAACGAGCTCGTGCTGAGCCTGTGGTCTTTGAATAACGCTTCACCAGGAGCGTCGATCCTCATGGGCATTCCGAGCGATCCTGCTCTCGCCGGGGTGAAGCTCTACGCCCAGTGGTGGATCTCCTACTCGACGTCCGGCCCCTCGTGCCCCATCTACATGTCGGGCTGGGTGACATCGAACGCTGTGGAGCTGACCCTGGGGTATTGAGGCGAGGACAGGACGGAGCGGGCAGGAGACCCGCACTCGCGGCAGGCGGGATGTGCCCCGACGAGGGGACGCCTCACGCGGCTGAGGTCGGGAGAGGGAGCGGGAATCGAGGCGAATCGATACCGACGCCTACCCTGGGCTCGGGACCCCCGACCGAGCGGTCAAGCGCGGGTGAGCAGCTCCCGGAACCGCGCGAAGAGATACAGCGAATCGTGCGGGCCGGGCGCGGCCTCGGGGTGGTACTGCACCGAGAACACCGGCAGCTCCTTGTGCGCGAGGCCCTCGACGGTGCGGTCGTTCAGGTTCACGTGGGTGACCTTGACGCTGTCGGGGAGGCGCGCAGGGTCGACCGCGAACGAGTGGTTCTGGGCGGTGATCTCCACCTTCTCGGTGGTGAGGTCCATCACCGGCTGATTGCCGCCGTGGTGGCCGAACTTCATCTTGAAGGTCTTGGCTCCGAACACCTGCCCGAGGATCTGGTGGCCCAGGCAGATGCCGAACACCGGGACCTTGCGCACCAGTGCGCCGGCAGCCTTTACGGCGTAGTCGAGGAGGGCCGGGTCGCCGGGGCCGTTGCTCAGGAACACGCCCGCCGGCTTGCGCTCCAGCACGGCCTCGGCGGGCGTGTCGGCGGGCACCACCGTGACGTCGAAGCCGGACTCGACCAGCGAGCGGAAGATGTTGCGCTTGGCGCCGAAGTCGTAGGCGACGATCGGCAGCCGTTTGGCCTCGGGCCCGGCCTGCGGCGGCTTCGTGCCGAACGGCGACTCCTGGCCCTTGGTCCACGTGGTCACCTGCTGCGTGGTGACCGCGCGCACGTGGTCGACGTCGCTCACCGAGGGTGCGCCGCGCACCTTCTGCACCAGCACCTCGTCGGGCGAGGTTGCGTCGTCGGTGAGCATCACCTTGAGGGCGCCGCCGGTGCGCACGCGCCGCGTGATCATCCTGGTGTCGACCTGGTCGATGGCCGGCACGCCGTGCTGCACGAGGTAGTCGGCGAGCTCGCCGCCGGAGCGGAAGTTCGAGGAGCGCGAGGTGGCCTCGCGCACGATCAGGCCGCTGAGCCAGAGATGCCCGGACTCCTCGTCCTCGCTGTTCACGCCGTAGTTGCCGATGTGCGGCTGGGTGAGCAGCACCGTCTGGCCGCGGTACGAGGGGTCCGTGAGGATCTCCTGGTAGCCGATCATCGAGGTGTTGAAGACCAGCTCGCCGATGGTCTCCACCGGGGCTCCGAACGAGCGGCCGCGCAAGACGGTGCCGTCCTCCAGGACGAGTCGGCCGGGTCGGAATCGATTCTGCATCAAGGTGTGTCGGGTCCTCGGTTGATGAGCGCGGCTAGGTAGCCCGCGCCGAAGCCGTTGTCAATGTTCACCACCGAGACGCCGGCCGCGCACGCGTTGAGCATGGCGAGCAGGGGCGCGAGCCCGCCGAAATGGGCGCCGTAGCCCTGGCTGGTGGGCACCGCGATCACCGGCCGGTCGAGGAGGCCGGCGAGCACCGAGGGCAGGGCTCCCTCCATCCCCGCGGCCACCACCACGACGCGCGCGCGGCGGATCTCCGGCAACCGGGCCAGCAGACGGTGCAGGCCGGCGACGCCCAGGTCGACGAAGCTCTCGACTGCCGCGCCCAGGATCGAGGCCGTGACCCGGGCCTCCTCCAGGACCGGGAGATCGGAGGTGCCGGCCGCCACGAGGGCCACGCGGCCCACGCAGGGCAGGGGCTCGGGATCCGAGGTGATGCACCGCGCCACGGCGTGCCACGTCGCGTCCGGCAGGAGCGCGTGCACCGCCGCGTGGTGCTCCGCCGTGGCGCGGGTGAGGAGCACCCGGGGTGCCCGGCGGCGGATCTCGGCGGCCACCTGTGCCGCCTGATCCGGCGTCTTGCCCTGGCAGTAGACGACCTCGGCGAAGCCGCAGCGGCGCAGGCGGTCGTGGTCGACCACCGCGAAGCCCAGGTCCTGGCCGCCCCGCAGGCGGGCCAGCGCGGCCTCCACGTCCAGGGCGCCGCTGCGCACCTGGTCCAGGAGCGCGCGCAGCTCGGCCTCGCGGCGCGGCCCGGTCACGAGGCCTCCTGAGCGGTCCGGCGTGCCGTGGCCGCGGCGGCCAGGTCCAGGTCCGCGACCTTGCCCTGGGCCAGGAGCAGCGTCCCCAGGCCGGCGACCATCGCGCCGTTGTCGGAGCACAGATCCAGGGGCGGGAACACGACCCGCACGCCGCGCAGGGCCGGCTCCTCGGCGATCCGCCGCCGCAGGAGCTGGTTGCGGGCCACCCCGCCGCCGATCGCCACGGCGCGGGCACCGACGGCGCGCACCGCGCGCGCGAGCTTGCCCACGAGGGTGGTGACCACTGCGTGCTGATAGGACGCGGCGAGGTCGCGGACCTGGGCCGCGTCGAGGGCCGGCATCGGGCGTTCCAGCGCGTTGCCGCGCAGGTGGTAGAGCAGGGCGGTCTTCACGCCGCTGAACGAGAAGTCGAGGTGCTCGGCGTGGCGCAAGGGCAACGGGAAGCGCACCGCGCGCGGATCGCCGCCCTGGGCGGCGGCCTCGATCGCCGGGCCGCCAGGGTAGCCCAGCCCCAGGATCGCGGCGGCCTTGTCGAGGGCCTCGCCCGCGGCGTCGTCGCGGGTGGTGCCGATCCGCTCGGCTCGCCCCGGCTCGTGCACGAGGTAGAGCGCGGTGTGCCCTCCGGAGGCCACCAGGTTGACGGCCGGGAGCGGCAGCGCGGGCTCGACCATGAACGCCACGTGCACGTGCGCCTGGATGTGGTCGACGGCCACCAGCGGCAGGCCGTGCAGCCAGCTCAGCGACTTGGCGGCTGCCATCCCCACCAGGAGGCAGCCGATCAGGCCGGGGCGGTGCGTGACCGCGACGGCGGCGAGCTGCCCGGGCCGTACCTGCGCCTGCTCCAGGGCCTGGGCCACGATCGGGAGGATGCGGCTGGTGTGGCTGCGGCTGGCCACCTCGGGCACCACGCCGCGCCAGCGCTTGTGCAGCTCGTTCTGCGAGTGCACCACGTTGCACAGCACCTCGCGCCCGTCGCGGACCACCGCGGCGGCGGTTTCGTCGCACGAGCTCTCGATCCCGAGCACCAGGCTGCTCACCTGCCGCCCTCCCGGGTCGCGGGGCCCGTCCCGGCGGCCAGCTCGACCGCGGCGCGCAGTTGCGGGTCCTCCGCGGGCGGCAGCGGCTGCTCCAGCCGCACCCCGCTGGTTTGGGCGAACGCCGCCACCTGCTCGCGGTAGCGCTCCGGGATCTCGGTGGCGCCGAGGCCGCCGCGCACGCGTTCGTTCTGCTCCTTGCCGAGTTCCACGACCACGTCCGCGGGGATCCCGCCGCGCGCGCCCGGATCCTGCGGGCGGGACTCGGCGCCGGAGCCGCGCTGGATGTTGCGGCCCTTGGGCGTGTAGTAGTGCGCCGTGGTGAGGCGGAGGCGGAAGTCGAGGCTCTTCCAGCGGTAGATCGTCTGGACCACGCCCTTGCCGTACGTGCGCGTGCCGACCAGCCGCGCCCGCGCGTGGTCCTGCAGGGCGCCGGCCACGACCTCGCTGGCACTGGCCGTCTCCTCGTTGACCAGGAGCACGACCGGCAGCTCGGGGTGGCGGCACTCCTGCGGGCGGGCGTCGTGGGCCTCCAGCGTGTCCCTATCGCGCCGGCGCGTGCTGCACAGGTTGCCCTTGGGCAGGAAGCGGTTGGCGAGCAGGATGGCCTGGTCGAGGAGGCCGCCGGTGTTGAAGCGCAGGTCGAGGACCACCGCGCGCGCGCCCTGCCGAAGCAGTTCCTGCAGCGCGGCGTCGACCTCGGCCACGGTGTCCTGCTGGAACGCGGTGACGTGCAGGTAGCCGACTCTGTGCTCCGTGTCGATCAGGCGGATCCAGCGGACGCTCCTGCGGCGCACCTCGGCCCGCTCTGCCTCCAGCTCCAGCTGCGTGCCTTCGCGCTCCACCGTTAGCCGCAAGCGCGTGCCGGCGGGTCCGCGCAGCACCTTCTGCGCCTCCTGCACGAGGCGGGCCGGGTCGATGCCGGCGAGTTCCGTTCCGTCGACCTGCACGATGCGGTCGCCCACGCGGATGCCGGCGCGTTCCGCGGGGGAGCCGGGGAACGGGAAGAGGACGGTCGCGCCCAGGCCCGGGGCGAGCAGGAGCCCGATCCCTGTGTAGGCCCCGCGGTTCTCCTCTTCGAATCCGGCGACGCGCTCGGGCGGGATGTACGCGCTCCAGCGGTCCAGGGTGCGCACCATGCCTTCGATGGCGCGGTCGAGCAGTCGCCCGCCCTCCTGGGGCTCGACGTAGCTCTCCAGGATCTGGCGGTGCACCAGGCTCAGGGCCTCCAACTCCTTCGCGGGCAGACCCCGCGACGAGAGGACCCAGACCTGGGTGCCGAGGATGCCGACCGCTGCGGCCAGCAGCAGGTTCATCACCAGGAGCCATGCTGGTACGCGGGGGGTCGGATCCATCGCGGGGATTCTAGGGGCCAAGGGCACGGGGCCGCGCCGCCCCCGCTGGCGGTTCGCGACGCGGCGCGGCCGTTCCTGTCCGGCGAGCGCCGGGCGCCCAGGGCGGGACCGGCCCCGGCCCGCGGGGCGTGGCGTTCTCCGCCTGCCGCGCTGCCGACCGGACGCATCGGAAGGCCCGGCGGGCGGCCGCACCCAGCCGTCGGGTGCCGCGGGCGTCTGCCCCGCCGGCGCGCGGCCTCGGGCCGGTTGGCGCCGGAGCGTGCGAGGCAGCCCGGGCTAGAATCCCGCTCCGCCTCGCATGGCCCGCATCCTCGCCGTCGACGACTCCGAGCAGAACCTGCTCTTGATCGAGCTCTACCTCAAGGGCGAGTTCGAGGTGGTGACGGCCACCAGCGGCCGGGCGGCCCTCGACCTCGTCGCGCGCCAGGACTTCGACCTCGTCCTGCTCGACGTGGTGCTCCCCGAACTCAACGGGTTCGAGGTGTGTCAACGCCTCAAGGCAGATCCGCGCACCGCGTCGATCCCGGTGGTGTTCCTGTCGGGCCGCATGCGCGAGGACGCCGACAAGATGCAGGGCTACGAGGTCGGCGCGGTCGACTACATCACCAAGCCGGTCGATCGGCAGGAGCTGGTGGCGCGGATCCGCGTGATGCTGCAGCTGCGCGAGGCGCGCCGGCAGCTCGAGCGGACCATCGACCGGTTGCAGGGGGAGCTGCGGCTGCAGCAGTCGCGCCTCGAGGAGGTCGGCGCCGAGCTCGAGGACCGCCGCCGGCTCGACGAGGCCCTGGAGCACGCGCCGGCGCCGGCAGCCGCGGTCGTCGAACCAGACGGGCGCCTCGTGGCCGCCGACCCTGGATTCCTGGCCCGGATCGCGCCGGGGCTGACCGCAGGCCAGAGGCTTGCCGCAGCAGCGGGTCCGGCCGCGGCGTGGCTGGTCGAACAGGTCGCCCACGGCCGGGAGGGCACTCAGGAGGTCCGCTTCGGCGACGGGGCCGCTCCGCGGCGGCTGCGCCTGAGCTGCCGCCCGCTCGCGGGGGCCGGCGAGCCGCGCTGGCTGCTGCTCTGCGCGGACGTCAGCGAATCGGCCGAGGCGCGCGAGCGGCTGGCCGCGCATGCCCAGGCCGAGCCGAGCCAGGCGCACGGCGACGATGTGCCGCGCTACGTGATCTCCAACTTCGTGGGCCGGGCTCCGGTCCTGCACCAGCTCTTCCAGCAGGTCGACCGCCTGCGCCATGGCCGGGCCACGGTGCTCATCTACGGCGAGACCGGCACCGGCAAGGAGCTGGTGGCGCGGGCCCTGCACTTCGATGGTCCGCACGCCAACCGGCCGTTCATCCCGATCCACTGCGGCGCGATCTCGCCCGAGCTGATCGAGAGCGAACTCTTCGGCTATGAGAAGGGCGCGTTCACCGGGGCGCTCAACAGCAAGGAGGGCCTGTTCCGGGCCGCCGACGGCGGCACGATCTTCCTGGACGAGATCGCGGAGACGGCCATGGACCTGCAGGTGAAGCTCCTGCGGGTCCTGCAGCAGGGCGAGATCCGGCCGGTGGGGGCCGCGCGGCCGCTCTACGTCGACGTGCGGATCCTCGCGGCCACCAACCAGGACCTGCTCGCGATGGTGCGCGCCGGCACCTTCCGCGCAGACCTCTACTACCGCCTCGAGGTCGTCACCCTGCGCCTGCCGTCCCTGCGCGAGCGGGTCGAGGACATCGCGCTCCTGGCCGAGCACTTCATCGCCCACTTCAACCAGCTCTACGCACGCAGCGCCAACCCGGTGCGCGGGCTGAGCCGCGGCGCGCTCCAGGTGCTGCAGCGCTACCCGTGGCCCAGCAACGTGCGCGAGTTCGAGAACGTCCTCGATCGGGCGTTCGCGCTGGGTTGTGGCACGGTGCTGCGCGAGGAGGACCTGCCCGAGCACGTGCTCCGCAACGAGCCCTCGCTCGCCGCCGATCTGGCCGCGCCGCCGGGCGTGCCAGGGCGGCCCACGCTCCTGCGCGACACCCCGGAGGAGTCGGCGGTCGTGAGCCTGCGCGATCAGCGCGCTCGCTCCGAGCGCAGCGCCATCCAGCGGGCGCTGGAGGCGCACCACGGCGACAAGCTGGCGGCTGCGCGGAGCCTGGGGCTCTCGCGCAGCACCTTCTACCGGCGCCTCAAGGAACTCGGTCTCTAGGCCGGCGCGCGCAGGGCGCGGCGGCCGTCACTGGGCGAAGCGGTGGGTCTCGTCGTTGCTGAACGCGTTCAGCGACGGGCCTGCTCCCAGGACCACCGCCGCGAAGCTCATCTCCTCGGTGAGCAGGCCGGGAGGCAGCGGGCCGGCGCCGAGCGGCATGGTGGCGGTGGCGATGCCGGACCCGCTGAGCGAGCCCTGGAAGCTCGGGAACGCGGTGATGCCCAGCGTGAGCGCCGGGTCGATGTTGAGCGGCAGGTGCAGGCCCAGGAGGTCCACCCCCGGATAGGTGCCGGAGAAGCCCATCAGGATGGCGTACGCCATGCCGGCCCGTCCGGAGCCACCGTTGAGGGTGAAGGTCGTGGTGCCCGGCGCGGCCAGCGAGATCGTGCCGCGGCTGCCGTAGAGCAGCACGGCGCCCGGCACGTGTTCGTCGGCTCCGATGTCGACCGCGGGGCCGACCTGGCGCGGATCGCCTTCGAAGTCCCTGGCCGGGAGGTTGGCGGCCGCGTTGTCGCCCTTGTCGATCGCCGGCGAGCCCGGCAGCAGACGCAGGTTGTCGGAGAGGCCGTTGGCGAGCAGCGGGTCGCTCGCGAGGTTGCCGGTGCCGGCGTACCCGCCGGTCACCACGCTGTAGTCGATCGTGACGGTGGGCGGGATGCTGCCCTGGCCGAGGCCGGTGAGCGCCACCTCACCACCGCTGTTGTTCCACAGGATGCAGTTGCGCAGGTTGGCGCTCACATTGATGCCGAACGCGCCCGTGTTGGCGAACCCAGCGATGCCGCCGCCCGTGTTGTTCGCGATGGTGTTGTTCACCAGCGAGAGACCGGTGACGTTGAAGTACTTCACCCCGCCGCCGTTGCCGCCGCTGGAGTTCCCGAAGATGCGGCAGTTGCGCACGATGCCGACCGAGTTGAGGCCGTAGAAGATCGCGCCGCCGCCCTCCAGGCTGGTGCCCGTGGCGATCGTGGCGTTGGCGGTGAACACGCAGTCCTCGATCAGCGCGCTCTGGTTGTAGCCGAAGTACGCGCCTGCCCCGCGCTGTTGGGCGACGTTGCGCACGAACGAGCAGCGCCGGATCTCCGGGACGCCCGCGACCGCGCCCGTGCTGAACCCGAGAATGCCCACGCCGGCGCCGGAGGCGTACGACAGGCCCTGGGCGAGGTTGTCGTCGATCCGGCAGTCCTCGATGAGCGGCGCGACCGCCGTGGTCGAGGGCGTGCCGCCGATGCCGGCTCCGTACGCCGCGGTGGTGTTCTCGCGGATCCAGCACTTGCGGATCGTCGGCGACGCGCCCCAGAGCTGGATGCCGCCGCCGGTCACCGGCAGCGGGGTGCCCGAGGTGTTGGGCACGGTGGCCTTGCCGTTCTTGATCGTGAAGCCCTCCACGATGGTGCTGCGCGTCTCGCCCGTGCGCATCGCGATCACCGGCGCCGTGGCGCCGCCGTTGAGGATGGTGAGCATGGGACCGCTCACCGCGCGCAGCGTGAAGGCCTTGCCCTTGCAGTCGAGGTTCTCGTTGTAGGTGCCGGCCAGGACCAGGATCGTGCCGTTCGGGGTCACGGCGTCGATCGCCGACTGCACCGTGGGGTAGAGGGAGGACGGGACGACCAGTTGGGCCGAGAGAGGCGCCGCGGCCAGGGCGGCGAGAAGGAAGGAACGCGGAAGTCTTTGCATGGCGTGGGCTCCTACGAGAGTCGAGGGGCAGATGATGGGTGTCTCTGCGCAAGACGACAATCACCCGCCCGTGCGCTCGACCGCATCGAATCGGCCGGGCGCAGCAGGGCGTGAGGGTGCCCGGCAGCTCCGCGCCTGGCGGGGCACCGGGGAGCGCGGCCCTGGCTGGAGGCGCCGCTCACGGGGGAGCCGCGCAGGGAGGCGAGGGAACCCAGGGGCGCCGCCCGGCCGCCCCACGCCGCGTGCCTCCGACACGGCGGTCGATGTCGGGCGGCGTCGCAGACCTCAGTGCTCGTGGTGGCCGCAGCAGCCGCCGCCCAGCCACGCGCCGGTGCTGCGGCTGCGGGCCATGTCCACGCCGCTCGCGGCGCAGAGGCTCTCGGCCACGCCGAGCCAGCGGCAGTGCTCGCCGTCGCCGACCTTGCGCTCCACCTCGGCGTAGCCGGCGAGCACCGCGCCCGCGTCCGGGCCCTGGAGGACGTTGCGTGCGATCACGAAGAGGATGTGGTTCTCCTTGTCGATGTGGGCGCGCAGCAGCGTGATGTAGTCGTACGCCGCGCGACGCAACGCCGCGGCGTTGGACTGGTCGACGGCCTTGGCCATGTCGGCGATGAAGCCACGGCCCTCGACGTGCTCCAGCTTCATCACGCCCACCGGGCCACCCGTGTCGGGGACGCCGCGCTGGACCATCGCCGGGAACAGGCAGCCCTCCTCCTTGCCGTGGTGGCACGCGTCGGCGAAGTTGCGGAGGAACTCGATGGCGTCCCGCCAGAACGGCGCGTCGATGGCGGTGCCGGCGGCGAGAGCCTTGGCCTGGGTCTCCATGGCCTCGAGCACGGCGAGGATGACCTCGTGCTCCTGCATGAGGGTGTCTACGGGATGCGGGGGAAGCGTCGTGCCGGCGTCGGCGTGGCAGGCGCCCTTGGTCGTTGGCTGAGTGGACATTGGAATCTCCTGAGGGCTGGCTATTCGAAATCCGTGCCAGCAGAGGGACAAACAGCAACCCTAGGTGTTTAAGGAGGTTACGGTGTCGTCCTCGTGGCGGAGACCACGGCCGGCCGTGGTTTCCTGGCACGGAGTCGGGGTGCGATCACGGCCGGCCGTGGTAGGGTCCGTGCGTGCATTCCACTTCCCTGGCGGCGGCCGCGACGGCCCTGATCGCCGAGCCGGACCTGGCGGCGGGGCTCTGGGCCCTGGCCCGCGCCCTGCCTGAGGAACTGGCCCTGCTCCGTCTGGGCGTCGCGACGGTCGAGGTCGGCGGCCCCTTCCTCAGGGTGGTCGAGACCGCGGGCGATCCCGCGGGGCCGGCCGGGCGCGGTGGCGCGCGCATGCCACGCGAAGGCTCGGCCAACGGGCACGTGGTGCGCACCGGCCAGCCGCACGTGAACCTCGATCTCCCCGGCGGGACGCCGCGCTTCCTGGAGGAGCACCTGCTACGGGCACAGGGGGCGCGCGCGTTCCTCTGCCTGCCCGCGCGCCGCGCCGGCGCCGTGCTCGGCACGCTGAACGTCGCCCTGCGCGCCGCGCCGGCCGCCCCGGAGGAGCTGCTCGCCGACCTGCAGCACCTCGCGGACCTGGTCGGGGCGGCCCTGCACCGGATGCATCTCGAGAGCGAGGTGCGGCGTCTGAGCGATGCCCTCCGTCGCCGCAGCCAGGCCCTGGACGCGGACCTCGACCGGCTCGGCGCGCTGCAGCCGCTCGGCGAGTCGCCGGCGTTCCGTGCCTGCCTGCGCGAGGTGGAGCGTGCGGCCGTGGTGGACGCCTCGGTCCTGCTGCTCGGCGCGACGGGCACCGGCAAGGAGGTGCTGGCCCGCCACCTGCACCGCATGAGCGCCCGCGCCGAGGGGCCGTTCGTGGCCGTGAACTGCGCGGCGCTGCCCGAGGCGCTCGTGGAGAGCGAGCTCTTCGGCCACCGGCGCGGTGCGTTCACCGGCGCCGAGCAGGACCGGCCGGGCCTCTTCGTGAAGGCAGGCGGCGGAACCCTGCTCCTGGACGAGGTGGGGGAGCTGACCCTGCCCGTGCAGGCCAAGCTGCTGCGCGCGCTCGATCAGCGCGAGGTGGTGCCCGTGGGCAGCGACGAGCCGGTGGCCACGGACGTGCGGATCGTGGCCGCTACGCATCGCGATCTGCACGCGATGGTGGAGGCCGGCGCGTTCCGGCGCGATCTCTACTACCGGCTCGTCGCCCTGCCGGTGCGCGTCCCGTCGCTCGCGGAACGCCGCGAGGACATCCCCCTCCTGGTGCGGGCCTTCCTGGCCAGCGCGTGCGCGCGCATGGCGCGCCCCGAGCCCGCGGTGCGCCCTGGAGTGCTGGCCACCCTGCAGCGGCGCGAGTACCCCGGCAACGTGCGCGAACTGCGCAATCTCGTGGAGCGAGCGCTGGTGTACTCCGGCGACTCGCTGGAGCTCCCGGCGGACGAACTGCCCCGGGTGGGCGGCGGTCGCGAGCCGCAGGCGCGCGCGGAGGGCGCGTCCTGGCCCACCCTGGACGAGGTGCAGCGCGAGCACATCGAGCGCACGCTGGCCCACACGCGCGGCAAGTTCTACGGAACCGGGGGCGCGGCGGAGCTGCTCGGAATGGCCCCGTCCAGCCTGAAGAGCCGGATGCAGCGCCTCGGCATCCCCACGCGCTGAACGCAGTCGTTGCGTCGCGGAGTCCGGCGCGGTTCGCTGCTGGCGTGAGCGCCACGCCGACCCTGCGCATCGAGGAGGGCACCTGCTGGGTGCTCGTGGCCTACGACCTCGGCTACGGCATCGACCTGGAGGCGGCGCAGCAGAAGTTCGCCCGCGAGGCCGAGCGAGAGCGGATCCTGCACCAGCGCCGCTCGCCCTCGTACCTGCAGTTCCGCCCGCCGCCGCTGCGCATCGACCAGGAGGCCGAAGCGCTCGAGGTCGCGGGCTTCGCCACCGACACGCGCGTGGAGAGCACCCTCTACGACTTCGGCGCGGTCTCGGTCGGGTATCGGATCCCGATCAGCGGGTGCAGCCTCGAGGACCTCGTGCCGCTGGCCGGAACCCTGTTCGAGAACCCCACGCTCCTGGCCGACTCCCGGCGCCGCGCGGCGTCGCTCCTGGAGCGACTCGGCGACGCGGTGGCGCGGCCGGGACTCGCCGAACTCGCCGAGGACTACTTCGTGTTCGAGGTGCGGCGCTGGCAGCCCGCCGAGTCCGCCGCGGTGCTGGTCGACCGCGAGCGCGAACTGGTGGCGCGCGTGCTCCTGGGCGAGAACGAGCCCCTGCGCGCCAGCGAGGTCGAGGACGCCCACAGCTGCCGGATCGGCTACGGCAACCGCGACGAGGTGGTGCTGGACTGGAACGGCGCGTTCGTGTTCGAGGCCCACGCCGCCGACACCCTCGCCGTCCTGGAGTTCGCCAACGTCGAGCTGCTGGAGATGCGGTTCCTCGACGACCGGCTCGACGTGGCCCTCGAGCGCAGCCTGGAGGCGCTGCGCGCCCATGGCTCCGCGCGCTGGTGGCGCGCGCTGATCGACAGCCCGCGCCTGGACCTGCGGCGCATCGCCGGCCTGCAGATGGACAGCGCCCTGCTCTTCGAGGGCGTGAACAACGCGATCAAGCTGCTCGGCGACCAGTACCTCGCCCGGCTCTACCGGCTCGCGGCGCGGCGCTTCCACCTCGCCGACTGGGACGCGAGCATCCTGCGCAAGCTGCAGACCCTGGAGAGCATCTACGACAAGCTCTCGGACGAGCAGGGCACGAGGCGCATGGAGGTGCTCGAGTGGATCATCATCGTCCTGATCGCGGTGTCGACCGTGATCCCGTTCCTCGTGGGCGGCGCCAAGTAGGCCGCGCGCCGCTCACTCCTCGGCGTCGGGCGGGCCCCCGGCGGCGGAGATCTGTTCGGGCTTCACCTTGGCCGCGTCGAAGGCCGCGGCCGCAGCGGTCATCTTCGCGATCAGCTCCTCGGGGGTGAGGTCGCTGTCCTTGGCGAAGCGCAGCGGGTTCACCCGCGCCACCACGAAGGCCTTGAGGTACGGCGAGGTCAGGCCGCGTGCCTTGAGGGCCGCGACCGCCGCGGCGACCTGCTCGTCCAGGGCCAGGAGCGCCTGCGCGCGGCCCTCGCGCACGCGCAGGGCCTTGGGCAGCTTCTGATCGAGGAAGCGCTCGACTCGCAGGAGCGGCGAGCGGTACACGGAGCCCGAGAAGCGCGCGTTGTGCTCGTAGCAGACGCCCAGGGTGAGGAGCACCGGCTCCTCGAACTCCAGACCGAACGCGCTCTCGTCGCGGTCGCTGTCGATCGCGAGCGCGCGCAGCATCCGGATCACCTCCAGGGCCTTCTCCTTGAGGTTGTGCGCCTTCTCCGTGTTGAGGGCGAGGATCTTGAAGGCGAGTTCGCGATCCGGCACCAGGAGCGCGGGGATCGCCTTGCCGCCGAGCAGCTTCACCGCGGCCAGGCGGTGGTTGCCGTTGGGCGTCCAGTAGCGCTTCGCACCCTCGCGCGTGGCGAGGATCGGGTCCAGGAAGAGCCCGACCTTCTCGATCGCCTTGCCGAGGCGCTTGAGGTGCGTCTCCGAGAGGTCGCGCTGGTACGGCGTCGGCTCCACCTCCTCGACCGGCAGGCCGACCAGGAGCAGCCAGTGCCCGCCGATCGGTTCGCGGTAGGTGGCGAGGACGGCGCCGCCATCCTCGCGCACCGCGTCGGCGAGCCTGGCAATGGCGGGCGGCGGGGCGCCCATCAGCTCGGCGGGGGCGAGGCCCCGGGACGCGGGAGCGACCTTGGTGCGGCGGGAGGTCTTCTTCTTCGGGGCAGCCATCGCCGCATCCTGCCGGACCGACTGTGCCTCAGGATCCCAGGCCGATCGAGAGGCCGTTGCTCAATTCGAGAGGCGTGGCTCCTCCCACCCCCGAGACCTGCAGGAACAGACTCGTGCCGGCCAGGCTGGGGAGGTTCGGGATGGCGAACGGCACGTTGGTCCCGCCCGGTCCCTTGGCTCCGTTGAGGACCAGGATGTCCATCGAGGTGTCGAGCAGGCAGGTCCCCAGGCCTGGGAAGAGCGGCGCGAGATCGAACGGCAGCGGCACGCCGCCGACATCCCTGCGGTTCGACCCGATGCCGAGCGCGTAGCTGAGGGGGCCGGGACTGGAGAGGGTCAGCGCGTAGCCGCCGTTGCCGAGCGCCGGGGGACCGCCGGCGCTGCCGAGAGCGAGCGTGCCGCAGCCGGCCTTGTAGATGCCGTCGGCGGCGCGCGAGGTGCTGGCCAGGAGCTGGATCTCCAGCGGGCTCAGGACCCGTCGCGTGAGCAGCACCTCGTCGAGATCGAAGAAGCTGCCCGGCGAGGTCGTCAGCTGATTCCCGACCAGGAAGTTCACGTTGGAGGTCCAGGAGGGGGCCGACGTGATGGTGCGGGGCGTCTCCGGCACGCCGTTGATGAAGTACTGGGTGGTGAGGGCGGTCGTGTCGAGAACGAACGCGACGTGCACCCAGCCGGCGCGGGCCAACGTGACGACGTTCGCGACCGAAGCCGGCGACGAGCCGATGCCGGACGTGAAGATCAGGCCAGACGTACCGCTGAACACGCGGAAGGCGCCGCCGGTCGGCGCACCGAGCACGTAGAAGAGGCTCGGCGGTGCCGCGGGGTTGTTGATCCGTACCCACATGGCATAGCTCAGCGATCCCGTGTAGGTGCCAGGCACCCAACCCGTGTCCACCCGGTTGAACAATGCGGCGGTGCCCTGCCCGGCTGCCAACGCGGTGCCGAACCTGCCGGGCGCCCAGGAACTCTGCGGCGCCCCCGCCAGCCCGCTCACGATCGTCCCCTCGGCAGGGGCTGGGGAACCCGTGGCGTAGTTGATCGCCTTCGTGCCGCCCCCTTCGTCGAAGCGGTAGAACAGGATGTCCTGCGCAACGAGCGCGGCCGGGGCCAAGGTCAGGGTCGCGGCGAGAAGGGCCGTGCTGGAGAGTCTGGTCATCGGGATGGGGTGGGTGAGAGGGATGGGGTGGGTGGGAGGGATGGGGAGACTCCGGGGCGTGCAGCTTGCCCACCGGGACGCCTCGTGCCCAGCCCTCGCCCTCCACGGAGCGTCGGCGCACGGTGTGGGCATGAGGCGCTCATGGCCTCGGTGCCCCGCGACGCCTGGAATCCGACCTGGGGCTGCTGCGGGCAGAGAGCGGGCGCGCGCCGCCTCGGCCGCCGCCTGCGCGCTCATGTCCCCGGATCACGCGCCCGACCAGGCGAGGGGCAGATGCCGCGCCAGCTCACGCTCCGTACCCGGCCCCATCGTGCGGCCCACAGAAACGCGACTCGCTCGGTGGAGTCCGGCAGTCCACCTGACGCCATGCGCCGGGGGTGGCGTCCTTTGGACCGCTCGGGCATAGCTTGTCGGCCCACCCCGCACTCCCAGGACTGCCCCGCCTCGGCGCGGCCACTTCCACGATGCTGCACACTCTCCTCCGCCTGGCCTTCGCTTCCGGATTGACCACACTCCTCGCCGGCCAGAACCAGCAGGCGACCGTGGTGTCCACCAAGGACAACACCCTCTACTTCGATGCCACGGGCAGCCTCAGCAACGGCGCTGGCTCGCGCATGTTCGCTGGCAACACCGGAGCGTTGACCAACGCGCAGACACGGCGCGCACTGGTCGCGTTCGATCTGGTCGGCAGGATCCCGCCACGGTCCCGCATCGTCTCGGCCACACTCACGCTGAGCGTCGCGCAGGCCGGGCTGACCGCGACGCCGGTCGACCTGCATCGCGTGCTGGCGAACTGGGGCGAGGGCACGTCCGTGGCCGGCAGCGGCCAGGGCGGTGGCGCTCCCGCGACGGCCGGCGATGCGACCTGGGTGCACCGGTCGTTCCCGACGAGCCAGTGGACGAGCGCCGGGGGCGACTTCCAGGCGGCTGCGAGCGCGACGATCAGTGTGGGCGGCCCCGGGAGCTACACGTGGGCATCGAATCCGCAGATCGTCGCCGACGTGCAACTCTGGCTCGACCAGCCGGCACGCAATTGCGGATGGCTGCTGCGCGGCGTGGAGACCGGCTCCAACACGGCCAAGGCGTTCGAGACCAAGGAGAGTCTCACGCCGGCCAACCGCCCCCAGCTGGTGGTCGTGTATTCGCCTCCGGCGGCCGGGGCGACGCCGAGCGGCACGGGGTGCACGGGCGGTGGCGCCGCGGCGCTCGCCTTGGGCGCCGTGGGCCTGCCGCGGGTGCCCAACCCCTCGTTCGCACTCGGCATCAGTGGCGGACCCGCGGGGGGACCCGCGGCGATGGTGTTCGCGCTGGATCTCTCCCCTGTGCCGCTCCCGATCGGCGGTGGCTGCTTCGTGTATGTGAACCCTCTGACCCTGGCGCTCTCGCTGCCGGCCACACCGCCGTCGTTCCCACTGCCGATCCCGAACGACACTACGTTGTTGGGCGCCGAACTGGCACTGCAGGCGGCGGCCGTGAACCTGACCACCTTCGCGCTCGCCACCTCCAACGCCCTGGTGCTGCTCCTCGGGACCTGAACCGGCCGCGCAGCGGGGGGCGCGGCGCCGCCGCCGCGTTCAGCTCCCGCCGAGCGCCTTGTAGAGCGCCACCGCATTGGTGGCGACCACCGCATCGCTCTGCGCCAGCTGATCCTCGAGGTCGGCGAGGGTGCGCTCGGAATCGAGAACCGGCTGGAAGTCCGAGAGACCCTGGGAGTACTGGGTCTGTGCCAGTTCCACCGAACGGCGAGCCTGCGTCGCGGCGGCGAGCAGGGAGGCGCGGCGCGCCTGCTCGCGCACGAAGGCGGACATCGCGTTCTCCGCCTCCTCCAGGGCCACGAGCACGGCTCGCTCCCAGTGCACCAGGGCCTGCTCGGCGCGGGCGTCCTGTGCCGCGACGCGCTGGTGCAGCCGGCCGGCGCCGAACAGGTTCCAGCGCAGCGAGGGTCCGATGCCGAAGGTGAGGCTCCTCCCCTCCGGCAGATCGGTGAAGTGGTCGGCATCGAGCCCGACGTTGCCCAGGAGCGAGAGGCGCGGGTAGAGATCGCCCTCGGCCACTCCGATGCGGGCGGTCTCCGCCGCGAGGAGCCGCTCGGCGCGGCGGATGTCCGGGCGCCGGCGCAGCAGGTCCGCCGGCAGCCCGACCGCGATCTCCACCGGCGGGACCGGCACCGGGCCCACCGTCCCCAGCTCGGCGGCGAGACTGCCGGGGGCCAGTCCCAGGAGGACGGCCAGGCGATTCTCGGCGTTGCGCAGGCCGACCTCGAGTTCCGGCAGGCGCGCGCGGGTGGTCGCGACGTTGGTCATGGCCTGGGCGACGTCGCGTTCGCCGACCAGTCCCGCGGCCAGCCGGCTGCGCACGAGGGCCAGGGTCTGTTCCTGGAGCCCGACGTTGGTCCGGGCGATGGCGAGGCGTTTCTGGAACGCGCGCACGCGCACGTAGTGGAAGGCCACCTCTGCGGTGACGGTCACCGCGGCGTCGCGGGCGTCCGCGACGGCGGCCCCGAGCTCGGCGTCGGCGGCCTCGACCGAGCGCCGCACGCGGCCCCACAGGTCGATCTCCCACGCCGCATCGAATCCGGCGGAATAGAGGTCGGACTCGGGCACGAATCCGCCCAGCGGCGTGTTCTCGCTGCCGCCGCGGCGTTCGTAGCTGAGGAGCATGTCCACGGTCGGCAGCTGGTCTGCCGCCGCCACGCCGCGCAGGGCACGAGCCTCGCGCACGCGTGCCAGCGCCGCGCGCACGTCGAGACCCTGCCGGGTGGCGCGGGTGATCAGCGAGTCGAGATTCGGGTCGCCGAAGCGCTGCCACCAGGATTCGAGCGCCGGGGCGTCCGCGCTCAGCCCCGACTCGGGTTGCTGGTGCCAGGCGGCCGGCACGCTCGCGGGCTCCGGCTCGCGGTACTCGGGTCCGACGGCGGCGCAGCCCGCGGCGAGGATCGGGAGGATCGCTCCGCCCAGGCGAACGAGGACGCGAAGGGGATGGAACATGGTGCTCACGCTCCGGCCACGGCAGTGGCCTCGGGTGCGGTCGCGGCGGGGGTCGGCTCGGCGATTTCGTGGGCCGGTCGCGGCCGGTGCTGGGCCGCGAGCAGTGCGTAGAACACCGGCACGACGAAGAGCGTGAAGAAGGTGCCGACGATCATTCCGGCCACCAGGATGATGCCGATGCTGTTGCGCGCTTCGGCGCCCGGGCCGGTCACCAGGACGAGCGGGAAGTGTCCGAACACCGTCGCCGCGGAGGTCATCAGGACGGGACGCAGGCGGGTCGAGGCCGCCTCGCGCAGCGCCGCGATCTTGGCCAGACCGCGTTCCTGCAGCGTGTTGGCGAACTCGACGATCAGGATGCCGTTCTTGGCGATCAGCCCGACCAGCGTGATCAGCCCCACCTGCGAGTAGATGTTGATCGTGGTCAGGTCGAGGAAGCTGAACACCAGCGCACCGGAGATCGCGAGCGGCACCGAGCCCAGCAACACGATCAGCGGGTCGCGGAAGCTCTGGAACTGGGCCGCCAGGACCAGGTACACGAGGATCAGCGCGAAGCCGAGGGTCACGGTCATCGCCGAGCCCTCGCGCCGGATCTGCCTGGACTCGCCGGCGTGGTCGAGCCCGATCGCCGACCCGCCGACGGCGGCGGCCGCGGTCTCCAGCACCCGCAGACCCTCCTCCTTGGTCACGCCCGGCTTCACGCCGCCGAACACCCGCACGGCATTGCGTTGCTGGAAGCGGTTGAGCGTGCGCGGCGCGGTGGTGGTCTCGATGCTGGTGAACGTCGACACGGGCACCAGGTGGCCGTCCGGCGTCTTGATCTTGAGGTCGAGGAGCGGGCCCACGGTGGCGCGGTCCGCGTCGCCGATCTGCGGGATCACCTTGTAGCTGCGGTCGAAGTAGTTGAACCGGTTGACGTAGGCGCCACCCAGCAGCGTGCCCAGCTCCTGCCCGACGCCGGCGAGGTCGAGGCCGAGGTCGGCGATGCGCTCGCGGTCGATGGACACGCGCGCCTCGGGTCGGTCGATCTTCAGGTCGGTGTCGACGTAGAGGAACTTGCCGCTCTGCCAGCCGGCTCCGACGACCGCGCCGACCGTGTCCAGCATCTGCTCGAGCGGTGCGCTGCTCTGCAACACCAGCTCGACGTCGTACTGGCCCGCGTTGGGCAACGGCGGATCGAGGCGCGGGAACACGCGCAGCCCGGGGACCTGCGACACCGCGCCGAAGAGCTCGCCGTAGATCTCCTCGGTCGAGCGCGTGCGCTGGCGCCAGTCCTTCGTGAGCATGCCGCCGAAGCCGCCCCAGGCCGCGGTGAGCGACCACATGAACTCGGCCTCCGGGAAGGCCACGACCCGGTCCACGACCCCCAGCGACTCGCGGTTGACCGCCGCCAGCGTCGCGTCGGGCGCCGCCTCGAAGAACATCGAGATGTGGCCCTGGTCCTCCACCGGCGCCAGCTCCTGGCGCGAGAACTGGTAGAGCGGCCATGCCATGCCGGTGATGAGCGCGGCGGCGGCGACCACCCCCCAACGGATCGCGAGCGCGCCGTCGAGCGCCCGCTCGTACGTGCGCCGCACGACGTCGAACCCGCGGTTCACCAGGGTGGTGAGTCGGCCCTCCCGGCCGTGCGGGTGCACGAAGCGCGAGCTCATCACCGGGGAGAGCGTGACGGCCACGACACCGGACACCACGACCGCCGCGGCAAGGGTGATCGCGAACTCCAGGAAGAGGGTGCCGGTGAGGCCGCCCTGGAAGCCGATCGGCGTATAGACCGCGGCCAGCGTGACGGTCATCGCCAGGATCGGGCCGACCAGCTCGCGCGCCCCGACCAGGGCGGCATCGATGCGGGAACGGCCCAGGCGCACGTGGCGCTCGACGTTCTCGACCACCACGATGGCGTCGTCGACCACCAGCCCCACCGAGAGCACGATCGCCAGGATGGTGAGCAGGTTGAGGCTGAAGCCGAACGCGAGCATCACGATGGCCGCGCCGACCAGCGACACCGGCATCGCCACCAGCGGGACGATCGCCGTGCGCACCGAGCCGAGGAAGAGGAACACGACCAGGCCGACGATCGAGATCGTCTCGATCAGGGTCTTGGTGATCTCGGAGAGCGCGTTCTCCATGAACACCGTCGCGTCGTAGGCAAGACGCATGTCGATGTCGCGGGGCAGGGTCGGCCGCAGCCGCTCCATCTCGGCGCGGAGGCGGTGGGCCACGTCGATCTCGTTGGTGCCGATCAGCGGCCACACCGAGAGGTACACGGACTCCTTGCCGCTGAACTTGGCCACCATGTCGGCCTCTTCCGCGCCCAGCTCGACGCGCGCCACGTCGGCGAGCCGCACGATTGCCCCGCCGCGATCGGTGACGATCAGGTCCTTGAACTCGTCGACCGAGCGCAGATCGGTGTTGGCCAGCAGGTTGATCTGCACCTGCTCGCCCTTGGTCTGGCCCACCGCGGCGAGGTAGTTGTTGCGGCGCAGGGCCGCGTGCACGTCGCCGGGCGAGAGGTTCAGGGCGGCCAGCCGATCAGGATCGATCCACACGCGCATCGCGATCTGGCGGCCGGCCTCGATGCCGACCCGCTGTACGCCCGGCAGCGTGGCGAGCTGCGGCTGCAGCGTGCGGGTGAGCCAGTCCGTGATCGCCGGTACGTCCCGCTCGTCCGAGGTGAAGCTGAGGTAGAAGCTGGCGTACGGGCGGTCGGCGCGCTGCACCTCGATCACCGGCGGCTCGGCCTCCGCGGGCAGCTCGGAACGCACCTGCTGCAGGCGCGCGGTGATCTCGGCCAGCGCTGCAGTGCTGTCGTGGTTGAGCTTGAGCCGGACCGTGACGATGCTGACTCCGGCGCGGCTGGTGGACTCGAGGTAGTCGATGCCGCTGATCGCGGACACCGCCCGCTCGATCGGCGTGGTCAGGAAGCCGCGCACGGTCTCGGCGCTCGCGCCGGTGTAGACCGTGGTGATGAGCACCGAGGAACTCTCGACGCGCGGGAACTGCTGCACCGGCAGGGTGGTCAGCGCGCGCCACCCGACCAGGAGGAGCACGAGGTTGACCACCGTGGCGAGCACGGGGTGCCGGATGAACACGTCGGTGAACGAACGCATGGCGATCTCCGGATGCGGGGGGTGGTTCGGGTGGTCCTTGGGGCCGCTCAGCGACGGGTTTCGGCGCCCGGGCTCGCGCCCGGCTCGGGGGCGATCGCCACGAGGACGCCCTCACGCAGCTTGAACGAGCCCGAGGCAGCCACCTGCTCGCCGGCCGAGAGGCCGGAGTGGATCAGCACCTCGCTGCCCAACACCGTGCCGCTGCGCACCATGCGCTGGTGCGCCCGCGGCTTGCCGGAGTCGTCCGGCTGGATCACGAACACGTGGTCGCCCGAGGGCCCGCGGCGCAGCGCGCTCACCGGGACGGCCATGGCCTTGCGCGTGCTGCCGACCGGCACCCGCACGCGCACCGAGGCGCCGGGGGCGGGGGCGCGCTCCGCGCCGTCGATCCGTGCGCGGATGGCGGCGTTGCGGGTCCGCGGGTCGACGCGCGCGTCGATCGCCACGATCGTGGCCGAGATCGGCGTCGATCCCGCGTCGCCGACCACCACTTCCACGGTCCCACCCACGCGCAGGCCCGCGGCCACGGGCTGCGCCACGGTGAAGTCGACGTGCACCGCCTCGTCGACGCCCTGCAGCGTGGTGAGCTCGGTGCCTTCGTTGAGGTACTGGCCGGGGTGGACGTCGGCCAGGCCGACGCGGGCGCGGAACGGCGCGCGGATGGTCTTGCGCTCGATGATCGCCTTGGTGCGCACGATCGTGGCCAGGGCCACGTCGCGCTCCATGCGTGCGCGATCCACCTCGATCTCGGAGGCGCCGCGGTTCTGGCTGGCGCGCTGCATGCGCCCCAGGAGGGTCTCGGCCAGGGCGGCCTGTGCCTCCTGCGCCTTCAGCTCGGCCTCCTCCACCGCCACGTCGAGGGCCACCAGCACCTCGCCGGCCTCGACGATCTGGCCCGGGACCAGCGCGACCTTGCGCACCGTGCCGGGCACCTCGTTGCGCAACGTGATGGAGCGCAGCGCCAGGATCGTGCCGATCGAGGTCGAGGTCCGCAGATGCTCACGCTCGTGCGCGAGCGCGGCCGTGACCGTCTCCATCGGCTCGGGCTGGTTGGCCGAGGCGGCGGCGGAGTCGGCGAGCGCGGCCTGCTTCCAGGCGGCCAGGCCGCCACCCGTGCCGAGGACGGTGAGGATCAGGAGGGAGGAGCCGAGCCAGGGGCGGAAGCGCATCATGGGCAGTTCGTGTGGCGGGAGTCTGTGCAGTGGAGTAGCGGGTTCCGGAGGACTCAGGGCACATCCTGGTCGGGAAAAGTAGACCGGTCGTCTCCTATTCGGTTACGCCGGCGCCGTGCAGAAGTTCAGGTCAGCCATCTCACACGCGATCGCGGAGCAGGGAGTCGAAGACGAAGGCGAGGAAGTCGTCGAGGGGCCGCAGACTCTTGTCGATCTGCATCCGGATCGTCGCGCCCTCCCAGAGCATCACGAGGATGTTGGCGAGCCGGTCCGGGTCGTGTTGGCGTCCCAGTTCCCCTGCCGCCTGGGCTTCCCGGATCACCCGGGCCAGGACCGCGGACCATTGGTCGTAGGCGCATTTCACCGCGGCATGGACCGGCTCGCTGAGCTGCGAGGTCTCCAGGGCGAGCTTCGGGATGATGCACTGGCAGGAGGCGCCCCCGGCGGCACACTCCTGGCGGCTCTGCTCGAACACGGCGCGCAGCCGTTCCAGCGCCGGGCGCCGCCGGTCGCCCAGGATCGGCCGCAGGAGTTCGAGGTACTCCTCGCTGGCCCGTTCGATCAGGGCGACACCGAAGTCCTCCTTCGACCGGAAGTAGTGGTAGAAGGACCCCTTCGGCACGCCTGCCCCCTGGAGGATCTCGCTCAGCCCGCAGCTGTTGAAGCTCTTGCGGAGGATGGCCTGCCGGCCGACTTCCAGGATGCGCTCGCGGGTGGTCTGGTCTCGGACCGGGGGGATCACGGGGAGGGTAGTAGACCGGTCGTCTACTGAATGCAAGGGGCAGGATGCCCGCTCGGGGCGCCAGCCGGCGCTGCCACGGCGGACCTTCCGCTGTCACGGCGGAATCCCGGGGCCTCAGGGTGGGCCAGACTCCCCGGTCGCCAGGTTGTGCAGGAGCAGCGTCCGCCACAGTGCGGCGATCTCGGAGACGTGCCGGCGTGCGAGCTCGCGGGCCGGGCGCGCCAGGGCGGCGAGGTGCTGCGGCGCGTCCGTGCGCAGCCGGAGGTGCACCACCTGCGGTGCGTCGATCGGAGTGCCGATCCGGCTGACCATCAGGACGTTCGCCTCGCGCACCCCGTCGATCCCGGACACCAGCGCCTCCGCGATGCGCGTCGCCACCACGTTGTAGAGCTTGCCCACGTGCGTGATCGGATTCTTGCCCGCGATCGCCTCGAGCGTCATCGGGCGTGCGGGCGTGATCAGGCCGCTCATCCGGTTGCCGCGCCCGGTCTGGCCGTCGTCTCCCGCCTCCGCCGATGTGCCCGTGACGGTCAGGTACACACTGCCCGCGGCCGCGTCGTCGGCCGTGTTGACCTCGACGGGCAGCTCGGAACCGGTTGCGGTGCGGCCGGCGTGGGACGCCGTTCGCGCCGCCTCGCGCCGTGCCTCCAGGTAGGCGTCGAGATCGCGGAGATGCCGCCCGATGAACGCACAGGCCACCGTGAGGGTCGAGCGCTCCGCCACCCGCACGCCCATCACCTTGACGTCCTCGCCGCGCTCGGGAGCCGTCGGATCGCGCAGGCTGTGCTCGGCCCTGAGGACCGCGGCCTCCAGCGGGGTCGCAGGCGCGAACCCGACTCCCAGCGAGGTGTCGTTGGCGAGCCGCGGGCCACCCTCGGGCTGGCGCGCGAAGAGCTCCACGAGGTCGGCGGAGCCCGAACGCAACAGCGAGTGCACCCGGACGTGGCGCGGCACGTCGAGTGCGTGCAGGTGCGCCGCGAGCCAGGCACGCGCGGCCTCCACGGCCAGCTCGTCCACGGGAACCGCGATCCCGCGCCACTCCCGCGTCGCGCGTCCGGCCAGGTAGATCTCGATCGGCTCGTCCACCTCGCCTCCGCCGAAGGCCGGGCGCGACGTGCCGCCGCGGAGCAGCACCTTGTCGACGTTGTGGTGGAGCACGACACCGAAGCGTTGGAGGTAGTGGCGCGAGAGAGCCAGGCTCACCTCCTCCGCGATCGCGTCGCAGATCGAGTCGGGATGGCCGAGGCCCTTGCGCTCCACGACTTCCACGGACTGGGCCGCCGCGGGAGTGCCGTCGAGGGGACCAACGACGATGTTCATGGCGCGAGTTGCAGACCGGGACGCCGTCTGCCCGGCACCGCGGGCAAGGGCGTGCAAGGGTCAGATGGCGGAGCAGAAGCGAAGCGACCAGAGCGGGCGGAGACGGGCCGCGAACGTGAGGACGCGGACCGATCCGGCGGGGAGGGTGCGGTGTCGGTTCGCCTCCGACACCAGATCGGCGGCACGATGCGGGGGACGTTGCCGGAGGCAAAGGGTACCAGGAATCCCAGGTCGACCCGCCCGGTGCCGCCTGCGTCGGGAGGTCGCCGGGGAGGAGCGACCCTCAGGGCGGGAGCGGAGCGACGCGCAGGCGTCCGGCGCGTGCCCCCCCTGGATCAGGACCGCGGGCTGGAGCCGCACGGGGCGCCGGCGCTCCCCGCTCCCGTGGTCGGCCGAAGGAGCAGCGCTCCGCCCACGACGTCCCCGAACGGCAAGCGGGTCGGGCCGCTGGGGAGCGGCGCGGGCAGGAGGGCGGTACGGATCCGCACGGCCGCCAGGCGCGGCCCTGCGGCTTCGGCGAGCAGCGCCCGCGCCTGGAGCGGGGACAGGTCGTGGGCGTGACGGATCAGGGTGCCTCGCGACGCCGGATGGAGGCGCCGCCAGAGTGCTCCGGCGCTGATCCGATTGAGAACCACCACCAGGACGGCCGAGGCGGCAACGCGCACGGCCTCGCGCAACGCAAGGCGTGGATCCGCCAGGAACTCCAAGGTCGTCACGAAGCAGACCACGTCCACCGCGCGGTCGCCCAGCGGGAGCTCGTGGGCGTCGCCGAGCACGACCGGGCATGCCGGCAGGCGCTTGCGCACCTGCGCCAGCATCCCCGGACTGCGGTCCAGTCCCAGGGGTCGGAGCCCTCGTGCGGCGAAGGTCCCTAGGAAGTGTCCGGTGCCGCATCCCACCTCGAGGATCGTGCGCGTCCCGGGACAGGTCGCCAGGAGCCATGCCAGGAGTCTGGTCTCCGCGTGCGATGCCCGCTGGCCCTCGGCCGTCGAGTACCACGACTCGTAGGTCGCCGATTCCTGGTCGAAGAGCTGCCAGCTCACCGTGGAAGCACCGCACAGACGTTGGTTGGGGTTGCGGTCGGGTCGCACGGCCCGAAGCCTGCCGCCGCCGCGATCCCTGCGCGGAGGGCGTAGAGGATCCATCTGGCATCTGCGGTCAGCACGGTGCGCATCGGGGCCGTCGTGGCCGCTGCCTCCCGCTGGTGCGATCCATCCGGCGGTGCTGCCCCGAGGATGCATGCGACGGGTGCGGGTCGCTCCTGGCGCAACGAGTGCGTCTGCCACGGCGGGAACGCGCCGGGCCAGACGCGCTGTGCGCGGTGCCGTTGGCCGTGGTGTCCGGCCCACGGCCGGGGGAGGTCGGCCGAGCGCGTGCGGATGTGGGGGCAACGCCGCTGGGAGGCGCCGATCCTCGGAGTGCCGGCGAGGTCCTGGCCGGAGCCGAGGCAGGCATGCAGGTCGCGTTCGGGCTCGACGAGGCGGAGGGCGAGGGGGGCGAGGCCCCGCGTGGCCGCAGCCGGCACCGGGGTCCCGGGCACCGGCGGGGGAGGGGACGGTCCTGCAGGCGACGTCCTACGGGCGGCCGTCGAGCGGACCGCAATGGATCGGCCTCGTGCACGCAGCGCACACCTCCCTGGCGTTTTGAGCCGCCCAGGATGAGCAGCCCGCGCCGGACCGGCCCCGGGAGTCCGATGCCCAGGGGCGGCGTGGACCTCGGTTGGTGGGCAGGGCCGGAGTTGAACCGGCGACCCCAGCATTTTCAGTGCTGTGCTCTACCAGCTGAGCTACCTGCCCCAAGGGGTCGAAGGGCGGCGGACGTTACGGGCCTCCCAGGGGGAGTTCAAGGAGCCAGGAGCTCGCGGGTGCGGGCCACGTCGCGCGCGATCTGGGCGCGCAGCTGGTCGATGTCCGGGAAGCGGCGCTCGGCGCGGATCGAGGCGCGGAACGCGACCTCCAGGGTCTGTCCGTACAGGTCGCCGCGGAAGTCGAGGACGTGGACCTCGAGGAGCCGCAGCGGGGTCGAGTCGTCGCCCAGGAACGTGGGGCGGACGCCCAGGTTGGCCACGGCGGGCAGGGCGACCTCGTCGCGGATCGCCTCGGCGGCGTACACGCCGTTGGGGGGGAGCACCGAGCTCTGGGGCAGCAGGTTGGCGGTGGGGAACCCGAGCGCGCGGCCGCGGTGGTCGCCCTCGATCACGGTGCCGAACGCGCTGGGCCAGCGGCCGAGGAGGCGGTGGCTCCGGTCCAGATCGCCGGCGGCGATGGCGGCACGGATCGCGGTGCTGGACACGCGCTGGCCGTCGACCAGGAACGGCTGGCTCTCGCGCACGGCGAACCCGTAGCGCGCCCCGAACTCGCGGAAGAGTGCGGGTGTGCCCTCACGGTCCTTGCCGAGCGCCGAGTCGTAGCCGAGCAGGAGGCCGCAGGTGCGCAGGCCACGCACGAGCACCTCCTCGGTGAAGCGCTGTGCCGAGTAGGCGCGCAGCCGTGCATCGAAGTCGAGCACGACGATCCGGCGCACGCCGGCCCGGTGCAGGAGGCGGATGCGGTGCGGGACGCTGACCAGGAGCGGGGGCGCCTCGCCGCGCAGCAGGCGGTCGGGATGGTCCTTGAAGGTCACCACCGTGGGCAGTCCGCCGAGCTCCGAGGCGAACTCCAACAGCTCATGGAGGAGGCGCTGGTGGCCGAGATGCACGCCATCGAAGACCCCGACCGCCACCACCGAGCGCGACTCCAGGCCCGTGCCGTGCACGGCCGCGAGGTCGGTGGCGGCCAGGGCCTCGAGTCCGTCGATCCAGCCCGCGGGCATGGCGGGAAGGATCGCAGACCCAACGCCCGGTTGCGACGTCTTCCTCGGCGGCCGGCGGCCGCAGGCGTCGCGCGGCAGGAGTCGCCGAGGAGCGGCGTCGTCCCCGTCGCGCGGGTCGTCCGGGGTGTGCCAACGCGGCTCCCGGCTGGTGGGACGGTGCCAGCGGCGGGGGCCTTGGCCGCGGCCACTCCCGGGCCGCGATGGGGGCGGTGGCGTGCCGGCGGGGTCGCTCAGGTCGCGATCCGGGCGCGCCGTTCCAGGGCCTCGAGCTGCTTCTTGACCCGGATCCGGTCCGCGGGGCTCAGGCGGTCCACGAAAAGGACGCCCTGCAGGTGGTCCATCTCGTGCTGGATGATCCGCGCGACGAACCCGCTGGCCTTGCCCTCCTGGACGCGACCCTCGACGTCCTGCCAGGTCGCCACGATGTCGCGGTGGCGTTCGACCTCCGCGTAGATGCCCGGGAACGAGAGGCAGCCTTCGTCGCCGAACTCCAGGCGCTTGCGCGAGAGGATCCTGGGGTTCACCAGGACCAGCTCCTGCGTGCGGTCGGCCAGGGAGCCCTCGGGATTGAGCACGAGCAGGTCCAGCTCCCGCCCGACCTGGGGCGCCGCGAGTCCCACGCCACGGCTGGAATACATGGTCGCCAGCATCTCCTCCGCGAGCTGCCGCAGCTCCGGGCCGAACGCGGTCACCGGCTTGCCGCCCCGACGCAGCACGGGCTCGGGGTAGTGGACGACTTCCAGCTTGGTCATGAGGCTACCTAGGCCGCGAGCCCCGCCCCGACCAGGGCCGCCGCATCCGTGGATCGGCGGGAAGGTTGCGGGTCTTTTGGCCGCTGGCTACATTCCGCCGCCCTTTCCCCGGCGTCAAGGCCGGCCGGGAACGCGATGGATCTGAGCAAGCACCTGCAGAATGCCGCCGAGGCGGTGAAGCGCCGCAACTACCCCTTCGCGGTGAACCTGTACAGCCAGCTGCTCGCGCTCCAGCCCGACAACGGAGAGGCTCGCGCCGGCCTCCGCCAGGCCCTCTTCCAGAAGGCCGCCGCGAAGGCGCCGTCGCGCGCGAGCGCGATCGTGGCCGGCGGGGTGCACCTCGTGGTCGCGGGGATCGCGCGGGCGATGGGCAAGCACCTGGCGGCGGCGAAGGCCTACGAACGCTACCTCGTCCACGATCCGCTCAGCGAGGGCGCCAATCTCGGCCTCGGAACCTGCCTGGAGAAGGCCGGGTGCCGGAACTCGGCACTCGCCGTGTATCGGGCCTTCGCGGAGGCCAACCAGCGTTGCCTGCAGGCGGCGCGCAAGGCGGGCGAGCTGCTCTACGAGGCTGGCCAGCTCGACGCCGCACTGGCGATGTACGAGCAGGCGCTGCGCGTCGACCCGCGCGACCAGGAGTCGCTCAAGGCGCGCAAGAACCTCGCCGCCGAGGGCGCACTGCGCTCCTCCGGGATCGCCACCGCCAAGTCGTCGCGCGACCTGGTCAAGGACAAGGACGAACAGCGTCGGCTGGAGACCGCCAAGCGGCTGCAGCTCACGCCCGAGGAGCTGGCCAAGGCGCGCAGCGAGATGGAGGGCCGGTTGGCCGCGGCGCCGGACGATCCCGCGCTCCTGGCCCAGGCCGCGGATCTGGCCGAGAAGGCCGGCGACTACGCCGCGGCAGTAGCCGCGGCCGAACGGCTCGAGCGGCTCGCCCCCGGCGACCCGCAACGCCTGCGCCGCCTGGGCGACCTCAAGCTCCGGGCGGAGGAGCGGCGCGTGGCCGAGGCCGAGGCGAGCGGTGACGCCGCCAAGGCGGCCGCGGCCCGCAAGACCCTCACCGACCTGCGCGTCGCCGAGTTCAAGCGGCGCGTCGGCCACAACCCCACCGACCTGGGCCTGCGCCTGGATCTCGGCACGGCCTTGCTCGCGAGCGGGCGGGTCGACGAGTCGATTGCCGAGCTGCAACAGGCGGTCAAGGACCCCAAGCGCAAGGCCGAGGCCCTCCTGGCGCTCGGACGGGCGTTCCGGGGCAAGGGGCTCGTGGACCTCGCCATCGGCCAGTTCGAGAAGGCCCTCGATGCGGTCGGCGGCTCGGCTGCGGCCAAGGCGGTGCTCTACGAGCTGGGCTCCCTCTGCGAGGAGTCCGGCAAGTTCGACCTCGCACTCAAGCACTTCGGCCGCGTCCTCGAGCAGGACATCGGTTTCCAGGACGTCGCCAGCAGGGTCGAGACCCTCAAGGCCAGGCTGCGCGCCTGAGGCGCTCCCACCCACCCGAGACCTTCCCAGTTCCGAGATCCCCACATGGCAACCAGCATCTCCTCCAACAAGCGCATCCGTCAGAACGAGAAGCGCCGCATCCGCAACCGGGCCCTCAGCTCCGCCTACAAGACCACGATGAAGCGTCTGCTGCAGGCCGTGGAGAAGGGCGATCGCGCCGCGGCGGAGGCCGCGCTCAACGAAGCCCTGGCACGCATCGACAAGGCCGCCAAGAGCAGCGTGCTGCACAAGAACTCGGCCGCGCGGAAGAAGTCGCAGGTGATGCGCGCCGTGGCCAGGCTGGCCAAGAAGGCCTGAGCCTGCCCGACCGTCGGGCCGGAACTGCGCCCCACTCGCGCCCGCGCCGTGCGTGGGCCGAGACCCGCGGCCGCTAGGCGCGCAGGAGCTGCAGGGCCGCCTCGGGCTGGACGTTCGCCTGGGCCAGCATCGCGATCGCGGCCTGCTGCACGACCTGGTTGCGGGTCAGGTCTGCGGTCTCCTGCGCGAGGTCCGCGTCCCGGATCCGGCTCTCGCTCGCCGAGAGGCTCTCCGCGGCGATGCGCAGGTTGTCGATCGTCGCGGTGAGACGGTTCTGCGCCGCCCCGAACGAGCCGCGGAGCGAACTCACCCTCTGGATCGCGGCGTCCACGGCGGAGATCGCGACCGAGGGCCTGCCCTGGGAACCGATGTCGATCGTGCCCAGGCCGAGCGTGGTGGCGAGTACGCCGCCGAGGGCCAGGAGGATCGTGTCCACGCCGGTCAGGTTGCCGATGCCCACCTGGAAGGCCACCGACGAGCCGGTGCCGTCGAGCAGGTTCACGCCGTTGAACGTGGTGGCGCGGGCGATCCGATCGATCTCCTGCACCAGGTCGGAGAACTCCTGGTGCAGCGTGTCGCGGTCGCTGGCGCCCGCCGTGGAGTTGGCGGCCTGGACGGAGAGCTCGCGCAGGCGGACCAGGATCGCGCTGACTTCGTTCAGGGCGCCTTCGCCGGTCTGGGTGAGCGAGATCCCGTCCTGCGCGTTGCGGAGGGCCTGATGCGTGGAGCGGATCTGGGTCCGGAAGCGCTCCGAGATCGACAGCCCCGCAGCGTCGTCAGAGGCGGTGGCGATCCGGAGGCCGGTGGAAAGGCGGCGGTAGGAGGCGTTCAGCCGCTCCGTCATGCCTGCCAGCGCCCGCTGCGCGTTCATCGACGCGACGTTGGTGTTGACCCTGAGGCCCATCCGCTTCCTCGATCCTCTGCCTGGGAACGGGCGGCAGCCGCCGCCCGCAGCACGAGCCCCCTTTCGGCAGCCACTCGAGCCCGACTCCAGGGATTCGCATTCCTCGACACCGGGGAGCCAGCGCCCCATGCCACGGCGAGCCCTGGCGGACCGCAGCCCTGCGCGTTCGAGGCTGCGTCGAGTTCTTCGGCAGATCGCGAGACATGCCGCGACTCACCGTCCCGCAGGCATTGCAGGCCCGGTCGGCGAGGGGCCCATGCTCTCCTCGCGCGGGCCTGAGCTACCTGGCCGGCGCAGCAGGGCCGGATGGCGTCCTTGGCGGCTTCTGTCCCCGCGTGGCGCCGGCCTCCCAGCAATTCAGCGCACGATCTTGCTGTACCGGTAGTACGCCTCGAGGCAGAGCACCATCGTCGCCGTCGAGTACACGCGGCCGCCGTCCTCGCCCCAGGCGCAGAGCGGATCCCAGGAGCCGCGGAAGTTGGCGTCCTTGCGCTGCGACTTCACGATCGCGTCCGTCATCTTCTTGGACCAGTCGTTCCAGTGGCGTCCGCCGATCTGGTACAGCGCGTAGGACGCGTAGTACCAGTAGTACATGTCGATCGAGCCACCCGGCTTCCACTCCGGCGGCTTGGTCAGGATCCGGTTCGCCGCGGCCATCATGACCGGGGTCTTCTGCGGATCCTGGCCGAGGAAGATGCGGGTCAGCAGGCCCGCGGCGGTCAGCGCCTCGGTCTTCTCCGGCGGGAAGCGCACGCCGTGGTCGCCAGGGTGGCGCGACGAGAGCTCGCCGCGCTTGGTGTAGCCGAGCGCGCCGGTGGTCGGATCGGTCAGCTCGTCCAGGAACACGCCGGAGAACTCCAGAGCCTTCGAGTTGACCTCCAGCTTGAAGTCCTGCGCCGACTTGTACGCCTGCACGCACCACGCCGTCACCGACGTGTCGTTCTCGTTGTCGCGCGGCTGGTAGCGCCACGCCTTGTACGGGTTGCGGTGCGACTCGAGGTAGTTGATGGCCAGCTGGGCGTTCTTGCGCAGCAGCTTGTAGTCGGAGAGCCCGTAGGCCTCGATCATCGCGATCGACGCCAGCGCATGGTCGTAGATGAAGTCGTGCGAGCTGGCCTGGCCGAAGAGGCCCTTCTCGGGATCCTGCTGCTCGCGCAGCCAGGTGATCGCCTTCTTGATGACCTCGCGGTAGGGGCCGGAACGCATCGTGCTGCCGTCGCCCAGGAAGGCCAGCGTCGCGAGCCCGGTGAGGCCGATGTCGTGCACCGGGTTGCCGGGGCCGTCGCAGGGCGTGCCTTCGGCGTCGTGCTTCATGAACTGGTCGGCGTCCCACTTGCCGTCCTCGTCCTGGTGCTTCTTCAGCCACTCCAGGCCCAGCTCGATCGCCTCTGCCGTCGACTTGCCCGAGCCGCCGAGTCCCTTGCGGCCGCCGCGCCGTCCGCCGAACTTTCCGCCGGCGCCGCCGCCCAGGCCCAGGGCCGTGTTCCAGCCGGTCCCGGTGAAGGCCGACGCCACCTCGGAGTCGGCCATCGGATCGCCCTCCTCGATCTCGGTCACTTCCTTGACCTCGGTGTCCTGGATGACGACCTCCTCCTTGACCTCTTCCTTCACCTCCTCCTCGGGAGGCTTCTGCTCCTCGATCTTCTCCTCCTTGGGTGGAGGAGCCATCTGCATGATGTTGTCGTCCTTCTTGAGGGTCTCCACCGGCATCAGCACGATCAGCAGTAAGATGCCGATGCCATGGATCAGGATCGAGAGGCCGAGCCAAGGCGCGTGCTTGAGCTGCTCGGCCATGATGTCCTGGAAGGACTCCTCGTGCTCCCAGAAGGGCACGACCTCGCGATCGATCTTTACTTTGGTCGGGTCGATGGACATGGGACGTTGCGGGCAAGACCGTCCGGGCCGGGGTGCCGCGCGGGGCTCCGGGCAAGGACGGATGGACTGGTCGCGGGCCGGATTCACCGGGCCATCGGGCCGGGGACGGTGGCCAGAAGCTCGGCTAGGGGGAGGAAACGGACCGCGACCGGGCCTGGTTCAGAGGGGAGGCGGGAGAACTTAGCCCCTGCCACGGGCTTTGCAATTCCGGGGGGGGGCACCCCCTCAGCGGTCCTCGAAGAGGTTCTCCGGGTAGAAGTAGAGCTTGTTCTGGTTGCGGAGGATCAGCTTCGCCTCGCGTTCGCGGTAGCGGTCCTGCATGAGCCGTTCCAGGATCCGTTCCTGGACCTTGGGGTCCGCGAAGGCCTGCCGCACCTCGCCGTTGCGGGCCAGGATCCGCAGCACCCACACGGTCCCACCCTGCTCCAGGGGCTCGGACACCTCCCCGGCCTGGGCCTGGGCGGCGAAGGCCTTGAGGAAGGCGGCGTTGGAGTCCTCCGGCACGTTGCGCACCGCCTTGCGGTCCGGGCGGGCGATCCCTCCCGTCTGGCGCGCCAGTTCCTCGCTGTCCAGGGGCTTCTCGCGCCACAGCCGCACCGCCTCCGTGGCCCGCCTCCGGGCCGCCTGGGCGTCGCCGCCGAAGGGGAAGATCACCGCCCCGACGTCGGCGCTGGCCTCCCGTTCGAACTCGGCGCGGTGCGTCTCGAAGTAGCGGCGCAGCTCCTTGGGCGTGACCAGCAGCGGCGCCTGGCCGCGCAGGGGGGCGAAGGCATCGGCGAGGCTGAGCTGGCGGAGGACCTCGTTGCGGCGTTCCTCGGCCACCGACTCCCAGCTGCTGCCCAGCAGCCCGAGCTCCCGGGTGTACTGGTTGAACGACCCATAGCGCTGGACCTCCTGGTCGCGGAACTCCCGCACCTGCCGCTCCACGTACTCCTCGAGCTGTTCGCGGTTCGCCGTGCTGGTCTTGGCGGTCTGGGCCAGGATCTCGTCCTGGGCGGCCCGCCGCAGGACCCGCCGGCGCGTGTTCTCCAGGTCCTGGGGCGGCGGCCCCTTCTGCTGCAGGTTCAGGTTCTCGTACTCGGCCACCACCTCGCGGCGGATCGAGCTCTCCAGGATGGCCCGGTCGTTGATCATCGCCACGACGCCGTCGAAGAAGCGCCGGCCGGGCTCGCTGGTCTCCGGGTCGAAGCGGCGCAGCCACTTCGGGTCGAAGCCGCCGTTCTCCCCCTGGGCCCGGGGCGCCGCGGTCAGCGCCGCCGCGACGGCGAACGCGAGGGCAAGTCGGCCGATCTGGGTGCGCGCCATCGCGGCAGGATTGTGCGAGCCGTCTCGCGGCCGAGCAAGGCATCCATCAGGTGGGCGAGGACGGCCTTGCCGTCGGTGGCCGGCGTCGTCCCGGCCGCCGGGACCTGCGGAGGCAGGATCAGGTGGGTCTTGGTGGCCTCCACCGCCCGCACGTCGTGGAACGCGTCGAGCCACGCGCCGCCGAGCGGCTGGCCGGGCGGATGGCGGACCACGAGCCGGTCGCCGCCCACGAACATCACCGCGCTCACCCCGTGCGGCGCGAGCAGGTGCTTGAGCAGGAAGATCTGCAGCAGGTTCTCGACCGGCTCCGGGAGCGCGCCGAACCGGTCGCGCAGGGACGCTCCGATCTCGGCGGCGGCCTCCGGGGTGACCGCACCGTCCATCTCGCGCAGCAGGTCCAGGCGCGCGGCGGTGTCCGGCAGCCAGCTCTCGGGCAGGTAGGCGTCGATGCGCAGGTCCACGTCCACCTCGAGTTCACCGGGTCCGGACGGCGTCTCGTGGCGGGCGCTGGCCACCGCCGTGCGTAGGAGCTGGCAGTACATCTCGTAGCCCACCGCGGCGATGTGGCCCGACTGCTGCGGGCCGAGCAGGTTGCCGGCGCCGCGGATCTCCAGGTCCTTCATGGCGATCGCGAAGCCGGCGCCCAGATGCGAGAACTCCTCCAGGGCCTTGAGGCGCCGCCGCGCAGCCTCCGGCGGCGGGTGCTCCCGGTCCATGAGCAGGAAGCAGTACGCCTTGGCGTCGCTGCGTCCCACGCGCCCGCGCAGCTGGTGCAGCTCGGAGAGCCCGAAGTGATCGGCCGTGTCGATCAGGATGGTGTTGGCGCGCGGGATGTCGAGGCCGTTCTCGACGATGGTCGTGGACACCAGCACGTCGAACTCGCCGCCCACGAAGCGGCGCACCGTGCGCTCCATCGTGTTCTCGGCCATCTGACCGTGGCCGATCGCGATCCGCGCCTGGGGCACCAGCGACTGGAGCTCCCGCGCCACGCGCGGCAGCGAGCGGATCTCGTTGTGCAGGTAGAAGACCTGCCCGCTGCGCGCCAGTTCGCGGCTGACGGCCTCCTGCACCAGGGATGCGTCGCGGAACAGCACGCGCGTGTCGACGTCCTGCCGGCCGGGCGGGGGCGTGGTCAGGGTCGAGATCGGTCGCAGGCCGAGCAGCGAGCCGTGCAGCGTGCGCGGGATCGGCGTGGCGCTGAGGGTGAGCACGTCGACCTCGGTGCGCAGGCGCTTGAAGCGCTCCTTCTGCCGGACGCCGAAGCGCTGTTCCTCGTCCACGACCAGCATCCCGAGCCGCGCGAAGCGCAGCTCCTCGTTGAGGATCGCATGCGTGCCGATCAGGATGTCGATCGCGCCGCGCCCGGCGTCGGCGAGGATCGCGCGCCGTTCGGCGGCGGTGCGGAAGCGGGTGAGCACGTCCACGCGCAGGCCGTGGGCCTGCATGCGCGCGGCGAACACGCGCTGGTGCTGTTCGGCCAGCACCGTCGTGGGGGCGAGCACCGCCACCTGCCGCCCCGTGATCGCCACCTTGAACGCCGCCCGCAGGGCGAGCTCGGTCTTGCCGAAGCCGACGTCGCCGCAGAGCAGGCGGTCCATCGGGTGCTCCTTCTCCAGGTCGGCACGGATCTCGGCCCATGCGGTGACCTGGTCGGGCGTGTCCTGGAACGGGAACCCGTCCAGGAACGCGTCCTCCAGCGGGTCGCGCGGGTAGGGCGGCCGGCGCAGGCGTTCGCGCCGCGCCTGCACGTCGAGCAGGTCGGCGGCGAGATCGAAGAGCTCCTGCTGGACCTGCTCCTTGCGGCGCGCGAACCCCTTGCTGCCCAGCCGATCCAGCCGGGGAGCGGCGCTGCCTGCTCCCACGTACTTCTGGACCAGATGGATCTTGGCGGCGGGCACGAGGAGGGCGACGTCGTCGGCGAAGAGCAGGCGCAGGCAGTCCTCGGCCACCTCGCCGCGCGCGACCCGTTCCATCCCCTCGAAGCGGGCGATGCCGTGCACGGCATGCACCACGAGGTCGCCCGGACGCAGCTCGAAGAAGCTGGCCACCGCCTTGCTCGGCACCGCGCTCTTCTCGCGCACGCGCACCGTGGCCGGCACGCCCGCGAACTCGGTGTTGGAGACCAGGGCCACGTCCAGCTCCGGCACCCGGAACCCGCGGCTCAGGGCACCCACGGCCAGCTCGAGACGCTCGGCGCCCAGGTCGACCTGCCGGTGCGCGAGGATCTCGCGCAGGCGCGCCTCTTCTGCCGCAGTGCGGCACACGACCACCACGCGTCCCGCCATCCCGCGGATCGCGCGCAGCCGGCCGCGTGGGTCGGCCTCGCCCGAGCCAGCCGCGCTGCCGGCCGAGAGGATCCGGAAGTCGAGATCCTGGCTGGGCAGCGCGCTGAGGTCGAGCTGCGTGGTGGTGGCCAGCACCTCCTGGGCGCGCTGCAGGGCGTGCAGCGCGGCCGCGTCCAGGGTGATCTGACGGTCCTTCAGCTTGAGCGGCTCCAGGCGCACGCAGAGCAGGTTCCTGGCCGCGAGGTGGTCGAGCACCTCGCCCTGGGCCGCGGTGCCGCCGCGCTCGCCCAGCGGGAGCAGCGCCTCGTCGAGCTTGAGCAGCGAGCGCTGCGTGGCGGGATCGAAGGTGCGGATCGACTCGAGCACGCCGTCGAAGAACTCCAGTCGCAACGCCTCGGCGCTGGCCGCGGGGAAGACATCGAGCACGTCTCCGCGCAGGCTCACCTCGTCGGGGGCCAGCACGAGCGGGACCCTGCGCAGTCCGGCCGCGACGGCCCGGGCGAGCAGGTCCGCGTGGTCGAAGGGCTCGCCGGAGCGCACCCGCAGCCGTCCCCGCGCCAACGCGCGCGGACTCGGCACCGGCTGCAGCAGGGCGCGCAGCGGCGCCAGCAGGAGGAAGTCGACCTTGCCGGGCACTCCTGCGAGCGTGCGCACCCGGGCTCCGTGGCTGGTCGGCTCGGGTGCCCCGTCGGCGTCCACCTCCAGTTCGGGCAGGACAGCCGCGTCCAGGACCCCGAACGCGGCGAGGTCGCCCTGCAGGGCCATGGCCTCGTCCTCGCTCGCGGTGATCACCAGCTGGGGCCGTGGGGCCCGCAACCGCAGCGCCGCGAGCAGGAGCGCCGCGCTCGCGCCCCAGAGCCCGCCCGCGGCGCGCTGCGCCCCGGTCCGCAGGGCCTCGACCAGGCGCCTGGTCTGAGGCAGCGCCGCGAAGGCGGCGACGAGTTCGTTCACGGAGCGTTCGCCTCCGCGTGCAGGCGCTGCAGGCACTCGGCCGCCGCCTCGAACTCCGCCGCGCGTCTCGTGCGGCCGGTGCCGGTGCCCAGGGTCCGCTCGCCGAGCGCCACTTCCACCGTGAACGTGCGGCGATGCGCGGGGCCCTCCTCGTGCACGATCCGGTACGTGGGCTGACCAAGGCGGTGCACCTGACAGTGGTGCAGCAGGCGCCCCTTGGAGTCGCGTTGGTGCGCGGTCGGATCCGGATCGGCCTTCACGCGCGCGAGCACGTGCTTGCGCACGAACTTGCGGGCCGCGCGGATCCCGCCGTCGAGGTAGACGGCGCCGAGGACGGCCTCGACGAGGTCGGCGCGGATCCGGCTGGAGCCGCGTTCGTCGTCGCGCAGCCCGCGGCCCACGTCGAGATGCGATGCCAGGCCGAGGTCGGCTTCCACCGCGGCCAGAGGGTCGCGGCTGACGATGCGGCTGCGCCGGTCGGTGAGCTGCCCCTCCGGGATCTCCGGGGTGCGGCGGAACAGGTGCTCCGCCACCAGGAAGTTGAGGATCGCGTCCCCCAGGAACTCAAGTCGCTCGTAGCTCGGGCGGCCGTCGTTGGCGAGCGACGCATGGCAGAGGGCGCGATCGAGGAGGCTGGGGTCCTGGAAGCGGTGTCCGATCCGCAGCGCCAGCGCCGCCAGTTCACTGTGGCGGGGATCGTCGTCGGGGCTCCTGCTGCGGCGTGGCACGGGTGGGCGAATGTAGCGGGCGCGCTGGCCGTACGGCACGCGCGGGCGGATGCGGAGCGGCCTCGCGGCGCCCGTCCCGCGGGCCGCGCACGTGGCGGGAGCCGGCCGGCCGTTGCCTCGCTGCGCCGAGTGGCTACCCTGCTGCGCGGTCGGAGATCGAGGACGCGGTCGAAGATGAGTGGAACCGAGGGAACCCTGAGCGTCGCCTGGCGAGGCCCCGACGGCGTCGAGCTGCGCGCCCAGGTGCATGGCGCGGCCCTGGCCGCCGCGCCGGCGGTGTTCCTGCCCTCCCTGGGCCTCCGGCAGGACTGGTCGTTCTATGGCTACTTCCTGCGCCGGCTCGGCGAGGAGCGCCCCACGCTCTGGATCGACCTGCCGCCGGACGCCCTGCCCAGCGCCGAACTCGGTGCCGTCAAGAGCCTGCTGGCCAGCCTGTACGCGGGCGCGCTGCCTCTGCGCCCCGGGCCGGTCGGTCTGGTCGGCCATGGCAAGGGCGCGGCCCTCGCGATCCTCGCGGCGGCGCGCGCGCCGCAGGCGGGTGCGGTCGTGGCCCTGGCCCCGGTGAGCACGTTCGCGCGCGCTGCGCGGGAGGTGCCGGCGAGCTTCGCGGCGGATCTGGCACAGCATCCCGAGCTCTTCCACCTCGAGGCCGCGGCGCGTGGCCTGCGCGTGCCGATCGTCGTGGCGGCAGGCGAGGAGGACGACGTGGCGCCGATCGAGGAGGCCGAGGTCCTCTACCACTGGCTGCCCAAGGAGCAGGCCAGCTTCGTCGTCCTGGAGAAGACCGGCCATTCGCTGGGCGCGCACCATCCGTTCCAGGGCAGCAACCGCGAGCTCGACCGCTGCGTGGCCATCGCGCGCGAGTTCTTCGGC
>JADLFX010000089.1 GCA_020849665.1 Planctomycetota bacterium | reverse complement strand
GACTCACTCGAGGCTGGTCACCAGGCCCTGGTTGCGAGCCACGGTGCCGGTAGCCCCTGTGGAACCGGACCGATAGACGTAGCTGATCGGGCGCGAGGTGAACGGCGCGACGATCTGGTGCTGCACGAGGTTGCTGAACACCAGGCCGAACGCGTTGTTGGCGTCGATCGCGACCGCCTGGGTGAAGAGGATGTTGCCGTTGTTGGCCTGGGTCATCCCGCCGATGCTGAGGATCGCGCTCATGGCCCCGGACGCGTTGGTGATCTGGTTGATGGTGAGCAGGGGCGCCACGTACAGGCGGCAGACTCCAGACGGGAAGCCGTTGGTGCCCGGGATCTCCCAAGGCAGCGGGAGGCCGCCGAAGTTCTTGTCGTCACCGCCGAGCATCAGGGTGACGACCGCGCTCTTCGGGAAGTTGCTGCCGGAGAACGAGAGATTCACGGCGCCGGACGACCACAAGGCGGTCGAGCCGCCGGTCATGGTCATCGCGCTGGCATAGGTCGTTGCCTTGCATCCGGTGCCGAACGACCAGTCCACTGCAGGCGGATTGGTGCTGGCCGAAGTGAAGGCGTCGAAATTCACGCCCCCGCTGTTGGTGCGCGACGTGACCGTCACGTCCCAGACGAGCGGGCCGCCGCCCGCGAACGAGAACGGCTGGTTGAACGGGATCTTGTAGACGAAGGACCGCGAGCTCGAGTGGGTGGTGGCCGGCAACTGCACCACCTTCTGGAACGCCACGCTCGCCCGGTCGCCGCCGTGGTTGCTGTCGAACGTGAGACTGGCCGTCGCGGAATTCAGCGGCGACGTCGACAGGCTGATGTCCACGATCACCGCGTACGCCCCGTAGGCGGTCGTCGAGTTGCCATCGCGGCGGAACGCGAGCGCGTTGATGGTCCGCGCCGTGCCGGACATGTCGTCGTGGACCTGGAGGAACCTGGACGGCGTCTGGGTCACGCCGAGCGGCGTCTGGATCAGGGTGTTGCCCTCGGTCACGGCGAAGTGGGCAGGAGTCACGAGACCCTGGGCGGCGAGCGTGGAACCGAGGACGCAGAGGCTGAGGAGCGTTCGCATGGTCGTGTCCGAATCTGGCGAGTTGGAGGAGGGTAGGCGGGGGCGGAAACCGGAACCGGCGGCGGATCATCGCCGCTCGTGCCCAGCGCGCGCATCCGAGTTCCTGGATGGAGCGGCACGAGGACCCGCGCCAGGGGCGCAAGTGCACTCGACGCGTGGAGTGCGAGGCGGTCGGAGGGTGTGCAGACCCCGGCGCACGGGTGGCAAAGAGCGAGGATGGGTTCTTCTGTGGATGCACTAAGTGCCAGGCCGGCCTCGGCGCAACCGGTCCCCCCCCACTTTTTGCTGCCGGCGTGCAGCCTGCGGCGCCCCAGGGAATCCAGGCGTGACCCGGCTGCCGTGCCCGGTCACGATCGCAGGCATGGACGCGCTGCTCTCCCGACCCGGACTCGACCCTGGCGTGCGTGCGCTGCTCCTGATGCAAGTCGCGATCGCCCGCGGGAGTTGGGAGGATGCGGCGAAGTGGATGCGCGCGGCACGGGACCTCGAAGTCCGGCGCCCCGCAATCGAGGAGGCCTTGCTGCAAGGGGTGCTCTTCTGCGGTTTCCCTCGAGCCGTATCGGCGTTCGAGTGCCTGCAGGAGGTGTGGCCCCCACCCGCGACCCCGCAGGGTGGCGGACTGCCACCCGAAGCGCACGAGTCCGCAGGCCGGGAACTCTTCGCGAAGGTCTACGGATCCGCGGCTCCCCAGGTGCTCGCACGCCTGCGCGCCTACCACGGCGAGTTCCACGACTTCGTCCTGCAGGCTGCGTACGGCAGGATCCTCGCCCGGCCCGGACTGTCCCTCCTGCTGCGCGAGCTGCTCGCCGTGGCCGCGTTGGTCGCGCTGGGGCATCAGGTGCCCCAGCTGGTCGCGCATGGCCGGGGAGCGGTGCGCGCAGGCGCCAGCCCGGTCGAGCTGCGCGAGGCGCTGTTCACTGCGCTGCGCGACGAAGAAGCCGCCGCCGCGATCCTGCGGAGGATCGAGGGCGTCGGCCCGTGAGCGCTCCAGGCGCCCGCGCGCCCACGCGAGGCTCGGGACCTCATGTCCCAGCCAGCCTCGCGCGGTCGTTCCGGAATCCGTTCACCGGGGATCGGTTCCCCGGCACGCCGCATCATTCGAGGCTCGTGACGTGGCCCTCGTTCTTCACGACCGTCCCGGTCGTGCCCGCGGATCCGTTCCGGTAGACGTAGCTGATCGGCCGCACCGCGAAGGGGGCGACGATCTGGTGCTCGATCAGGTTGCTGAACACGAGGCCGAACGCGTTGTTGGCATCGATGGCCACGGCCTGGGTGAAGAGGATCATCCCGTTGTTGGCCTGGGTCATGCCGCCCACGCTGAGCACGGCGTTCATGGCGCCCGATGCGTTGGTGACCTGGTTGATGGTCAGCAGGGGCGCCACGTAGAGGTGGCACACTCCGGAGGGGAATCCGTTGGTGCCCGGGATCTCCCAGGGCAGGGGGATGCCGCCGAAGTTCTTGTCGTCACCCCCGAGGAGCAGCGTGACCACGGCGCTCTTCGGGAAGTTGCTGCCGGCGAAGCTGAAGTTCACCGACCCGCTCGACCAGGTGGCAGTGGAGCTGCCCGACATGGTCATAGCGGTGGAGTAGGTCGTGGCCTTGCAGCCGGTGCCGAAGCTCCAGTCCATGGCCGGCGGGTTCGTGTTGGAGCTCCTGAACCCATCGAAGGTCAGGGCGCTGCTGTTCGTGCGCGAGGTGACCGTCATGTCCCACGCCAATGGCCCACCCCCCGCGAACGCGAAGGGCTGGTTGAACGGGAACCGGTACACGAAGGGCCGCTGGCTGTCGTGGACCGTGGCCGGCAGGCTCACGACCTTCTGCAGGGCCACGGTCACGAGGTCCGCGCCATGATTGCTCTCGAAGGTGGTGCTCACCGTGCCCGAGTTCAGCGGCGATGTGGAGAGCCGCAGGTCCACGATCACCGAGTACGCGGCGTACGCCGTCGTCGTGGTCCCGTTGCGGCGGAACGCCAGCGCCTGGATGGTCCGCGCCGTTCCGGACATGTCGTCGTGGACCTGCAGGATGCGGGCCGGAGTGGAGGTCACGCCGAACGGCGTCTGGATGTAGTCGTTCCCCTCGGTCGACGTGAAGTGGCCGGGGGTGACGAGGCCCTGCGCGGCAAGCGCCGTCGCGAGGGAACACACACTGAGGATCGTCTTCATGGGGATGGAGCAGGGGTTGAGGGGCCAACCGCGCGAAGGGCGGGACAGCGGGGCGCCATTCGTGCGCGAGAGCCTCAGGCCGCCCCGCCCCACCAGGGACCGGGCGCCTGCGATGGACGAGCGGTCACGGCTCGGTCGCGGATCCAGGACGCGCGGACCGGGATCGGCACGACCGCCGATGCCACGGCCGGCGCCACGGCCGCCCGTGCGACGGGCACGCACCGGTGCTGTCCGCCGGTCCGCGCCGCCGCGCGACGGCCGCGGAGACCTCAGTCGACCTTGATCACGTAGCCGATGTTCTTGCTGACGGTCCCGACGGCTCCGATGCCGCCCTGCAGGTAGACCTGCGAGATCGGGAGGTTCGTGAAGGGCGCCAGCACCTGGGTCTGGACCATGTTGCCCAGCACCAGACCGAACGCATTGGCCTGCGTGTCGATCGCCACGGCCTGCACGAAGAGGAGGTTGCCGTTGTTGCTCGTGTTCACGCCGACGCCGAGGTTCGCGTTGAGCTGGCCCTGGGCGTTGGTGAGCTGCGGAACGGTCAACAGGGGGTCGAGGTAGAGGAAGCACTTCCCGGACGGGAAGCCGTTGGTGCCCGGCAGCTCGTAGGGCAGCGGGATGCCCCCGAAGTTCTTGTCCTGGGCGCCGATGAGCAGGGTGATCAGGGCGTTGGCCGGGAAGTAGTAGCCGGTGTAGCGCAGCGTCACGCTGCCGCCCGACCAGTTGGCGTACGAACCACCCGACATGCTCATGGGGTACGTCTCACCGGTGGCCTTGCAGCCGGTGCCCCAGGTCCAGTCGTAGGGGTAGGGGTTGGAGTTGGCCAGATAGAAGGCGTCGAAGTAGAAGGTGTTCGCGTTGGTGCGCGACGAGACCTTGATCTCCCAGCAGAACGGTCCGGCGCCGTTGAAGGCAAACGGCCGGTCGAAGGGGATCCGATAGTCGAACGCCCGTTCGCTCGTGTGATTGGTCACCGGGAACTGCACGAGCTTGAACTGGCCGACGGTCGTCTTGTTCGCGCCGTGGTTGTTGTCGAACGTCGCGCTGATGAGGTCCGAACTCGTTGCGGCGGTGGACACCAGGACGTCGACGAGCATCGAGTACGCCTGGTACTCGTAGGGGTTGCCGCCATCACGACGGAACGCGAGCGCGCCGATCGAGCGGGCCGTGCCTGCGAAGTCGTCATGGACCTGCAGGTAACGGTCGGGAGTCGTCGTGGTGCCGAGCGGGAGGGCCCCGTAGTAGTTGCCCTCCGCGACGGTGAAGTGCGCCGGTGATACGTAGCCCTGCGCGGCGAGCGCGGGGCCGAGGGCCAGCGCGAGCAGGATGCGGTTACGCATGGCGTGCCTCGAAGAAGGAGCCCCGGCCGATGCCGGGCGGCGCGTGCCGCCCCGCGCCGCTCGCGTGAGCACGCGGGCGGGAGGATTCGACCCGATCGGGCGCCTCCCGCCCGCGCAGGCCGCGTGGCGGCCGGCCGAGCCGGTCCCAACCGCGCGGCCGCGGCCCTCCGTCGTCAGGCCGGCCGGGCCCGGGCGGAGGTCAGATCACGCGAGGCCTCGCCGCCTCGCGGCTCCAGCGACACGATCGCTGGAGCATTCGAGGAACGAGCGGGGCACCCGCCTTGTTTCGATGTTCTGACGCGACCCGCGTTCACGCCGAGCCGATGCCGAACGTCACGATCACGGAAGCGATGCGTGCGAGCCGCGGGGCGCCGGCAACGCCGCGGTCGCTGCCGACAGCGCATCGACGAGCCCGAGCGGCCAGTGCTCCTCGCGCGCGATGCGGCGCAGCTCGGCCAGCACGTCGGCGGTGCTCTGCATGTCTGCTCCTGACGCAAGCGCGTCGAACCGGTCGGCCACCGCGACGATGCTGGCCAGCAGACCACGGTCGTGCAGACCCTGCCGCCCCCGCTCGTCGCTCCCCGGCGCGTGGTGCTCCGCGCACACGAGCATGGCACGCAACATGGGTTCGCGCAGGGAGCCCAGCTCGACCAGACGCCGCACTCCGCGCTCGCCGTGGTCGAGTCCGGGCCCCGGCGCGTCGGCTTCCCCCCGTACCCTGCCCAGGTCGTGGAAGAGCGCGCCCAGCGCCAGCTCCCGCAGGAGGCGAGGAGGCAGTCCGATCCCCCGGCCGATCAGGACCGCGTACACGCACACGTGGATGGAGTGCCGGAAGATCGACGCGTCCTCGTCCTGGAGCAGCGCGAGAACCTCCAGGCCCACCGGCTCCTCCAGCATGCACAGGACAGCTTCCTGGAGGGTCACCTTGGCCAGGCCCTGGTCGATCCTCCCCTGCAGGCGCATCTCGGCCAGGAGGCGCTGGGCGAGGAACACCGCGCGCAGGTGCTGGTCGGCCATGTCCGTCTCGCGCTCGCTGGCCTCGGGGGCCCGTGGGTCTGCGAGGAGCGGGCGGACGTTGCGCACGCCGCGGGCCGCGAGGCGTGCCGCGAGGATGGCGCCGCACTCGTCGCCGGCGGCGAGCTCGTGCGCCGCGGCACCGAGTTCGCCCGGCTCGAGACCCCGCACGAACTCCAGCCCCGCGAGGCCTCGGCCCGCGAGGTCGCGCACCAGGGACTCGATCGGCACCAGGTCCCCGAAGCGCAGCGGCACGCGCAGGCCATTGGCGAGCAGGCTGCCGGCGTGCAGATCCAGGCGCAGCGCCCCCTCCTCCGCCAGGAGCGGGACGAGCCGCGCCATGCAGCTCTCCACGACCTCGGGCGGCAGCTGGGCGCGGCGCTGCGCAGCGACGCGCAGGAGCACGAACACCTGGAACACCGCCTCGCGGTAACGGGCCGCCCGCTGACCGTCCACGGCAGTGCGCAGGAAGGCCGGATCAGCAGCGCTGTCCGACGTGCTTCTCGACCAGCTCGATCAGCTCGTCCGGCTCGAACGGCTTGCGGAAGTAGTCCGCGGCGCCCATCTCGGCGCTCTTCTGGTGGCCGCGGGCGTGCTCGCGCGCGGTGAAGATGATCACCGGCGTGGCCGAGGTCTCGGGATCGCGCTTGAGGCGCGTCAGCGTCTCCCAGCCGTCGATGCCCGGCATCATGATGTCCAACAGGATCAGGTCGGGCTTCACCTCGCGGGCCTTGGCGATGCCCTCCTCGCCGTTGGTGGCCGACTCCACCCGGAAGCCCGCCGCCTCCAACACCATCTGGGTGGAGACGATGATGAGCTTCTCGTCCTCGATGATCAGAACGGTCCGTTCCATTGGCCTCAGTTGCTCCTCGCCGCGGTCGCGGTCTCCTGCTCGCGCGCTTCCTTCTCATCGGCAGCGCCGACGGGGAGGCTGAACGAGAATTCCGCACCCTTCCCGAGTTCGCTACGCACCTCGATCTTGGCGCCGTGGGCCTCCACGATGCCCCTGGCAACGAAGAGTCCGAGCCCGGCGCCGCCGTGGTGGCGGGTGAGCGGATCCTCGACCTGGAAGAACTTCTCGAAGATGCGCCGGTGGTACCGGGGGTCGATGCCGATGCCCGAGTCCCGGACCGTGAACCGGACCTTGTCACCGTCGCGTGCGACCGCGATCCGGACGCGGCCACCATCGGGCGTGAACTTCACGGCATTCTCGATGATCGCCTGCAGGGCGCGCTTGAGGTCCACGCGGTCGGCCTCGACCAGCACGCCCGTGCACTCCACCGCCGTCTCGAGCGCGATGTGCCGGTCCTTGGCGGCCTGCTCGAACGGCGCCACTGCCACGCCCAGGAACTCGCCCGCGTCGAAGAACTCCACGTCCTGGCCGTAGTCGTTCGAGTCCAGGTTGCCGAGGTTGATCAGCTTGTCGATCTGGTGCTCGAGGCGCAGCGACTGCTCGCGGATCGACTCCACCACCCGCTTCTGCTGTTCGCTGAGAGCACCGAGGGTCCCCTTGGCGAGCATGGTGGAGAACGTCTTGATCCCGGTGAGCGGCGTGCGGAGCTCGTGGGCGACGATCGACAGGTACTGGTTCTTCAGCTGGTCGGACTTGTACTCGGCGGTGACGTCCTGGAGGACCGTGAGGATGCCCGCGAACTGGCCGCGGTAGTCGAGCACGTTGCTGGTCTTGACCTTGATGTAGAGCAGGTCCTGCTCGAGGTGGTGCACCTCGATGGTGCGCGAGACTTCCTTGCGCTCCCGCACCTGATCGTGGTCCTGCGCCACGGCACGCACCAGTTCCTGGTGCCCGGGCAGGTCCTTGGTCTTCTTGCCGATCGCGAGGAACGACTTCACCCCCAGCAGGTCCTCGGCGACCGGGTTCATGAGGATGATGTTGCCCTCGCGGTCGGCGAAGACGATGCCGTCCATGATGTTCGAGATGATGGTCATCATTCGCGTCACGTCGAGAAAGAACGCCTCCTGGAAGTCCTCGGCCACGCGCAGCGATTCCGCGTGTTGCAGGCGGAGCTCGTCGTGCTGGCGCCGCAGGCGCTGGTGATCCTCCGCCAGGCGCAACCGGGGCGCGCTGGTGACGCGCGCCTCGTCGATGGCAAGCGCGACGCGCCGCGCCAGCTGGTCCGGGTCTTCCTGGCCGGGCACCAAGAGGTCCCGCGCACCCAGACGCAGCGCGCTGCGCAGCGCGGTCCGGTCGTCCGCCTCGCCGCGGCAGAGCAGCACGGTGTCGAGCTGCAGCGCACGGAGCGCCAGGTCGCGCACCGTGCCTTCCCCCTGGGCCAGATCGACGACCAGGGCATCGGGTACGCCGCTCTCGACGCAGCGCAGCCCGGCGGCTGGATCGACGGCCGTCGTGCAGCGGAAGCCTCTGCCGCCGAGGATCCCCGCCAACGACGGCTCACGCTGTGCCGATTCGACGACCAGGATGGTGCCCACGCTTCTCCTTCGCCGGTTTCACGCCGCACCGCGCGTCCCCGTTGCCAGTGCCCCACCGGCGGGCACTGCTCCTCGTTCCGCAGCCGCTCCAGCTCAGCCCTTCTTGATCGCGTTCAAAGCGTCGTTCTCGGTCTCGTAGATCGAGAGGTGCTTCGCGATCCGCATGATCTCGAAGATCTTGACGATGAACGGCTTGATGTTGCAGAGGTAGAGCCGCGCGTTCTTGGCCGCCGTGACGTTGTTGGCGACGATGATCAGCCCGACACCGCAAGAATCGATGATCTTGACCTGCTCCAGGTTCAGCACGAAGTGCTGGTAGCCCTCATCGATCTTCTGGCTGATCGTCGTCTTGAGGGACTCCTTGAGCGAGTCGGTGATGTAGAAGTTCAGGCTTCGGTCGTTGAACGAGACGATGACCGTCTTGTCCTCGGCGAGTGTGGTGACCGACAGGCCCTGGCTCTTCTTTCCGACGATCTCCATGGATGTGCTCTCGGCTAGGTCCGGTGCGGGAAGTGCGTCGCGACTTGCTCCGCTGCCGACTTTTCGGACGAAGGCACGACGTGGGTTGAGCGAGGAGCGAGGGAAGTACCCGCCGCGGGCGTGAAGCGGCCCCCGCACGGCACCCATCCGGCCGCCCCGGCACGCCCGGCCGGGCGCCGGATCAGGACCAGCGCGACGCGATGTTGCGGCGCCCGATCACTTCGAGCAGGGCCGGGCTCTTCTGCAGTCCCAGACGGTTCGCCTTGTTGGCCACGCTCGCCACCGACCGCCGCAGGCGCCGGGCGATCTCCAGATTGTCGTGGTCCCGGTAGAGCAGGCGCAGGGTGTCGAGTTCTGCGGCGTTCCAGCGCGGCATCGGCGTGCGCGAGAGGGAATCGGCCCTCAGGCGCGCCAGGAAGCGCTTGTCCTTGGCCAGCTGGAGTTCCCGCGCCTTGGCGCGGATCTGGGCGCGGGGCCGTGCGAGGCACACGACCAGGTCGGCGTCGGTCCGGGTGCCGTAGAGGCGCTTCAGGTCCATCACCTCGGCGGGCGACCAGGCGCCACGCCGCAGCTCGGCACGCAGCCGCCGGACCCGGGCGCGCACCTCCCGGGGCGGGCGGTGCAGGATCGCCGCGATGCGTTCGATCTCCACCGCTCCGTACGCCTCGCGCAGCGTGCGCTCCTCGTCGGGCGTCCACGCCCCCCGCACCGTCGCACCGGCGAAGATGCGCTGGGCCCGGCGCTGCACGGAGTCGGCGGAACGCCGCAGGCGCCGCGCGACCTCCTCGGCCCGCAGCCGTGGCCACAGCTCGCGCAGGCGGATCAGCTCCTGCGCCGACCAGTTGCCCCGCTTGGGTCCGCTCAAGGCCGGCCCTCGCTCATCCGCTCGCGCCCCGGGCCCGGCAGCGAGCCGGCCAGCATGGCGGCGCTCGCGGCCCGCACCCGCTCGCGCAGCAACCCGCGGATCGCCGCGGCCGAGGTCATCGCCAGGGCCGCATCGGCCATCTCCCGGCACTCCCCGAGCGAGAAGCCGCGCACGGCGAGCTTCACCCGCGGCACGAACACCGGGGCCATCGACAGCTGCCGGTACCCGAGACCGAGCAGCAGCGGCGTGAAGTGGTGATCGCCCGCGATCTCCCCGCACACCGCCACCGGCTTGCCGCCAGCCGCGGCGGCGTTCGCGATCTGCCGCAGGATGCGGAGGATCGCCGGCTGGAACGGGTCGTAGAGGCCTGCGACGCGCGGATTGTCCCGGTCGACGGCCAGCGAGTACTGCACCAGGTCGTTGGTGCCCACGGAGAAGAAGTCCACGAGCGGCAGCACCTGGTCCATCACGTGCACGAAGGCCGGGATCTCCACCATCGCGCCCAGCTCGACCTTGCCACGCGGGCGCTGCCCGGCGGCGTGCAGGTCCTCCAGGATCTGGTCGACGGCCTCGCGGCAGCGCCGCACCTCGTCGTAGCCGCTGACCATCGGCAGCAGGATGCGGACGTGGTGTTCCCCGGCCGCCCGCAGGATCGCACGGATCTGCGTGTAGAAGAGGTCCGGCCAGTCCAGGCCGATGCGGATGCCGCGCCAACCCAGCTGGGGATTGCGTTCCTCGGGCATCCGGAAGTAGCTCAGCACCTTCTCGCCGCCCACGTCCAGGGTGCGGAAGGTCACGGGCTTGCCCCGCGCCGCCTCGAGTGCGTTCTTGTACATGGCGCGCTGCTCTTCCTCGGTCGGGAAGGTGCGGCGCTCCATGAACGCGAACTCGGTGCGGAAGAGCCCGATGCCGGCCACGGCGTCCAGTTCGATCTGGCCGAGGTCGCGCACGCTCTCCACGTTGACGAGCAGCTCGACCGACACGCCGTCGCTGGTGGCGGCGGGCTGGAAGCGGGCTTCGCGCACCTTGCGCTCCACGTCCTGGCGCTCGGCCACGAGCTGGCGGTAGCGAACCAGCTCCTCCTCGCCCGGCTCGGCGACGACCACGCCGTTGTCGCCGTCCAGCGCCACCTGGGTGCCGCTCTGCACCTTGATCAGGACGTCCTCGACCGCGACCACCGCCGGGATCCCCAGCGAGCGCGCCAGGATCGCGCCGTGGGAGTACTTGCCGCCCCGCGCCGTGACGATGCCCCGGATGTGCCGGCGGTCGAGGATCCCCGTGTCGCTGGGGAGGAACTCGTCGGCGGCGAAGATGTAGTCCTGGCCGCCGGCGGTGTAGACCTTCCGCTCGCGCTCCATCAGCGCGCCGAGCACCTGGCGGCCCACGTCGCGGACGTCCGCGGCGCGCTCGCGCATGGCTGCATCCTGCATCGCCTCGAATGCCTTCTCGTATTCGGCGATGACGCGCTGCAGCGCCACCTCGCAGTTGACGAGCTGGTCGCGGACCACGCGCTCCATCGCGGCCTGGAACGTCCGGTCGTTCAGCAGGGCCAGCTGCGCGTCGAAGATCATCGCGTCGCGGTCGGAGAGGACCGTGGTCATCTCCGCGCGGAGCTTGTGGATGCCCCCGGCAGCATGGTCGATCGCCTCGCGCAGGCGGCCGACCTCCCGCTCCACCTCCTCGGGCGCCACGGCCCGCGTGGGGATGTACTCCATCCCGCCGTGGAAGTGGACCAACGGTGCGATGGCGATGCCCGGGGCTGCGGCGACACCTCGAAGACGGCGGGCCATGGGCGGCTTAGGCGGCGAATCGTCGCACGGCGGGAGTACAGGGAGAGCTTCGCGAACCGCTGCCTCCGTGCCGCCCATGGAGGGGAGCGGCCCGATGGCTCTGGCCCGCCGCTTCTTGCGCGGGCCCTGGAGTGCGGCCCGACCGGGGGCCGCGATGGAGCCGTGGTTTTCCCGGACGCTGCCCAGGAATGCAACGCCACCCCTGAAGCCCCGCACGCCTTCGCGCCGAAACACGGATCGAGACCCAGGAGACCAGAATGACCAGGAAGCATCGCTTCGGGCGAAACGCCGATGAGGAGCCCCGGAAGCAGGGGCTGGACCTGCTCCAGGATGAAACCGCTGCCGACCCGGCCGGCGGCGGCACGCCCGCCGCCGACGAGGCCGACGCCGGCAGCGCCGAGGCCACCGGCACCAGCACGCTCGAGTCCGAGGACGGTGCACCCGGATCCGCGGAGGCGGAGGAGACGGACGGCGGCGGCGACCCGGAGGAGGCCGCCGCAGAGTCCGCGGCGCAGGAGCGGGAGGCGCCGGCGCGCCGCGGACGGAGCCAGGACGCGAGCGACTCGGGGAACGGTCCACGCGGGGTGTCCGGGCAGCCGGCGACGGGCCTGGGCTGGCTGCTGCTCGTCGCGAGCCTGGCCGCCGCCCTCGCGCCACTCGCGCTGGGCACCGCCGGCACGCGCGTGGTCGAGGTCCTCCAGGGTCTCGGCCTCGGCTCGGGGCTGCTCGCGCTGGGCGGCACGCTGCTGCTCTTCCTGGGCTGCCAGAAGCGCCGCCAGGAGACCGCCCTCGCCGAGCTGCGGGCCGCGCTCGGCGAGCAGTCCGAGCGGCACGGGCAGAGTGCGGCGGACCTGCAGTACCTGGTGCAGGCGCAGCGCACCTCGCTGGACCGCCCGCCGGCCTCCGGCGAAGAGCTCGACCGTGTGCTCCTGGCCCTCAACCGCCAGGACGAAAAGGTCAACAACCTCACCAAGGCGGTGAAGGCGTTCGGCAAGCCGCTGATCGAGATCACCGCGAAGGTGAACGAGGCGACGGCACAGCTCGCCGAGCAACCCGCGCGCCTGGAGTCCGCCGGCAAGGCGATCGCCGAAGCGGCGCGCCGCACCGAGGAGGTCGTGCAGCAGCAGACCCAGGGTCTGGCCCAGCAGCTCGGCGAGATCGCGGGGTCCAACAAGCCCATGGCCCAGGCGGTCGCCAACCTGCGCGACGAGCTGCAGCAGCTCGCCACGAAGCTGTCCGGCACCCTGCTCCAGGAGGTGCGCAAGGACGTCTCGGCGCTGCCGGGAACCGTGCGCAGCGAGTTGGAGAGCACGCTCCACACCGGCCTGCAGCAGCACGCGGGACAGATCCAGAAGGCCATCGCCGCGGTGCAGGGCGAACTCGGCACGGCCCTGCAGCGCGAGCTCGGCGCGGCGCAGAGCCAGATCCTCCAGCAGCTCCAGCGCGAGCTGGCACGGGTCGCGCAGGCCGCTCCCAGGAGCCACGGCCCCGCACCGACGCCAGCGCCCGTCGCCGCTGCCACGAGCGCCGCTCCGGCCGCGCACGAGCCTGCCCCGGCGGCGCATCACGGCCCCAGCGAGTCCGCCGGTGCCGGACTCGGTGGCGTCGCGCAGTCGATCGCCGGCAGCACCAAGGTCTCGGGCGGCAAGTTCGCCGAGGCCCTGGCCAAGGCCAAGAAGCTCAAGCAGTAGCCGCCGCGGCCCGGGCGCGGGCTACCGACCGCGCCCCGGGGCCGCGCGAGCGCCGCCCCGAGCCCGCGGCCCAGGACCGCCGCCGGGCCCGCGAAAGCCGGCCGGCCTCTTCCCTCCATGGCGGGGTTGTGCGAAAGACAGGACCGCGTCCCGGGTTGCCCCGGGCCCGGCGTCCATGAGCACTCCCACCGACTCCAAGCCTCACGGCCGGCTCGCCGCCAAGGCCCTCGAGGGCGGCACCCTGACCCCCGAGGAGGGCCTGCAGCTCTACCGGGGCCTGGATCTCCCCTCCCTCGGCCTGCTCGCCAACGCGGTGCGCCAGCGGCTCAACCCGGGCACCAAGGTCACCTACATCGTCGACCGCAACCTGAACCCCACGAACGTCTGCGTGACCGACTGCGGGTTCTGCGCGTTCTACCGCTCGCCGGGCGACGCGGAGGCCTACGTGCTGCCGCGGGAGGTCATCTACCGCAAGATCGACGAGCTGCTGGCCGTGGGTGGGATCCAGCTCCTGCTCCAGGGCGGGCACCACCCCTACCTCAAGACGGCCTGGTTCGCGCAGCTCTTCGCAGACATCAAGCTGCGCTATCCGGGGGTGTGGATCCACGGCATGAGCCCGCCGGAGATCACCCACCTGGCCCGGCTGGAGAAGCGTGACGTCCGCAGCGTCCTGGCCGAGCTCCAGGCGGCCGGCCTCGACTCGATCCCGGGAGGCGGCGCGGAGATCCTCGTGGAGCGTGTGCGCCGGGTGATCGCGCCCAAGAAGGCCAGCACCGCCGAGTGGCTGGAGGTCATGCGCCAGGCCGCCGGCCTCGGGATGCGCGGCACGGCCACGATGATGTTCGGCCACGTCGAGACCGACGCCGAGCGTGTCGAGCACCTCACGCGGGTGCGCGAGCTGCAGGCCGAGTGCGGGGTGTTCACCGCGTTCATCCCCTGGACCTACCAGCCCGAGCACACCGCGCTGCAGGCGACGGTGCCGGTCAAGACCTCCGCGGCCGAGTACCTGCGCCTGCTGGCGTTCAGCCGCCTCTACCTGCAGAACGTGCAGCACCTGCAGTCCAGCTACGTCACGCAGGGCCTCAAGGTCTGCCAGGACGGGCTCGCGCTGGGCGCCGACGACTTCGGCTCCGCGATGCTGGAGGAGAACGTGGTCAGCTCCGCGGGCACCTTCCACCTGACGACCGTGGCCGAGATCGAGCGCCACATCAAGGACGCCGGCTTCGTGCCGCAGCGCCGCACGATGCTCTATCAGGAAGCCCCCACGCCGGCCACCGACCGCTTCGGCCGGCCGATCGCCGCCAAGGCCATCCTCTCGGAGAGCGCGCCGTGAGCTTCGCCTACGAGCACCTCGATCCCGAGCTCGCCGACCGCCTGATCGCCCGCGCCGGGCTGGACCAGATCCGCGCCAAGGTCGACGCGGGCGAGCGGCTCGCCTTCGACGACGGCCTGCGGCTCTACCAGTGTCCGGACCTGGCCGCGGTGGGCCTGCTCGCGCACCGCGTGCGCACGCGCCGGCACGGGCGCAAGGCCTACTTCAACGTCAACCAACACGTCAACTACACCAACATCTGCATCTACAGCTGCAAGTTCTGCGCGTTTGCGGCGAAGGAGGGCGAGGAGCGGGCCTACCTGATGACGCCGCGGATCGTGGAGGAGAAGGTGCGCGAGCACCTGCACGAGCCCGTGGACGAGGTGCACATGGTCGCGGGCATCCACCCCACGATGCCGTACGAGTACTACCTCGACGTGGTGCGCGCCGCGAAGCGCGCGCGGCCCGACATCCACGTGAAGGCGTTCACCATGGTCGAGATCGACCACATGTTGAAGGTCAGCGGCAAGAGCGAGGACGAGGTGTTCGCCGACCTGCGTGCGGCTGGCCTCGGCTCGTGTCCCGGCGGCGGGGCGGAGGTGCTCACCGACCGGGTCCACAAGGCGGTGTTCCGCGAGAAGATCGGCCCGCAGCAGTGGCTGGACACCGCCCGCAAGGTGCAGCGCCACGGCTTCCAGATGAACGCGACGATGCTCTACGGGCACATCGAGCGTGACGCCGAGCGCGTGGAGCACCTGGTCAAGCTGCGCGACCTGCAGGACGAGTGTGGCGGATTCATGGCCTACATCCCGCTGGCGTTCTGGCCGTACCACACCGACCTCGAGCACTACGGTCACGTGACCACGGGCTGGACGGATCTGCGCAACATCGCGGTCGGGCGCCTCATGCTCGACAACTTCCCCACCGTGAAGGCGTACTGGATCATGCTCACGCCGGCCAGCGCGCAGGTGGCCCTGGCGTTCGGCGCCAACGACATCGACGGGACGGTCACGGAGGAGAAGATCACCCATGACGCCGGCACCGACGCGCCGATGCGTCTCACCCAGGACGAGCTGATCCACCTGATCCGCGAGGCCGGCTTCGTGCCCGTGCGTCGCAACACCACCTACGACCGGGAGACCGTGGTCGATTCGGCCCTGGCACAGGCCTGAAGGCGCGCTCCGGCGCACCCCACGCAGTGGACGGCGGACACGGATTCGCACACCAGCACCCCCTGCCGAGCGATGCCTGAGTCAGAAGCGAACGCCGGAGCGCAGCGCCGGACCCCCACTCTCTTCGCAGTCCTCACCGCTCTGCTGGCACTCGCGATCCTGGCCCAGCTGGTCGTCACCTTCCGGACCGGGGACCTGATCAGCGGCGTCGGAGGAGTGTGGTGCGCCCTCGCCCAGGACCTCAACGCCGGGACGCTGTATCGCGAGGTCGTCGGTCCGGACGGCTACGGCGGGACGCGGTACATGCCGGTACAGATCGTGGTTCTGGCCCTTCTGGAGCGCGTGACCGGCGACTACCGCGTGGCAGGGCATCTGGCGACCTGGCTCGCGATGGCGGGCCTGCTGGCCGCCACATGGCTGTGGCTGCGGCGGTCCGGCGTCCGGCCCACCGCGGTCGTCGCGGTCTGGGCGGTGACGCTGGCGACCAACTCTGGACTGATGGTGTTCGGCGGCATCCGCGGCGACCTGCTGCCCCTGGCCTGCAGCGTGCTGGGTCTGGCCCTCCTGCCCGATCCTGGTGAGGAGCCGCGGGGACGGCGGCTGTGGCTCATGGCCGGTGCGTTCGCCCTCGCCGTCCTGGCCAAGTTCACGTGCGTGCACGGACTGGTCGCGGCCTGCCTCTGCCTGGTCTTGCGGCGCCAGGTTCGCGGCGCGGTCTGGCTCGCGGGGGCGACCCTGCTCGGGATCGCGGCGGGGATCTGCGTGGCGCTCTGGGCGAGCGACGGGCGGATGATCGCGTCGTTTGCCGCCTGCCTGGGGCCGGAGGTCGCGACCGGCGGTCTCGCACGGGCACCGCTCCACTTCCTCGAGGCCCTGCGCACTGCAGATCCCTGGACCCTCCCGATCCTCGCCACGACGCTCGCGGCCCTGCTCTTCGACCCGCGCGCCGCCGCGGCGCATCCTGCCGGCCTGGCGGTGGTCGTCGCCCTGCTCGGCACGATCGCGCTCTTCGGGGATCCCGGAGTGGACGTCAATCACCTGCTCGACCCGAACCTGTACGGGCTCTGCGTGCTGGCCGCCCTGTGCGCCGCGCGGCCGGGTGGCGGGCGCCTGCTGGTGGCCACGCTCACCGCCCTCGCGATCCTCGGGCTCGGCATGCTGCTCCTGGAGCCGCAGCGCGGCCTGCTCCGCACCGGGGACGGCAGCCTCAACCAGCACCGGCAGCGCATCCTGGCGGAGCATCTCGGCGACCCGGGCCGCGGCCCGCTGCTCGCGGAGGAGCCGCTGCTGCCGATCCTGGCGGGCGAGCGTGCCCGCGTGCTCGATCCCTACATGGTGCGGCACATGGACCTCCGCGACCCGCAGGCCATGCGCCCGCTCTGGCAGGAGCTCGCCGAGGGCCGGTTCCGCCGCGTCATCCTGCTGCGCGATCCCGAGAGCGACGCCGGCAGGGCGTGGTACGCCAAGGGCTTCTTCGGACCGCGCTTCGTCGACCACCTGCTGCGGGGCTACCGCCACACCGCGACGGTGGGACCCTACCGCGTCTACGCGCCGCGCTGAGCCCTGGGCCGCTGCGCGACGCTGCGCAGCATGTCTTCCGTGGCCGCCGCCCAGACGTCCCAGTTGAGCCGCTCCTCGAACGCCCGGCGCGCGGCGGCCGACATCGCCGCATAGCGGGCCGGCGCCGCCACCAGTTCGCCGATCGCCCGGGCGAACTCCTCCGCACCTGCCTCCGGCGGCAGGAGCAGCCCGGTGCGGCCGTCTTCCACGACCGATGGCACCCCGCCCACGCGGCGCGCCACCGCGGGAAGGGCGTGGGCGGCCGCCTCGCAGAACGCGATCCCCACCGTTTCGGCCCGCGTGGGCAGGAGGCAGAAGTGGGCCTGGTGCAGTTCCTCGTCCAGCCGGGCGGCCTGGACCGGGTCGCTCTTGTCGAGGTAGCCGATCACGTCGACGCCCTCCGTGCCCGCCAGCCCCCCCGGCTCGAGTCCCACGATGCGCAGCCGCCCCGGCACGCCGCGACGCCGCAGCGCCCGCACCACCGCCACGGCATCGGGCCCGCCCTTGCGCTCCCAGTCGGCCTTCGCCAGGAACAGGAAGCGGACTTCCTTCCCGGGGTCCACGGCGCGCACGCGCGGCGCCGGCACCGCGCGGAGGTTGGCCCCGTACGGCACCACGCGGATCTTGCCCTCCGCCACGCCGTAGTGGCGCATCGCGGCTTCCTTGGCCCATTCCGACGCCACCTGCACGAGGCTGGCCTTGTCCAGCGCGGCCCGCTCGTGGCGATCCAGGACCTCGTGCACCGCAGCCGGCAGATTGGTGAAGTTCTCGTAGAACCCCGGCATGGCGGCGAACACGGCGTCGGTCGCGTAGACCACCGGCAGCCGCGTCGCCACCAGCGCGAAGGCGTGGGACGCCACGAACGCGAGCACCGCGTCGTAGTGACCGCGGAGCAGCCGGTTCTGGACCGCGATCGCGCCGGCCCGTGCGGCCTGGACGGGATCCGGCGCGTCGCTCGCCCTCAGCCGCAGCCGGCGGAGCGTGCGGCGGACGCGCTGGCGCAGACCCGCGTCCGCCGCGGGGGGACCGACCCACTCCACGACCACGTTGCGGCGGCGCAGCGCATCGACCGCGAAGTGGATGATGCCGGAGAACGCCCGGGGTTGGGCCGGGTCGTGCGGTGTCACCAGCGCTACGCGAAACGAGTCGGACATCCGAGCAGGGGTCCCCTTGCCAGCGTGCCCGGTCGAGTTCGGCGGGGCCAGCGGCGGCTGGGACCGGACGGGGACAAGCGTAGCCCGGCACGACCGTACCGAATCACTGCGACCAGGCGTTCCCTGTCCACGGCAGCGCGCAGCACGCGCTCCGGCCGGGATCGAAGGTACCGCATGTCGAATCCGCCGTGCCAACGAGCGCGGCGTTCCAACCGCGCGCAGGAAGCGGCCGGCGGTTTCCCGGCCGGGCTCCTGAGAACTCAACGCAACGGGATCAGGGCCCGGAGCGACCTTCCGGGCTGCGGCTGTGCGAGGCGATGCACTCACGCAGCCTCGCGGGCCAGGCCAGCAGGGACTCGGGGGCCGTGGGTCGGACCCCTTGGCCGCGTGCCGCCGCGAGCACTGCCTCTGCGAACTCGTGGGGGCTGCCGACCACCACCCTCGCGCCCATCGGATTCGCGGACGCCGCAGGCGCACCATCGCCGAGCAGCACGATCGGCAGGCCCGCACCCGCAGCGAAGCCCAGGGCGCGCGGCCAGGACACCGTCTCCCGTTGCTCCGCGGCGGCCGGAATGACCGCGACGTGGCCGGCACTCACGACACGCTCGTAACCATCCACATGCGCGCCTGCATGCCAGTGCACATGCTCTGCCAGGCCGGCGGCGTGCGCCCACCAGCGGACCCGGTCGGCAGCGGCCAGTCCCGCCGGTGTCTCGAGTTCCGCCAGGACCACGTGGAGTTCCGCCTCGAGGCCGCGACCCCGAAGCTCCGCCAGGCCACGCAATGCCTGTTGCCAGGCAGGGTGATCCTCGACCGGCCCGAACGCTACGAGGCAGATCCGATTCGCCGCCGCACTGCTCACCCTGCCGACCTGCAGCACCGGCAGGCGCACGATGCATGGGGTCGCGCTGCCGAATCCGCGCGCTGCCTCGCGACCGGTCGCGTCGCTGTCCACCAGGAGCGCGCTCGCGCGAAGCAGCCGCTCGCCCTCGCGGCTGCCTCGCGACGGCAGCGCCACGGCGTCCTGGCGTCCGAGGGAGAGCACGAAGGGCAAGTCGAGCAGGTGTGCCGCGGCCGCCACCGTGCGCGCGGTCCGCCCGGATCCCGACGCGAGGAGCAGCGTGGGTCGCCACCGCTCCAGCGAACGCGCGAGGCAGCAGATCCGGCCCAGCCAGTCCTCGTCCTGGTACTCCGCGGCCAGTTGCGCGACCCGCTCGGGGCACGCTCCACGCCACCACGCCATGTCGGCGGCGAGCTGCGCGGCATCGGGAGCGATCCAGTGCTGGCGGCGCGCCAAGGACGCAGCCGAAGCGCCCAGGAACCGAGGTTGCCCACCCACCCAGCCTGCCACGAGCACGTCCAGGCCCGCGGCCAGGAGCACCTGGGCATCGGCCAGGAGGCCGATCCCGCCCTCCTCGCCGGGCAGGTCCGGAGCGACCACCGCGATCCGCGGACCACCGCCCTGTGGCCCTGCCCGGCGCAGCCAACGTCGCGCCCACCCCAGCCGCATGCGCCGCCACAGGCGCTGCGTGGCCTTCGCCGGACCGCGCAGGTGGAGCGTGTCGAGGACCATCCGCCCCACTTTCCAGTCGATCGTCGCCCGCACTCCGGCGAGCTCACGCCGGCGCTGGAGCTCCAGCCTGCTCGCCCAGTCGCGCAGCTCCGACTCGAGCTTCCCCCACGTGCGCCGTTCCTGCTCGAGTGCCGACTGGACCCGGGCGAGCTGCGCCTCGGCGTCCTGCCGCAGCGATTGCTCGCGTTCGGCTGCCTGGCGCAGCGCCTCCGCCAGACGAGCCTGGGCAAGGTCTGCCGCGGCGGCCAGCTCGGTACGCAGCTGTCGCTCCGCCTCCGAACGGCTGGCGGTCAGTTCCGCCGTCAGCTCGGTGGTCAGGGCTTGCACCTCCGCGAAGCGTTCCTGCCAGGCCCGCGCATCGGCCTGGCCCTCGCCCGCCTGTGTCAGCGCCGCACGCAGACGCAATGTCTCCGGCTCGAGGAAGTGCGAGCGTGCCAGAAGGGCCTCGGCGAGCCGCCGTGCGATCCTGCCTCGCTCGGCATCGCGAACGCGCTCGGCGATTCGCCATGCCGGCAGGGGCTGCTGCGCAAGTTCGCGCTCCAGCTCCTTGCGACGCACAGCCGCGGCGGCTGCTTCCCGCCCCGCAGGCTGCTCGCCGAGCGCGACACCTGGTACCTCGGAGGCGGATGCGAAGAGATAGAGCAGGAGCCCGTCCGTCTCGCCGTGCGCTGCCACGTGCCGGCCGAGCAGTTCGGCCAGCAACCGCGCGCGCGCCAGCGGCGCCAATCCCGGATCGAGCGCTGCCAGCCAGCTGCGCAGCGCGCGGGCGACCACGAGGTTCACCTCGAGCACATAGCCCTCGCGGCCGTGCGCCTCGAACCAGACCGTGTTGGCCTCGTGGAGCCGGTAGCCCACCAGGTCCTCTGGGACATGGGCGAGCCTGCCCTCGGCTGCCGCCAGCAGGAACACCATCCAGTCGACGCAGTAGGCGAGGTCCCGGCAGGCGTCGATCCTGGGACGTAGCCAGTCGGTCCGGCAGAAGATGTTGGAGCTCGTGGCGAGGTGGTTGTGGCGCAGTAGCGAGTCGAATGCGGCCTGTCTCCCGCCCTCCGCCGCCTCCCGGCGCACGCGTTCGTACCAGTCCAGCCAGTCGCGTACCCGCTGGCCGTGGTCGACCACGCAGCACGTGCGGGAGTCGATCCGCCAGCCACGACCGTCGATCGTCGCGACATCGCTCGCGATCACCGCTGCATCGGGATGCCGCTCAGCCGCCGCCAGCAGGCTGCGGAGACGGTCGCGGTGGAAGAGATCGTCGGAGTTGAGGACGGCCACCCACTCGGTCTCGACGTTGGCCAAGGCACGCCGCAGGCTTTCGCCCAGTCCGAGATTCGTCGGGTTCGCGTGCACCTCGAGGCGCGAGTCCTGGATGGCCCGAGCCACGGCGAGCGTGCCATCGGGACTGGCGTCATCGATCACCACCACGCGCAGGTTCACGTGCTCCTGCCCGAGGACGCTCTCGATCGCCGCGGCCACGTACGCCTCGTGGCGGAAGCTGGGGATCAGGACCGTCACGGCAGGAGTGCGCCCGGCCACGGGAGCTACCGGCCTTGCCGCAACCGGATACGCCGGGCGCTTCAGCGGTGCGTGGAGGTTCAGCGCCTCGACGTGCTCCTGGAGGCGGAGTCCGCGGGGCGCGGCAGCGAACCACTCCTTGTCCTGCTTCACCACCCGGGCGTGCAACGACACGGAACGGTAGATCCGGCGCAGGAGCTCGTAGCTGGCAGATGTGGGCGCCACGCGCGCGGCCAGCGCGGCGAGCTCGCGCAGCAACGGCCGCCGGGACGCGCGTTCGTCGAACCCGGCGACGGCGGTCTCCCGCGCCAGCCAGGACCGGAGCTCCGGGCCGGCCTCGAGGCGCCAGAGTTCGTCCACCAGCACCGTCGCGCGCACGTCGTCATCGAAGAGCGGGTGGGTGAGGGCGGGCAGCGCCAGCGTCTCGCTTGCCTCCGGTTCGCTGCCCGCGGCATGGGCCCGCGCAGCGGCTTCCCGCAACAGGAGCCCGAGTTCGTCCAGGAATGCACTCTCCCGGGTGTCGGGGGTTCCGGCGCCGTCCCAGTAGCTGCGCGCCAGGACGCGCTCGACGAATTCCAACGCCGCCAGAGGTAGTCCGAGCAGACGCGGCCGGCCTGCGTCATGCCGCGCCAGCACCGGCCGCTCGGTGACTCGCGAGCCCCGCAGCCACCAAGCCTGGAACCAGTTGTGGGCGTCGACCTCCAGCTCCGGCAGGCGCGCGCCGGGCGCCAGGAACGCCACCGGCGCCCGCAGGGACCATGCGTAGAAATCCAGCGACTGCAGCGCGACCCGCTCGGAGGTGTACCTGGATTCGATCCGCTGGCGGGCGCTGCGCCCCAATCGCTGGCGCAGTCCCTCCGTGACCAGCAGGCGCTCCAGGCAGCGACGGAACGACGCCACGTCTCCCGTGCGTGCGACGAGTCCGTCCACCTCGTGCCGCAGCATCTCCGGTATGCCACCGCAGTCAGAGGCCACGATGGCCCGTCCGGCCGACATCGCCTCGAGCAGCGAATACGGCGCGTTCTCCCAGATGCTGGGCAGCAAGAACACGTCGGTCTGTTTGAGGCAGGCACGCACCTGGTTGGGCTTGAGGCCGCCGAGGTGGCGCACCCGCTCCTGCAGGCCCAACTCGCGCATGCGGGGCCAGAACACCCGCTCCAGGTACCCGCCGTCGTCGCGGCCGGCCAGGACCAAGGTCGCGGAGGGATGGAGGGGCAGGACCTGGGCTGCCAGCTCCTGCACGACCTCGATTCCCTTGCGGGTCTCGATCCGGTTGGCGAAGAAGATCCGTATCCCCTCCTTCGGCACGCCCAACCGCACGGTGTCGATCCCCTCGTCCCCATCGAAGATCCCCAGCTCGATGCCGTTGGGAATCACTTCGATGGGCCGACCAACACCCAGTCGCTGGCGCACTTCGCGCGCCAGCCAGCCCGAGCACGACGACAACGCCCGCGCACCGTTCATGGCGATGCGCTCCACCATGGCGGTGAGTGCCCGGTCCAGAGTCCGCGATGGGTAGGTGGGCATGATGAGCTCGGCCGGCGAATGCAGGCGCACCACGCCGGGCAAGTCGTGGAGCTGCATCAGCAGAGCGCCGTCGGCGCCGCATTCCGGCATTTCGAACACGTCGAAGCGGCCGCTGCTCATCTCACGGCGCACCGCCGCATAGGCGCTGGCTGCCGTCTGGAGCCGGTTCTGGAACCACCACAATTCGTGGCGTTCGAGCCGCGGCAGCAAGCGCTCCACTGGTCCGACCTTGCGGAACCGCGTCACCGCCACGCCCGCATCGTCGTAGGTGCGCCGCTCGGCCCGGGTGCTCCCAGCGAACACATGCACCTCGTGGCCGAGCCGCGCGAGGGCGCGCGCGTGGTAGTAGGTGTACGTGCCGATCCCGCCGAACCCGGTCTCCGGGGGATACTCGTAGGACAGGAGGGCGATCCGCATGACGAGGGCCGATCGCTGGAGCGGGTCGGAACCGTGCGGGTTCCGCGAGCCTCCCTGGGGTCGGCTCGTGGAACCTACCATCGGGTCCGTTGCGATTCGACCGTGGCAAAGGCCATGGCGACGTCTGGCAGCGAGGTGCCCGGCTGCGATCCGATCGGGTACGGAGCGGATCGAGGGTGGGGATCCGCACGTACTCCGTCGATCGCGCGAGGACAGCAGACGCGTGCGGCGCACTCCGGTCGGCGTTTCGCGTGGCGCGAACCCCGCAACAGGGTGGCCGGTCCGACCCTGCGCCCGGACGCCTGCCTCCGACGCTCGCGCGGGTCACCGGGTACAGCCCGCAGCGCTCGAGAAGCACGCCACGCTCCTGTGTCGCCAGATGTGGCTGCATGCCGGCTGCTCCGGGTACGAGCGACCGATCCGCCACGTGCCGGGCTCGCCTGGTCGGCGCGGCCTCTTCCCGAGCCAGTTGCGATGCGTGCCAGCGCGGCCGGTCCGGGAGGTCGGACCCTCCGGTCCCTGCAGGTACCGACGGGGCGCCCGGTCCGTCCACGACTCGGCCCTGAGCCAGAACCTGCCGGCGAGAGTGGCGCCTCCGGTTCCTGTCGGACGAGGGTGCGGCTCGGCCGCGATCGCCTGCGTTCCGCCGGGGCCAGGAGGCCAGCGCATCCTCGCACCAGCCACCCGTCGTACACGCCGGCAGGTTGTGCAAGCGGCCATGCGACCCGGGCTCGGCGAGGAGGCCCCAGCCAATACCGGCTGGCGTGGGCGCTGCATGCGAGCGCTTCCTCACCGGTGGGGGGCGGTGCTGGTACCGGTCGCCGGCCGGGGCAGCGATGCGAACCCCGAGGCGGCCCGCCGGATGCCCTGGATCGGCACCGTTGTCACACGCCCTCCCCCAGCCATGGCCTTGCCAGGGCCAGCAAGCCGGTCATCCGCACATCGCGCAGCGGGCTGGCTCTGTGCAGCGATGACCAGACCCACGCCGGGACGATCCGGGTGGTCGAGGTGCTCGCAGAGTCCGACGGCGGAACCGATGGCGACGCCATCTGCGGACGGGAGCCTTCACGCGGTCCAGGAAGGCCGGGTGGGCAGGGCGCGCCCTGCGTGGCGAGCCAGTACCGCTGCCTCGCGGCGTGCCCCGCTGCGGGCACGGCGGCAGGGCTGGCCCAGGGCAAGAAACCGGCCTTGCGGTGCCGCCCCCCGCCTCTGGCACGACTGGCCCGTCACCGGGTTCGCCGGCGGCGCTTCGAGCCCGCGTCCGGGGTTCGCCGCACACCCTGCCGCGTCGCCTCGAGCACGGCCCGCCGCAGCCACGCTCCACCCCTGGAGGCGGTGGAGACCTACGACAACCCGAGGATCCGCCGCACGCGCTGGCGGTCGACCGTGCCGCCGGCGAAGTCGTCGAACGCGCGCGCCGGCGGCGTGATCATGTGCCGGGCAATGAACGGCGCGCCCTCGCGCGCGCCCTG
>JADLFX010000088.1 GCA_020849665.1 Planctomycetota bacterium | reverse complement strand
CGAACACGGCAGTCAAGCAGCGCGGGCCGATGATAGTGGAAACGCGAAAGTAGGTCCGTGCCGGGGCAATTCCTCCCGCGACCCGGGCCGGCCTCCAAGGCCGGCCCGGGTCGCTTCGTTTCGGGAGCCGGGTCGAGCGGCGGTTCGGCTCCACGGCCGTCCCCGGGCCCCGATCACGTTCCGGTGCCGCCATTCCCTGGACACCTCCGCAGCGCCAGTCGCGCAGAGGGCGGCCTGGTCGTCAGGGATCGGGGGATGCCCGCAGCGCGTCGAGAGGGCGGCCGGTTCGATTCCCGTGGGTTGGTACGAGACACACATCCTGCCGCGCCTCGTGGACTGGGTCCTACGGGGCGACGACGTCGACCGGATCCGCGCGCAGATTGCCGCGAGGGTCCGGGGTGTGGTGTTGGAGATCGGATTCGGCTCGGGCCGCAACGTTCCGTTCCTCCCGGCAGGCGTCTCCCGGGTGGTCGCCATCGAACCGTCGCCGACGGCGCGGCGCCTGGCCGGCGGCCGTTGTGCCGCGTCGCGCGCACCGATCGCCTTCATGGAGGCGTCCGCCCTCGCACTGCCGCTGCTCGACGCCTCGATCGACTCCGTGCTGAGCACGTGGACGCTGTGCACGCTCCCCGACTTGCAAGGCACGCTGCGTGAGCTGCGTCGGGTACTGGTCCCGGGAGGGCGATTCTGTTTCGCCGAGCACGGGCTCTCCCCGCAGCCGGGTGTCGCGCGTTGGCAGCGACGCCTGGAGCCGTTGCACAAGCGGCTTGCAGGCGGGTGCCACCTCACCCGCGACATCGCCGCGGAGCTGGAGCGTGCGGGCTTCTCGATCGTGCGTCTCGAGAACCGCTACCTGGGCTGGCCGAGGACGCACATGTGGCTCTTCCTCGGCGAGGCAAGCCGGGGCGCGACCTGAACGCTGGTGCGAGCGGGGCGAGGTCCGGTGACAGCGCTCACGCCTGGGCGACGCAGCCTGGTGCGGCCGTCGCCCACTCCCGGGGGCGGCGAGCCGGGAGGCGAGCCGCGTCCGGACTCACCGGACCACGAAGCGGCGTCCGGGCGGGATCGAGAGCCAGGGCGCCTGGATGCCGGGATCGGGCACGACGACCAGCTGCACGATCAGGTCGCTGCCCACCACGGCGGGAGTGTTGGGGATGCGCAGGACCGTCGGGGTCTGCAGGCGCGCCACTCCGGGCAGTCCCACGAACGCGAACAGGTCGAAGTAGAGGCGGATGGGCGGGGGGCCCATCGTGGGCAGGTAGGCGGTCTGGCCCAGGAACCACACGCCGGCGAGGCCGGGCGGCAGATCGGGCTGCAACTGCACGCTGGTCCCGGCCTGAGGGTCCAGGGGCGTGACCTCCATCGAGCCGAGCTGGGCAGCCGGCAGGAGGCCGCCGGTCGTGGTGTGGGCGCCGAGCGTGGTGCCGTTCACGAAGCACCCGGTCACGCTCACCGGTGCGCCCGCCGTCCCGGTCACGCTGCCGCCCTCCAGGCGGCTGGCACCGATCGTCACGGGGCTCGTGCCGGCCGTGGTCACCGTGCAGCCACGGAGGATCGAGTCGGTGATGGTCACCGGGGCCCCGGTCGCCCCCAGACCGAGGGTCGTGCCGCTGGCCAGTCGGGTGTTGTCGAGCACCAGGTACCCGGTGCTGCCACCCTCGACCCGCACGGTGCCGCTCAGTCGCGAGTCCTGGACGGTGACCTTGTGCGTGGCGCCCAGGGGACCCAGCTGCAGGCTCGTGCGCGCCGCGCTCAGATCGAGCATCTGCAGGATCACCTCGGAGCTCCGGTTGGCGTGGCCGGCGAACTCGAAGCCCACCTGCCCCCCCGACACGCTGAGCAGGCGTCCCTCCAGCAGGAGGGCGCGGTCGTCGCCAGGGTTGGGGCGCTGGAAGGTGACGGCCACCTGCGTGCCCAGGAACCGGCTGCGCTCCACCAGGACGCGGCCGGTTCCGCCGCTGCCCAGGGTCATTCCCAGGCCCACGAGCCCGCCGCGCACGGTGTTGTCCGAGAAGAAGAAGTCGCCGGTGCGGTTGCGACCGCTGTCCTCGACCAGCACCGCGTAGGGGATGTCGATGAACTCGCAGAGCTGGATCTGCAGGCGGCTGTTCCCCGTGTCTGTGGGGAACACGAACTTGATCGCGCTCTCGGTCTGCCCCTCGAACACCAGGTTCTCCAGGAGCGAGCCGTAGTTGGTGTTGGTCTGCAGCACCGTGATCGCGTTCTTGCCGCCCTTGATGCGCATGCGGCGGAAGTCGCTGAAGTTGCTCGTGCTGACGAAACCCCTGGTGTTGCCGATGCGCACCTCGGGCACGCCGTAGGTCGCGCCGATCAGCAGGCCGTGGTACGTGTCCAGGATCACGTCGAGGTCGCGCTCGAACGTGAGGATGGGCACCGCGCTGGTGTCGATCTCGACGAAGGCGATGTCGCCGAACCCCAGCACCTGGGTCTGCTCGGCCGCGGAGAGCTGGGCGATGGTCAGGGTCTGGTTGTTGAGCTGGATCGCCTCGTTCATCGACAACCAGTTGTCGCCCACGACGCCATGCGAGCGCGCATCGTTCACGATCGCGATCGCATGGAGCGGAGACTGCGCCGCGAGGCCGGTTGCGAGGCAGGCCAGGGCCAGCCCGGCAGAGCAGGAGAGGTGACGTCCGTACATCGTGGAGGAGGACTCGTGGGGCGGCGCGACCGCCAAGGATGCCCCATGGAGGATGCGCCGGGAAGCCGGCCGGGACGGCGAAGTCCGGGATCCGGACGCCGGACCCGGTACCGCACGGTGCCATGCGGTGGGGAGGATCGGGTCCGCACAGCGCCCCCTGTGGACGGTTCAGCCTGGGGCCCGGGTTCCGTCGTCCCCGCCCCCCGCCCGCGCCGGCAGATGGCGCACGACCACGAGGAAGCGCCAGAACAGCGTCCCGCCGAGGCAGCCGAGGCCCACCGTGAGGCCGTACCACAGCCCCGGCCCGGCCAGCCCAACCGAGTAGGCGAGCAGCAACGCGACGGGCAGGCCGACCAGCCAGTAGCACGTGAGACAGAGCAGGAAGGGGACGCGCGTGTCCCCGGCACCACGCAGCGCACCCAGCGTGGTGGCCTGGACTCCGTCCACGACCTGGAAGATCGCCGCGATCCGCAGCAGGGTCGCCGCCGCGCCGCGCACGGATGGATCGTCGGTGAAGAGCGCCGCGAGCGGCACCGCCAGTACCCAGAACGTCAGCCCGCAGAGCGCCATCCAGGACGCGCTCGTGCCGATCGCCACGAGTCCGCAGCGGCGTGCCTCGGCGAGGTCGCGGGCCCCGACCGCGTTGCCCACCTGCACGGTGGCCGCCGAGCCAAGGCCGACGCACACCAGGAACGTGAACGACGCCACCTGCAGTGCGATCTGGTGTCCGCCCACGGCCTCGTTGCCGAACTCGCCCATCCACGCGGCCACCAGCATGAACACGCCCATCTCCATCACCAGCTGGCCCGCGATCGGGAACCCGTGGCGGGCGATCGCCGCCATGCCGGCCACTGCCCCCGTGCCAGGCCCGGCGCCCGCCGGTCCGGACGCCGCGCGGAGGCCGCGCAGCACCATCGGCAGCACCATCAGGGCCATCAAACCGTTGCAGATGCTGGTCACGATGCCCGCGCCGACCGCGCCCAGGGCCGGCACCCCGAGGGCCGGCAGGCCGAGTCGTTCCAGGCCCGGGTCCCCGAACACCAGCAGGTAGTCCAGGACCACGTTGGCGAGGTTCGCGGCCAGCATGGCGACGAACACCGCCCGGGTGCGGTGCTGGGCGTAGAGCCAGGAGCGCATCGCCGCGAAGAGCAGGAAGGGCACGATCCCGGGCAACCGCACCCAGAAGTACGCGCTGGCCAGTTCCGCCACGGCCGGGTCCGCACGCACGACCCGCGGGAGGAGCGGGTCGGCGACGAAGTTGGGGCGCAGGAAGAGGCCGTCGAGGAGGGCCGCGAAGCCAAGGAGCAGGGGCAACGCGACGAGCGCGAGCCCGCAGCCGTGGCCCAGGGCCCGCCCCGCGCCGCGCGGATCGCCCGCGCCCACGCGTTGCGTCACGATCGGGTCGAGGCCCAGCATCAGGCCCAGGCCGAAGAGGCTGACGACGGAGACGTAGTTGTGGCCCAGGGCGGTGGCGGCCAGGGATGCCGCGTCGATCCGGCCCACCATGGCGGTGTCCACCATCCCCATCGTCGTGAACCCGACCTGGGCGAGGGCGATCGGCGCAGCCAGGCGCACCAGCGCCGCGACGCGATCCGGCACTCCGATCCGGGTCATGCGCGGCGGCCGGGAGGGGTCGACGGTGGGTGCATGGGCGAGGGACGGGGCGTGCCGCGCGGGCCGGCTCGGCATCATGCCGACCCGCCGCAGCCGGCGAAGCACGTTCTGGCCCGCGGTCCCGGGCGCACCGCGGTGCTCTCCCCCAGGATTCCGGAGCCGCGCCGGCACGGCACGGCACGAGGCGCTCGCGGCACCCGGCGTCGCTCCCGCCGGCGGCCGAGGGCCCCGCGCGGGGCCGCGTCGCGCGAGCCGCTGGCCAGCCGCACCGCGACCCGGGAGAATGCCCGCTCCCGCCCGCCCCAGGCACTCCCGCTTCCGGACCTCATCGTTCGCGCAAGGCCGATGCCGACCGAGACCAAGCACCGCACTCTGGCCCGCGCCCAGGGAGTCCTCAGGCCCCTCGAGATCCTGATCCGCATGCCCGTCGAGCGCCGGCAGCTCCTCGCGCAGCTGCTCGGCTGCCGCTTCGATCCGGCCGAGTCTGCGGAGCAGCAGGCGTGGCGGATCATCAACCAGAACCTGGTCGGCCTGCAGGCGCGCACCCACTCGCTGCCCGAGCAGCTCACGCCGTTCTCGCGCAACAACAACTGGTGGGAGATCCTGACCAAGGCTGCGCGCTGGTGCGGCCTGCGCTTCTACCCAGGCATGAGCGACGAGGAGATCGAGAGGATGCTCTTCGAGCACTGCGCCACCTCCCTGGTGGCGCGCAGCTCGCTGCCCGGGGAGGCACTCGTGACCACCGTGGCCGAGACCCACCCGCGCTTCTCCACGGCGGTGCGCGCGCTGCGCCTCTCCGTGGACGGCACCTGCGCCCTGCTCCTCGCGCTCCTGCGTCCCCTGGCCGGCCGGGACGGCGACCTGCGTGAGGGCCTGAACCGCCTCACCGACCGCCTGCGCCCGCGCCTGGGTCTGTGGTGGGTCACCTCGCTCAGTCACGGCCTGCGTGCGGTGCAGCAGCTCCTCACCTACGTGTTCCACAGCTGGACCGCGTGGGGCCCCGCCCTGCTGCCGCGCCGCAACCTCGCGCGCGTGTGCACCGCAGTGGCGCTGATCCACCTGCAGGATCGCGTCGACCGCACCCTGGACGAGATGGATCTCGCCGGGGTGTGATGCGGCCGCCGGCTCCGCGACAGGATCGGGGCCGCAACAGCCACCTCGCCCTGCGGGTCCGCCCACGCTCGACGGCGTGGGCAGCCTCCAGCCCCGGAGTTCCCATGGCCTCGACGCCCTCGTACCGCCGGCGCGCAAGCGCGGCGGCGGTCTGCTCTGTCCTCGTTCTGCTCCACGCCCCTGCCCAGGAGCCGATCCCCGGCATGCCGGCCTGGACCGTGGACCAGGCACGCCAGGAGCTGTCGCTCTCCCCCCGGGACCCCTACCTGCACTACGTGGCGCTGCAGCTGGCGCGGCGCGCCGGGCGCACGGACGAAGTGGCCCGCGAGATCGACGAGCTGCAGGGGCGCCGGCGCTGGCGCGGGGAGCCGCAGCGGGTCGACCTCTTCGATCTCTTCACCGGTGCCCATGCCGTGCAGGAGAGCCTCCAGCTCGACACGATGCGCGGCCGGCGCGGGCGCCCCAAGCCCGGCACCGGGGTGGCGGCGGCGCAGCTGCAGGGCCCGACCGTGCGCAGCCATCCCTGGACGCAGATGCTCGGCGATCGGCGTCCCGAGGTGTCGCGCCTCTCCTGCTCGGTGCCCGAGGACAACTACCTCGTCGAGTTCCGCTCGCTCACGCGGATGCTCGAGATCCTCGAGGCCGGCGACCTGTGGACCGTGCACCTGGTCCAGCAGGCCGCGCAGGACTCCACCTCCCAGGACCTGAGCGAGCGCCTCCAGGCCCAGCTCGCGATCCAGAGCCAGCGGCTCCTGCGGCCCTTCTACGACCAGGTCGTGGCCGAGGTGGGCATCACGGGCAGCGACCTCTACCTGCGCGAGGGCAGCGACGTGACGCTGCTCTTCGAGCTGAGGCAGCCCGATGTGTTCCGCGCACGCATGGACGCCTTCCTGGCCGCGGCGCAGAAGGCGCGCCCGGACGCGGCGCGCAGCGAAGGCGAACTCCTGGGCGTGCGCTACGTGCACCTCGCCACGCCGGACCGGGCGGTGCACGTGTTCGCCGCCGATCCGGCCAAGGACCTGCACGTGCGCAGCAACTCCAAGGCGGGGCTCGCGCGCGTCCTCGCCGCCATCGCGGGTCGCGACGCCGCTGGACGGCCCGTGCGCCGCCTGGGCGAGAGCGAGGAGTTCCGCTACCTGCGCACGCTGCTGCCGCGTGGCGCAGCCGAGGAGGACGGGTTCGTCTACCTCTCGGATCCCTTCGTGCGGCGCATCGTCGGGCCCGAGGTGAAGCTCACCGAGGCGCGCCGCATGGCCTGCTACAACCATCTGCGGATGATCGGTCACGCCGCTCTGCTGCATCGCACGGAGCGCGGCGCGGCACCGGCATCCCTGGACGCCCTCGCGGACGGCTTCGCGCCCGGACGCTTCGGCGCGGGCGACCTGCTCTGCCCGGACGGCGGCAGGTACGGGCTGGCCGGAGACGGCCTGCACGGCGCGTGCTCGCGCCATGGCCGCAGCGACGCGCTGGTGCCCGGCGTGGAGATCCTGGTCACCGAGGTCAGCCAGGAGGAGGCCGGCGCCTACCGCGAGTTCGTCGCCGAGTACTCGCGCTACTGGCGGCACTTCTTCGATCCGATCGCGATTCGCGTGCACGCCGGCGCCAGGCGCTACCGCCTCGAGACCCTGGTGCTGCCCCTGATCGACAACTCGGTCTACACGCGCATGGCCGCGAGCATGAGCGGCGAGCCGCGGCCGCTCGACGCGACGCCGGTCGCCGCGAGCAACCTCTTCTCGGTGGCGTTGAACCTCGACCCCAAGGCGCTGCGCGCGCTCCTCGTCGAGGTGCTGCCCCACCCGGGCGTCTCGGCGCCGTTCGGACTCGATCCCGACTCGATTGCGCGGCTGGTGGGCGACGGGCTCACGGGCCAGGTCGGTCTGCACGTGTGTGACGGCGTGCCGATGTTCGACTTCAGCCTGCCTTCGTTCCTGGGCGAGACCATGGGCGGCATGCGCGGATCCGGCTTCGACTCGGAGATGCTGGGTCTGGCGTTCCTGATCGCCTCCCTGAACGCCCCCGTGTACGCATCCCTGCCGCTGCGCGATCCGGCCCTGGTGGACGAGTTCCTGGGGCGGCTCGACCAGCGGCTCGCCGTGCTCGCCCGGCGCCCGGCGGACACCGGATTCCTCCCCTTGCGGTACGACTTCGGCCTGGTGCGCGAGCCGAGCGGCCGGTTGGTGCGCAGCGCGGCGCTCGAGGTCGGCCCGATCCGCTGGCGCTTCCACTGGGCGCGGATCGGCGCGGTCCTCTACGTCGCCAGCCGGCGCGAGATCCTGGCGGAACTCGCCGCGGCGGCTCCGGGCGATCCGGGGCCGGCCGGGCACGCGTTGGTGCGGATGCGGCCGCGCAGCTGGGCCAAGGTGCTCGACTCGTACCAGCTCGGCTGGGCCGACAACGTGCGCCGCGCGTGCCTCGACAACCTGGGCCCGCTCGCCGCCGCGGGCCGCGCCCTGCGCGGCCTGCCGCCTGGGAAGGAGCGGGACGCGGCGATGGCCGAGCTGGCCCGCGCCGTGCACGGCGTGCGCTTCCTCTGTCCCGAGTCCGGCACGTACCACCTGCTCGACACCGGCCACACGGTGGAATGCTCGGTGCACGGCACCCTGCTGACGCCGCGCCAGCCGGAGGGCTTGATCCCCGACGGCCACCTGGGCGGCCTCCTGCACGGCTTCGGCGGGCTGAGCGCCTCGCTCACCTTCCTGCCCGAGGGTCTGCGTGCGGTCCTGGAAGTGGAGCGGACCAGGTGAACGCGATCGCCATCGGCAGCCTCGCGCTGGCGCTCTGTGCCGCGGGCGCGGCGGCGCAGGCCTCGCAGCCGGGCAGCACCGCGTCGCGGCCCCACGCCGAGGCGAAGCTCGACGAGGGCCTCGCCGCCGTCCGCGGTCACGTCCCGGTGTTCGTGCGCATGGCCGACCAGCTCCTGCCGGACGCCGCCGCGTACCCGGCGTTCTGCGCCCGCAACCGGGGCCAGAAGCGCACCGAGTTGCGTGCCAGGACCCTGGCCGACCTGCAGGCGCGTGCCGAGCGCAGCTTCGCCGCGGTGCGCGCGGCGGTCGGCAGCCTGGAAGCCGGCGGCCACCTGCGCGAGGTCACGCGCTTCTGGATCGTGAACGGCTTCGCCGCCT
>JADLFX010000087.1 GCA_020849665.1 Planctomycetota bacterium | reverse complement strand
GCCGCCTACGACCCGGTCCGCAAGACCGTGTGGTGGTTCAGCCAGAACGGCAGCACGCGGCCCGCTACGGCCAACGGTGCCGGAGTGGTCGGCATCGAGATGTGGACCTACGACGGCTGCAGCGGCTCCGGCATCAAGAAGGGCTTCGCCACCGGCCAGGTCTGGATCGGAGACGGATCCGTGCCCAGCACTCCCCCTGGCGGGATCGCGGGCGGCATCGAGTTCGGCGTCAAGAACGGCAAGCCCGTGCTGGTCTACCTCACGCAGGCCACCTCCGACACCGTGGTCGAACTGCACGGACGTCTGAACTACGGCACGGACTGCACGGGCCTGATGAACAGCAGCGGCAACGCCTGCTACGACGGCAACCTCAACTTCTCGATCGACGTGGTCGGGGTGCCGAATGCAGGTTCGGGCGCCCTGCTCTTCTCCACGTCCGCGAGCCCGGTCCCCGGCGGTCTGCCGATCCCCGGCATCGGTCTCTGCAACCTGCAGCTCGACCCGACGCAGATCTTCTTCACGACGTCGCCGGTCACGCTGACGCCGGATGGCCAGTGCTTCAAGGGTCAGTTCCCCTTCGGCATCCCGGCCGGCCTGGCGCCCGGCTTCACGTTCTACGCCCAGTGGGTGCTGCTCAAGGCGGTCCCCGCCCTGCCGCTCGGCCTCTCGGACGGCGGCGCGTTCTACATCGCCAAGTGATCCAACCCTGACCGGGCCGCAGGGCCCGGCCGCGAGCGTGCGGGGCGCCCTGGTGGCGCCCCGCACGCGTTTGCGGGCGGCCCGTCCCGGCCCTCGGGTCCGGCCGCAGCCCAACGCGCGCGCCGCCGCGCGACGATTCGCGGGCGCGCGGCCCGGGCCGGCTGTTACCTTGCGCCGCCCTTGCCGATACAAACCCGCCCGATGATCGTCGTCGAAGACCTGGTCAAGCGCTTCGGAGCGGTCACCGCGGTGGCGGGTGTGTCGTTCCGGGTCGAAGTCGGAGAGGTCGTGGGGTTCCTGGGCCCCAACGGCGCCGGCAAGACCACGACCCTCAGGGTCCTCACCTGCTTCCACCCGGCGACCACGGGCCGGGCCGTGGTGGCGGGCCACGACGTGGTGGAGGACCCGATCGGCGTGCGGCGCAGCGTCGGCTACCTCCCCGAGAACGTCCCGATCTACACCGACCTGCGGGTCGAGGAGTACCTGCACTACCGGGCCCGGCTGAAGGGCGTGGCGCGCGCCCGCCGCAAGGTGCTGGTCGAGTACGCGATGGAACGCTGCGGCGTCCTCGAGGTGCGGCGCAAGCTGATCGGCCACGTGTCGCGTGGCTACCGCCAGCGCGTCGGGCTCGCCGACGCCCTGGTGGCCCGGCCCCCGATCCTGATCCTCGACGAGCCCACCTCCGGTCTCGACCCCAACCAGCGCCGGCGCATGAAGCTCCTCGTGCGCGAACTGGCGGAGGAGCACACGATCCTCTTCTCCAGCCACATCCTCTCCGAGGTGCAGGACGTGAGTTCGCGCCTCCTGATCCTGCACCACGGGCGCCTGTGTGCCGACGGCACGCCCCAGCAGCTGCTGGAGCGTGCCTCGGGCCGGCGCCTGGACGTCCAGGCGCATGCTCCGGCCGAAGCCCTGCGTGCCGCGCTGGCCGGCCTCCCCGGCCTCGCCGACGTCGCCGTCGACTCCGCGCCGGACGGCTGCGCCCGGTTCTCCGCGGCGCTCGCCCCGGGGGCCGACCCGCGCGACGCGGCGGCCGCGGCGCTGGCGGCCCGCGGCATCCCGCTGCGCGAGCTGAAGCTCACCCTGCCCACGCTGGAGCAGGTGTTCCAGCAGGTCACCGAGGGCGCGGACGAGCGCGCGCCGGCAGGAGCCGTGGCGTGAGCACGATCCTGACCACGCTGGCGAAGGAGCTGATGAGCTACTTCTTCAGCCCGGTCGCGTACGTGATCGCGGTGCTCTTCTACCTGTTCCGCGGCCTGGAGGTGCACGGCCAGGTCCGCGCCATGGCCGCGCTGGGCGCGGACCGCGACCTCTTCTCCACCGTGTACATGATCTCGCCCAGCTCCAACTTCATGGTGGTGCTGGTGCCGGCGATCCTGACCATGCGCTGCTTCGCCGAGGAGCGCCGCAGCGGCTCGCTCGAGGTCCTGATGACCGCGCCGGTGCGCGAGCGCGAGGTCGTGCTGGGCAAGTGGCTCGCCGCCCTCGTGTTCTTCGCGGTGCTCTGGCTGCCCACCCTGCCGCTCCTCCTCCTGCTCAACTCCGAGTTCTTCCTGGCGCAGGACCTGCCGTACGGCCCGGTGCTCACCGGCTACCTGGGACTCACGCTGCTGGGCGCGTTCCTGCTCGCCGTGGGCTGCTGGACCAGCAGCCTCACCGACAACCAGCTGCTCGCCTCGCTCACCGCGATGCTCTTCAACACCGCGCTCCTGGTCGGTCCCGACATGCTCGGCCAGCAGCTTGGTGCGCAGGCGCAGGAGTGGCCATGGCACGTCCTGCTCGACCAGACGAGGGTGCGCGACCACCTGGTCAGCTGGTTCTGCCGCGGCCTGGTGGACACCGCGCAGCTCACCTTCTACCTGGGCGGGGCGGTGTTCTTCCTCTTCCTCACCACGAAGTCCCTGGAGGCCCGGCGATGGCGATGACCCGCGCGCGGCGCCTGCTCGGGCGCCTGCACCTGTGGTTCGCGAGCCTCGTGGTGCTCGCCATCTGGATCCTGGCGATGCTGCTCGCGGTGCGCCCGGGCATGAAGGCGCTCTTCGACTTCTCGCCCCAGGCGCGCTTCAGCGTGTCGCCGGCCACGGCCGAGCTCCTGGCCGGACTGGGGCGCGGCGGCGCGCGGCAGCTCGAGCTGCACACGTTCTTCGAGCCCCTCAACGAGACGCCGCGCACCGCCGACGAGGCGCACGTGCGCCAGCTGCGCCAGCGCCTGCAGGTGCTCACGCGGGATCTCCTGCAGCGCTACCAGTACCTGGGCGGCGAGGCCGTGAAGGTCGTGCACCACGATCTCTTGCGCGACGTGGCCGGCACACGCGCGGCGGCCACGGCCTTCCAGGTGCAGACCCCCAACGTGGTGGTGGTGCAGCTGGACCGGCGCTCCAAGATCCTCTCGGTCGACTACGACCTCGCCGACATCGACATCCCCGACCCGCAGCGCCAGCCGACGCCGGGCGGCCAGCGGGCGGCGTTGCCGGTGCTGCGCGACTTCAAGGGCGAGGAGGCGATCTCCTCGGCCATCAAGAGCCTGCTGGTGGAGGGCACGCCCACGGTCTACTTCGTGACCGGGCTGGCCGAGCCCTCGCTGCGCGACGGCACCGCGGACGCCTACTCGGAGCTGGTGCACGCGCTGGAGCAGGAGGGCCTGCGCTGCCAGACCCTGGATCTCGAGCGCGTCGGCAGCGTGCCCGAGGACGCCACCGTCCTGGCGCTGATGGAGCCGCGCCGCGAGCTCAGCCAGCACGCCAGCGACGCAGTGCTCGCGTATCTGCGGCGCGGCGGGCGCCTGCTGCTGAACGTCTCGTACTGGCTCGTGCCGGAGGACTGGAACCCGACGTTCGGCCGCCTCGGCGCGGCGCTGGGCCTGGCCATCGGCGAGGACGTCGTCTACCACCTCGTGGAGGATCCGGCCCGGCCCGGTACCGGGATGAGCGGCGTGCCGGCGGTGCAGAACCTGCGCATCACCGAGCTGAGCCCGGCCCACCCGGTCACGCGCCAGCTGCTCCGCGCCGGCCGCGTGCCGGAACTGAAGGCCGGCCGCGAGGTGCAAGCCCTCGCCAGGCCGCCCGAGGGGGTGAGCGTGGATACGACACTCCTGCGCACCCGGCCCTTCGCCTGGCTGGCACGCCGCACGGCGGGTCCCGGCGGCGAACCCGAGGCCAACTTCTTCTCCCCACCCGACCGCGAGGCGTACGCGAGCCGGTCGGTGGGGGCCGTGGCCACGCTCGCCAACCCGGCGGGCCGCGAGGGCGTCGCGGTGATCATCTCCGCCGCCGGGTTCAACAACGCCGGGATGAAGGTGAACGGCGACCTGGCGCTGAACCTGTTCCAGTGGCTGGCCGAGCGCAAAGAGCTGGTGAGCGTGCGCGGCGAGCGCTACGTGGCGCGCAAGCTCGACGCCACGGCCCAACAGATCGAGCGCACGGGGTGGCTGCTGATCGGCGGCGTGCCCGGCCTGCTGCTCCTGACCGGGATCGTGGTGCTGTGGCGGAGGAGCAGGGCGTGAAGGCGTACCAGTCCACGCTCCTGCTGATCGGGATCGCCGCCGGGCTCGGCTACGTGCTCTGGGCGACGCGCGACCGCGGTACACCGGACCAGGGCGCGGGCGCCAGCCTCCTGGACGGCCGGCGCGTGGGCGAGGCGCGGCGCATCACGATCCACCGTTCCCTCGGGCTCGAGCCATCGATCCTGGAGCCGGATGGCACCGGCCGGTTCCGCATCGTCGAACCGATCGTGGACCTCGCGTCGATGTCGTTCCTGGAGAACCTCGCGCAGGTCTACGACTCGGCCCAGGTGTTCGAGGCGTACCCGGGCGAGGAGCCGGACGCGGCGCTCCTGGCCAACACCGGGCTCGACCAGCCGCGTGCACGCCTCGAGCTGCGCTTCGAGGACCGCGAGCTGCGCATCGACATCGGCGGTGCCGGGCCGCTGGGCGCCGACCTCTTCCTGCGCCGCAGCGGACGCATCCTGCGCGGCGGCGCGGCGCTCTACTCGGCCCTGCAGGCCAACCCCGACGACCTGCGCGAGCGCCTGGTGTTCCGCACCACGCCGCGTGAGGTCCAGGCCATCACCATGCGCCGGCGTACCTCCCCCGAGCGCGAGGAGACCTTCCGCGTGGAGGTGCGGGGCGGGCAGGTGTTCCTCGTCGAGCCGCTCACCGCGCGCGCCGACCCGGACCTCGTGTTCCGCCTCGTCACCGCGCTCCTGGGCATGCGGGTGGATCGTTTCCTCCCCGGGGTGATGAACACGCCCGCCGATCCGCCCGACGTGGCGCTGGAGGTGCGCGGTCCGTTCGGCACCGAGACGGTCGAGCTCTGGACCAAGGTGTCGAACAGCGCGAGCGGGCGGCACCGCGAACGCCGGATGGACTTCCAGGTGGACGTGGGGGGCTTCAACCAGGCGTTCACCATGCCGCTCGACGCCCTGCGCGAGCGGCCGCTCGTGCCCCTGGCCGAGTCGCAGGTGGAGCGCCTGACCGTGGACCCGGGGAAGGGCTCGCCACGCCTCGTGCTGCGTCCGGGCATCCGCGCGGAGTTCGCACTCTTCGCGCCCGTGGAGGCGCCCGCGGATCCCGTCGCCGTCGGCGAGGCCCTGCGGGCGGTCACCCAGCTGGTCGCCAGCGAATTCGTCTCGGGCGGCGCCCCGGCGGAGTTCGGCCTCGCCGAAGGCTTCACGCGGGTCGAGGTCGCGGGCGGGCAGGGCATGCCTCCGGTGGTCGTCCACCTGGGGCGCGACGAGGGGGATGTCACCTACGCGCAGCGTGCCGGCGAGGCCCAGGTCGTGAAGGTGCCCAAGGCCGCCGCCGACGCCCTGCGCCGCCCCTGGACGCGCTACATGGAACGCGTAGCGCTGCGCCTGCCCACGTGGCAGCTGGTGCAACGCCTCGTGGTGCGCAGCGAAGGCAGGCCGGTCGCGGCGTACCAGCGCGGGCCCGACGGCACCTGGCGCAGGGAGGGCGAGAGCGCCGCGCGCACCGACGTGCGCGAGGTCCTGGAGCTGCTCAGCGACCTGCGCGCCGAGCGCGTGCTGGATCCGGCCACGGCCGGCGCGCCGCGCGGCGGCTTCCACCTGGAGCTCTCCACCGACAACGGCGATGTCCTCCTGGAGGCCGAGGTGATCCCGGAGGGCGAGCGGGCGCTGTTCCGCTCCAATCGCGTCGCGGCGCTCTTCGAGCTGCGCGGCATCGAGTCCAGGGCGATCCTGGCCCTCACCCGCTGAGGGGGGCGGCCCGCGGGGCCGGAGGCGGGCGGGTTCGGCATCTGGTAGGTGCGTGGGTGGTCCTGCTACGCTCCTCGCCCATGGGTGGTGATTTCCTGCGGATGGGGTGTGTCGGCATCGTCCTGCTCACGGCCTGCGAGTCGCCGCAGCGTCCGGACCTCGAGCACAACGAGCAGCTCTACCGGTTCACGACGTATCGCACCAAGGTGCCTCCGGACCGCGCCGTGTTCGTGCCGCCGGTGGCCGACGGCCGGAACGCGATGCCCGCCTCGGCCGGTGCGGTCCCGACGGTGTACATGCCGGAGAACCGCTGGGAGCGTCCGGCGGCGGAGATGGTCGACGGCGTCCTGCGCGAGGAGCTGCGTCGCGCGCAGCTCTTCACCGGGCTGCGCGACGCCGCGTCGCCGGCGGATCTGGTCCTGCAGGTCACGCTGGTCGCCTTCCACGCGGGGGCGAGCGAGCACCCGCACGGCCGGAGCACGTTCGCCGAGAGCGGCATCCGCTGCGTGGTGCTGGGTCCGGCGGACGCCAAGGGCGAGCGCGCGACGCTTCTGGACCGCACCTTCGGCGAGAAGGCCGACTCGGAAGTGGGCATGCGGCCCACGAACGCCATGGTGCTGCAGGGCATGACCATGCGCAGCGTCGTGCAGAAGGCGCTGCTCGCCCTCGACCAGTCCAACGTGGCGCGCTCGTCCGCGCCTGCGCCCGCCGCGACGCGGAAGCAGGACTGAGATGGCGCGGGCCGCAGGCACGTCCCGTGTCGCCGCTGCCCGCGGCCGGGTCGCCCGGGCGCAGGCGGGGAGGCGGCGTGGACGTCGCTGAGCTGGTGCGCGCCCTGGCCGCCGATGGCGAGGGTCCGGCGACCATCGAGGCCCGGCACACCGTGCCGGCTCGGCCGGCGGCGTTCGCGCCGTTCCCCGAGTGGCTGCACCCGGGGTTGCGCCAGGCGTTGGAGGCCAGGGGCATCCTCTCGCTCTACAGCCATCAGCGCCGCGCCGCGGACCTGCTGGCCGAGGGACGCAGCGTGGTGGTCGCCACGCCCACCGCGTCGGGCAAGTCGCTCTGCTATCTGATCCCGGTGCTGGACCGGCTCTTCCGCCTCGGCGCGGACGCTCGCGCCCTCTTCCTCTTCCCCACCAAGGCGCTGTCCCGCGACCAGATGGACGAGGTGGAGGAGATCCTGAAGGCCTGCGGGCGGAGCGACCTGGTGGTCGCGGTCTACGACGGGGACACGCCGCCCGCCACGCGCCGGGCCCTGCGCGAGGCCGGGCAGGTGGTGATCACCAACCCGCACATGCTGCACACCGGGATCCTGCCCAACCACACCAAGTGGCAGGGCCTGTTCACCGGGCTGCACTACGTGGTCGTCGACGAGGTGCACACCTTGAGCGGTGTGTACGGCTCGCACACGGCGAACGTGCTGCGCCGCCTGCGGCGCATCGCCGCGCACTACGGCGCGCGGCCGTCGTTCTGCCTGTGCAGTGCCACGATCTCGAATCCCGGCGAGCACGCGCGGCGTCTGGTCGAGCTGCCGGTCGAGGTCGTGGACGAGGACGGCAGCGCGCGCGGCGCCAAGCACTACCTGTTCCTGAATCCCAAGGTCCTGTCGGAGGCACAGGGACTGCGCGTGCCGGCGGTGGACGTGGCGAGGCAGATCGGCGCCCGGCTGGTGGCGAGCGACCTGCAGACCATCTTCTTCACGCGATCGCGGGTCACGATGGAGGTGTTGCTGAAGTACCTGCGCGACGAGGCGCGCAGGCGCAACGTCGACCAGGAACGCGTGATGGGCTACCGCGGCGGCTACCTGCCGGAACTGCGCCGCCGGGTCGAGCGCGACCTCGCCTCCGGCCGCGTCACCAGCGTCGTGTCGACCAGTGCCCTGGAGCTGGGCATCGACATCGGCAGCCTCGACGTCTGCGTGCTGGTGGGCTACCCGGGCACGGTGTCGAGCACGTTCCAGCGCGCCGGCCGCGTGGGACGCCGCCAGCGCGAGAGCGCGGTGCTGTTCGTGGCGCGGGGGTTCGCGATGGACCAGTACCTGATCCGCAACCCCGGGTACCTCTTCGACCAGCCGCGGGAGGCGGTGGCGATCGACCCGGACAACCCGATCATCCTGGCCAACCACGTCAAGTGCGCCGCGTTCGAGCTGCCGTTCGAGCAGGCTCCCGGCGAGAACGCCGGCTTCGGCCAGGCCAAGTGGATCCGCGAGGTGCTGGACTTCCTCACCGACGATCTGAAGCTCCTGGTGCGCGAGGGCGGGCGCTACCACTACGGCGCACCCACCTTCCCGGCCGACGGCGTGAGCCTCACCGCCGCCGACATGGACAACGTGGTGATCCAGGACCTCGACAGCCGCAAGGTGCTGGCCGAGATCGATCGGCCGTCCGCGATCGTCGAGGTCTACGAGGGCGCGATCTACGGCCACCAGGGCGATCAGTACCTGGTCGAACGGTTCGACTACGCCGACCGCCGCGCCTTCGTGAAGCGGGTCGACGTGGACTACTACACCGAGGCGGACACCGAGACCGAGGTCCGCGTGCTGCACGTCGACGAGAGCGTGCCCTACCCGGCGTACGTGGCGCACCGCGGCGAGGTGGAGGTCACGACCCTGGCCAAGGCGTTCAAGAAGATCCGCTTCTACACGCGCGAGAACGTCGGCGCCGACGAGATCCATCTGCCGCCCGAGACCTACCTGACCGAGGCGGCCACGCTGGCGCTGGATCCCGCCCTGGCCCAGCAGGTCGGCCTCGACAAGGGCAGCGACGCCGGCGGGCTGCGTGGCGTGGCAGAGCTGATCCAGGGCCTGGTGCCCCTCTTCGTGCGCGTCGATCCGGGCGACGTCGGGGTGCTGGCGGAACTGCGCCATCCGCACTTCGAGCGGCCGACGCTCACCATCTTCGATCGCATCCCCGACGGCGTGGGTCTCTCGGAGCGGATCTTCCTCGTGCACCGCGACGTGCTGCGCGCCGCGCTGGGCCTCGTCGAGCGCTGCCCGTGCCGGATGGGCTGCCCCGCGTGTATCGGTCCCAGCCCCGACCAGGGCCTGCGCGGCAAGGCGTTGGCGCGCGCGGTGCTGCAGGGGATGTTGCAGGAGGCGCCGGGCCGCGACCCGACCAGGCGCACCGGCGCGGGGTGACGGCGTGGACCTGAGGGCGAAGCTGCAGCGCGGGTTCGGCGTGGCGCCGGCGCCGGCCGCGGCGCCGGCTCCCGACGCCGCGCTGCGGGCCATGCTGCAGCGGCACGCGCAGCGCGAGGTGACGCGCCACGAACCGGTGGCACTGCCCGAGGGCCGGGAGGCGCGCAACGCGCGTGGCGCGTTCTTCCTGCGTACCCTGCGCTATCCGCTCGCGACGCGCCACGGCCACCACGCCCTGGGCGACGTGCTCGGCGTGGACCATGCCCGCCTGGCCCGGCATGCCCGCGAGCCGCGCTGCCCCGCGGTACTGCCCCAGGAATGCCTCTTCCTGGACACCGAAACCACGGGGCTCGGTGGCGGCTCTGGCACGCTGGTGTTCCTCTGCGGGATCGGGCGCTTCGACGCCGGAGCGTTCGAGCTGGAGCAGGTGTTCCTGCGTTCGTTCGCCGAGGAGGCCGCGGCGCTGGCCCACGTGGCGCAGCGCGTGCAGGAGAGCCCCTGGCTGGTCAGCTTCGTCGGCAAGACCTTCGACCGGCACCGCCTCCACGCGCGCATGACGGTGCACCGCGTGACCGCCCCGATCCTGGGGGAGCGGCACTTCGATCTCTACTACGCGGCGCGGCGCGCGTTCGGGACGCAGCTCCCGGACTGCCGCCTGCGCACTCTCGAGGCGCAGGTCCTCGGCGTCGTGCGCTGCGACGATCTCCCTGGCGCCGAAGCCCCTGCCGCGTTCCTGGACTGGGTGCGGGACGGCAGCGGAGCGGTGGACCGTGTGTTCGAGCACAACCGCCTCGACGTCCTCACCCTGGTGTCCCTGATGGCCAGGCTCGGCGCCGTGGAGCCGCCGCCACCGCGGACGACGTGCGTGCAGCGCCCCGCGCGAATCGGCAGGTCTCGTTCCAGGACAGCCCCGGAAGAACAGGTCTGACCGGGACTGCCCAGGCACGCAGGCATCCGGCACACTGCCTGTCCCCGGCACGCCGCGCCTGCACCAGTTCCGCGCCGACACTCACCGCCATGCTCCGCGTCCTGACCCTCCTCCTCCTCGCTTCCGGCGTCGCGGCCCAAGCCACCCTGGTCGCCGCCAGGGACGTGGCCAGCTCGCCGTCGCCGTTCTCCGGCTTCGGCATCTACGGCCGGCCGGCCGGCCAACCTCCCCTGCGCCAATGGGTGTTCGTCGACGTCAGCGCCGCCAGCGCGAGTGCCGCCACGCTCGAAGTCGACGACGGCGTCGAGAACGTGAGCACGCCGGTGACACTGGCCGCCGGCAACCAGACCGTCGTCGCGTACGGGCGCACACGATTCCCCGCCGGACGGACGAATGCGGGCGTCGTGCGCCTGCGCATCGGCGGGAACGTCGTGAGCACGCTCAACAACGTCACGCTCGGCTCGCACCGGCCCTGGACCTGCCACCTCGTGAGCGACACCTGCGACGACGACGTGTGGGGGTTCAACACCAAGGCCGAGGAGCTGACCGCGTCCGTGAACCTCACGCGCGCCGAACTGGACGCGATGGACCGCGACGATGCCGCGGGCCGGCCCGATCACGCGCGCAACCGCTTCCACAGCATCCATGCCCGCGCGATCGAGGACTTCGTCGCCGGAGCGCCGGTGCACGTTGCCCGGATGGCGCAGCGGATCGCCCAGGGGCGCCTCGAGGTCAATCCCATGCCCACGACGCCGTTGACCGCGGCGTTGTCGGGGGCGGAGTTCGTGCAGCACCTGATCCCGTACCGCCGGGTGGAGCGGGCCTGGCAGCCACCGCCGCTGCTCGGGTTCAACTACCAGGAGACCGCGGGGATGCCGTTCGGCCTGCCCACGGTGCTCGCCGAGAGCGGCGTGGTGGGACTCGCGTTCAGCCCGCTCTACTCCGCGATCCCCACCGGCGAGGTCGGGCCGCTCTCGTACTGGGAAGGCCCGGACGGGCAGCGCGTGCTGCTGCACGTGACGGACACGTACTACGTCGCCCAGGGCCGGACCTGGCAGGACCTGCTGCTCTTCGCGCGCAACGTGTTCGACAACTTCGGCCCGCAGGCCTACCCCTGGTCGCACTACTGCATCTTCGGGACCTACAGCGACCTGTTCAGCACCACCTGGACCCGCGCGGGAGTCTCGGGCCAGATCGCCTACGCAGCATGGGCCGCGCTGCAGCAGGCACACCCCGGCGCGGAGTTCCCGCGCGTGGACAGTTCCACGCACTCCCGGTTCTTCGGCGCGATCGCGGCCGAGCGCACGGCGCATCCCGGAATCGACGCGGGCCTTCCGGTGCTCCGCGGCGACTATGGCAGCGAGTGGGAAGGCTGGACGGTGTCCCTGGCCAGGTACGCGAGCCAGTGGCGCGAGGCCATGGCGCTCCTGCCGGGGGCCGACGTCCTGCTGGCCGCCGCGGAGCTGGCCCAGCCGGGCACGCATGCGGTGCTGGGTCCCAAGCTCGACTTCGCCCACCGCGAGACCACGCGGATGCACGACCACGGCTGGTGCGGGTCGGACCAGACCAACAAGACCATGACCGCCAACCTGCGCCGCGACTGGGGGCGCAACGCCACGCGCGACGCACGTGACGTGAGCCGGCAGGCTCTGCAGGTGCTCAACCTGGGCATGCAGACCGGGGCCGCGCCGGTGCTCGTGGTGTTCCACAAGGAGTCGTTCCCGAACACGGCCGTGGCCGAGTTCGACCTCACGGCGGCCGGATTGGGCGCAGGACCCTGGGTGGCGCGCGATCGCGCGACGGGACAGCTGCGGCCGACGCAGGTCGATCGGATCGCCGGTTCCGACCGGCTCCTGGTCGAGTGCGGTGTGCTGCCGCCGTTCGGCTGGCGCAGCTACGAACTCGTGCCGGGCACCTCGGGGGCTCCGCGCGCTCCGCTCTTCGCGGGCAGCGCTGGCGGCGGGCAGGTTGCGCTGGCCAACGAGCACCACCGTGTGGTGCTGGATCCGGTCACGCACCGGATCGTCAGCCTCCTCGACCTCGCGCGTGGCAGGGAGCTCGTGCCGAGCACGAGGCCGCTCGGCCTCTATGGGGACGCTGCGGCCGGCACGGCGGCGATCACGCAGGGCACGCTCGTGACGACGCGGTCCGGCGCGGTCTGCGCCGAGGCCGTCCTGGCCGGCTCCGCCAACGGGATCCAGTACACGACCACGGTGCGGGTCCACGCGGGCCGGCCTGGTATCGAATGGGAGACCGCGTGCTCGGGCGGGCTCGGGATCGCCAAGGGACCGCTCTTCCTCGCGGGGGCGCGGACCGCCGCCCCGACGGTGTACGTGCAGAATCCGCTCGCGGTGTTCCGTGCCGGCTACGCACCGCAGGGCGACCAGCTGCCGCGCTCCAGCCTCGTGCATCACGCGCAGGATCGCTATCTGGACATCGCGGGCGCCGATGCCGGCATGACGGTCGTGGCCTCGGACTCGATGACGGCCTTCGTGCAGGGACTCTCGTCGATCCAGTCCCTCGGCGCGGATCAGGTGGCGTTCCCGCTCTTCGGCTACCAGTGGACCACACTGGTCAACGAGAAGCCCTTCGACCAGAACGGCGAGACCGAGGTGCGCTTCCGCTTCGCGCTCCTGCCTCACGACGGCGTGCATCGCCCCGCCCAGGCGTATCGCTTCGCCTCGGCCGTGGGCCGGCACGCGCCGCTCGTGCACCTGGTGCCGGCCAACCAGAACGGCGGCAGCGGCCAGGAGACCCGCTCCTTCGCCTGGGTCCCGAACCCGGGGGTGGCCGTGACCACGCTCGGCTTTGCCGAGGACGGACCGCAGCGCGGGCTGGTCGCGCAGGTCTGGGACATGGGCAGCGGCGCCGCGCAGCCGATCCCCCTGCGGCTTGGACTGGAGGGATGGGGCGGCGTCGCGAGCGGCAACCGCACCGACCCGATGCAGCGAGACCGCAGCGGCGCGGCCAACGATCTGAGCGTGGTGGGGGCGCGCGCCGGACTCGCGCTGCGGCCGCGGGGCATCGCCACCGCCCGGCTCTTCCCCGGCGCGGCGGCCGGTGCGCCCCAACCGCAGATCACGGGCGTCCAGCCGCCGGCCCTTGCCAGCCTGCAGGACGGACAGGTCCTGCGCCTGGACGGTCCCGAACTCGGCGCGGCGATCGCGGTGCAGGTCGGCACGCAGTGGTTCCACGGCCTGCGGGCGCTCGGCGCCGATGCGGTGGAGGTGGAGGTGCCGCGGATCGACGCCCTCGGAACCGTGCCGGTCCGCGTGCGTACCGCGCACGGCCTGTCCGCGGCGGCGAACGTCACCATCACGGTTCCGTCGCGTCCGAGGCTCTGGTTCTCCACGACGGACGCCCTGCCTTCCCAGGTGCTCACGATCGAGCAGGCCGCGCAGCCGGGGGACCTTCTCGCCCTCTTCGTCTCGCCGATCCTGGCTCCGTTCCGGTTCGCTCCCGGGCTCCTCGAACTCGACATCGGCGGACCCGGCGGGCAGATCTTCGCCCTGCCGGCGGTCAACGCAGACGCCGGCGGGAAGGCCTTCGCGAGCGTCCAGAACCCGGGGCTCGGCGACAGCACGCTGCACTTCCAGACCATCGTGGGCCGGTTCGTGGGCGGAGGGCTCACCCTGCCGGCGCCGACCACCAACGTGGTGAGCGTCCGCCTGCGCTAGTCCCGCCCGCCCCGGCCATGTCCAGGGCGGGGCGCGGGGCGTCGATACTCACCCCCATGGCTCCGCGAGTGGTAGCCTGTCGCTCCGTGGTGACCAGCATGGGCGTCATGTCGGTGATGCAACCGGCGCGCTCCCGATCCCTGGTGCTCGGGCGCAGGGTGGCGATGGCGTCGCTGCTGCTCCTCGCGACCACCACGATCGGCGCCGGTGCGCGCACCTTCGGGGTGCTGGTGGTCCCGTTCGGGATCCTCGGTGCCTGCCTGGTCCCGATCGCCTGGGTGATGCTCTTCCAGGCCGCGATCTCCGGACCCTGGCGCCGCGAACCCGGCCTCGTCGCGGAGTACCTCCGTGCCGCGGCGTTCCTGACCGCGGGCATCCTGCTCTGTCTCTCGGGTTGGTATGTGCCGGAACTGCCCAGGTCCTCGGTCTGGGTCGTGGTCACCCTGGGCACGCACGCGTTCGTGTTCGGCCTGGGGCTCCTGGTTCGTCCCTTGGCGGTGGAACGGGTGCAACTGGCGCACGTCGCCTTGCTCTCCGCAGCCGTCGCCATCCTGCTCGGCCTCGGCCTCACCCGGATCACGGTCGCGGCGTTGCTGCTTCCGTGCATCCTCGGGCTCGGGCTCCTGGGCGTCGCGACGGCGCACGCGTGGCATCGCCCGGGTCCCGCGACGCTGAGAGCCTGCACGGCGCTCGCCGCGGGATTGGCGCTGTGGGCCGCCGGCCTGCTCTGGAATCAGGTGGAGGCGCCGGGGGCGATCGCGCCTCCCGAGGCGTCCGCCGCGGCGAATCACTCGGCCTGGGCACAGGAACGTCGTTCCATCACGGGCTTCCCCCTGCAGGAGATCGGACCGCGCGCCCCGACCCGCGGCCCCGATCGCGTGCTCCCCGCGGACGGCTACTACTTCCTCTCCTTGAACCTGCTGCTGCTCTCGCTCGGCGCGTGGGGTTGCCTCCTGGCCGCCCGCGGGACGCTGCTGCGCCTGCTGGCCTTGGCCGCGACGCTCGCGGCCTTCGCGCTGGTCCTGCCGGCACTGCTGCACTTGTGCTGGCTCTTCCGTTGAGCGACGCCGGGCCGGGGTAGGAGGGCGGTGCTGGACGTCCTCTACTGGACTGCGCGGCTCGCCCTGGTCGGAGCCTGGCTCGGCGTGGCCTTCGCCTGCTGGCGGCGCGATGCCGGGCGGGGCCCGATCTGGCGCGCCTGCGCGCTGCTCGCCCTGGGGTTCGCCTCCGTGCGGCTGCTCCTGTGGAACTACCTCTTCCTGGAGCGAGGCCAGGCGCTGCTGCGCACGCTCGCGGTGTATCACCAGCGGTTCTGGGTGAAGGCGGTCCTGGCCCTGGCGCTGGCGGCGGCGCTGGTCGTCGTGCTCAGGCGACTGTGGAGCGCGCGCGCGCATTCCCTCACCTGGCTGGGCTGCGCGCTCGCGGCCCAGGGTGCGCTCCTCGCCGTGGAGACGCTCTCCCTGGACGACCCACTCCCGCGCTGGCTCTTCACCCAGCCCTGGCGCTACCTGATCGAGGCCGCTCTGGCCGTGCTTGCCCTGCGTGCGGCCCTCGGCCGAAAGGACCGGACGTGCTCCCCGCCTCCGCCGACGACCCGCGCTGGAAGCTGACTCTCAATGGTGTGCTGTGGACGGCCCTCACGGTCGGCGCGCTCGCGGCCCGGCGTCGGCAGCCCCGCGATGCGCGCGGCGCGTGGACCCTGGTTGCGGTGTGCTGCGCGCTGGTGCTCGCAGACAAGCTCTTCGACCTGCAGACCGTGGCCTACTCGGCGGGCAAGGCCGCGCTCCGCCTGCTCGATCCCGCCTACGCGGACGAGGCGCACCGTGTCCGTCTGCGGCTCGTACTGCTGCCCCTCCTCACGCTGGCCTCGCTCATGCTCGCGTGGTGGTTGGTGCGGCGCGACCAGCACCTGGATCGGGCGAAGGCGCTGGCCCTGGCGGCGCTGGCCGGGGTCGTGGCCTACGTCGGCCTGCGCCTCGTGCCCGGGCTGCGCGGTTTCCTCGCGCCGCCGCGCGGCTGGTGGGTGGAGTGGGGCTGCTGCATCCTCCTCGCCACCGGCGAGTGGCTGGGATGCAGGCGCCCGTACCAACCCGGCGGGTGATCTGGCCGCCAGCGGGGGCGATTGCCGCCCAGGCCCGGAACCGGTAGACAGCCATCATGGCCGTCACGGAGATCGGACGCGCAGCCCTGGACGCGCCGCCGGCGCGCGGACCGCTGCTCGCCGGCATCTGTCTCGCCGCCGGCGTCTGCCTGCCGGTCTGGGTGCTCCTGCGGAGCTACTTGGAGCTGCTGCGCCCCGCGTCGTTCCCACACGACTTCGCGCAGGGGTGCTTCCTCGCCGGGTGGTTTGCAGCCGTGTGCGCCGCTGCGTGCTTCTTCGTGGCCGCGCGGCGGCTTGCCGTGCCCCGCTTCTTCGCGCTGTGGTGCGGAGTGGTGCTCATGGTGTCGAGCGGAGCGATCTCCTGGCCGCACTGGGACTTCACGCTCACGCTCGTTCCGGCATGGCTGGGTGCCGCCGGGCTCGGCCTTTGCATGGGGGCCCTCGCCGGGCGCGCGCCCGGAGCGATCGCTGCGACCCTGGGCGCGGGCGTCGCCTGCCTCCTGGCCGGCCTCGTGCTGGGCCGCTGGGCCCTGCCGTGGCTCATCACTCCTTGCGCCGTGGGCGCGGCGCTGGTCCTGAGTGCCGCCCTGGCCCCCGCTGTCCGTGACCGGCCCGCGGCTGCGCGCGCGATCCTTGCCGTCGCGGGGGGGATCACCATCTGGGCGGCCGGGATCCTGGTTTGCGTGGCGACCGCGGGCATCGACGCGGCGTCGTGGTGGTCGCACACCGAGCAGCGCCTGCCCACGGATCGCCACCACGTCGTGAAGGTGGTCGGCTTCCCGCTGCAATGGCTGCGATCGGGGCCCGACGCTCCGGGCGCCCTGGTGCCCGGCCACGGCTTCTACGCGAACTTCGCCAATCTCGGGATCTGCGTGGCGGCCTGCGGCGCCTTCGGCCTCCTCGTGCCGAGGGAGCGGCTGCGCGCGGTCTGCGCCGCAGCCGGTCTGGCCGCCGCCTTCGTGGCCGTCGCGGCGGCGGAGCGACTCAACGCGCTCTTCGACTGACGCCGCCCACCCTCAGCGGGTCGCGGCGGTTCCGCCGCCGGACCGCTGGCCATGGCGCCGCTCCAGCCACAGCAGGATCGCCTCCGGGTACGCCTCGCACTCGGCGGCGAACACCCTCTCGGCCAGGGTGTGCACGTCGTCGCCGGGCAGCACCGGCACGCGCTTCTGCACGAGGATCTCGCCGCGGTCATAGTGATCGTCGCACAGGTGCACCGTGCACCCGGTTTCGGCCTCACCGGCGGCCAGCACCGCGGCGTGCACCCGCTCGCCGTAGCAGCCCTTGCCCCCGTGCCGTGGCAGGAGCGCGGGGTGGATGTTGAGCACGCGCCCGGCCCATGCCTCGCCCACCGGGAAGAGCCGCAGGTAGCCGGCGAGGCACACCAGCTCGACGCGATGCTCGCGCAGGATCTGCTGGATCCGGGCGGGATCCCGCTCGAACACCGCCGGGATCCCGGCCCGGCGGGCGCGCTCCAGGCCGAAGGCGTCCGCGCGATCCGCGATCACGACCACGACGTCGATGGGCAGGCGGCCGGTCGCGCGTTGGTCGAGCAGATTCTGCAACGTACGGCCGCCACCGGACAGCAGCACGCCCACCCGCACGCGGCCGTGGACCGCCGGACTCATGCCAGCCTGCGCAGCACGCCGCAGAGCAGTGCGGCCATGCGCGGTGCTGCCAGATCCGCCGCGTCCAGCATGGCCTCGATGCTCGCGGGCTCCGGGGTCTCGATCGACACCAGCTGGGTCACGCCGACCACGGCGAGAACTTCCATTCCCGAGTGCACGGCGGCCAGCACCTCGGGTACCAGGGACATGCCGACCAGGTCGGCGCCAGCCGTGCGCAGGAAGCGATACTCCGCGCGGGTCGGCAGGCTGGGGCCTGGTACCGCCGCAAACACTCCCTGCGTGGCGGGCAGCCCTCCCTCCCGAGCGACCTCCGCGGCGACGCGGCGCCAGCGGGCGGTGTAGGGATCCGACATGTCGGGGAAGCGTGGCCCGAGCGCCTCGTCGGGCGGCCCCTGCAATGGGTGGATCGACGAGAAGTTCAGGTGGTCCTCGACGATCGCCAGCATCCCCGGCTCGATCTGCTGGCGCAGGCTCGCGGCACCAGCCGTGAGCACCAGGAACTCGGCGCCGAGTTCGCGCAGCACGCGGACCGGGAAGGTGACCTCCTCCGCGTTGTGCCCTTCGTAGCTGGCCAGGGGGGCGTCCGAGACCACGACGGGCACGTTCTCCAGGAGTCCGAACACCAGGGGCGTGCCCTGGGCGAAGAGCAGTCCGGAGGGCAGATCGTCCGCGTGCAGGGTGACACGGTCCTGGAGCTGCGCGGCGATCGAGCTGTGCCCGGTGCCCAGCAGCATGGCGGCGCGCGGGCGCCGCCCGCCGAGGCGCTCGCGCAGTTGCGAGGCGGCGGACGCGACACGCTGGCGGAGCGAGGGAGGAGGCGTGCTGACCATTTCAGGTGTCCTGCAGGGCGGCGAGCCGGCGGAGCACTTCGTCCGCCGCGAGGCCGAGCACGCGCACGCGCTTGTCGCGCCCACGCGCACCGGACACCAGCATAAGGCAGCGCGCCGGCACTCCCAGTGCCGCGGCGAGGACCTCGAGCAGGCGCTGGTTGGCCCTGCCGTCCTCGGGCGGAGCCTGGACTGCGACCTTCACCGCGTCGCCGTGGCGGCCGACCACGCGCTCGCGGCTGGCACCCGGGACCGCGCGCACCGCGAACGCGACGCCCCCGGCTCCCTCCACCACGGGCAGGGACGCGAGGTCTCCCACCGGGCGCCTCACAGGCCCAGGACCACCAGGGCGCGTGCGTGGTCCTTCAGGAGGCGGTCGAGATGGGCGGCGGCGCTCACGTTGCGCCGGTCCGAGAATGCGCGCAGGGCCGTGACCAGGCGTTCGCACGCGGCCAGCTCGGCGCGCAGCCCCTCGGCCCACGGCTCGGTCGCATCGCGCAGCGAGCGTTCGAGTTCGCCCAGCAGGAGTCCGGGCAGCGGATAGGCCTGGGCGCCGGTGCCCGACACCTCGTCGTCGCCGCGTACCGCCGCCAGCCACTCGTGCGCGCCGCGCAGGTGCGCCGCCAGACTCAGAAGACCCAGCAGCGCCGCGCGCTCGTTGGGTGCCGGATCGGCTTGCAGCGGCGGCAACAGCGCAGCCAGGCGCAGGTCGGTGACCTGGGTCAGCGGCAGCGTGATCGTCTTGGGCCGGTTCTTCGGGCCGGTCTGCAGTGTCACCCCGGCCTGCGGGCCGGCCAGGACGAACGCGGTGACCGTGCCGGTCGCATCGCCCTCGCCGGTGGGTGCCACCACCTCGCCCTTGCCGATCGCCGCCTGGTACCGCTGCCAGGCGCGCGCCGCTGCGGCGGTGGATCCGGCCAGCGCCGCGGCCTTCTGGGCCGGGCCCTTGCCCTGTACAGACTGGGCCAATGCCTCGGCCCTGGCCGCGGCGCCGGCGAGGTCGCCTTCGGTCACGAGCGCCAGGACGCCCCTTGCGCCGGTCGCACCGGCCTCGTACTCGAGCCAGGCACGGGTCTCGCCCTCGCTGGCCAGCGCCTTCTCCAACTGGTCCAGGCGGCGTGGCACCTCCTTGACGAACGGCGCGGTGGGCTCGTTCTCGGCGCGCAGCACCGTCGGGATGCCCGTGGCGGGGTCGAGCGCGTTCTGCAGCGTCGCGAGCGCCGCGCGGACGGCGGCCGGGTCGCGCTGCGCGAAGGCCTGTTCCACCGCGCCGCGTCCCGCCGCCAGCCGGCTCGCCGCCGCCGCACGCAGGGCTTCCTTCTGCGTCGCGATCGCGGCCTGCACGGCCGCGTCGTCGCGCACGGCCGCGTCCACGGCGAGCGGATCGAGCGCCGCGAGCGCCGCCCGCCAGTCACCGGCCTCCCGCGCGCTGCCGGCGGCCTGTTCGATCTTCGCCACTGCGGCCTGCACGGCGAGGGCACGCGCCTGCCGTGCGCGCTCCGCCGCGGCGACCTGCTCGCGCAGCGCCTTCGCGTCCGCCAGCGCACGCGCCGCCGCCTTGGTCTCGGGGTGCGCCCTGGCCATGGCCTCGAGCGCCTCGGCCTTGGGGATGCCCTCCAGACCCTGCGCCTCGACCTTGAGCCGCGCGTTGTCGGCCTCGAGCTGGCGCTTCTCCTCGGCGATGCGCGCCGCCTCGGGATTGTCCTTCTCCCGGACGATCACGTGGGTCTCCGGCGTGCGGGTCAGCGCCCACCACAAGGCGCCGCCGGCGACCACCACCGCGAGGCCGGCCGCGGCGATCCAGATGCCGCGCCGCACCGGCGGGTGCAGGATGTGCTGCAGCTCGGCGATCACTTCGCCGGCGGTGCCGTAGCGCTGCGCGGGATCCTTGGCGAGGAGCCGGGTGATCACGGCGGAGACCTCCGTCGGCACCGACGGCTCGATCTTGTGCGCCAGCGGCGCCTCCTCGGTCAGCTGCGCGCGCACGATGTCCTTGCTGGTCGCGCCCTGGAACGGAGTCCGACCGGTCACGAGGCGGAAGAAGGTGCAACCCAGCGAGTAGAGGTCGCTGCGGTGGTCCAGCGGCTTGCCCTGGATCTGCTCCGGCGACATGAAGTGCGGCGTTCCGAGCACCTTGCCGTGCTCGTCGTCGTCGCCGCCCGCGAGCCCGAGGTCGACGATCTTCACGGTGCCGTGCCGGTCGATCATCAGGTTGTCGGGCTTGATGTCGCGGTGCACCATCCGCATCGATTCGGCGTAGGCGAGGCCCTTGGCGGCATCCAGGATCGCCTTCACGGCGTCGGCCGGCGGGAGCTTGCCCTCCTTCTTGAGGCGCTGCTCCAGGCTGCCGTTGTGCATCACCTCCATGGAGTAGAAGTAGGTGTCGCCGTCGTGGTTGGCGTCGAAGATCTGCACGACGTTGGGGTGCGAGAGTCGTGCGGCGGCGCGGGCCTCGGCCATGAAGCGGGCCACGAACACCGGATCCTTGGTGAGCTCCTTGGACAGCACCTTGAGGGCCACCTCGCGGTGCAGGCGGGTCTGCTCGGCGCGATACACGATGCCCATGCCACCCCTGCCGAGGACGTCCAGCAGCCGGAACTCGCCCAGGGTCTTGGGCGCATCCCCGGCCGCCGTCGCGCCTGCGGGCGCGGCGACCTGGAAGCGCAGCCGGGTGCGCCCCGCCTCCAGGACGTCGCCGTCGCGCAGCCGGGTCGCCTGGATCTCTGCGCCGTTCACCCGCGTCGCGCCCGCGAGTGCCTTGGCGCCGAAGCCCTCGTCCTTCATCGCCTTGACCACGAAGTGCTCGGGCTGCACCGCCGGATCGCGCAGGCGCAGGCCGCAGGACTCGGCCGTGCCGACCGTGCACGGGGTCTCGCGGACCAGGGTGGTGCGCCGGCCGGCATCCGGACCGGACTCGACGATCAGCTCGACCTTCACGCTGGGCTCTGGTGGTGCAGGCTTGCCTGGGGGGACGGCGAAGTATGCCAGCGCCCCGATCAGGTTGCAGCGCCCAGGTCGGCGCGGAGTTCGACGCAGCGGGCGGTTCCCGGCCGCACGCGGGCCGTGTGCCCCAGCGCCACGCCTGGCACCCACACGACGCGGTCCGTGGCGTCGACGACCAGGGGCATGCGGTCCCGGTCGAAGCGCGGCACGGGTCGGGACTGCAGGAAGCGCCGCAGGTGCACCGGCCCGGCCATGCCCAGGGGCCAGAACAGGTCCTCGGCCGCGCGCGTCCGGAGCCCCAGCGGGAACGCCAGCGTGCCGGCGTCCAGCAGCGCCCGCAGGGGGCCGGCCTCATCCGGGCGCGGCTCGAGGGGCGCCTCGGCGAGGGTCCGGGCCTGCAGCGACCACTCCGTGGTGCCGAAGGGCAGCGGCGCCCGGTCCAGCTCCAGGTCCTGGCGGCCCGCCGGCGCGGCGCCGCAGCGCGCGAGGTCGACGGCCAGGAGCCCGCGGCGCGTGCGCTCCACCAGCAGGTGGGCACCGCTCCGGGGTTGGCGGCCCAGCACCCTGCTGCCGTGCGCGGCACCGAGCAGCGCGTGGACCCGTTCGACCCATCGCCAGGACGGCGCCGGGAGCCCGAGCAGCGCCGGCAGCTGGCGCACCATCTCCTCGCGCACCGGCGCCGGCGGCAGCGCGCCACGGGGCAGGTCCACCTCCAGGCGCCACGGCGTCACCAGCCTGCCGCACGCCGTCAGTTCGGCACGGGCCTGCGTCTCCAGGGCCTCGGTGGTGGCGCGCGCGGCACGCAACAGCGCGAAGAGCGTGACCTCGAGGCCGGGTCCCAGTTCGTCGCGCAGCGCCGGCAGCGTCCTGGCACGGATCGCGTTGCGGGCGATGCGCAGCTCCGCGTTGGTCGGATCCTCGACCACGCTCACGCCCGCGGCTGCAACCACCTGCTCGAGCGTGGCGCGGCGGACCTGCAGGAAGGGCCGCAGCAGCGCGAGGCCCGGTGCCAGCGACCGGTACTCCGGGATGCCGGCGAGCCCACGGGGCCCCGTGCCGCGCGCGATCCGGAACAGCAGGGTCTCCAGGTTGTCGTCGGCATGGTGCGCGGTCAGCACGCAGCCCGCCACGTGCTCGCGTGCCAGGGCGACGAGCGCCGCGTACCGGGCGTGACGCAGCTGCGCCTCGCCGCGCTCGTCGGGCGGGAGCGAGAGGCGGCGCAGGCCAAAGCCGAACCCCAGCCGGCGCGCGAGCGCCTCGACCGCCGCCGCGGCGCTCGCCGCGCGCTCGTGGATGCCGTGGTCGATGTGGGCGAGGACGGCGGAGCCGCGCAGCCGGCCGGCGCGCTGCAGCTCCGCCACGGCGAGTGCCAGCGCGGTGGAGTCCACGCCACCCGAGCACGCCACCAGCACCGCAGGCTGGATGGCCTGGTCGGCATGGCGCGCGAGGCAACGCGCTACGCGATCGGCGAGTTCGTGCACTGGTTCCACGATGCACTGAGGCGTTGGGTCGCGCGACGCGCTGGCTATACTTCGCCCCCTTCCCGGCGGCACGGCCGCCGGCCCACGATCCCATCCCCAGCCCCGCTCAAGAGCGCACACGCCATGGCCATCAAGGTCGCCATCAATGGTTTCGGTCGCATCGGCCGCCTGGTCTTCCGGGTGATGATGCAGCGCAAGAACTTCGAGGTGGTCGCCATCAACGACCTCGACGAAGCGAAGTCGCTGGCCCACCTCCTGAAGTATGACACCGTCCACGGCCGCTACCGCGGCAGCGTGAACGCCGCCGAGGGCGGGATCTCGGTGGACGGGCGCACCGTCCAGTGCATCCGGGAGAAGGACCCCGCCAAGCTGCCGTGGAAGAGCCTCGGCATCGACTTCGTCGTCGAGTCCACGGGGGTGTTCACGAGCCGGGCCGAATGCATGAAGCACGTGGAGGCCGGCGCCAGGAAGGTCCTGCTCACGGTGCCCCCCAAGGACGAGGTCGACGCGATGATCGTGCTCGGGGTGAACGACGCGATGCTCAAGAAGGAGCACAAGGTGATCTCCAACGCCTCCTGCACCACCAACTGCCTGGCTCCGCTGGCCAAGGTCCTGCACCAGTCGTTCGGCATCGAGCGCGGTCTGATGACCACCGTGCACGCCTACACCAACGACCAGCGCATCAGCGACCTCATCCACAAGGACCTGCGCCGGGCCCGCGCCGGCGCACAGAACATCATTCCCACCACGACGGGCGCGGCCCGCGCCGTGGGCAAGGTGCTCCCCGAACTCAAGGGCAAGTTGGACGGCAAGTCGCTGCGCGTGCCGGTGCCGGACGGTTCGATCGTCGACCTCGTGGCGACGCTGAAGCGTCCGGTGACCAGGGAGGAGGTGAACGCCGCCTTGCGCGCCGCCGCCGAGGGCCCGATGAAGGGCATCCTCGCCTACACCGAGGAGCCGATCGTCAGCAGCGACGTGGTCGGCGACTCGCACAGCTCGGTGGTGGACGGCGATTCGACCATGGTGATGGACAACAACATGGTCAAGGTCTTGAGCTGGTACGACAACGAGTGGGGCTACTCCTGCCGCGTGGTCGACCTGATCGAGAAGTCCCACGCCCTGGGCTACTGATCCGCCGCCGCCCCGCGGCCGACGTCGTCGGCGTGCGCCAGCCGCGTCCCAGCCGCCGGGCGGGGCAAGAACCGCAACCCGGAGTCTTCCGTCATGCGCCGCCTCTCCGACCTGCCCCTGCAGGGCAAGCGCGTGCTGGTCCGCGTCGACTTCAACGTCCCGCTCGACGCACAGCTGCGCATCACCAGCGACGCACGCATCGTGGCGGCGTTGCCGACCATCCAGGCGATCCTGAAGGCTGGCGGCCGCCCCGTGCTGATGTCGCATCTCGGGCGGCCCAAGGGCAAGCCCGAGGATCAGTTCCGCATGCGTCCCGTGGCCGTGCGCCTGCAGGAGCTGCTGCATGCCCCCGTGCACTATGTCGAGGAGGTGGTGGGTGCCGGGGTCGAGGCGGCGGCGCGCGACCTGAAGCCCGGCGAGTGCCTCCTGATCGAGAACCTGCGCTTCCATCCGGGCGAGGAGAAGGGCGACGAAGCCTTCGCCAGGCAGCTTGCGCGCCTGGGCGAGGTGTACGTGGACGACGCGTTCGGCACCGCGCACCGGCCGCATGCGAGCGTGTATGGCGTGGCACGCCTCCTGCCGGCCGCGCCGGGCCTGCTGCTGGAGAAGGAGATCCAGGCATTCGCGCGCGTGCTGCACGAACCGCAGCGGCCGCTCCTGGCCGTGCTCGGCGGTGCCAAGGTGAGCGACAAGCTGCCGGTGCTGGAGAACCTGCTCACCAAGGTCGACGCCCTGATCGTCGGCGGCGCGATGGCCTACACGTTCCTGAAGGAGCGCGGCGTGGCGGTGGGCAGATCGCGGGTCGAGACCGAGCTGCTCGCCGAGGCCGGACGGATCCGCGTCGCCTGCGAGCGACGCAAGGTCCGCCTGCTCCTGCCGGTCGACCACGTGTGCGCGACGGAGTTCAAGCAGGACGCTGCGCCGGTTCTGCGCAGAGACGCGATTCCGGACGGCGAGATGGGCCTCGACGTGGGGCCGGCCACCCAGGCGCTCTTCGCCAAGGAGATCGCCGGGGCGAAGACCATCGTGTGGAACGGCCCGATGGGGGTGTTCGAGTGGCCTGCCTTCGCCAAGGGCACCGAGGCCGTCGCGCGCGCCATGGCCGCCGCGCAGGGCTTCACCGTGGTCGGTGGCGGTGACTCCGTGGCCGCGGTCGAGCAGCTCGGGCTCGAGGGCGAGATGGACCACGTCTCCACGGGCGGCGGCGCGAGCCTCGAGCTGCTCGAGGGCAAGGACCTCCCCGGCATCTCTGCCTTGCGCTGACGGGCCGGGGGCGGCGGAGCCGCCAGGCCGCCGGGCGATCCCCGCCGGGGCGCCGTAGCGCCGGTGCGAACGGTGCGGCCGGCGACCGCGTCCCGTCCACCTCGCGCGCTGCGCGCGCGACGGTGCGAGCCGGCCCGCATCATGCCGGGACCACGGGCCGCAGCGGCTCAAGCCGCCTGCTGCGAAGGGCCGATCCCATCGGCGAGAGGCTCGCCAAGGTGGAGGAAGTCCGTTCAGTTCGGGGCCCGTCGCCCGGCGTGGCGCTCCCGCAGGGTGCGCCGGCTGCCGGCATTGGGGCCATGGCGAGGTCGTGCCGGCGCGGCGCGCGGCGCCGCGCGCGGCTGCGCGGTGTCGTCCCCATCGACGTGGGGCAGGCAGCGTGATCCTGCAGAGTGGGAGCTTCGCCGCCCGGCCGGTCCGGCCCCCCCTGGCACGCACCCTCTGCCTGCCGCTCTTCCTGATCGGATTGCTCTGCCTGAGCGCGGGTGCCATCGCCGTGGAGCAGACCGTGCGCCACCGACTGGCCGACGACCTGGGCCAGCGTGCGCGCCTGCTGAGCGAGGCCGCGCTCGACCTTGCGGAGCGGGCCGACGGACCCGCCGAACTGACGCGCTACTTCCTGGCATTGAACCGCGCCGGGGAGGTGCGTCTGGCGCTGCTGCTGGCGCGGCGTCCGCTGCGCGTGCTCGCGGCGAGCGTGCCCGAATGGAACCAGCGGGACGCAGCCAGCATCCCGGATCCGGCCCTGGGAGGGCACGTGCGCAGAGCCCTGGAACGCGTGGGGGAGGATCCTGCGTTCGGCGACGACGGCGACACCTTCGACGTCGCCGTGGCCGTGCGGCTCGGCAACCGGCGCCTGGGAGGCGAGACGCGTGGGACGGACGCCATCCTGCACCTGGCCCTCGACTCCCGCGTGGCACGCGCGCGGCTGACTCCCGACGTCGCCCTGCTGACCGGCAGCCTCCTGGGCGGCACGGTGCTCTTGCTGATCGCGAGCTGGTGGCTGATGCGACGCCACGTGCTGCAGCCCGCCCGCGCCCTCCGCCGCGTCATGATCGAGCGGGCCAAGGGCGATGCCCTGGCGCGCGCCCCCAGTCAGCACACGGCCGAGTTCGACCTCCTGGCGCTCACGCTGAACGGCATGCTCGATGCCCTCCGTGAGCGCGAGGCGATCACCAGCACCATCCTCGAGGCGGCGGCCGACGCGGTGGTCACCGTGCGCGGCGATGGCGTCATCGAGAGCTGCAATGCCGCGGCCGAGCGCCTCTTCGGCTACCCGCGCTCGGAGCTGCTCGGTCGCGACGTCCGCGTCCTGGTACCCGCGGACCGCCAGGACGAACTCCTCGCCCGCCTTGCCGGTCCTGCGGAGGCGCAGCCGGAGGAACCGATCCGGCCGGTCGAGTTGGTGGCGCTCCGCCGCGGTGGCGCGAAGGTGCCGGTGTCGCTGGCGGCCAGTCGCGTCGTGCTCCCGGACCGGCTGCTCTACACCGGGATCTTTCGCGACATGACGCTGCTGAAGGAGCAGGACGCGCAGCTCCAGGCCCTCTTCGAGGAGGCGCGGCAGGCCAACGACGCCCTGCGCGAGGCCAAGGCCGGCGCAGACGCCGCGAACCGTGCCAAGTCGGAGTTCCTGGCCAGCATGAGCCACGAGATCCGTACGCCCATGACCGCCATCCTCGGCTTCACCGAGACGCTGCTCGAGCCCGGCCTCTCCGCGGAAGAGCGGGCACAGGCGCTCGAGACCGTGCGGCGCAACGGCCACCACCTGCTCGAGATCGTCAACGACATCCTGGACCTGTCGAAGATCGAGGCCGGCAAGCTGAGCATCGAGAACCTGCCCTGCTCGGCCGTGGGCCTGGTGCACGACGTCGTCGAGATGATCCGCGCCAAGGCCGCGCCCAAGGGACTCGATCTCAGGCTCTCGTTCCTCACCCCCGTGCCGGCCACGGTCCAGACCGATCCGACGCGCCTGCGTCAGGTGTTGGTCAACCTGCTCGGCAACGCGGTCAAGTTCACCGAGCGTGGCTGGATCGAGCTGCGAGTCGCGTTCGAGCCGGGAGCCTCGCCCGCTCTGCGCTTCGAGATCGTGGATACCGGCATCGGGATGAGCGCGGAGCAGATGGAGCGCCTGTTCCGGCCCTTCGAACAGGCCGAGGCCTCGACCGCGCGCCGGTTCGGCGGCACCGGCCTGGGTCTGGCCATCACGCGCCGGCTCGTGGACCTGCTCGGGGGCAGCATCGCCGTGCAGAGCGTGGTGGGACACGGCACTGCGTTCACGGTGCGTGTCGCCACCGGATCTCTGGAGGGGGTTCCGCTCCAGCACCCCTTGACCATCGCGGTGCCCGAGCAGGACTCACCCAAGGAATCGCCCGTGCCGGATGCCTCGCCAGTGTCGGTGCGCGTCCTGCTGGCCGAGGACGGCCCGGACAACCAGCGGCTGATCAGCCACGTCCTGCGCAAGGCCGGGGCCGAGGTCGAGGTCGTCGCCGACGGCGCGGCGGCCGTGCAGCAGGTCCTGGCCGCGGAGGCGGCAAACCACGCCTTCGATGTCGTCCTGATGGACATGCAGATGCCGATCCTCGATGGCTACGGCGCCGTGCAGGAACTGCGTGCCAAGGGCTATCGCCGGCCGATCGTCGCGCTGACCGCCAACACCATGGCCGGCGACCGCGAGCGTTGCCTCGCCGCCGGCTGCGACGAGTTCGCCAGCAAGCCGATCGACCGCCAGGTCCTGGTCGCCACCATCCGGAAGCTTGCTCAGTGCAACTTCGACGGTCGTGCTACGCAGGCGTAACGTGTCCGGGCCCCTGGCCGCAGAACTTGCTCCGGTCGGATCCGGGTCGCTGGCTACGCTCCCCAGGACGGCATGGGACCTCCCCGTATCGCGCCATCGCTCCTGGCCTGTGACTTCGCCCGCCTCGGTGACGAGATCGCCCGTGTCGAGGCGGGCGGCGCCGACTGGCTGCACGTCGATGTGATGGACGGGCACTTCGTGCCCAACCTCACGATCGGCCCGCCGGTGGTCGCCGCGATCCACAAGGTCGCGACGCTCCCGCTCGACGTGCACCTGATGATCTCCGACCCGTGGCGCTACGCCGACGCATTCCTCGACGCGGGCGCGGACGTGCTCACGGTGCACCTGGAGGTGATTGAGCGGGGCGACGGCCACGGGCTGCTGCAGAAGATCCGCGCGCGCGGTGCACGCGCCGGCCTCGCCCTCAACCCCGACGCGGCGATCGAGCGCGTCGCCCCCTACCTGCCCGCGCTCGACCTGGTCCTGGTGATGAGCGTGTTCGCCGGCTTCGGCGGGCAGAAGTTCATGCCGGAGGTTCTGGGCAAGGTGCGCTGGCTGCGCCAGCGTCCCGAGTTCCGCGGCGACATCGAGATGGACGGCGGCATCGGGCTCACGACCGTCGCCGCGTGCGCCGAGGCCGGCACCGACGTGTTCGTCGCCGGGACCGCCGTGTTCGGGGCGCCGGACGTTCCCGCCCGCATCGCGGAGTTGCGCCGCATCGCGGCCGAGGCGCGCCGCGGCGGGCCGGCGCACCCACCCCGCTAGGGCCGTTGCCGCCGGGGCCAGGGTTACGTCCCGGGCCCGGCAGGGGCGAGACCGGATGCTGATCCCATCGCCGCCGGCGCTATCCTGGGGCCCGCTCCGGCGGGTGCGAGCCCGCCCTACCCACGAGAGGAACCCTTCGCGATGGCCTGGACACGGTTCGGCAAGAAGAAGGACATGCCCGGCGGGCTGTGGATCAAGTGCGAGAACTGCGGCCAGATGCTGTTCCGCAAGGAATTCGAGCAGCGGTTCCGCGTGTGCAGCGCCTGTGGCTACCACTTCACCCTCCCGGGCCGCGAGCGCGTCGCTCTGACGGCCGACCCCGGCACCTTCGAGGAGCTGTACAAGAACCTCGTCGCCGAGGACCGCCTGGGTTTCGTGGACCGCGTCCCCTACGCCGAGAAGCTCAAGGAGACCGGCAAGAAGACCGGCGAGTCCGATGCCATGATCGTCGGCACCTGCACCATCAAGGGCCTCCCGGTGGTGCTCGGGGTCATGAACTTCTCGTTCATGGGCGGCTCCATGGGCATGGTGGTGGGGGAGAAGGTGGCGCGGGCGATCGAGTTGGCCACGGCCCGCAAGCTGCCGGTGGTGCTCTTCTGCTGCTCCGGCGGCGCGCGCATGCACGAGGGGCCGATCTCCCTCATGCAGATGGCCAAGACCTGCGGCGCCCTGGCCCGCCTGAACGAGGCCGGCGGCGTTTCGATCTCGGTGATGACCCACCCGACCACGGGGGGCGTGACCGCCAGCTTCGCCTCGGTCTGCGACGTGCTCATCGCCGAGCCGCACGCCCTGATCGGCTTCGCCGGGCCACGCGTGATCGCCACGACCATCAAGAAGGAACTCCCCAAGGGCTTCCAGCGCGCCGAGTTCCTGCTGGAGAAGGGCCAGATCGACAAGATCGTGCCGCGCGCCAGCCTCCGCGACGAAGTGGCCCGCCTGGTCGCATACGCCACCGGGCAGGATCCGGTGAAGGCGTTCAAGGAGCCCTGGGAGACCGGCGTGCCCGTCGAGGTCGCCGCCCCTGCCGAGTCCGAGCCCGCACCCGCCCCGAAGAAGAAGGTGCGGGCCAAGACCGCGGAGTGATCCCCTGCCGCCGCGCAAGCCCATCGTTCCGGCGCGGCGTGGCGTGCCTGCCCCGCTGGTGCGGGCTCGCTACAAGGAGGAGCCCGACGACTTCGAGGTCGAGGAGGTCCCGGCCTACGAGCCGTCCGGCAGCGGCGACCACCTCTGGCTGTGGCTGGAGAAGCGCGGCATCTCCACGATCGACGCCGTGCGCCATCTGGCCCGGGTCCTGGGCCGGCGTGAACGCGAGTTCGGCTACGCCGGGCTGAAGGACGCGCAGGCCCTGACGCGGCAGTGGGTCTCGATCGAGCACCAGGATCCTGCGGCGCTGGAGGGACTGCGCCTGCCGCACGCTGCGATCCTGCGGGTGACTCGCCATGGCAACAAGCTGCGCGCGGGCCACCTGCACGGCAACCGCTTCCAGATCCGCCTGCGCGGCGTCGACGCGGCCGGGCTCGCGGCCCTGCGCGCCAATCTCGATTGGCTGTCCTCGCACGGCGCGCCCAACGGGTTCGGCGAACAGCGCTTCGGCAAGCGCGGTGCCAACCTGGACAAGGGTCTGGAGATCCTCGCCCATCCCGACCCTGGCCGGATTGCGGCGAAGATGCCCAGGCCGGTGTTCCGGCTCCTGGTTTCCGCGGTGCAGAGCGAGGTGTTCAACCGCGTGCTCGCAGCGCGCATCGACCGCATCGACCGGATCCTCGCGGGCGACGTGGCATGGCTGCATCACAACGGGGCGTGCTTCCGGGTCGAGGATCCGGCGCGCGAGCAGCCGCGCTGCGACGCCTTCGAGATCAGTCCGTCGGGCCCCCTGCCCGGTCCGCATCTCCTGGAGGCTCGCGGCGAGCCTGGGGAGATCGAGGCCGCGGCAATGGCCGCGCTGGGAGTGAGCAGGGACAGCTTCGCCCGCCTGCCGACGCAGAGTCACCCCGGCGTGCGCCGGCCGCTGCGCGTGCCCGTGCGAGATGGATCGGTCGAGGCCGATCCCCACGGCGCACGGGTCACGTTTGCCCTGCCGGCCGGTTCCTACGCCACCGCGGTGCTGCGGGAGTTGATCGCGGACATGCCGTGGTTCGGCGGCAACGGCGCGCGCGGTGTGCAGGATCCGGCGCAGCAACCCGACGCAGCGGACCCAGGAGCCGGACCCGCGGCGGCCGCCGGAGACGGGTAGCGGCCCGCCGCGGCGGCTGCCCGCTCACGCCTCCACGATCTCGATCGCCTGCCCGTCCCCGAGCACGACCACCACGCGGGTGCTGAACGCGAACACCGCGGCCAGCTCCGGGTGCTCGCCCAGGAGCACGAAGTACTCGTCGGAGAACGCCTGCACCTTGCGCACCCTCTCGCGCATCGACTCCTGGAAGCGATCGTCGACCCACACCGCGCCGATCCGCTGGAAGTTGCGCGTGCCGATCCGGCGCGCCAGGACCTGGGCGGTGGCCTCGGACCTGGTGGCGACCGGCAGACCTCCGATCGTCAGTACCCGCCCGCCGCCGCCTGCGTGGCCGGTCGGCGCCGGCGCGGCCGGCGCGCCCGCGGCACGGCCTGCCAGGTCGCGCAGGCGCACGCTGTCGTCGACGGCCTCCTCGCCGGTGGCCTGAGTGCCCAACCGTGCCAGCTTGCCCTCGCCCTCCTTGCGGGCGTCGGCAGGCGGACTGCCCATGAGGAACAACGAGCCCCAGCCGTTGTCCCCGGCGGCGATGCCCTGGCGTTCGAGTTCGCGACGCAGCCGTTCCTGCTCGATCGGCACGAGCGGCGGCGCGTCCGCGCGGCCGAAGCGCACCGCGACCCGCGCGTTGTCCTCCAGGATGAGGTGCGAGGTGTACGGCGTCACGATCTGGAACTCCTTGCCGAGCCGCGTCACCTCCTGCACCAGTTCGGGATTCGGCCCGCTGAGCCGGATCGCGTCGAGGAGCTGGCCGACCCGTGCCTGGGCCCAGAGCGAGGCGACGAACTCGAAGCGTGCCTCGACCTCGGGGAACGCGGCCTCGTAGACGAACTCCTTGTCCTTGCCCTCGCTCCGGCCGCGCAGCCGCACCGCCTTGTGGCCGGCGCCGGAGTAGCGTCCGACGATGACCAGCCGGCTGCCCTGGAACAGGTCGGGCAGCGTCTTGGGCGCCAGATCGGACGCGTTGAGGCCCTCGAGCCCGAGCGCCAGGTCGGTGAGGACGGGATGCGAGAGCTTCGCGAAGAGCGCCCCGGTCTTCACCTCGATGTCCTCGTGCTCGCGGACGTAGTCGCGGTCGCCGCGGCTCTCCCCTGCGATCGTGTCGAGCAGCTGCGTGTTCACGTCGCTGCCTACTCCGAACACGAAGATGCGGGCCTTGGACTGATTGCGTGTGCGCACCAGGCCTAGCAGGTCCTCGGGGCGCGTGGTCGCCACCGTCGGCTGGCCATCGGTGAGGAACACGACGATCGGCACGCGGGTCGCGCCGTCGCCGTCGGGCCCCTCCTTCAGTGCCGCGCCGAGGCCGTCCTCAATGTTGGTGCCCCCGCGCGCCTCGAGCTGGGCGATCCGGTCCAGTGCCGCCTTCTTGTTCTCGTCGCTGGCCGCCACCGGCGCCGGGAACAACGGCTGCGCCTCGGTGGCGAAAGGGACCACGTTGAACGTGTCCTTCGGCTTGAGCGAATTCACGAAGAAGCGCAGCGCCGCGCGCGCCTGCTCCATCTTCCTCCCCTGCATCGAGCCAGATGTGTCGACCACGAAACGGATCGAACGGGGCGCCACCTCCGCGCCGCTCCAGTCCACCTTGGGCGCGAGCAGCATAATGAAGTAGCCGGGCTGCCCTTGGCGGCGGTGGGTCAGCGTGTGCAACCCGAAGGCCTGCTCCGAGAGACCGTAGTACACGACCACGTCCCGCTCGGGCATCTGTCCGCTCGCACATTCCAGGCCCACGCGCGCCTCGCCGTCGCTCTTGTGGACCACCTGCACGCCCGCGAGCGGGCTCCACACGTTCTTGATCGGCTTGGACGAGCGGATCGACAGGTCGAGGGAGACCTTCTCGGCAGGCCGGCCGCCGCAGGTTGCGGCGCGCAGCGGGAACGCCCACTCGCGCATGCCCGCCGTCTCCGGCAGCACCTGCCGGTATCGCACCACGACCGTGGTCTCGCCTTGCGCCGGGATCGGGTAGAGCCGGGCACGGAGACAGCCGCTGCCGAAGTACTCGAGCAGGCCCGGGTCCTGCATGCGACGCACGATGTCGGTGTAGATCTGGCGAGCCCGATTGGCGTCGAGGACTTCGCCGGGAGTGTCCTTGCCGTTGATCGTCATCGTGAATCGGTCCGCGACCGCGCCCGGGGGCAGCGGCAGGATCCACTCGCCTTCCGCCTCCCTACCCCCATCGTTGCGGAACACCTGGCGCAGCTCGGTGCTCGCGACCCCCTCGTCGACTTCCGCGCGGACCTGCAGGAGCGTGAGCCGCACCGGCTGGTGCACGATCCGTCGGTCCGGGTGGCGATCGGGCGGGACGTGCAGGCCCTGTGCGGGGGTGGGGCCTGCCACGGCGAGGCAGACCAGGGCGAGCAGCGGGAGGCCGGTGCGGGTGCGGATCGGGTTCATGGCGGTCCTGGAACGTGCGTCCTCGGTTCCCGACGTGGAAACCGGAGGGCAGGCTGCAACCGCAGTGCCGGCGGCAGGTTCCTGGGCGCGGAAACCGGCCTTGCGAGCGCCGGTCCCGTACCCGCGGGGAACCGGCACGTTCCGTGCGCGGCCTGGCCTGTCCGGGTGACGGTACCTGGGGCGTCCCCGCCACCCTGCAGGCCCCGGCCGTGCCCTCAGCGGGCGTCGCGCGTGCTGGCCGGGGTCTCGTCGGTGCGGAACGGCGAGGCTGGCAGGCCCTCGCGGTTGTAGAGCGTGGCCACCGGGTCGGCCTCGAACGCGTAGCGGACGGCCGCCGGCTCCGGAACGTCTGGGCTCTCTACGATCACGCCCTCCCCGTCGATGCGCGCCTGGGCTGGAACGAAGCGCAGGTCCTTGCCGGCGATCCAGAAGCCCTTGAGCTCGCCGCCGCGCGCCTCGAGGCCGCCGCCGATCGAGTCGAACCGCACGCGCATGCCGCGTCCCTCGCGGACGTGGTCGCGGTAGAGCGGCCCGGAACCAGGCACCTTCTCGCCATACGCCACGGCCCGCGCCGCGAGCGCCAGCCGCTCGCCCACGTCGCGCTTGTTGCGCGGATGGATGTCCTTGCTGTCGCCGATGTCGATGGCCACCGCCATCCCGGTGTTGGGCACCGTGCGCAGCGTGTGCAGTTGCGCCTCGCGCAGCTCGGCCCAGCCCGCGCGCGCGGATTCCGCCGGCCGGAAGCTGGCGAGCTGCACGAAGAGGAACGGGAAATCCCCCTGGCCGAACGCCTCTCGCCAGTCGCGGATCATGGCCGGGAAGAGCGTGCGGTACTGCCACGCACGTGACGCGTTGCTCTCGCCCTGGTACCAGATCACGCCGCGGATGGTGATGCCGGCGAGCGGTGCGACCATCGCGTGGAAGAGCGTGCCCGGGCGGTGCGGGCTCTCCGGACCGGGCGGGGCGGACGGGCGTGGCGGCTCCTTCTCGCCCTTGGCCTTCGCGGCGGCGGCCGCCTCCTGCCACCGCGCCAGCCGTTCGTCGAATGCGCTCTTGGCCTTGGGCCACTCGTCGACGATCCGCTCCCAGCGCGTCACGATCGGCTGCAGCACCGGGTCCTTGGCCAGCGTCGCGGGCCGCGTCCACGCTTCTGCCGGCGTGCCGCCCCAGGACGTGTGGATCAGTCCGATCGGCACCTTCCGGTGTTTCTGCAGCGCGCATCCGAACCAGTAGGCGACGGCCGAGAAGCGGCGCACCGTCTCGGGCGAGCAGGCGACCCACTTGCCGGCGACCTCGGTCTGGGCTGCCTGTGCGGTCTTCTGCGGTACGGTGAAGAGACGGATCTGCGGGTGGTCGGCAGCCGCGATGGCCTCGTTGCCCTGGTCGGTCTGCTCCAGTGGCCACCACATGTTGGACTGGCCCGAGCACACCCAGACCTCGCCAAGCCACACGTCGCGCACGACCAGCGCACCGTTGCCGTCCACGACCAGCTCGTATGGCCCGCCCGGCGGCAGCGCGGGCAGCTCGGCACGCCACACGCCCTGGTCGTCGGCGGCGACTTGGGTGTGCTTGCCGGCGAGTTCCACCCGGACCGCGCCGTTCGGCGCACTCGTGCCGTGGATCCGGATGGGCTTGTCTGCCTGGAGGACCATGTGGTCCTGGAAGAGCGAGCCCAGCTTGAGCTGCGCCGGGATCGGCGCGAGCAGGAAGAGCAGCGCGAAGAAGCGGAGCATCGTGGTCATGGTGGTCGTGAGTCCGGGTCACTCGCCCCGGGACAGGGCCCACTCGGCGAAGGCCAGCCGGTCGGCATGGTTCTGGACGCGCTTGCGCGTGGGCATGCCCGCGCCATGCCCGGCGGAGGTCTCCACACGCAGCAGGATCGGATCGTCTCCCCCCTGCGCCGCCTGGAGTGCGGCGGCGAACTTGAACGAGTGCGCCGGGAACACCCGGTCGTCGGTGTCGCCGGTCATCACCAGCGTGGGGGGGTAGGCTGTGCCCGCCTTCAGGTTGTGCAGCGGCGAATAGGCGCGCAGGACGGGGAACATCTTCGGGTCGTCGCTGCTGCCGTACTCGGGGATCCAGGCCCAGCCGACCGTGAATCGGTGGTAGCGCAGCATGTCGAGGACACCCACCTCCGGGATCGCGGCGCCGAAGAGTCCAGGCACTTGCACCAGCGTGGCGGCCACCAGCAGCCCGCCGTTGCTCCTGCCATGGATGGCGAGGCGGCGCGGTGCGGTGTAGCCGTTGCGGATCAGGTACTCCCCCGCGGCCACGAAGTCGTCGAACACGTTCTGCTTGCGCTCCAGCATTCCGGCCTTGTGCCACGCCTCGCCGTACTCCGATCCGCCGCGCAGATTGGCACTGGCATACACGCCGCCGCGCTCCACCCATGCGATGGCCGACGGGTCGAAGCCTGGGAGCAGTGGGATCAGGAATCCGCCGTAGCCGTAGAGCATCGCGCGGCTGGTTCCGTCCAGACGCAGGTTCCTCCGGTGCACGATCGTCATCGGCACCCGCGCACCATCCTTGCTCTGGTAGAAGACCTGCTTCGCAACCAGCGCCGCCGCGTCGAACGCCACCTGCGGCTGCCAGAACGGCTCGAGCTTGCGAGTGGCGAACTCGTAGCTCCAGAGGCCCGCAGGCGCCGTAGGGGTGCTGAACGACACGTACATCACTGCATCGGCCGCCCTGCCTGCCGCGAGGCTCGCCACGCCTGCGCTGGGCAGCGGGAGTTCATGTTCGAATGTGCCATCCAGGCCGTGGACTCGCACCGCCGAGTGCGCGTCGCGCAGGTAGTGGAGCACGAGGCGCCCGCCCAGGACCGACGCGCCCTGCAACGTGTTGCGCGTGGTGCCGACCACCTCTCTGAGGTTCGGCACCGGATCCCCGACGTCCAACGCGACGATCCGGCCGAACGGCGCGTCCTTGTCGGTGCGCAGCCAGAACGTCGTGCCCTGGTTGCCGAGGAAATCGTAGGTTGCCTCCAACTCGGCGATCAGAACGCGAACACCCAGGGCCGGCTCCTGCAGGTCGAGGTAGGCGAGGCGGTTGCGCCGATCCGTGCCCTCGCGCAGGGCGATCAGCAGGTAGCGGCCGTCGTCGCTCACCTGGACACCGAAGTTCCAACGCGGCTGGTCTGGCCGCTCGTACACCACCTGGTCGCCTCCAGGATCCTCGCCGAGCACGTGGTAGCAGAGCTGCGGCTTCTCCGTGACCGCCTTGTGTTCCTCGCCCTCCTTGGGCGCCGGATACCGCACGTAGAAGAACCCCTTGCCATCCTTGCTCCAGCTTGCGCCGCCGAACTTGCTCCAGCGGATCGTCGCCGGCAGCGTCCGCCCGGTCGCGGTTTCCAGGATGCGCCACTCGCGCCAATCGCTGCCACGTCGCGACACGGCGTAGGCCACGTGGCTGCCGTCCTCGCTTGGCACGAAACCGGCCACCGAGGTCGTGCCGTCGGCGGAGAGCGTGTTCGGATCCAGAAGGACCCGGCCTGCGTCGACCGGGCTCGTACCCACCATGTGGACGCTCTGCTCTTGCAGCCCGGAGTTGGTGGTCCAGAACCACAGCTTCCCGTGACGCTGCGGAGCCGTGCGCCGTGGGTGGCTCTGCAACTCGGTGAGCCGCCGCGCGTACTCGGCCCGTTGGGGAAGTCCGGCAAGGAAGCGTTCCGTCGCGGCCGCTTGCGCCTCAAGCCAGGCCCGGGTCTCGGCCGAGGTCACGTCCTCCAGCCACCGGTAGGGATCCCCGACTTCCGTGCCGTGGTAGTTGTCGACCGCAGCGTGGTCGGCCCGCGTCGCAGGCGGCACGAAACGCGCGGTGGAGGCGGAGGTGGCAGCTGCTCCAGCCGCGGGGTGCGTCTCCTCCGCGGCGCAACCGCCGAGCAGGAGGGCCACCAAGGGGGAGAGCGCGAAACCGGACTCGAGACGCATCGCCCAAGGCTACGCCCCGGCCCGCCGCCCCAGGTAGCGCTCTCCAGCCGGCTCTCAAGCGCCCCTTGAACCCTGGCCGATGCTCGCTACCGTTCCCCCCTCTCCCGTGCCCCCCTCGCACGGCGATGCGATCCCCGATAGCTCAGTCGGTAGAGCAAGTGACTGTTAATCACTGGGTCGTAGGTTCAAGTCCTACTCGGGGAGCCACTACCCCCGGACGTGCCTCACCACGGGGCGCGTCCGGTTCACGCCGCGGCCACCGCGCGGCCTGAGGGGCTCGCCCGCAAGCGGCCGCGGGCCGCGGGGTTGGCGCGGGGTCCGCG
>JADLFX010000086.1 GCA_020849665.1 Planctomycetota bacterium | reverse complement strand
ATGGGCCAGCTCCTGGGCGAGGCCGCCCGCGCCGGGATCTTCCTGGCGGGCGAAGGACTGAAACCGAGCGCGCAGCGCTACCGGCTCGCCTTCCGGCAGGGGAAGTGCACGGTGACCAAGGGGCCGCTGACCGGCGGCAACGAGCTGCCCGCCGCGCTCCTGGTGCTGAAGGTCGGCACGATCGAGGACGCGCTCGCGTGGGCGCGGCGCTACGGCGAGGCGGCGGAAGCGGAGGAGCTCGAGCTGGGACCGCTCACCGAGCCCTGGGACCTGGGCATGGGTCCGAAGCCACCCGAGCCGGTCCCGCTGCGCTGCATGATCCTGCTCAAGGCGACGCGCGACTCGGAGGCCGGCGTCGCGCCGAGCGCGCGCCAGCGCGCCGCGCTCGCGGCGCTCGAGCAGGAGATGACGCGCGCCGGAGTGCGGATCATGGCGGAGACGCTGCGGCCGAGTTCCGAGGCGGTGCGCCTGCGCTACCGCGGCGCGGAGCGGCACGTGATCGATGGTCCGTTCACCGAGTCCAAGGAGCTGATCGGCGGCTTCTCGATGCTCCGGATGCGCTCGATGGACGAGCTGATCGCCTGGACCGACCGCTTCGCCCGGATCCTCGGCGGGGAGTGCGAGGTCGACCTGCGTCCGGTGGCCGAGGCCGGGGATCCTGGCCGCGGCGGCCGCTGAACGGCGGCTCTGCGGCGCGCCCCCGGCGGCCGGGCCACGAAGCGACGGCGCGGGCCGGCAGGACCCTCCCGTCGCGGCGTGCCCGCCGGGCTCAGGCTCCGGGAACCCTGGTTCGATAGACTCCTGCGCCCTCGCGCGCCCGCCGACCCTCCCCATGCCAGTCCTGCCGCCACGGCCCCACGCCCCTGACGTGCCCGCAACCGGCGCGACCGCGCACCCCTCCGCCCTCGGCCACCGGGCGGCCGCCGCGGGCCAGGCGTCAAGCAGCGAGTGCGGTCGCGCATGAGCCTCAGCCTGCTCGACCCTGCCTTCCTGGCGTTGCTGCTGGCGGTGGGCCTGCTGCGCCGCTGGGTCCCGGCCCGCGGGCATGGGCACTTCGGCCTGCTCGCGAGCGCGGGCCTGATCGGCCTCGCCTCGCCGGCCACGCTGGCGGTGATCGCCGGGCTCGCGCTGGGCTACCTCTACCCCACGGCCCTGGCGATCCGCCGCTTGCGCTGGGGCCGGCAGCAGCCGCTGCGGGCGCGCTGGCTGCTCCTCGCCGCCGTGCTCGGCCTGGTGGCGATCATGGTGGTGTTCAAGCTCGACCGCCACTTCACCCTGCCCTGGTTCGGCGAGGGCCGCGTGCACGCGGTCCTCGGCAGCCTGATCGGCTTCTCGTACTTCCTCTTCAAGGCGATCAACTACCTCTACATGCACTACCTGCTGGACCTGCCCGATCGGGGTCCGGCAACCCTGCTGCACTTCGCGCTCTTCCCCAGCACGATCACCAGCGGGCCGATCCAGAAGTACCAGGAGTTCCGCGCCCAGGCCGCAGCGCCGCTGCCGCTCGACCGCGCCCTGCTCCTCGCCAGCGGCTACCGGGTGACGCGCGGGCTCTTCCGCAAGCTCTGCCTCGCGTACGCGCTCGACGGCGCCGTGGCGGCGATCCTCGCGCGCGGCGAGCTGAATGCGCCGTGGAGCGCGCTGCTCGTCGCCTGCCTCTACCTCTACTTCTACTTCGACTTCGCCGGCTACTCCGACCTGGCGATCGGGTTCGGCGGCCTGCTCGGCTTCAAGGTCCCCGAGAACTTCAAGGAGCCGTTCCGCGCCACGTCGATCACCGAGTTCTGGCGCAACTGGCACGTCAGCCTCGGCGACTGGTTCCGCGACCACGTGTTCATCCCCCTCGGCGGGATGCGGCTCGGCGGCGTCCGGGCCGCGGCCCTGGCGTTCGCGATCATGTTCCTGTGCGGCCTCTGGCACGGCCTGACCCTGCCCTTCCTGGCATGGGGACTCTGGCACGGCAGCAACATCTTCGTGGAGGGGATCCTCGGCGTGCGCCCGGTGCCGCGCGGCGCTCGCGGTGGCGTGGGCTACTGGGCGAGGGTCGCCTCCACCAACGCGCGCACGGCGTTCGGCGCCGTGTTCTTCCTGCCTTCCCTCGACGCCACCCGGCAGGTACTGCTGGGCTTCGTCACCTGGAGCTGAATGACGACTTCTCCACCCAGACCCCGCACTCCCGCCGCCACGGCGACCCTGTGGAAGTGGTCGTGGATGCTGGCGGCGCTGTTCTGGACCCTGGTCTACCGGCTGGCGCGCGCGGGCGGCGCGGTGCAGGACTTCGTGTATGTCAATTTCTAGGTGGCTGCGCCCGATCGTCGTGCCGGCGGCGGCGTTCCTCGTGTCGCTGCCCTGCGCGGAGCTGGCGTTCCGCACCCTCGACGGCGGGCCGAGCGGCAGCACCGACGGCATCTACGAGCCGTTCGCGGACGGCAGCTTCAAGGCGCGCCCCGGCGTGCGGACCTTCCTGGACTGGTATCCGCGCGGCTTCCACGTGGCCACCGACGCGCTCGGCCTGCGCATCGACCACCGCACGCCGGTGCCCGCCGCGCCGGCAGCGCAGCCACTCCTGGTCCTGGGCGACTCGCAGGGCTTCGGCAACGGCGTCGACTACCACGAGACGATCGCGGGCGGCGTCGAACGGCTCCTGCAGGCCCGCGGCGTGCGCGTGGCGCTGGCGGCGACCGGCGGCCACACCTTCCGCGACCAGGTCGAGTTGCTGCGCTGGCTCGTGCGCGAGCGCGGGCTCGCGCCGCGGGCGGTGCTGGTGCTGGTCTCGCCGCGCATGCTCACCCAGATCGACGACCGCTCGCGGGTCGTCGTCCACGCCGGCACCCTCTACGACCGGCCACCCACCCTGGCGATGCGCCTGCGCAGCTGGCTCGCACGCAGCTCGAAGACCTGGACCACGCTGCGCAACGCGGTCCACAACCTCGGGCCGCGCGACACCGGCGCCGGCGTCGGGCCCAACCGCTACTACGACCCCGCGCAGCTGCGGGGCGAGCTCGATGCCAAGGTCGCCGCGGTGCTGGGCGAGGTCGTCGCCGAGGCCCGCGGTGCCGGCGCGCGAGTAGTATTGGCCTACCTGCCGTTCGCGTTGGAAGCGGCGATGGAGACCCCGACCGGCCCGGAGGGCGAGGCGGAGCGGGTCAGGGCCGAGGTGCCCTGGACCGTGCTGCAGCGCGCCGCGGCGCGGGTCGGCCTCCCCGTCGTGGACCTGCGACCGGCACTGCGCAAGGTCGCCAGCGCGGGTCATCCGTTGGCCCTGGCAGGCGACCCGCACTACGGCATCGAGACCAGCGCGGCGTGCGCCGAGCTGCTGGCTGGATCCCCAGAACTGATCTCCGCGGTCGAGACGAGGAAGTGAGCATGCAAGTGTCCGAAGTGATGCAGGAGCTGAACCGGTTCATCCGCACCACCTTCCGCGTGGCCGACGACGACCCCGAGTTCCAGGACGACGTCCACATCTTCGACTACGGCTACGTGGACTCGTTCGGCGCGGTGCGGATCATCGAGTTCATCGCCGAGCGCTTCGGCGTGCAGATCACCGACCAGGACCTGGTCACCCATCCGCTCAACACGGTGCGCGAGATCGGCACCCTGGTCCACTCCCGCCTGCCGAGATCCTGACATGCCCGAGATCACCTTCAGCCTCGCCACGGTCGACCCCGGCTACCAGTCGCAGCTGCTCTACGCGCTGCGCTTCGCCTCCGAGGCGATCGAGAACGCACGCGTGCACGCGGGCCAGCTCCTGGTCACCCACGCCGCCGGCACCGACCCGGACGAGGTGCGCCGCAAGGTCGACAAGCTGGTGCAGCGCTATGCGAAGCGCGAGTTCGGGTTCAAGGAGGTGATCCACTTCGAGAACCGGCGCCCGACCCGGAACTCGGACGTGTACGCGGAGCTGCTGCGGCGCCGCTGGGTCACGCCCGTGGGCCAGGGGCACATGATCCTCCGCGGCGAGGCGGCGCGCCTGTGGGCATTCCTCGACGCCCGCTTCCAGCGCGACTTCGCCGTGCCGCTCGGCGCCGAGCTGGAGGTGTACCCCGCCACGATCGCGTGCACGACCCTGGATCGCGTCGCCCACTTCACGTCGTTCCCAGAGCACATCGACTTCGTGTCGCACATCCGCGAGGACGTCGACCTGCTGGCCGGGTTCGCCGGGCGGTGCCGCGACCAGGGCTGGAAGCCCTCGCACCACGACGGCGTGATGGACCAGGTCGAGTTCGCGATCTCGCCCTCGTGCTGCTACCACTGCTACGAGGGCATGGAGGGCCAGGACCTGGCCAAGCCCGGCCGCACCACCACGATGGTGGTGAACTGCCACCGCTACGAGGCCGGCAACCTCACCACGCTCTCGCGCCTGCGCTCGTTCCACATGCGCGAGGTGGTCTGGGTCGGCCACCCCGAGTTCGTGAAGGCGGGGCGGGCCGAGGCCGACCGGCGCATCGTCGAGCTGGCCAGGCACTGGGATCTCGACTGCACCTACGAGAACGCCAACGACATGTTCTTCACCGACGACTACTCGGTGAAGGCCTCGTTCCAGCGCCAGCAGGAAGCCAAGCGCGAGCTGCGCATGACCATCCCGCAGGAGGGCCGCTCGATCGCGGTGTTCTCCTCCAACTTCCACGCCGGCACGTTCGCCAAGGCATTCCAGATCACCGTGGCGGGCCGGCCGGCGGTGAGCGCATGCGTGGGTTGGGGCTACGAGCGCTGGGTGTATGCGCTCTACTCGCAGTTCGGCCTGGACAGCGAGGAGTGGCCGGCGCACCTGCGCGACGAGTACCGCGCGTTCTGCGCCGGATCGAAGCCGTGATCGCGATCCGCCCGCTCGCGCCGCCGGACTTCCCCACGGTGGCGGCGTGGCTCTCCGCGCCGGATGTGCATCGCTGGCTCACGTCGGAGTGGCGCGGCAAGGCGGTCGCCGGGCCGGTGATCGCGATGACCGTGCGCAACAAGCGCAACGACCTCTATCTGATCGAGGCCGACGGCCGGCCGGCCGGGCTCGTGGCGCTGGCCGACCTCGACCCGGTCGACCGCTGCGCGATGGTCTGGTACGTGCTCGGCGACTCCGGGAGCGGGCGCCGCGGGATCGTGACCGAGGGGGTGCGGCTCCTGGCGCGCCGTGCCTTCGCCGAGCTGGGCCTGCGCTGCCTCTACGCCTGGATCATGCCGGACAACCAGGCCTCCCGCCGGGTCCTGGAGAAGAACGGCTTCCGGCCCGCCGGGCGCCTCCGCAACGCCACCGAGAGCGACGGCGTGCCTGCGGACCGCGTCTACTACGACCTCGTGCCCGGCGACCTGGGGCTCTGACGCGGCGCCGCGGCCCCGGCCCGCGGGGAGCCGGGCAGGCCGACGGATCGGGATCCGCGCGGGTTTCCGTTCCGCTACCACTCCCGGACTTCGCTGGAGGCTCTCGGACCAACCCCAAGGAGTCCGATCATGAAGTTCAGCAGCCTCCTGCGTTCCGTTCCGACCGCCGCCCTCCTCCTCGCCGCCCTCGCGGGCCCGGTACTTGGCCAGGGGCAGGTGGTCTGTTTCAGCATCGAGGGCACCAACCCCGCATCCGGTTCCAACAACCTCGGCCAGGCCAGCAAGCTGGGCGTGCGGGTCGGTGGCCAGAACACGTTCGTGAGCCCGCCTGCGGGCCGCACGCCGACCCAGGTGCGTGACGACCTCGCCGCGGCGCTCGCCGCCAAGGGGTTCAAGACCCACAAGGTCGGCGCCAACGTCGTGTGCGTCGACGCCGGCCCCGGCGGAGCACCGCTCACCTCCGGCGGCGGGATCGGCGACGACGACACCGGCATCGAGGGCATCGACGTCGAAGTGATGAAGCCGCCTCCGGTGGGCGCGGTCAAGCCGGCGGGAGGCATGGTGCCGGGCGTGAAGCCGGGCAAGGCCGCGCAGCGTCCCGGCGTCATCAAGATCACCATCGAGGTCGAGGTGAACGGCGTGCGCATCAAGATCCCGATCGAGATCCAGGTGCAGCAGGGCGACAGCTCGCAGGTCATCGACCAGAACCTGCGCCAGGCCCTGCGCGGCGCCGGCTTCGCGGTGCAGGACGTGCAGTGGCGTCCGGTGCTCGGGGGGACCCAGGCCGCGCCCGTGCAGGGGTTCGGCATCGACCGCACCGTGCGCGGCGAGCCGGTGCACCACATCGTCTACCTGCCCTACATCGAACCCGAGCTGCGCCAGCTCGAGCTGAGCGCCGGCGAGTTCCCGCTCTACGGCGCCAGCGAGTACGGCCTGGGGTGCGGGCCCTCCGGCACGCTCCCCCATCTGGGAGCCGGGAGCATCGCTCCGCGCATCGGCTCGCCCTTCTACGTGGCCGCCGACGCGCTGCCGCCCAACGCCCCCGGCGCGCTCCTCCTCGGCGTGGGAACCGCGGACCTGCCCCTGGACGCGTTCTGCCCCGGCGGCCGGCTCCTGGTCAGCCCTGCCGGTGCCGTGGTCGTGCCCATCCACACCGATGGCGCGGGCCGGATGGTCTTCAGCCTGCAGATCCCCTACCAGCCGGCTTGGGCGGGGACCCGCCTCTACTGGCAGGCGACGGTCCTGGCCCCGCAGGGCGGCCTGGCCCTCAGCAACGGGCTGATGACCGCCCTCGGCAACTGAATCCCCGGCACATCCGGCCATCGCCCCGGCCCGCCGGGGCCCCCGCGGCAATCACCTTCGAGCTCCGGTGATTGCCGCCCCGGACCAGGACACCGAAGATGACCGACCTCATGGACCTGCAACGCACGCTCGCGGCTGCCGCGGCGGGCGATGCCGCGGCGCTGCAAGCTCTCGCCGAGACCCTCTACCCGCGGGTCCGGGAACTCGTGCACCGCGAGCTGCAGCACGACTTCCGGCGCCGGCACCGCTGGATCCTGCCGCTCTTCAGCACGCGCGACGTGGTGCACGACGTGTTCGCGGCGGTGCTGCGCGGCCTGGGCAGCACCCGCT
>JADLFX010000085.1 GCA_020849665.1 Planctomycetota bacterium | reverse complement strand
TCCTGTGCATCCACCTGCTCTGCCAGTCGGTGGAGGACGCGCTCGCGGAGTGAGCCGCGCGCCCCGCCGGACGGCTCAGTGCGCCAGGAGGCGCAGGGCGCCGACCCACACATCCGGGTGGCCCGCCGCCGGCTCCAGCGCGCCGGCGCCGTCGGCTGCGGCCGCCGCGGCGCGCAGCAGCGGATGCGGCAGCTCGCCACGCGGCACCGGGTCCAGGGTGGCGGGCGGCGCAGCGATCCCGAACGCGCGGTTGGGGAAGGCCGCATTGCCGAGCTGGCGGCAGCGCGCCAGGGCGCTCTCCAGCTCGGGCTGGCGTTCGTGTGCCACGACCGCGAGCAGCGACACCGCGCCGGCCCTCGCGGGGACCGGCCAGTGCAGGGGCTTGCCCGCGAAGTGCCCGGGCAGGTGGTGCTGCCCGGCCGGGAGCGGGTTGACGGGTGCGTCGCGGAGTTGTGCGCACGGGAAGAGCGCGAGGATCCCCTCGCTGGGCGAGAAGAGCGCCAGGTACACGTGTGCCGGCTTCGCGAGCTGGAGGTGCGCCCGCACACCGGTCTCCTCGCCGGCCTGTGCCAGAGCCAGCACCTGCCGGTCGTCCCGCCCCAGCCACGCGAGGGCCGGGTGGGGACGGCGTGCCTCGCAAGCAACCACCAGCAGTCCGGCGAGCGCCAGCAACCTGTGCATCGCCGGGAGTCTAGCGGCCAGGGCCGCGCGGGCACCGGCGCGCCGCGCGCAGCGCGGCGTGCTCAGCGCCCGATTTCCGGGATCAGGCGACCTGCGGCCTCCGCAGCCTGCGTGTCCGGATTCTGCTTCATGAACGCGCGCAGCGCATCGATCAGCTTCTTGCGTTCCGAGGACTTCGAGGTGTCGTACTGCCGGCGCAGGGCCTCGAAGCGCTTGCCGGCCTGGATCTCGGCGCTGATGCGCTTGTCGTTCTTGAACCGGTCCAACACCACGCCGGCGGCCACGCCGGGCTCGAGCTTGCCGAAGTGCTTCTGCAGCTCGGTCAGCCGTGCCTGCGCGGCGAACCAGTTGGCACCCTTCTCGAGTTCGCGGATCTCCTCGAGCGCGCTCTTCCGGGCCGCGTCGGCCAAGCCCTGCACCTTCTGCAGCGCGGCGCCGGTCTCCGCGGCTGGATCCTGCTGCGCCTTGGCCGCCTGCAGCAGCTTGTCGAACTCCTCCAGGCGGCCCGCCTCGTACGCCTTGCGCAGCGCCAGGAAGGGTGCCGCCGCCGGCACGTCCTCCGGCCAGGGGCGCGCGCCCTTGAGGGCCTCGAGGATCGGGTCGCGATTGCCGGCATGCGTCTCGCCCAGGATGCGCCCGTTCGCGTCCAGCAGCCACGCCGTGGGGTAGCCCTGGACTCCGTATGCCGCCCCGCCATCGCTGCTGATGACGATCGGGTACTTCACCTTGTGCTGGTCGATGAACGACTTCACCAAGCCCTCTGCCTCATCGGTCACGCCGATGAGGAGCAGCCCCTTCGCCGCCAGCTCCTCGTGGAGCTGGTTCAGCTGCGGGACCGCCCCGACGCACGGTCCTCACCAGGTGGCGAAGAACTCCAGCAGCACCACCTTGCCGCGCGCGTCCGCGAGGTTGGTGGGAGCGTTGTTGAAGGCCTTGCGGACCTTGAACGTCGGGGCCGGGTCGCCACGCTGGAACTGGGCGCTGAGCGAGGCTCCTCCCAGCAGCGCGAGCGAGAGCGCCGTGAGGATGGTCTTGTGCATGTGCGGTCTCTGCCTTGGGTGGGCGGACAGGCGGGGAGTGTAGACCGAGCCCGCGCTCGGCGCCGCCCCCCGCGGTCACTCGAACCGGGTCACGAGCCCACCCGTGCCGCGGGACAGCGCCCCCTGGGGGAGCAAGGGGTGGCCGGCGTACACCCGCGTGAGGGGGGTGACCGTGGGCGGCAGCGCGTAGGGCAGATCGCAGTGCAGGCCGTTGGATCCGGCAAGCGGAAGCCCCGGCTGCTGCGCGTCGTAGGCGAGGGCCTGGCTGGTGACGGTCGCGCCGCGGAACGACGGGTCCCAGGGGATGGCCAAGAGCGCCGTCTGGCAGGCGCCGTTGGCCCCGACCGGCGCCGCGGGCGGCAGGACCAGGAGCGGCTCGCAGCGCAGGCCGCTCGCGCAGAACCCGGGCACGGGGAGGTCGGGATCCACCACGCCGAGCAACACCGCCGCGCCCAGCGCCTGCGATGGTGCCCGATCCACGAACCACTGGAGGAAGCAGAGTCCGCTGGGCTCGCTCCACAGGGACGCGGACAGGGTCATCGGCAGGCCAGGATGGGAGTTGGTCTGGCAGCCCGAGCCGCGTGCGCGGGTCGCCGCGAGGTAGCGCGGCGGGGTCGCGGGGTACCCGTAGTCCGCGAGGTAGAGGTCGCCCGCCGCGCTGTTGGCGAACACGCGCACCTCCCAGAGCAGGTCCCGGGACCCGCCGTAGGTCCACGGCGCGTCGAGAGCGATGCGTGCCGTGAAGGAGGCCGGGGCCGCAGGCGGCTGGCTGCGCCAGTCGGGCAGCGCCACGTTCTTGCGCGCGACCGCAGTCGTGACGTTGGCCAGCGCGTTGGCGGCGAACACCGGGCCCGCGGTGGCCGCGTCGCCCTCGGCCAGGGTGAGGTCCAGGTCGACGGTGCGCGCCAGGCCGGGACCGCCGCCGCTGCCCGCGTCGCGCCGCCACGCCAGGGCGGCTACCTGCGCCGCACCGCCGCGCAGGTCGGCGTGGATCTGCTGGAAGCGGAACAGCGCCGCGCTGAACGGGTAGCTCGTCGCCCCGTTGCCCTCCAGGCCGGTGAACGGCGTGGGGGACACGCGCGGCTGCTGCCCGGCCAGCAGGCTGGCGAGCGCGAGCGCCGCGACGGCGCGCGCGAGGGCGGGGCTCAGCGCAGTGCAGGGCACGCCGGCGACCCTAGCCATCGCCGGCGGGCCCGTCCATCCGCCCGCAGCCGCCGGGGCTCCCGCCGCACGGGGTCGGGTCCTTCACACCAGCGCGCGCTTGCGCAGCACGAAGGCGGCGATGCGGTCGAGGGAGTCGAGGTTCTCCACCGTCAGGTCGCTCTCCTCGATCGCGATCCCATACGTGCCTTCGAGGTGCCCGAGCAGCGCCATGACACCGAGGCTGTCGAGCACCTTGTTGGCGGTGAACGAGGAGTCCCCCTCCAGACGCAGGTCCTTCCGGTCGTAGAGGAAGTTCTGCGCGAGGTACTCGCGTACCGCTGCGATGATCTCGGCCCTGGCGTCGGGCATGGGGATTGGGTTCGGCTCCCGCGCGGGAAGGAGTCGATCAGGGTCGGGTCCGGTCGGTGGCAGGGCGGCGATGCACCTTGCCCACCGCGGCCTGGTCCGTGGGTTTCACCAAGATCAGGTCGATGTTGACGTGGGGCGGGCGGGAGAGCGCGAATGCCACGCACTCGGCGACGTCGACGGCACGCAGCGGATGCATGCCCTCGTAGACGCGGTCGGCGCGCGGGCGGTCCCCCGAGAAGCGCACGAGGCTGAACTCGGTGTCCACCATGCCGGGGTCGACGCTGGTGATGCGGACCCCGCTGCCGACCGTCTCCAGGCGGATCGCCTCGGTGATCGACTGCAGGGCGCGCTTGGTGCCGCAGTACACGCTGCCGCCCTCGTAGGTCTGGTGCGCGGCGACCGATCCGATCATCACGATGTGACCCTGGCCGCGGGCGAGCATCTGCGGCAGCACGCGCCGGGTGACGTGCAGCACGCCGAGGACGTTGGTCTCGATCATCTCGCGCCACGCCTGGCCGTCCGCCTCGGCCACCTTCTCCACGCCGCGCGCCAGCCCGGCGTTGTTCACCAGGACGTCGACCGGACCGTGCGCGCCGATCGCCGCGGCCAGGAAGGTCTCCACGCTGCGTTCGTCGGTGACGTCCAGGTGCGCGCGGAACGCCGCGCGGCTCGCCTCCGCCAGGGACGCCACGCGTCGCGCACCCAGCGAGAGGCGGTTGCCGTCGCGGTCCAGCGTGCGGGCGATGGCCGCGCCGATGCCCGAGCTGGCTCCGGTGATCAGGATGTGCTGGCCCATCGAGCCGGGGAGTATCGCCGATCGGTGCGGCACGCTGGAAGGTCGGGCTCGCCGGACCTCGTGCCGGCTAGAGCCAGGTCGATGCCATCTGCCAGCACAGGCGTGCGAGCACGGCGATCGTGATCACGAGGACCAGCACACGGATCCCCTGATGGCCCTTGGCCACGCTCCAGTGGCTGGCGGCGTACGAGCCCGCGCCGGCGCCCGCCGCCAGGAAGAGCGCGGGCTCCCACTCGATGCGGCCGACCAGATGCAGGTAGAGCACGCTCGCGGCGGACGTGACGATCACGATCGCGAGCTTGGCGGTGTTGACCAGCAGGAGGTCCCGCGTGTGCAGGAAGCTGAGGGTCGCCATGGTCACCAGGCCCGCGCCCACCTGGATGAAGCCCATGTGGACACCCATGAGGGTGAAGAGCAGCACCGTGACCAGCGGCGACGCGGCGCGCACCGGACCCTCGGGGCTGCGGGCCGAGGGCCGCAGCTGCTGCCACAGCACCAGGACCAGCACCGCCGCGAGCGCCGCGCGGTAGAGCCACACCGGGAGCGTGTGCACCATCACCGAACCGAGCAGGGCGCCGGGCACGGCGAGCAGCCCGTAGAGCCACGCGCTGCGTGCCATCGCCACGCCGCGCTCGCGGAAGCCCAGCCAGCCGGTGCCGCCGATGGCGACCGCCGCGACCCGCAGCGAGGCGTTGGCGTGGACCGGATGCAGGTGCACCACGTCCTCCAACGCCAGGAGTCCGATCACGCCGCCTCCGCCCGCGACGTTGTTGACGAACCCCATGAGGAATCCCCCGGCCAGCAGCGCCAGGATCGGCAGGAGCTCGAGGGTGATCACGGCTGGGAGGCGCGCGCCGGGATCGGTGCCGGCGCGGGCCCGCGCGCCAGAGGGTGCGGAGCGGGCATCAGCCGAGCAGGTGCTTGACCGTCTCGCGCTCCTCCTGGAGCTCCTTCACCGTGCGGGCGATGGCCTGGCGCGCGAACGCGTCGTGCTTCAGCCCCGTGACGATCTTCCAGCCGCCCTTGCCGTCGGTCGTGCACGGGAACGAGCTGATGAGCCCCTCGGGCACGTCGTACGAGCCGTCGGAGACCACGCAGATCGAGGTGAAGGCGTTGGCCGGCGTCGCGTGGAACAGGTCGTGGCAGTGGTCGATGGCTGCGTTGGCTGCGGAGAACGCGCTCGATGCGCCGCGCGCCTTGATCACCGCCGCACCCCGTTCCTGCACGGTCTTGAGGAACTCGCCCTCCAGCCACGCGCGGTCCTGGATGACCTGCCCGGCCGGTTTGCCGCGGATCGTGGCGTGGTTCCAGTCCGGGAACTGGGTGTTCGAGTGGTTGCCCCAGACGACCACGTTGCGCACCTCGGCATTGGCGGCGGCCGACTTGCGCGCCAGCTGCGCCACGGCGCGGTTCTGGTCGAGGCGCGTCATCGCCGTGAAGCGCTCCCGCGGCACGCCCTTGGCGTTGTGCATCGCGATCAGGCAGTTGGTGTTGCAGGGATTGCCCACCACCATCACCCGCACGTCGGGTCCGCCCACCTCGGAGATCGCGCGGCCCTGCCCCACGAAGATCGGCCCGTTGTCGAGGATCAGGTCCTTGCGCTCCATGCCCTTGCCGCGTGGCTTCGATCCGACCAGGAGCACCAGGTCCGCGTCCTTGAACACCACCTTGGGGTCGTCGGAGCAGACCACACCCTGCACGAGGGGGAACGCGCAGTCGTCGAGCTCCATGCGCACGCCCTCCAGGGCCGGCAGGGCCACCGGGAGCTCCAGGAGTTGGAAGATCAGGGGCGTGTCCGGGCCGAAGATCGCGCCCGAGGCGATCCGGGGCAGGAGGCTGTAGCCGATCTGGCCGGCCGCTCCGGTGATGGCGACGCGCTTGACGCTCTTCATCCCGGGAATTGGACGCCGAGCCGCCGCCCCGGTCCAGACTCCACTACTCGGGTGAGCCCTCGCCCTCGGCGACGATCCGCTCGGTCACCACGGGCGCGAACTCCGCCTGCACCCGCTGCACCTCGGGGTGACGGCTGTAGATCTCGTAGGCCTTGCGCGACTCGAAGGTGGCGAAGAGCGCGAGCGTGTAGCCGCGGTTCTCGCCCGAGAGGTTGTCGCACACCGCGAAGTGCAGGCAGCCGGGCAGGGTCTCGGCCAGCTCCGCCAGGGCCTTGCGGGCGCGGCGCACCCGGTCGAGGGTCACGCCCTCGCGCAAGCGGAAGAGCACGGCGTGGTGGAACATGGCTAGCGCTGGCCCAGCACGCGCGCCGGCGCGCCGGCGACGATCGAGCCGGACGGGACATCCTTGGTCACCACCGAGTTGGCGCCCACGACCGCGCGGGCCCCGATGCGCACGCCGGCCAGGATCGCGCAGCCACGGCCGATCCACACGTCGTCGCCGATCTCGATCGGCGCGGCCTCGTAGCCTTGCTCGGCGATGGCGCCCGCGCCGGCGATGGCGTGGTCCTGGTCGCGGATGGAGGTGTACTCGCCGACCAGGACGCCGCGGCCCAGGCGCACACCCGCGAACGCGGTGATCACGACCCCGCGGTTGAGCACGAAGCCCTCTCCGACGGTGATCGTCCCGGGGCCCTGCGTCTCCAGCAGGACGCCCTCGTAGAGGTTGCCCCGCTCCCCCAGGCGGACCCGCCCCGTGCCCATGCGGTGCACGCGGCCGTAGCAGCGCACCTCCGCGCCGACGGCCTCGAAGAGCGCCCGCGCCCGCGCGGTGTCCCACCACAGGCGCCAGCGTTCCGCCGGCCTGCGTAGCACGCGGTGCAGCACGGCAAGCGGGGTCACGATCGCCTCTCGGATCAGGTCGCGCATCAGGTCCTGGTTCTCGCGCCGAAGCGCCAGCTCAGATACCCCACGGTCATCGGCAAGGCCAGGAAGCGCAGGTGCAGGGCGTAGAGGAGCGCATGCCCGTAGCTCCCGGCGCGCGCGCGGATGTTGCGCGCCAGGCGCACGAGATCGGCGGCGCCCAGGAGGGCGGCCACCGCGAGGACCCAGGGCGACCAGAGCAGGCCGAGGAGCAGGACCAGCAGCGTGAAGCCCGCCTGCACCAGCGTCCGCATGTTCTGCGACCAGCCCTCGGAGCGCCCGAACACCACGCGGTAGCGGTCGGCCCGTTCCGCGTAGTGCCAGCCGGTGAGCACGCAGCGGCGCCAGTAGTCGGCGAAGCGCACGAGGCCGATATCGTGCCAGGCCATCAGGTGGGGGAGCTGCAGGACCTTCCGGCCCCGGCGCAGCAGCTCCATGGTGAGCACGGGCTCCTCGGCGCCGAGCAGGCGCTCGTCGAACCCGCCGGTCTCCGCGAGGCACGCCCTGCGGACCAGGACGATGCCGCCGAACGCCTGGGCCGGACCGCTCTCCATGGGCCAGTCGAGGTCCGCCCAGCGGTTGTAGACCGAACGCTCGGGGTGGCGTTCGCGGAACCACCCGAACACGGCGGCCACCTCCGGGTCGGTGAACGCGGCCACGGCGATTCTGGTCCACTCCGGAACCAGCTCGGCGTCCCCGTCCACGAAGTGCACCAGTTCACCGCGTGCCTCGCGCCAGCCCAGGTTGCGGGCCTTGGCGGCGCTGGGTGTGGAGTCGTCCAGGACCAGCACCCGGACCCCAGGGAAGGAGCGGGCGATCTCGACCGAGCGGTCCGTGGACCGGCTGTCCACGTAGAGCACCTCCCGCTCCCCCGCATACGCCTGGGCGAACACCGAACGCAGGGCGGCCTCGAGGTGGGCTTCCTCGTTGCGTCCGATGACCACGTAGGAGACGAGGGGCAGGACCACTGCGTGCGAAGGTTAGCCCGCCAGGGTGCAGCGGCCAGCATCGCGCGGCGGCTGCTGTGCTCCCCGCAACCACGGTGCGTTGCGGCGGCACTGGGCCGCCGGCGCCGGGGGTACGCGCTGGAGACCCCTGCCATGCCACGCAGACCGGACCCTGGACACCTGCCCGCGCGAGGCGTGCCAGGGCGGCTCGCCGGGGGAGGGTGGAGACGTCGCGCAGGCCGCTCGCGCTGCGCGACGATCCTCGCCCGGCCGTCCCGAGCGCCGCCGACCGCGAGCGGTCGCGCCGCGCCAGGAGCGCGGGCGCTCCCCCCTCAGGTCCGTGCGCGGCGAGCCCTGCCGGCGGCCGGGGACCGGCGCGCGGTCACTCGGCGGAACGCACCCGCAGCGGGCGCCGCGGCTCGTTCTCCTCGCCGGTGGGATGGCCGTGTCCGACGCCGTCCTCGCCTTCCTGCCAGCAGAACACCAGGGACTCGGTGCGCGTGCGCCCGGGGAAGTGGATCGTCACGGGGTTCATCCGCAGCACCGTGAGGCCCAGGCTCTCGTACTCGCGCTTGGCGTTGCGGAGACCTTCCTCGGCCTGATAGAGGTGCGCGTCGAGCTCGGAGAGCGACTGGCAGAGCCCCTCGGGCGACGTGGCCTGCTCCAGTTCGCGGATCTGGCGGAGAGCATCGCGCCGCTCCCTGCGCCGCTCGAGCACCTCGCGCGCGATCGCCTGCACCAGGGGCAGGGCCTTGTTCGCCTCGGCCAGCGTGTAGGTCTTCATGGCGTCCCTCGGGGGGCCTTTCTGGTTTGGGCCGAGACACGCGCCACCGGAAGGAAAAACGTTGGGTTGCCTCCGGGCCTGGCTAATGTCTCCGACGCCCCCGAGTAGTGCCTTCGCGCGAGCGTGTAACCGTCTCGGCTCCGGACAAGGCCCGGTGACCATGACATGGTGCCCGCGCCGCCGGCGTGACCGCCGTCCGAGGCCGGCTGGGTCGAACCGAGCATGACCGAACGCGAGACGATGGACTTCGACGTCGTGATCGTGGGTGGCGGCCCAGCGGGCCTGGCCACCGCGATCCACCTTGCCAACCTCGTGGAGCGCCACAACCAGGAGGTCGAGAAGACCGGCCAGGGCGAGCCGCTCGCGCCCGAGGTGGTCCTGATCGAGAAGGCCAAGGAGATCGGCGCGCACGCCATCTCCGGGGCCGTGCTCGATCCCAAGGGTCTCGACCAGCTGCTGCCCGGGTGGCGCCAGATGGACCCCAAGCCGCCCCTCGAGGCGGAGGTCCATGAGGACTACGTCCTGTGGCTGACGGAGACCGGGGGTTTGCGCCTCCCCGTCACGCCGCCGGCCCTCAGGAACCACGGCAACCACGTGGTCAGCCTGAACCGGCTGGTGCGCTGGCTGGGGCAGATCGCCGAGGTCAAGGGCATCCAGATCTTCCCCGAGTTCCCGGGCGCCAGGCTGACGCGCCAGGGCAGCGTCGTGCAGGGCGTGCAGCTCGCCGACATGGGTCTCGACAAGCAGGGCCAGCCCAAGTCGAACCACCAGCCAGGGGCGATCCTGCGCGCCAAGCTCACGGTCCTGGCCGAGGGCAGCCGCGGCTCGATGACCAAGCAGCTGGTACAGGACCTGGGGCTCCAGGGCCGCAACCCGATGGTCTACGCCATCGGCGTGAAGGAGGTGTGGGAGGTCCCGGCTGGCCAGTGCCCCCCCGGACTCGTCGTCCACACCATGGGCTACCCCCTCAAGGGGGACACCTTCGGCGGCGGCTGGATCTACGGCATGGGCAAGGCCGAGGACGGCCAGCACAACCTGGTCTCCATCGGTCTGGTCGTCGGCCTCGACTACCGCGATCCCGCCCTCGATCCGCACCGCCAGTTCCAGCGCATGAAGCTGAACCCGAAAGTGCGCCGCTTCCTGGAGGGCGGGAGGATGGTCAGCTACGGCGCCAAGAGCCTGCCCGAGGGGGGGCTCTACGGGATGCCGCGCCTGTACGGCGACGGCTTCCTGATCGCCGGCGATGCCGGCGGGTTCATGAACAGCATGCGCCTGAAGGGCATCCACCTCGCGCTGCGCAGCGGGATGCTCGCGGCGGAGACGGTGTTCGAGGCCCTGAAGAAGGGCGACTTCTCCGCGGCCACGACCAAGGCCTACGACGAACGCTTCCGCGCCGATTGGAGCCATGCGGAGATGCGCACCGCGCGCAACTTCCACCAGGGCTTCCACAAGGGCCTCCTCCACGGCCTCGCCAACGCCGGTTTCGCCACCCTCTTCGGCGGCCGGGGGTTCCTGTGGCAGGACGAGATGGTGTCGAAGGCCGGCCACACCTACATGCAGACGCTGGCCGCGTACCACGGCGGCACCAAGCCCAAGGCCGAGAAGCTGCCCGAGGACGGCAAGCTCACCTTCGACAAGCTCACCGACGTGTACTCCAGCGGCACCAAGCACGAGGAGGATCAGCCCTGCCATCTCGTGGTCGCCGACACGGACCTGTGCAGCAACCGCTGCACCGTCGAGTACGGCAACCCCTGCCAGCACTTCTGCCCCGCGGCGGTCTACGAGATGGTGGCCAAGGATGGCGGCGGCCTGAAGCTGCAGATCAACGCCAGCAACTGCGTGCACTGCAAGACGTGCGACATCATGGACCCCTACCAGATCATCAACTGGGTCACGCCCGAGGGTGGCGGGGGGCCGAGCTATCAATACCTCTGAGCCCAGCCCGGCGATGGCCGCGCGAGCGCCACGCGAACCGTGGAGCGGCGCCCACGCGGTGACGCGGTCCCTGGCCCGCTGCACCCGCGGGGATGGGACCTGCCCGCCGGCAGACCTGCGCGCGTGCTAGGACCGCCAGGCCATGGTCGATGCCCAGACCTCCGCGCCGCCGCCCCAGGAATCGCGTGGCACGGCCATGGGCTGGTGGCTCCTGGCCGGCGTGGGGCTCGCGCTGGTCCTGACCTTCACCGTCCTGGCCGCGGTCCACGGGACGCAGCTGCACCACAACTCGGGAGCGTGGGCGACGCTCGCCGCCGATCTGCGGCAGGGGCTGCTCTACCGGCCGCTGGAACAGGACGGCGTCTATGGCGGCACGCGGTTCATGCCGCTCTTCCCGATCCTGCACGCCTTCGTGATGCGCTTCGTGAGCGACCCGCTGGACAGCGGGATCCTCGCCGGACTCCTGGGTCTGGCGGTCTTCGTGTGGGGCTTCACCGCCTCCCTACGGCGTGCGAGGCTTGCGGCGGGTCCCGGGGCGGCCTGCCTCGCGCTGGTGCTCCTGCTCGTGCCCGTGGCGGAGGCCGGACCCACGGCACGCGGCGACCTGCTCTCGGTCGCGTTCGGCCTCCTCGGGCTCGCCGCGGCGCTCGGGGAGCCGCCGACACGGCGTGCGCTCGTGCTCGCGGCGACGTGCTTCGCCCTCGCCTGGTACGCGCGCTTCCTGACGGTGTCGGCGTGCGCGGCGGTCTGCCTGCACTGGTGGTGGACGGGACGGCGCCGTCCCGCGGCGGTCCTCGCGTCCGGAACCGTCGGGATCGCGGCGTTGCTCACCGTGGCGACGCAGGTGGCGAGCGATGGCCGCTTCCTGGGCATCCTGCGCACGTGCATGACCGGCGAGAGCACCTGGCTGCACTACCTGCGCGGCGCCGCAGGGGTCCGCCGCATGGTGTTCGACGACCCCGCCCTGGTGGCCTTCGTCGTGGTGGCGGTGCCGGTGCTCCTGCTCGGCTGGCGGCGCCTGCGCAGCGATCCGCTCCTGCTGGCGGCGCTGCTGGCGTGGGGGCTGGTGACCCTGATCGGCGACACGCCCGGAGTCGCGCGCAATCACCTGATCGAGGCGCTCGCCCTCTCCGGCCTCGCCCTGGCCCGCGCGCTCACGATGCCGGATCGCGACCGGAGCCTGGTGGCGGGTGTGGTGGTCGCCTCTGCGGTCGCCGCCAGCATGATGCTCGGCTGGATCGGCAACGCCTGGAATCCCAAGGAGAGCTACCGGCTCGAGTTCGCGCGCGCCCTGGCCCTGATGCCCCGGGAGGGGGGGCCGGTCCTGAGCGATCAGCCCTACCTGCCCCTGGCCGCGGGGGAGCGGCCGCAGATCCTGGACGCCTACATGGTGCTCGTGCTGAGCCTGGAACAACCGGCGTTCCGCGAGCCCCTGCTCCGCGACCTGAGGGCCAGGCGCTTCCGTGCCGTCGCGTTGATCTACGATCCGGACACGGAGCGGGGCGACCGCTACTACCGCGAGTCGCACTTCGGCGGCGAGTTCCTGCCGGCGCTGCGCTCGGGCTACACCCGCCACCCGGACTCCGGGCGCTACACGGTGTTCGTGCGCAGGGAGTGAGTCCGGCCGTCGCGCCGGACGCGAAGAGCCGGACCGGGCTGCGCCACGCAGGCCTGCCCCGCATCCCGCGGGGGGGAATGGAGCACCGGGTGCCACGGCGGTGGGGCCGCCTTCCCTCGAGCCGGGACCTGCGCCACCCAACCATCTCGTCGCGTCTCTCGGAGCCGGCAGGCCCGGCGCCGACTCGGTCCGCACCGCGCGGGGCACCCGGTGTGCTCCACACCAAGGGGAACGGGCCCCCGCATTTCCGCCAGGAATGATCCTGGCCACCAAGATTTGGCGAGGCACCTGGACTGGGGCCGCGGTCGCCCGTGCCCACCCCACCGGTAGGGGCCAACAAATCTCGGTGGCCAGGATCCTGGCGGGCAGAATCGACCGCGATGCTCTGCGCCGCCTCCCTCGCCCTGTTCCTCGCGCCACCCCAGGACCAGGCCCCGGTCGTGTTCGCCAGCCCGCAGCTCTACGCCGGCCACTTCCACGTCGCGCCGCGCCTGCCCGTGGTGGCGGACCTCGATGGCGATGGCTGTGCCGACCTCGCCTGCGTGTACCCTCAGGGTGGCGGGATCCTCGACGTCGCGTACAGCGAGCGCGGCCTGAAGATGCGCGCGCACACCCAGGCGGCGCGCGGTCTTCTGGGGGAGGCGCGGCTCGCCGCGGCTCGCCCCGGCGAGATCGCCTGGCTGACGGGCGAAGGTCGCCTCGTGGTCTGGTCGGCACGCGACCGTACCCTCGCGGTGCGCGGCGAGGGCCTCCAGGAGGCGACGCAGATCCTCGGCCTCGCCGACGGCTTCCTGGTGCTGAGCCCCAAGGGGGCCTGGCACCACAGCGCGCATGGTGCCGTCGCCGGTCCGGACGCCGTGCGTGCCGTCGCCGCGCACGGCGCGGAGTTGTTCTGGCTCGCCGAGGGGCTGTACCGCGGCACGCTGGTCGCTGGCAGGGTGCAGGGGGAACGTGTGGCCGAGGCGGCCGGCGAGGGCGACCTGCTGGCCGGCGACTTCGACGGGGATGGCCGCGCCGACGCGTGCTTGGGCGCGCAGCTCCACCCCGGCGCCGCGCCGTCGCGCGCGCGGCCGCTGCCACGGCCCGGACCCGCGGCGTTCTGGATCGCGGCCGACGCGAACGGCGACGGTCGCAGCGACCTCCTGCTCTTCCGCCGCGACCAGGATCGCCACGAGGGTCACGACATCCTCCTCGCGATCGCGTCCGCGCCCGGCGAGGCCGACGCCGACCGGGACGGGCTCGACGGCGCGCGCGAGACGGCACTGGGCACCGACCCGCTGCAGCGCGACAGCGACCACGACGGCATCCCCGATCCGTGGGAAGCCGACGGCATCCCGGCGTTCGACTTCCCCGCCGAAGGCTTCTCCGCCACGCGCCCCGACGTCCTGGTGTTCGTGCAGCGCGCCTGGAACGTGGATGGTGCGCACGTCCACCGCGAGCTGGAGCGCTGCCGCGCCTACTACGCCGGCCTGAAGCCACCGATCGCGCTGCATGTGCGCATGCTGCCTGCGCTGCCACGCGAGCGCGTCGAGGGCCGGCACTGGGCCGAGCTCGGCCGCGAGCACCTGCCCGCGGCCCTGCGCGGCCTCGCGCACTACATGGTGGTGACCAACGGCGGCGGCGGGCAGGCCGCGCAGATGGGCGATGCCGGCGGGTGCGGCAGCCACGGGCTCTACGCCACCTTCCTGCACGAGTTCGGCCACCAGCTCGGCCTCGATCACACGGGCTTCCATCCCGAGCCCTGGTGCCCGCTCTACACGAGCCTGATGAACTACGCCTTCAACTACGGCTTCGACGGCTCCGCGGAGCGGATCCACTACAGCCAGGGGCGCTTCGCCGGCCACGTGCTGGTCGAGAACGACCTGCGCGAGGTGCTGCCGTTTCCGCTCGAGGCCGTGGGGTACCTGACCAAGGCGCCGTTCCACTTCGCCCTGCGCGCGGACGGCGACCGGACGCTGATCGACTGGGATCGCAGTGGCAGCTTCGACGCCGGGCCCGTGCGCGCCGACATCAACACCAGCTACAGCACCGACGGGGGCCTGCGGCGCACGGTGGGCAAGACCGCGTTCGGCCCGGTGCTGGCGACGCACGACGGCGTGCTCACCCTGATCTCCGTGAGCCGCGAGCGACGGCTCGAGCGCCGCCGCCTGGGTGCGGGTGCCTACCTGCCGCCGGAGACGATCGAGTCTCCCGAGCCGACTGGCGACCCGAGCGCCGTCTCCCACGGCGGCGTGTTCCACGTCCTGGTGCCGACCGAGCAGGGCGTCTGGTGGTCGGGGGGCGCGCTCCTGCCGGCGAGCCAAGGCGCCGCCGTCAGTGCATTCGTGTACCGGGACGCGGTGCATGCGTTCCTGTGGCGCGAGGGCGTGGTGCAGGTGGCCACGCTGGGCGACGCGGGCTGGAGCCGGCCCACGGGCTTCCCGCTGACCAGCACGATGCCGCCCGGCGCCGTCGGGCATCCCTCGGGCGAGCTCTGGGTGGGCGTGGGCGAGCACCAGGACGCGCGCCGCACGCACCGCTGGCGCCTCCATCGCCTGCGACCCGACGGGAACGGGACATGGCAGACCGTCGCCAGCCGCTGGCTCGGCGGCCAGGATGCCGGCGACGCGGGCGACCAGCGTCCCAACCTCGTGCTCGAGCCCGGGACGGGGCGCCTGCACTGGATCGCCGCAGGGCGCCTGGGCGGCAGGAACGGCTGCTTCTACGCCGAGGTCGAGGTGGGGGATCGCGGCTATCGCGACGGCTGGCTGCTCAAGCGGTACTACGACGAGTGGACCACCACGCGCTCGCCGGTCGCCGCGGCGTGGCACGACGGCGACATCGCGCTGGCGTTCCGTTGGTTCGGCGGCCCGGGTCCCACCGACGACGACCTGATGACCGCGCACCGCGGCACGGGCATCGGCACGGGGACGATGGCCGACCACGACGACGTGGGCTTCCTGCATCGCGTCGGCCTGGCCCACTCGATCCTCTGGATGGCCGCGCGCTAGGCCGATCCGCGCATGGTCAGCGCATCCCGCGGACGCGGGTGAGGACGAAGGGCACCTCGACCACCTGCGTGGTGTGGAATCCCTCCACCAGCGTCAGGGCGAGGTCCTGGCGCCGCTCCTCCGGCCACGCGAAGTGCTCGAGCGCCAGTTCGGCCAGCGACTCGGCATCGGCACGCACCAGGGAGCTGACCGCCGTGACCTCCACGCCCCGGAGGCCCACGCCGGCGAACGCCGCGCGCACGGTGTCGGGAACCGGCCCCTCGGGCGGCGCCGGATCGCCGGGGCGGGCGGCGCGCTGCCAGGCGCGCACCAGCGACTCGCTCATCGGGCGGCCGGGCAGGTCGACCGCGAGCCGGCCGCCCGGCCGAAGCGCATGCACGCAGAGCGCGGCGAGGGCCGCTGCCGTCTCCTCGCCGGCCTGCAGCGGGCAGGCCAGCACGCCGTCGTAGAGGCCCCGCTGGCTGTCCGGACCGGGTTCCCGCACGGCGATCTGCACGACGCGACCAGACTCGCGCGCCAGCGCCTCCGCGCGCCGCCGGTGCGGCTCGAGCACCAGGACCTGGCCCTCGGTGCCGAGCTGCTGCACCAGCAGGCGCAACAGCGCGCGCGTGGCTCCGCCTGCCACCAGCACCCGCCCGCCCGCCGCCAACGCCAGGGCGTCGGCGCATTCCAGGGTCCAGGGCAGCTCCAGAGCTTCGGTGTCGTTCACAGCGTGCGCCGTTCCTTCGGCGCGTAGCCCTTGTTGGTGCGCGCGACCGTGGCCGCCGGGCCGTGCGGGTCGTGCTCGAAGAAGAGCGTCCAGCCCTCGGCCACTGCGCGCTCCAGGATGGCGCGCTTCTCCTCCATCACAGTCACCGGGTAGAGGTCGTAGCCCATGTGCCAGGGCACCGGCACGTGCGCGGCGGTGGGGATCAGGTCGGCGCAGTAGAGCAGCGCGCCCTCGGGCCCGCGCACCAGCGGGAGCTGCATGCCGCGCGTGTGCCCCTCGCTCAGGAGCAGCTCGATCCCGGGCAGCCACTCGCCCGGCCCGTCCGTCAGGCGCAGGACGCCGGCCTCCTCCAGCGCGACCCAGTTCTCGTGCAGGTAGCTGGCGCGGTCCTTCTCGTTGGGGTCCCTGGCCCACTCCAGGTTGCGGCGCTGGACCCAGTAGGTCGCGTTCGCGAACGTGGGCACGATCCTGCCGCCTACCTGCGTCGTGGCGCCCCCGGCGTGATCGAAGTGCAGGTGGGTGAGGAGCACGTCGGTGATGTCGCTCGCGGCGAGGCCGTGGGCCGCGAGGCTGGTCTCCAGGCGCAGCCTGCTGTGGTCCACGCCGTAGATGTCCGCCATCTTCGCGTCCCACTTCTGCCCGACGCCGGTGTCCACGAGGATCCGCCGCGTGCCGCCGGTCTCCACCAGGAGCAGGGCGCGCACCGCGAGGCCGATGCGGTTGCGCTCGTCGGCGGGGATCTTCTTCTCCCAGAGCGTCTTGGGCACCACGCCGAACATCGCGCCCCCGTCGAGGGCGAACCAGCCGGTCTCGATCGCGTGCAGCTCGTAGCGGCCGATCCTCATCGGCGCCATTGTGGCCGACGCCGCGCGCCCTGCATACTCGCCGCAACGTGCGCGCATCCGAGTCGGCGCTCTCCGGGCGGAGGTTCCAGCTGGTCGTGATCGGCGGCGGGATCCAGGGCCTCGCCATCGCGCGCGAGGCGGCGCTGGCAGGGGCGTCGGTCCTGGTCCTGGAACAGGAGGACTTCGGCGCAGGTACCAGCTCGCGCTCCTCCAAGCTGATCCACGGCGGTGTGCGCTACCTGGAGCAGGGCCGCCTGGGCCTGCTGCGCGAAGCCCTGCACGAGCGCGAACGGCTGCTGCGCCAGGCCCCGCACCTGGTGCGCCCGGTGCCGATGCTGATGCCGTTCTTCGCCGACGGCGGCAAGTCGCCCCTGCTCCTGCGCCTCGGCCTCCTCCTCTACCAGCTTCTGGCCGGACGCAGCACGCTGCCGCGGCCGCGCCAGCTGACGTCCGCGCGCTGCCTCGCGGCGTTCCCCGGGCTGCGCAGCCGCGGGCTGCTCGGCGGGTCGCTCTACTGGGACGCGGCCACGCAGGACCAGCGTCTCACGCTGGCGGTGGCCATCGATGCCGCCGAGTGCGGGGCCCACCTCCTCAACCACGCTGGTGTCGTGGGGGTGCGCGGCGACGCGTTGGTGGTCCGCGGGACGGAAGGGGAATGGAGCGTGCGAGCGGAGGCGATCGTGAACGCCGCGGGTCCGCACGCGGATCCGGTGCGGCGCCTCCTCGGGATCGACGGCCCCGATCTGGTGCGCGTGAGCCGCGGCTCGCACCTGGTCCTCGCGCCGCGCGCGGGCGAGACGGCGCTCGCGGCGTTCCTGCCCGATGGCCGGATCCAGTTCGTGATCCCGCACCCGGACGGCACGGTCGTGGGAACCACCGAAGTGGAAGAGGCGCTGGCCGACACGCCCACCGTGCCCGAGGAGGACGTGCGCTACCTGTTGGACGCGCTGGCGTACCTGCTCGAGGCGCCGCCCGCGCGCGACGCCGTGCGTGCGGCGTGGGGCGGCTGGCGCTCCCTGCCGCAAGGGCGCGGAGCCGCCGGCGTGCTGCGGCGCGAGGCGCACACGGTGGCCGAACGCTCCGCGGCGGGCATCGTGCACACGGTGGTGGGGGGCAAGCTCACCACGCACCGCGCGTTCGGCGAGCGCGTGGCGCGGGCGCTCCGGTTCGGCCGCGGTCCTTCGCCCACCCGCACGCGGCCGCTGCCGGGCGGCGAGGGCCCGCACGAGCCCGCGGATCCGCTCTGGCAGCGCCACGGCAGCCGTGCGGCCGAGGTGCGCGCGCTGTGCGCGGCCCGTCCCGCGCTGGCCCGACCGCTCTGCCCGCACCTCGGGTTCCTGGCCGCGGAGGCCGTGCACGCGCTGCGGAGCCAGGCCGTGGTCACGTTCGAGGACCTGATGCTGCGCCGCCTCGTGCACCTGCAGGGGCCGTGCCTGGAACCGGAGTGCCTGCGCACTGCGTTCGAGCACTTCGCCGCAGAACGACCCGCCGCGCCTGCGTTCGCCGACGCGGTGGCCGGGCTGCGCGCCGCCGTGGCGCGGCGCGACGGCGCGCTGCGCGGTGCAGGCGGGTCCGGGCCTTCCTGAGGCCGTGCCCGGCCGAACCTGCAGCTCACGGAAGGATCGGGCCGGCGCGCGGCGGGCGGGCGGCGGGTCGAAAGAACCCGAAGGAAGCCCGGTTCAGAGCAACGAGGTAATCGGACAGATTGGTCCGCAGACGCCTCCCACGCTCGAAGGAACTCCGATGAACCGACTCGTCTCCCTGCTCGCGCTCGCCCTCCTCGGCACCCTCGCCTGCAGCCGCCAGGAGGGTGCACCCGCCAAGACCCCGCCCGCGGGCTCCGGCGCGGCCCAACCGGCCGTCGAGATCCCGCCCCTCGACGCCAACAACATCGTCAGCATCGCGGTGGGCTCCAAGGACCACACCACGCTGGTGACCGCGCTCAAGGCCGCCAACTACGTCAAGTCGATCGCCAATCCGGGCCCGCTGACCGTGTTCGCGCCCACCAACGCGGCCTTCGACAAGATCCCGAAGGACACCCTGACCACGCTGCTCAAGCCCGAGAAGCAGGACGACCTGCGCGAGATCCTGAAGTACCACGCCACGACCTCGGTCTACGAGGCCGACACCCTGAAGGACGGCCAGCAGCTCGCGATGGCCAACGGCGCCAAGGTCACCATCCACGTCAAGGACGGCAAGGTGAAGGTGAACGACGCCAACGTGGTCGCCTCGATCCGCGCCTCGAACGGCATCGTCCACGTCGTGGACGGCGTCCTCCTCCCGCCGGCGAAGTAGCCCGTCCCGGGCCGGCGCGCCCGCCGGGGGGAGTCCTGGCCCGGTCCCGTCCGGGACCGTCGCACGGGGCAGGCGGCAAGAGGCTCCAAAAGACCGGCGCGGTCCGCCAGGATGCGCGCGCCGGTCCGACCATGCGCGATCCTGCCCTGCACGCCCCCGAACTCCCCGAGGACGCGGTCTGGTGCAACGCGGCCCAGCCGCTGCGCCTGCGCCACGAGCTGAGCGGACACGTGGTCCTGCTCGACTTCTGGACCTCGTGCTGCGTGAACTGCCTGCACGTCCTCGACACGCTGGGGTGGCTGGAGGAGCGCTTCGCCGGCAGGCCCTTCACGGTGGTGGGCGTGCACAGCGGCAAGTTCCCGCGCGAGCAGCAGCCCGAGCACGTGCGCGCGGCCGTGGCCCAGCTCGGCGTGCGGCATCCCGTGCTGGTCGATGAAGAACTGCGACTCTGGCGCGCGTACGCGTGCCGCGCCTGGCCGACCCTGGTGCTGATCGACGCGCGCGGGAGGATCCGCTTCCAGGGCTCGGGCGAGCCGGATCGGGAGCGGATGGCGCGCGCCATCGAGGCGCTGCTCGCCGAGCGCGAGGGGTGCGAGCCCGGTTCGCCCCCGGCCTGGAGCCAGGCACCGCCGGCGGCGGGGGGCCGCCTCGCGTTCCCCGCGAAGGTCGCGGTGGACGCCCCGCGCGGACTCCTCTGGATCGCCGACACCGGACACCACCGCGTCGTGGCCGCCGACCTCGCGACCGGCGCCGTGCGCCACGTGGCCGGCTGCGGCGCGGCCGGCGCCGCGGAGGGGCCGTTCGCCGCGGCGGCGTTCCGCTCGCCGCGCGGGATCACCGTGCATGGCGTGGACGTCTACGTGGCCGACAGCGGCAACCATCGGATCTGCGCCCTGGACCCCGCCGCGGACACCGTGCGCACCGTGCTCGGCACCGGCGTCCAGGTGGTCGACCTGGAGGGCGGCCGGGCCGGCCGTGCGCAGGGGCTGAACTCGCCCTTCGACGTGCTCGTGCACGACGGCCTCCTCTACCTCGCCATGGCGGGCAGCCACCAGCTCTGGCGGATGGACCTGGCCAGCGGCCACGCCGGGGCGTTCGCGGGCACGGGCGCCGAGGCGCTGGTGGACGGTCCCTTCGCCTACGCCGTGCTGGCGCAGCCCGCGGGCCTCGCGGCCGAGGGCTTCGAGATCGTGTTCGCGGACAGCGAGTCCAGCGCCGTGCGCGTGGCCGACCTCGACCAGGGCGACGTGCGCACGGTCGTGGGCCGGGGGCTCTTCGAGTTCGGCGACGCGGACGGCGACCTCGCGACGGCGCGGCTGCAGCATCCCATGGCCGTCGCCTGCCACGCGGGCACGATCCTGGTGGCCGACACCTACAACGACGCGGTCAAGCGCCTCGACCGCCGCACGCGGATGGCCAGCACGATCCTCGGTCCGGACGCCGGCCTGTGCCGGCCGGAGGGCATGGCCGTGCACGCGGACCAGCTTTTCGTCGCCGACACGGGCAACCACCGCATCCTGCGCGTGGACCTCGTGCGCGGCACCTGCGCGGTGTTCGCGCCGTGAACGGGGCGAACCCGGCGGGTCGCTTCCACCCCGCGCGAGGGGGGAGGCTCAGCAGCGCAGGGTCTCGATCTGGTCGCCGCGCAGGACGCTGAACTCCGCGCGCTTGCCGACGTCGATCGCGCCCAGATCCTGCGCGCCCACCGCACGTGCAGGGTTGGTGGCGGCGATCCGCGCCAGGGTCCACGGCCCGGCCGCGGGCACCATGTCCAGGAAGTTGCGCGCGGCGAGCCCCATGGTGAGTGCGGATCCGGCGAGGCGGCCCTGGCCGTCGCGCACCACGCCGGCTTGCAGGCGCACGGTCATCCCCGCGAGGAGGTACTCGCCGTCGGGCATCCCGGCGGCGCTCACGCAGTCGGTGACCAGGAGCGTGCGGTCCACTCCCAGGCAGCGGAACGCGTTGCGCACCATCGCCGGGTGGACGTGCGCGCCGTCGACGATCAGCGTGCACGACAGGCGCTGGTCGTCGAGGGCGTGGCCGGAGATCCCGGGCTTGCGGTGGTGCAGGGGACCCATCGCGTTGAACAGGTGCGTCACCAGGCTCGCCCCCGCCGCCGCGCACTCGTCGAAGTGCTGGGTGCTCTCGCCGTGGCCGAAGCCCACGGCCACGCCCGCCTCGCGCAGGATCCGCACCGCCTCGGGCGCGCCCGGCCGGCCGGGCGCGAGGGTGACCAGCCGCAGGTGACCGCGCGCCGCGTCGAGGATCGCGCGCAGCCGCTCGGGCGTGGGGTCGACGAAGAGCGCGGCGTCGTGCACCCCGGACGATTCCAGGAACGGACCCTCCAGGTGCAGGCCCAGCGGGCGCGCGCCGCCGGGGGCCGGGGACTCCAGCCAACGCACGATCCGCGTGATCTGCTGGCACAGGAGCGGCAGCGGCGCCGTGATCAGCGTGGGGAGGAACGCGACGGCGCCGCCGGCCAGCACCGCGCGCGCCGTGGCGTCGAGCGCCTCGGGCGTGGCCTCGTCCACGCTGCGCCCTCCGGCGCCGTTCACCTGCAGGTCGATGAACCCGGGCAGCAGGTGGCCGACGACCCGCACCGTGCGCTCCGCGTGGAACGGGCCGTAACCCACCGCCGTGATGCGGCCTTGTTCCACCAGCACCTGCGCGCCATGGGCGATGGTGTGTGGGAGGACCACGGCATCGGGCTGCAGGAGGGTGGCGGCCATGCGGGTGGAGATACTGGCCGACCCGCGCGCCCACGGCAAACCATGGACTCGGCGGGGACCCGCCCGATGATGCCGCCACGATGGTCGGTCGCCTGGGGCTGCTCCTGCTTGCCGCGTCCTCCGGCGCCGGCGCGTGGTTCCTGGCGGTGGCGCCCGTGGACCCGCTGCCGCCGCGCCACGGCGAGGATCTGCTCCGGCGCGACGCCGACCACGTGGTGACCATCACCGAGGCCAGGCCCCTCCAGCTGCACTACGTGTTCGGCGCGGTGCGCTGGACCCTCACCGTGGAGCTGCCCGCCAACGGCGAGCTCGACGTCGTGTTCCGCCGCAACCAGCCGCCCGCCGGGCACGGCCGCTTCGCGCTCCTGCGCCTCTCGTCGGTGGCCGAGGGGCCGCCCTGGCGGACGCGCGAGGAAGCGCTCTTCGCCGACGACCTGCGCGGCGGGGTGAAGGTCGCCCCCGGCGTGCCCGCCACGGTGACCCTCGAGATGCGCGGGCACGTGGTGCAGGCCAACGTGGCGGGCCGCACCCTGCCGGCGTTCCGGGCCTTCGACGTGCAGGGCGGACAGGCCCTGGTGGTGCGCGGCGGTACCGCGGTCGTGCGCTCGGTGCGGATGGAGCGCCTGCCCGAGCCCGCGGATCCACTGCCCTGGCTGCCCGCGGCGCTGATGAGCCTCGGGCTGCTCGCCGGAATCGCGTTCACCATCCGGCCCGCCGGCCTGCGCGTCGTGGTCCTGCTCCTGCCTCTGGCGGGTGGCTGGCTGGCCGGGAGGGTGCTCTTCGCGCACCTCGTCGGCGACTGGCGTCCGGACGGGCAGTCGGTGCTCTTCGGCAGCCTCTGCGCGGTACCCCTGGCGGCGAGCCTGCTCGCGGGGCGCGCCCGGGTCGCCTGGGCCGTGGTCGGCACGCTCCTCGGCGCCTCGCTGCTGGAGTCCGCGGCCCGCGGCGTGCGCGAGGGTCTCGCCCCGCTGCAGGACCCGCGCCTGGACCTGTACTTCGGCGCCGCGTCGCGCACCGCGCCCTTCGACGCGCTCGCGCGCGTGGTGCAGAGCCGCCATGCCGTGCACACCCTGGCTCCCCTGGGCGAACGCGTGTGGTTCCTGGGCGGCGAGGCCGTGTGGGAGGCCGGTCCCGATCTCGGCCGGCACCTGGCGCTGCAGGTCGCCGGCGAACTGTCGCAGGGGACGCGCAAGGTCGAGGCCGTGGTCGTGTCGCATCCCTTCGCCCATGCGCTCCAGCAGGTGCTCGTGGTCGGGCGCTTCTACGCGGACTTCGCGCCGAAGGTCGTCGTGTTCGCCCTCGGACCCTGGGACGGCGTGGCCGACGAGCCCGTCTCCGCGCGTGCGGCGCACGCGGCCCTGCGCCACGGCCCCCCGCCACACGGCTGGCCGCTCCTCCTCGAGCTGTGGCGTGCCACGCGCCGCGGCACCCAGCGACTCACGCCCCCCGCCGACCTTCCCGCCACCCTCGACGAACTCCTGGCCCTGTGCCGCCGCCTCGGTGCGCCCTTGGTCCTCGCCGATCCGCCCGACGCCGACCCCGACCTCCGGACCGCCCTCACCACCTGGGCCCGCGCCCACGAGATCCCCGTCGCGCCGCTACCGGCCGATGGCTCCCCGCCCCGCGCACTGGCGGAGCAGATCCGGAAACGACTCTGAGCAATCTCGACGGTCGCGTTACCTGCGCGTAACGCTCGTGCATCGCACGCATGGCCCACCGCACGCAATTCGTGCCTTTTGACGCGGGTTGGCGCAACCTACGCGTGTGCTGCGCCGCCTCCTCATCGTCGGAGTCCTCATCGCCGCCGCCGTGGCGGCGGTCTGGTGGTACACGCGTCCGCAGCCCGTGGCCGTGGTCCTGCACACGGTGGGCGAGGGCCCGGTCGAGCTGATCGTCGCCAACACCAAGGCCGGCACGGTGGAGGCCATCCGCCGCGCCAAGCTGGCGCCGGACACCGGCGGGCGGGTGGCGGTCCTCAACGTGAAGCGCGGCGACCGGGTGGAGGCCGGGACGGTCCTCCTGGAACTCTGGAACGAGGATCTCCAGGCCGCCCTCGCCCTCGCGCGCTCCGAGCTGCAGCAGGCCCAGGCCCGCGACCAGGAGGCGCGGATGCTGGCCGAACAGGGTGAGCGCGACCTCAAGCGCACCGAGGAGCTGCAGGCCTCGGCCATCGCTTCCGAGGACGTCCTCGAGAAGGCGCGCACCGAGGCGGAGGTGCGCCGGGCCGTCGCCCAGGCCGCGCGCGTCGCGGTGCAGGTGGCGCGGGATCGGGTGCGCGTGCAGGAGGCGGCCGTGGAACGCACGCGCCTGCGCGCGCCCTTCGCGGGCATCGTGGCGGAGGTCAACTGCGAGCTGGGCGAGTTCGTCACGCCCTCGCCGGTGGGCATTCCCACACCGCCCACCGTCGACCTGATCGAAGAGCACCTGCTCCGGGTCATGGCCCCGATCGACGAGGTGGACATGCGCAGCGTCCGGCCCGGCCAGCCGGTGCGGATCACGATCGACGCGTACCCCGGCCGGCCCTTCCCGGGCACGGTGGCGCGCGTGGCTCCGTACGTGACCGAACGCGAGAAGGAGGCGCGCACGGTGGAGGTCGAGGTCCACTTCGCCAGCGCGGAGGTGGCCAAGGACCTCCTGCCGGGTCTGTCGGCCGACGTGGAGATCGTGCTCGGCGCCAAGGAGCGCGTCCTGCGCGTGCCCACCGAGGCGGTCCTGGAGGGCGGCAAGGTCCTGCTGGCGGTGGAAAGGGACGGCGGACTGGTGCTGGAGGAGCGCGCGCTGACCCCCGGCTTCAAGAACTGGCAGTGGACCGAGGTGGCGTCCGGCGTGCGGCCCGGCGAGCGGGTGGTGGTCTCGTTGGACCGCGCCGGTGTGGCCGCCGGCGCGGCCGTGATCGCCGAGGCTCCCGCGGCGGGTGGTGCCGCCGCGACCCGGCCGGCACACGGGCGATGATCGAACTGCAGCAGGTCAACCGCGTGTTCGAGGTGGGCGATCAGCGCGTCCACGCGCTCAAGGACGTGGACCTGCGCATCGGGCCCGGCGAGTACGTCTCGGTGATGGGCCCCTCGGGCTCGGGCACGTCGACGCTCCTGAACGTGATCGGCCTGCTCGACCGGCCCAGCTCCGGCCGCTACCTGCTCGAGGGTCAGGACACCACGTTGCTCGGCGAGGCCGAGCTCGCGCGCGCGCGCAGGGCCAAGGTGGGGTTCGTGTTCCAGTTCTTCCATCTGGTGCCGCGGCTCACCGCGCTGGAGAACGTGGCCCTGCCGCTGGCGCTGGCCGGCGTGCCGGTCGCCGAGCGGCATGCGCGCGCCGCGACGGCGCTGGGGGCCATGGGCCTCACTCCGCGCGCGCACCACCGCCCCGACCAGCTCTCCGGCGGCCAGCGCCAGCGAGTGGCGATCGCGCGGGCCACGATCCTGCGGCCGGCGGTGATCCTCGCCGACGAGCCGACCGGCAACCTCGACCGCCACTCGAGCCACGAGATCGTGGCGGTGCTGGAGGGCCTGCACCACGAGGGGATCGCCCTGATCGTGGTCACCCACGACCCTGAACTCGGAGCGCGCGCCCACCGCCGGATCCAGATGGACGACGGGCGGATCGTCGCCGACCGGACGCCATGAGGAGCCTGGACCGGATCGCATTCGCCTGGGGCAGCCTGCGCTCCTACCCCGGACGCACGTCCCTGGTGCTCCTGGCGATCTCCATCGGCGTGGCCGCGGTGCTCCTGCTCACGGCGCTGGGCGACGGCGCGCGCCGCTACATCGTGGACCAGTTCGCCGGACTCGGCAGCAACCTGTTGATCGTGCTGCCGGGCAAGACCGAGACCCGTGGCGGCGCGCCGCCGCTGGTGAGCGACATGCCGCGCGACATCACGCTCGACGACGCGCTCGTCCTGACGCGGCACCCGTTGATCGCACGGGTGGCGCCGCTCGCCTTCGGGCTCGCGCCCGTGGCGGCGCAAGGGCGCGAGCGCGAGGCACCGATCCTGGGCACGACCGGCGCCATGCTGGAGATCCGGCGCCTGGAGGTGGCGCAGGGTCGCTTCCTGAGCGACGAGGATCCGCGGCAACCGCGCGCCGAGTGCGTGCTCGGCGCCAAGGTCCGGCGCGAGCTCTTCGGCGCGCAGGGCGGGCTGGGGAACTGGGTGCGGATCGGCGACCGCCGCTTCCGCGTGATCGGTGTGCTGGCCAGCAAGGGCACCTCCCTGGGCATCGACATGGACGACGTCGTGCTGGTGCCGGTGGCCGCGGCATTCGCGCTCTTCGACAAGAGCTCGCTGTTCCGGATCATGGTGCAGGCGCGCAGCCGCGAGGCGATCCCGGCGGCCAAGGTGGCGGTGGAGGCCACGCTGCGCGAGCGCCACGAGGGCGAGGAGGACGTCACGGTGATCACCCAGGATGCACTGATGGGCACCTTCGACGCGATCCTCGGGATGGTGACGCTGGTGCTCGCGGCGATCGCGGCGATCAGCCTCCTGGTCGCGGGCATCCTGATCCTCAACGTGATGGTCGTGGTGGTCACCCAGCGCACGGCCGAGATCGGCCTGCTCAAGGCCCTGGGCGGGGCGCCGCGCGATCTGCGCGCGCTCTTCCTGTGGGAGGCGTTCCTGCTCTCGCTGCTCGGGGCGACGGTGGGCGTGGCGATCGGCTATTCGGGTGCGCACGCGTTGGGCCGCGCGTGGCCGGCGCTGGCGGGCGGCCCGCCCGTGTGGGCCACCGCCGCCGCCGTGCTCCTGGCCCTCGGCGCCGGGCTCGCATTCGGCGTGCTGCCGGCGAACCGGGCGGCGCGCCTCGACCCCGTGCGCGCCCTGGCGAGGCGGTGACGCATGCGCACCCGTGACCTCGCCGGACTCGCCCTCGGAGCGCTGCGCAGCCACCGTCTGCGCACCGGCCTGACCGCGCTGGGGATCGCCGTGGGGATCTTCGCGGTCGTCCTGCTCACCGCGCTGGGCACGGGCCTCAAGGAGTTCGCGCTGGCGGAGTTCACGCGCTTCGGCACGAACCACATCTCGGTGCAGCCGGGCCGCACCGAGACCCACGGCCTGCCGGGCGGGATGATCCACAACACGCGGCCGCTCACCTTCGACGACGCCGAGGCGCTGCGGCGCGTGGCCCACGTGATGGACGTGTGCCCGCAGGTGACCGGCAACGCCGAGGCGGAGTTCGAGCAGCGTACCCGGCGGATCACCGTGTTCGGCGGCAGCCCCGAGGCGGCGCGGATGTTCCACATCGGCGTGCTGCTCGGCACCTTCCTGCCCGACGAGCCGCAGAGCACCGCGCGGGCGTTCGCCGTGCTGGGCTCCAAGGTGCACCGGGAGCTCTTCGGCGGGCGCAATCCGCTCGGCGCGCGGATCCGCATCGCGCAGCAGCGCTTCACGGTGGTCGGGGTGGTGGCGCCGCGCGGCGACATCCTCGGCTTCGACCTCGACGAGGTCGTCTACGTGCCGACCGCGCGGGCCATGGCGCTCTTCGACCGGCGCGACCTGCAGGAGATCCATCTCACCTTCGATCCTGGCGTGCCCTCGGCGACGGTGGGCGAGGCGGTGCGCAGGCTCCTGGTGGAGCGCCACGGGCGCGAGGACTTCACCATCGTGCGGCAGGAGGCCATGCTCGAGGCGATGGGCTCGGTCCTCGACGTGCTCACCTTCGCCGTGGGCGCGCTCGGCGGGATCTCGCTCCTGGTGGGCGGCGTGGGCGTGCTCACGATCCTGACCATCGCCGTGGCCGAACGCACCCACGAGATCGGATTGCTCGTGGCCCTGGGCGCCACCCGGCGCCAGGTCCTGACCCTCTTCCTGGCCGAGGCCGTCGTCCTGGCCGGCCTCGGCGGGGTGGCCGGCCTCGCGTCGGGCTATGCCTTCGTCTTCGCGGTCACGGTCGCGGTCCCCCGACTCCCCGCGCAGGTCACGCCCGAGTTCGCCGTCCTCGCCGTGGCCGTCTCCGCCGCGATCGGCCTCGTCGCCGGCGTCCTCCCCGCCCGCCGCGCCGCCCGCCTCGACCCCATCGAGTCGCTGAGAGCGGAATAGGAAACGACTCTGAGCAATCTCGACGGTCGTGTTACGCCCGCGTAGCGCCGCCGGCGGTCCCGCGCGCCGGGCCCCTTGGCGCCGCGCCTCCGGGGTTGCCGGTTGGCATGTGTGCTGCGAACGCCTCCGCCACGGTCGTTCGCCGCGCCGCCGTGCAGGCCGCCTGCGGAACCGCGCCGGCCCCGGGGCAGATCGCGGCGCTCAGCGCGGGCCGGTGAGCACCGGCAGCTGGGCCTTCTTCAGGAAGAGCACCGCGAAACACGTCCCGTGCACGCCCCCGCCCGGGAACTCGCCGCTCGGGAACTGTTGGGAGAGCAGCAGCATCGCGCCCTCGAAGTACCAGTCCCGTCCATCCAGCAACGCCACGCGCGACAGCTCGCACGCGCGCTCGACGCAGTGCAGGTAGTACTCGTGCCACTCGCGCGGCATGTAGGGGTTGTCGGGGTTCCAGCGCAGGGTGAAGCGTCCGGCCAGCCACGCGAACCCGGAGTCCATGGCGCGCTGCGCCTTGACCAACAACTCGCCGGGCGCGCGCCGGGTCTCGGTGAGCGCCGCGATGCAGATCGCGAGTCCGGTCACGCCGGCCGCGGTCATGCTCCCGTAGGCGGGCCGGCCGTTCCCCTCGTAGCCCCAGCCCATCGGCTCCGCGCGGCGCAGTGCCGCCGTGACCCTGGCGCCGGCGGCGGCCTTGGCCAGCTCGGCGTGGCCGGTGAGCGAGAACGCGAGCGGCGCCGCCTTCACGCGCTGCTGCTCGGCCAGGAAGTGGCCGATCGCGCCGGTCCACGCCCACGCCGGCACCTCGACGCCGCACAGGTGCGCCGACCACAGCCCCAGGAGGCCGTACTGGGAGTTGGAGTTGTCGAAGCGCTGCCCGCCCGAGTAGGTCCAGCGCATGCGGTAGCTGCGGTCCAGCCCAGCGTCGTGGTTGGTGAGCAGGCGCTGGACCCACTCGCCCATCAGCGAGCGGTCGGGCAGGCTCGGCGTGCGCGGCTGCGCCCGCGCGAGTTCGCCGCGCAGGATGCGCGCGCGTTCGTCCGCGGGCGCGTAGCGCGCCTCCATCGCCATGAGCGCGAGCGCCAGGGAATACGTGTCGACGAGCTCGCGGCGGCGCAGCTCGGCGAACCCCTGGACCAGGACCGGATCGGTGGCCGCCACCTCGGCCTTCAGCAGGGTGAGGAGCACCAGGGCGAGCCGGCCGCTGTTGTAGGTGACCGTGCCGTCGCGATCGACGAAGTGCGCGAACTCGCCTGTCGCCGGGTCGGCGACCCTGGTGCGCAGCCAGTCGGCACCACGCCGGATCGCGTCCGCCACGCGCTCGCGGAACGCGGGCTCGTCGGCGCGCCAGATCCGCGGCGTGTCCCAGCGCTCCTCGATCGTGAACTCGGCCTTGCTCCGCGGCCCCTCCGCGTAGCCGACGGTGGCCACGAAGCGCGCGGTGAACGCCGCCACCATGCCCCGTGCGGGGTCGAGCCGGCGCACGATCTCGATCCGGCCGCGCAGGCCGTGCCGCATCTGGCTGAGCACCCAGGCCTCGTGCTGGGCCTTGCTCAGCCCGCGGGGGGGCGGCGCCTCGCGCGTCACCTCCGCCTCGATCCGCTGGCTGCCGTCGGTCTCGACCGCGCCATGGCGTGCCACGACCACGAGGTCGCCGAACGGGAACACCGCGGGCAGGACATGGCGCACCGGCTTCCCGCCATGCCGGCGCAGGTCGAAGGCCAGGAACGCGCCCAGCTCGCGCGGGTCTGCGGGCGGCGTGGCCATCGCGCGCCGTTCCTGGTCGAGCTCGCCGCCCAGGAGCACGGGCCCGTTGTGGACGCCGGGGAACACCCGCAGGTCGGCGTTCTCGGGTGGCGGCGGCGTCTCGCGGGTCTCCACGACCCGCGTGCGCAGCGTGAACTCGCGCCGGTATTCGAGCGCCTCGCGCGGACCGAGCTGCCAGACGAAGTCCTGCGCCGCGAGCGGCAGGACTGCGATCAGGAGCGCGAGCAGGGTGCGCATGGACGCACCCAAGGATAGCGGGCGCGCGAGCGGCTATGCTCGCGCCGCCGCGCAGGCGGCACGCGGATCGACATGCGGCTCTTCCTGGGAATCGACGCCGGTGGCACCGGCTCGCGCTACGCGCTCGTCGACGAGGGCGCCCATGTGCTCGCCAGCGGGGAAGGCGGGCCGATCCAGGCCGCGCAGCTCGCGCCGGTGGAGGTCGCCGCTGCGCTCCGCGTGCTGGCGGCGCGCGCGGGCGTCGGACCCGAGTGCCTGGTGGCTGGGCTCGCCGGCGCCGGGGATCCGGCGACGCGCCGCGCGATCGAGACGGCGCTGGCGCAGCAGGGCCTTGCCTGCCCGGCCCGCATCGTCGGCGACGTCGAAGTCGGGGCGGCGGCGGCGCTGGCGGACGGACCCGGGGTCGCGGCCTACGCGGGCACCGGGTCGTTCGTGGTGGCGCGCGCGGCCGAGGGCGGGCTGCACCGCGTGGGCGGTCGCGGCTGGCTGCTGGGGGACGAGGGCTCGGCGTTCGACCTCGTGCGCCACGCCGCGATCGCCGTGCTGCGTGCGCACGACGGGCTCGGTCCGGCCACCGCCCTCACCGCGGTCCTGGTGCGGGCCAGCGGCGCGCCCTCTGCGGATCGCGTTGGCGCCGCGCTGCAACGCCTCGCCCCGCGCGAAGTGGCGGCGCTCCTGCCGCACGTGCTCGGCGTCGCCGGCGCGGGCGATGCCGTGGCGACGGGCGTGCTCGCCGACCGGATGCAGGCACTGGCCGAACTGGTGTCGGCGGCCGCGCGCCGTGCGGGCCTGGATCTCGCGACGGTGCCGGTGGTGGCGGGCGGCGGCGTGCTCGAGCCGGACGGTCCGGTACGGGAAGCGTTCGCCGCGGCGCTGCGCGCGCGCGGCGGCCCGCGTGGCCCCGGCGCGCCGCGATTCTCTGCGGCCGAGGGCGCCGCGCGCCTCGCGCTCGCACTCGCGCGGCACGAGCCGCCGCTGAGCCGTTGGGTGGACGATGGCCGAACTCCGTGACCTGCACCTGCCGGGCGGCCTGGTCCTGCCGGCCCGGCTGCTGGACGTGAGCTTCTCGCGCGGCGGCGGACCTGGTGGACAGAACGTCAACAAGGTCGCCACCAAGGCCGACCTGCGGCTGGATCTGGCCGCGGCGGCGGCATTTCTCCGGCCCGGCGACCTGGAACGGATCCGCGATGTCCTCGCTGCGCGCCTCGATCCGGAAGGTCGCCTGATGGTGGTGAGTTCCGAGCATCGCGAGCAGGCACGCAACGTCGCGGCCGCGCTGGCGCGCATGGAGGCGCTGCTGCGCACGGCCCTGCACCGGCCGAAGGCGCGCCGGCGCACGCGCCCGTCGCGCGGCTCCGTGCTGCGGCGCCTGGAGGAGAAGCGGCACCGCGGCGAGCGCAAGCGCGAGCGCCGCGACGGCGAGTGACGCCGGGGTCGCCGCACGGCGGCGCGGGGTGGCGGGCACGAGCCGATGCCAGCGCCGTGTCGCGCGTCGGTTCCGCTCCGGCAGCGCATGGCGCGCAAGCTGATGCCTTCCGCTGGACGAAGAACCCGGCCGATGGGGGCTCACGGACACGACGAACCGGGCGGTGTCGCCCTGCCCGCGGCAGCGCGCGCGAATCTGGAACAGCGGTTGGCGCGCGGCGCGTTCGACCTGCCGTTGCTGCCGGACGTGGCGACGCAGGTGCTGGCGCTGGTCCATGCGCCCGGCGCCGATGCCGCGCGCCTCTCGGCGGTGCTGCACCGGGACGCAGCGCTGGCCGGACACGTGCTGCGGGTCGCCAACTCGCCGCTCTTCATGCCGCGCACCCAGATCGTCAGCCTGCAGCAGGCGGTGAGCCGGCTCGGCATGCGGACGCTGAGCGAGATCGTGGTGACCGTGTCGGTACAGGAGCGGGTGTTCCGGAGCGCGCGGCACCAGGGCCTGCTGCGCGCCGAGTGGCGCCATTCGCTGGCCGCCGCGTTCTTCGCGCGCGAGCTCGCGCGCCTGCGCCGGCGCAACGTCGAGGGCGCGTATCTCGGCGGGCTCCTGCACGACGTGGGCCGGCCGATCGCGTTGTCGCTGCTGAGCGAAGCGGAGCAGGAGGGTGGCGTGGCGTTCACCCCCGGGCAGCTCGAGGATGGCATGCAGACCTTCCACGTGCGGCTCGGCACGACGCTGGCCGAGCGGTGGGGGCTGCCCGCGCTGGTGCAGGCGGCGATCCGCTGGCATCACGAGCCGGAGCTTGCTGGAGAGTGGAGCGAGGTGGCGATGCTCGCCTGCCTCGCTGACGAGCTGGCCCAGGCGCTGGTCGGGGTCGAGGACCCCGCGCAGATCGCGCGGATCCGGCAGCACCCCGCGTTGGACGTCCTGAACGTCTACCCCGACGAGATGGAGCAGCTGGTGCAGAGCCGTGCGCAGCTCGCCGCCGTCCTGGAGCTGAGCGCGTGAGCGAAGTCGTCGCGTTCGACGTCGTGGTGATCGGCAGCGGTCCCGCCGGCCAGAAGGCCGCGATCCAGGCGGCCAAGACCGGACGCACGGTCCTGCTCGTGGAGCGCGAGCGCGGTCCGGGCGGCGCGTGCGTGCACCACGGCACGATCCCCAGCAAGACCCTGCGGGAGACGGCGCTGCACCTGCAGCGCGTGCGCCGCCTGGGCGTCGGGCTGCCGGAGATCGTGATCCCCGAACACCAGCAGGTGGCCGGCCTGATGGGGCGGCTGGCGGACGTCGTCGGCGCGCACGAGCGCTTCATCGCCGCGCAGCTGGAACGCAACGGCGTGGTCCTCTGGCACGGCCGGGCGCGCTTCGTGGACGCGCACCACCTCGAGGTGCTGGGCGTGCGCGGTGCGCGGCGCGTGGCACGCGGCGAGCGGATCGTGATCGCGACGGGCTCGCGACCGCGCACGCCGAAGGAGGTGCCGGTCGACCATGAGCACGTGCTCGACAGCGATTCGATCCTGTCGATGATCTACCTGCCGTCGTCCCTCACGGTGCTCGGAGCCGGGGTGATCGCGTCCGAGTACGCGTCGATCTTCGCGGCCCTGGGCGTTGCGGTGACGCTGATCGACAAGGCCGACCGGCCGCTGGGGTTCCTCGATCCGGAATGCTCGGAGCGGTTCGTGCGCGCGTTCGAGGCCAATCCTGGGTGCCGCTTCATGGGCAGGGCGAAGCTCCTGCGTGTGGCCTGGGACGGTGCGGCCCAGGTGGTGACCGAGCTGGAGGGCGGCGGATGCGTGCGCAGCGACAAGCTGCTCTGTGCCCTCGGCCGGGTCGCGAACCTGGAGGACCTGCAGATCGGCAATGCCGGGCTGAAGGCCACCGATCGGGGCGTGCTGGCCGTGGACGCACAGCTGCGCACCGCCGTGCCGCACATCTTCGCCGCGGGCGACGTGATCGGTCCGCCGTCGCTGGCCAGCGCCTCGATGGAGCAGGGCCGGCGGGCGATGCGGGCCGCGTTCGACCTGCCGCTCGGCATGACGTCGGATCTGGTGCCTGCCGGGATCTACACGATCCCGGAGATGGCCACGGTGGGCCTGAGCGAGGCGCAGGCGCGCGAGCAGCACGGCGAGGTGCGGGTCGGGCGTGCGCGCTTCGAGGAGATCGCGCGGGGGCAGATCCTGGGCGAGACCGAGGGTTTCCTGAAGCTGGTGGCCGATGCCGGTGGCCGTCTGCTCGGCGCCCAGATCGTCGGCGAGGGCGCCACCGAGCTGATCCACCTCGCCCAGATGGCGCTGGTCCACGGCGACACGGTCGACGCGTTCGTCGAGAACATCTTCAACTTCCCCACCCTCGCCGAGGCGTACCGCGTCGCCGCTCTGGAGATCCAGAGAGCGACTCAGAGCAATCTCGACGGTCGTGTCACGCGCGCGTAACACGACCGTCGAGATTGCTCAGAGTCGTTTCCGGTACCACACTCCGCCGCTGGTCCTGGCGTAGCCTGGGGCGAGCGACGCGGCGCGGCGTTCGAGGGCGGGGGAGAGGCGGGCGCCGACGGCGATCGAGGGGAGGCCGATGCGACGGATCAGGGCGCCTTGGCCGAGCAGGTGGGTGTGGCCGACGACCACGACGATCGGGCGGCCGGGATGCGCGGCCGCGGCGCGCCGCACGGCCGCCGCGATCCGCGCGTCGCGCTCCTCCAGGGGGAGTCTGGGCGTTGGTTCGAGTCCGAACACCGGCAGGCGATGGCGGCGGGCCCGCTCGAGGAGGGCTCGGTAGAACGCCGCGTCCACACTCCCGTCCTCGAGCCAGCTCTCGGGCCAGCGCGCGCGGATCGCGCTGCGCAGCGTGACCATCGGCAGGTCGCCCAGGGTGTGCTGGCGCAGCAGAGCATCGTCCTCGCTGCCCACGGCCTCGAGACCGAGCGCGGGCGTCCACCCGAAGGCGAGCAGCGCGTCGAGGAGCCGGAGATGGTCGCGGTGCAGCTCGACGTCGTCGTGCACGTCGCCCAGGAAGAGGACGCGTGCGCTCTGCACCTCCTTCACGAACGCCTCTTCCGTCAGCGTGCGGTCGAAGTCCGTGCCCAGCTCGCGGTAGTGCGACTCCTTGTACTCCCGCAGATAGCCGGGTCCGCTCGGCTCCGGATCGCCGACCGCCGGCGCCTCGGGCCAGCCCACGCCCCCGCCGGCACACGCGGCGAGGAGGCCGAGGAACAGCGGCGCAAGGCGACGGCAGGAGGTCATTCCGGTGCGGGGCAGGCGTTGCCTGGGTACTTTGGCCACCTCATCCAACGGGGGGTTCCCACCATGAGCAAGAAGGTCGGTGTCCTGTTGAGCGGTTGCGGCTTCCTGGACGGCTCGGAGATCCACGAGGCCGTCCTCACGATGCTGCATCTGGACCGTGCCGGCGCCCAGATCGTCGCCATCGCCCCACGCGGCCCGCAGGCTGGGGTCATGAACCATGCCACGCACGAGCCCGTGCCGGGGGCGAAGCGCGACATCCTCGAGGAGTCGGCGCGGATCGCCCGCGGCAAGATCCGCGAGCTGGCCGAGGTTCGTGCCAGGGACCTCGACGCCCTGATCCTGCCCGGAGGCTTCGGCGCGGCGAAGAACCTGAGCGACTTCGCGACCAAGGGCGCGGCCGCCAAGGTCCATCCCGAGGTGGCGCGCCTCCTGGGCGAGGTGCTCGACGCCAGGAAGCCGATCGGCGCCGTGTGCATCGCTCCGGCCACGCTTGCCGCGGCCGCGAAGCAGAAGGGCGTGCACCCCACGCTCACGATCGGCGACGACAAGTCCACGGCTGCGGCGCTCGTCCAGCTCGGCGCGAAGCACGAGGCCTGCCCGGTCACCGGCTTCGTGGTCGACGAGGCCAACAAGATCGTGAGCACGCCGGCCTACATGTACGACGCCCGCATCTCCGAGGTGGATCAGGGCGTCGCCAAGCTGGTGCAGGCGGTCCTGGCCATGGCCTGAGCGGCGTGCGTGGCGGGGAACCGCGCCCGGCTACCATCGCGAGCCATGTCGCTGAAGAACCACAACGCCCTGATCACCGGCGCGGGCACCGGCATCGGCCGCGCCATCGCCCTCGCGCTTGCGGAGGCCGGCGCGCACGTGGCGCTGACTGGCCGGCGGCTCCGGCTCCTCGAGGAGACCGCGGCCCTGATCCGCAGCCGTTGCGCCGCGGCGGCGCCGCCCCAGGTGCGCGTCCTCGACGTGACCGATCGCGCCGCCGTCGACGCAGTCACCGCGGAGCTGACGCGCGCCATGGGTCCCCTCGACGTCCTCGTCAACAATGCCGGCGTGGGTGGCCCGAATGCGTGCAGCAGCGACGGGCCCGACCGCTGGGACGAGGTGGTCCGCACCAACCTGGACGGGGTGTTCTTCGCGTCGCGGGCCGCGCTGCGCTCGTTTCGCGACGGCGGTCGGGTGCTGAACATCGCCTCCGTGCTCGGCAAGTTCGGTGTCCCGGGCTACACCGCCTACTGCGCGTCCAAGCACGGCGTGATCGGTTTCACCAAGGCACTGGCGCTGGAGCTCGCGCCGCGCCGGATCACGGTGAACGCGCTCTGCCCGGGGTGGACCGAGACCGAGATGGCGGTGCAGGGCATGCAGGGGATCGCCGCGAGCACGGGCACCACCTACGAGCAGGCGCGCGCCTCGGCGCTCGCCCTGGTGCCCATGGGCCGCATCGTCCAGCCCGAGGAAGTGGGCCAGCTCGCGCTCTACCTCTGCTCGCCACAGGCCGCCATGGTCACCGGGCAGGCGTGGTCGATCTGCGGCGGCTCGACGATGGGCTGAACGCGCGCCACCGTGCGCGCTCAGCGCCTGCGGTGGTCGCGCTCGAGATGCTCGCGCAGCGGATCGCGCCCGAAGTCGGTCTCCAGGTCGCGCCACACCGTGTGCACGTGGTTGGCCTCGTTCTGGGTGTTGTCGAATTCGATCGCGAATCCGCGCCCGTGCAGGCGCCAGTAGTGCGGCTTGCCCGGTGCCGTCTCGCCCGACCACGCGAAGCACAGCTCGTCCAGCCCGCGCGCGCGGATCCGCGCGAGCTGCGCCTCGGCGAGCTCGGCGCGCAGGTTGCCCGCGTAGGCCGCGAGGATCGCAACCACCAGCTCCCGCTGTTCGGGGCGCAGGTCGGCGTGCGGTACGCCCTTCGGGGCGCCGAGGAAGTCGGCCTGGCGCTGCGGCCCGAGGATCACGTCGCTGGGCACTGCCCCGGGCAGCAGGGCCTTGGCGCGTTGCGCCGCGTCGAGGCTCCTGGCCAGGGCGCGGCCCAGGTCCTCCTCGTCGCCCAGGACGCGCAGCCCCGCCATGGTGCCCTCCCGGACCTCGGCCGGGTTGCTGCCGAAGAAGAGCGGCGTGGCGGTCGGTGCCGCCGCGGGCAGCACGGTGAAGTGCAGCGAGAGGTGGTGGCCCATCACCCGCCAGCCCCAAGGCTCCGCGGCCGAAGGCGTGCCGAACACCGCGAACGCGTAGTGCTCGGGATCGCGGAGCGCCGCGTTCCCGCCACTGCGCTCGGCCATGGCCCGCAGCACGTTCTCCAGCGCGAAGATCGCGTTGGCCTTCAGGTAGCCCTTCTGGGAGAGCGCGGCGCGCAGGAGGTCGTGGGCGGCACGGCGGCCGGGCAGGTCGAGCTCGCGCACCTTCACTCCCGGATGCTCGCCGGGGAGGAAGGTCCAGGTCGTGCGCTCGGAGCCCGCGAACGGGAACACCGCCTTGGTCCGCACCGCCTCCGGCATGGCGGCCAGGAAGTCCTGCGCCGCCGCCGTCATGCGCCGCGCGGCGGGGTCGGGCCGCGTGGCGGGTTCCTGGGCCGGTGCGGCGGTGGCGAGGGCCAGGGCGAGGGCGGCGCGCCGCATCGCTACTGCCGGCTCGGCTGCGAGGCCGGCGTCACCACGTCGCCCTGCTCGGCCCACTCTGCCAGGAAGATGTTGGTCTCGCCCTGGATGGTGCCGAAGCGGTTGCTCGCGAACACCAGGTGCCTGCCATCCGGCGAGAACATCGGGAAGCCGTCGAACTGCTCGTAGTTGGTGACCCGGACCTGGTTCTTGCCGGTCTCGTCGATCAGGTAGAGCTCGAAGTTGCGCCCGCGCGGGTCGTCCTGATTGCTGGAGAACAGGATCCTGCGGTTGTCGGGGTGCCAGAACGGGGCGAAGTTGGCCTTGCCGTTGTTGGTGATGGTGCGGAACCCCTTGCCGTCGTGGGCGCAGACCGCCAGTTCCATGCGCGACGGCACCACCAGCCCCTGCGCGAGGAAGTCCTTGTACTCCTTCTCCTGCTCCGGCGTCTCCAGGAGGCCGGACCGCAGCACGATCTTGCTGCCGTCGTGCGAGAAGAACGCGCCGCCGTCGTAGCCGACCCGGTTGGTGATCCGGCGCACCTCGCTCCCGTCCTGCTCCATCACGTAGAGCTCCAGGTCGCCGTCACGCACCGAGGTGAAGAGGATGCGCCCGGTCACCGGGCACACCGTGGCCTCCGCGTCGTAGCCCGGCACGTCGGTGAGGCGCTTCAGGTCGGTCCCGTCCGGCCTGGCGGTGAACAGGTCGTAGCCCTGGCGGACGGCCCAGACGTAGCGCCCGCGCACGCGGCCCGGCGGCGGCGGGCACTTCTCGTCGGCCACGTGGGTGGACGCGAAGATCACGCGCTTGTCGCCCTGCAGGAAGTAGCCGCAGGTGGTCACCCCCTTGCCCGTGCTGACCAGCGTCCGGGTGCCCGTGCGCAGGTCGAGCACGTAGATCTGGTCGCACTCGGTCGGGGTGGGCCGCGACTGCAGGATCAGGCGCGTCCCGTCCCACGACCAGTAGGCCTCGGCGTTCTCCCCGCCGAAGGTGAGCTGGCGGACGCTGCGGAAGAAGCGTTCGCCCGGGAGGTTCGCCACGGGCTTGCCCGCGGCGACCACCAGCGGCTTCGCCGGGACCAAGGGCTCCTGCAGGCGGGGGGGTTCGGCGGTGCACGCGGCCGCGACGGCGGCCAGGAGTGGGAACGTGAGGCGCATCCCCGCAACTAAGCCGGGCCGGCCGGGGCTGGCCACGAAAAACCCGGTGGCGAGGGAGCGCCCGGGCCAAGGCCGGGGGCCATGTCCAGATTCCGGGGAGCGGGCGCCCGCCGTCAATCCATGCTCGGCTCGACCCGGCCCACGCTGCCGCCTCGCTGGGCGGGGAAGCCCAGGACGCGTCGTTCCTCAGGGCTCGGCTCGCCGAACTCGTCCACGAACTCCTGCCGGTGCTGGGTCGCGAACTTGCGCAGGCGCTCGAAGAGCCATGCCGGCTTGTCCACGTCCAGGAGGCCGGTCTCCCGCAGCTCCTGCACGCGTTCGTCCCGGGCGACGGCCTGCTCGTCCGCTGCCGTCGGCTCCATGCGCTCCTCGTCCAGCCAGTAGTCGGCCTGGATCTGGAAGAAGGCCACCAGGCGCCGGAGGTGCTCGATGCTGATCGACGACCGGCCCTTGCAGATGTCCGTGGCGGTCTGTGGCGAGATTCCCAGGGCTCGGGCCAGGTCGCGCTTGAGGAGCCCGCGCCGGTGCAGGAGCAGGTTGATCTTGTCGTGGATGGGGCAAGCCATCGCGTACGAGGATAGTCCGCTGGCGTCGACCCGGCCAAAATGGGACGCGCAAATGATCTCGCTCCGAGACCGGCCGTCGCGCCGATCGATCGCAGGGCCCAGCCTGGGGCAGGGAGTGGGCGCGACGGCATGGGCCGCAGCGCGCGCCGTCCTGCTCGTCGCCCTGCTGCTCGCGCCCGCGGGCTGTCTCACCTCGGATCAGGTCCAGACGTCGATCTGGCCGCCGAAGGACTTCCACCTGGACGTGCGCTCCTCCTCGGTGTCGCCGTTGGGCGTGGTCACCGACCTGCAGCGCTTCACGGTGTTCGCCGACGGCTTCGCCGCCTACCGCGAGGCCGAGGCGCCGCCCCCCGGACAGGACCAGTCCTGGCCGCCGCTCTTCGGCACCGTCGCCGCGTGGCGCATGCGCCCGGAGTCCACCCGCATCCTGGCCCGGATGCTGGCCGGGACCGGTCTCGCCGACCAGCCTGAGGAGCAGGGCGAGCTGCAGGAGGGCGAGACGCGTTCGCTCGCCGTGCAGGTCACGTGGTTCGAGGACAGCCGTCTGGTCGTGGTGCGTGGCCGCGCCTACGGCCCCGTGTACCGACTGATCCACGTGCTGAACGCGTTCCTTCCCGAGGGGAAGGAGTTCTGGCTGCCCGAGATCCAGGGCGATCCCGAGCCGCGCCGCCTCGCGCGGGTGCCGGCGCCCGCACGCTCGCTGGCCGATGCGCGTGAGCTCCAGGCCGAACTGCTGCGCCGGCGCCCGGACGACCCGGAGCTCTGGCTGGAGGAGTTCGCCTTGGCACAGGCCCAGGGCGACCGCGCCGGCGCGGTGAAGGCCTACGACGAGCTCGCCGCGCGCGCCGCGCGCCTGCGCCGCGACACGCTCATGCTGCGGTCGGCGGAGGCGGTGCTGGCGGAGCTGCGCGAACTCCTGGCCGCGCCGGACGGCGCGCCGGCGTCGCGGCCGCGGTGAGTGCCGCTCGCGCGGCGCGCGGGCGGCGGCGGCCGGGCGTCCCGAGGATGCGGCGCCCCCGCGGCGGACTCACACGACCGCGCGCGGAACTGCCGCGAGGATCGCACGCAGCCGTTCCGCGATCCGCCCGCGCTCGCACAACCAGAGGCCATGCTCGCGCCCGCGCCACGCGCGTTGCCGCGCCGCGGGCAGGTCCTCGTACACGGCGCGCATCTGCGCGGCGAGATCCTCGACGTCCGGCTCCCACCAGTGGAGGCCCGCGAAGCACGGCGTCTCCGCGGCGGCCTCGGCGGACACGGGCACGCGGGACGCGCGCACCGCGAACCCCGCGTGGGGCGGCATCACCTCGGCGAGCGTGCCGCCCGCGGTCGTGACCGTGGGCAGGGCGTGGAGCAGGGCCTCGTGCACGGGTCGGCCCCAGCCCTCGCCACGCGACGCGAGGACGAAGGCGTCGGCGCAGCGATAGAGCGAGTCGCAGCGGCGATCGTCGACGACCGCCTGCAGGACCTGCACGCGCGGGGGCGTGCCGCGGGCGTTGGCGCGCACGACGCCGTCGCAGTGCTCCTGCAGGGCCGCCTGGGCGTGCCGGCCAGGCAGGACCTTCAGCACCAGCTCGGCCTCGCCGGCGCGGAACGCACGCGCGAACGCGCGCAGCAGCACGTCGTGGCCCTTGCGCAGCGACCAGTCGAACACCGAGAGCCACCGGAACGGCCGCGCACCGCCCGGCCGCGGTGGGTCGGCGGCGCGTTCCGGGTCGCCGCGCACCGCCTGGTCGGTCCGCAGGGGCGGCGGCAGGACGGCGAGTCGCTCGGGAGCGACCCCGGCGCGTGCGAACACGCCGCGCTGATGCTCGCTCGGCACCACCAGGAGGTCGAACGCCCGCAGGCGCGGGACCCACTCCTCCGGCAGGTCGTCGGTCTCGAACAGGGTGTGCAGGACGTTGCGCGCCGCGCGGGGATCGGGCACGGCGTGCGGGATCAGCATGTGGTGGAACGTGGTCCCGCCGCGGCAACGCGGGCGGGCGGCGCAGCGCGCGACCCGTTCCTGGTCGCCGGGCGGCAGCGGCGCGTCCAGCGCCCCGAGCGAGGCGCCCTCCAGCGAGGCCGCGAAGCCCGCCGCCTCGAGGGCGGCGAGCCACTCGCGCCCCTCCTGCGCGAAGCCGGAGGGGCCGAGTACGACGCCGCGGAAGTGGATGGGGAGATTCGCCACGGGGGTTCCGGCCCCGGATGGATCGTCCGCGGGGGGCGTACCGCTTGACCGCCGGAGCGGAAGCCGGGCACCCCACGGCGCACCCGCGGCGCTATCCTCGTCCGCGTCCCGTTCGCCCCGCGGACGCGTCCTGCACGAGGGAACCCGATGCAAGTGTGGGCTGGTGTCGCCGCGTCCCTGTTCGCCGCTTGCGTGTCGTCGTCCTGTCCCGCGGCCGCGGCGCCGCAGGAGTCCCGGGCGTCGCCCCTGCCGCGAGCGCCGCATCCCTGGCTCCTGGCCAGCGTGGGCGAGCGCGTGGGACGCGGCGAGATCCTGCCCATGGCCGAGCGGCTCGGCGGCGCCCGCAGCCTGCAAGGCCGGCTCCTCGACCAGGGCCAGACCCTGCTCCTGGAGGAGAGCCGCGGGCAGGGGCGCGCGGGGGGCGAGACGCTGCGCCTGCTGCGCGCCACCGCGGACGGGCGCTCGCTGCAGATGGCCTCCTTCGATCCCGCGGACGGGTTGCTCCGCTCCCTGGACGGCACCTACGACCCGGAGCTGGACGCGGTGCGCTGGGAGCCCTACTGGCCGCGCAACCGCGACCTGAAGCGCTGGTGGCTGGTCGAAGAGCGCCTGCCGGAGGGGCGCATCCGCTGGCGGCGCTGGGAGCTCGCTCCGGACGGCAAGGAGCTCGAGGTGCTGCGCATCGTGTACGAGCCCCTGCCGGTGCAGGCCGGCGGGCCCGAGGCGCCGGGGGCCCTCGCGCGGGAGCGAGGCGGCGGGGACGCGGCCCTCGAGGAGCGCTTGCAGGGCTTCGCCGGTGCCTGGAGCCATCGGACCGCGGGACCGGACGAGGCCGGCGTCGAGCTGCGCATCGATTCCCTGGGCGCGCGGGGGGTGGCCGTGCTCGCGCTGCGCGTCGAGCGGGGAGGGCTGTGCGAAGAGGCCTACGGTCTCCTGGTCGTGAAGCACCCGCCCGAGATCCGGGGCCCGGTGAACCCGGTCGACCTCGCCCTGCTGCCGCCCGGCGAGCCGTGCGTGCTCTCGCTCTCGGGGCACCTGTACCCGGATGGCACGACCGTGCGGTTCGCGGAACCGGAGGGGGCGCGCGTCCTCTGGACCTGGTCGCTGGGGGACGAGCATCTCGAACTCTCGTGGACGCCCTCGCACAAGCACAAGCAGCCGCCGCCGCTCGGCGTCGCAGGAGTCTGCCTCACGCGCCGCCGTTGACGACGTCCATGGCCACCCCCGCCCCGCGGAGCGCGTGCTCCCCCTGTGCCGCCGCGCTGGCGCTCCTGCTGGGCGGCTCCGCGCCGGCACAGGCGACGCGTCCGGCGGCCGGGCTCGGAGCCGTGCACCAACACCTCCTCGACCTGGTCGGCGACTTCGAGGGCCGGTGGGAGGGCCGGCTGCCGGCGGGCTCCGCCCCGCCGGTGATCACGCGTCGTGGCACCCTGCTCGGCGCGGGGCGTGCCGTGGTGGTGGTCGAGACGTTCCGCAGCGCCCGGGAGCGCCGCGAGTCCGTGCTGCTCATCACCCTCGCGCCCGGCGGCTCGGGTGCGTTCCTGGCCGCGTTCGATCCGGCCACGGGGATGCGCACCATGCGCGGGGCATGGGATCCAGGCCGCGAGGCCATGGTCTGGCGTCCCGAGGAGGAAGCGCTCAAGGACACGTCGTGGGTGGAGGAGGAGATCCTGGCCGGCGGCGCGGTGCGCTCGCGCGCGATGCGCCGGCGCGGCGCCCAGACGATGACCACGTCGGCGACGCTCTTCGTGCGCCGCGTCCCCACGGCCACCCAGGTGGCGGTCGAGGCTGCCGAGGAGCCCACGGCCCGGAACACCCGCGGCCTGGCGCCCGACCTCTTCGCAGGGCACTGGCTCGGCGGCCAGGGCGACTCGCGGGACAGCGGGTGGGAAGTCGAGGCCGGGTCCTGCCTCGGGGGCGAGGCGCTCTGGTTCGTGCTGCGCAGCACGGGCGCGGAGCGGGTGCTGGAGACCGTCGGGCTCATGGGCCGCATGAAGGGGAGCACCACGCTGCGGATCCTGATCGTCCCCGAGGACCTGGAGGGCGCCGTGCCCCGGCAGGTCGTGGCCCGGATGCAGGGGGATGCGCACGTGCTGTTGATCACGTCGGCGGTCCCGGGTGGAAGCCCGCGGCCGCACCTCGTGCCCTGCACCTGGACGCTCGACGACGACACGTGGATCTGGGCGTGGCCCGCACACGGCAAGCCGGCATGGGCTCCGGAAGCCGAGGCGGAACTCGTGCTGCGCCGGCGGCGCTGACCGGTCCGGAGCGAGGCCGCTCAGCGCGGCGTGGCGAGTGCGAGCCACGCGTCCCCGCGGCCCTCGGCCAGCACGGCCTCGACCAGGGCCGGCAGCGCGGTCTCGGGGGCGTCCGGACGCAGGGTGCGCAGGGCCGCGCGGGCCGCGGCGTTCCCGCCCGGGCCCGGGTGCGCGCGCAGCCCGAGGATCCGGAACCCCGTCTCGGCCAGCACCGCCCGCAGGGCGTCGCGGCTCCACAGGTGCCGCAGGCCGCCAGCCGCGCGCGGACCCCAGTCCGCGCCCAGCGCCAGCCAGCCGAGCGCGTCGCGGTTGGCGCACAGGCATGCGAGCACGCCGCGCGGGGCCAGCCGTTCGTGCAGCCGGTCGAGCCAGGCGTGCGGATCGTCCGCGCGATCCAGTCCGCCGAGGTCGAGCACGACGTCGCTGCGCGCGTGGGCCGGAGCCGCTGCGGCGTGGGACTCGAACACGCTCGGCGCCTGGCTCGGGCCGGGGTGGGCGCGCAGGGCGAGCTCCAGGAGCTCTTCGCGCAGCGCCGGGTCCTGGGCCGGGGCCGGGGGCGGTCCCAGGTCCGCCACGGGGCCGGGCAGGCGGAAGACGTGGCCGCACGGCACGCAACGGCCATAGGCCGCGTCGCTGGCGCGGGCGTAGGCGATGGTCCCGGACTCGCACAGCGGGCAGCGGGGAGGACCGCTCGGTGCACACGCCGCAGCGGGCGCGGGAGCGCCGCGCAGCCGGGCCGCGAGGCGGACCAGCTCGGCGCGGAAGCGGCGGCGCGAGTACGCCACGCGCAGGGACGGCAGTCCCGGCAGGCAGGCGGCGCTCCAGTGCCAGCCCCGCGTGAACTCGAGGCGCGGCACGTCGCGCCGCGCCTCGCTCGCGCAGCACAGCGTGGAGATCCCCGACGACACGCCGACGAACGCGTCGCAGCGGTTGAAGAACTCCAGGTTCCAGCGGAACGGCCGGTCGCACCAGAGCGCGCGCGCGCCGCGCGCGAGCAGCGCGTCCAGGAACGGCGGCCGCCCGCCGGCGCTGAACACCAGGAGCGGATCGAGGCCGGCCAGCGCCTCGTGCACTTCGGATGCGCACGCATCGGTCCACGCCGACTGGTCGCTCAGGAACTCGGTCTCCACCAGCACGCGCGGGCCGCGCGGCAGCGCCTCCCACCACGCGCCCGCGGCGGCGCGTTCCTGCCCGGTCAGGCGGACGTCGAACACGAACGGCACGGTCCACGGGCGATCCAGGCTGGCCTGCACCAGCTCGAAGATCGCGGCACCCGGACGGCGCGCGTAGTTGTGGTAGGCGGCCGGCGTGAACAGCTCGTCCAGGTCGGCGCGGGCGCACAGCGCCGGCAGCGTGGCGTCGAGTCCGGCCGGATCGCCGTCGAGCAGCACCAGCTCATCGACGTGGGGGTGGTTCTCCAGCACCGTGCCGTGGCGGGTGGACGAGAACCACGTCACGTGACAATCGGGTTCGTCGGCCTTGAGCTGGGCCGCCACGGGCGTGCAGCTGATGACATCGCCCTTGTTGCGGAAGACCGCGATCCCGTAGCGCTTCGCCATGCCCCGGCCCGGTCCTGGTTCGGAAGCCGCGGGCACCCGGCTAAAGCGGAGGCGCCGGCAGGATCGATCCAGTCCCATGGCCGGAACGGCACTGATCTTCGGAGCCTCGGGCCAGGACGGGCCCTACCTGGCGGCCGCCTGCCGTGCGCGCGGCCTGGAAGTGGTGGCGGTGTCGCGCCGCGGACCCGTGGTCGGCGACGTGGGCAGCCAGGAGTGCGTGGAGACCCTGGTGCAGGCGCATCGGCCCACGCTGCTCTTCCAGCTGGCGGCGGATTCCGCGCTGGATCACGACCTGCTCGGCGGGCACCGGCGCACGATCGTGGACGGCACCCTCTTCGCGCTGGAGGCGGTGGAACGCTTCGCCCCCGCGTGCCGCGTGTTCGTGCCCGGCAGCGGGCTGCAGTTCCGCAACTTGGGCGCCCCGCTGGGGGCGGATGCGCCGTTCGCGGCCACGTCGGCGTACGCCTGGGCCCGGATCGCCGCGGTGGAGGCGGCGCGCTACTACCGCGGGCGCGGCGTGCGGGTGCAGGTGGGCTACCTCTTCCACCACGAGAGCCCGCGCCGCAGCCCGCGGCACCTGAGCCAGACGATCGTGCAGGGGGCGGCGCGGATCGCCGCGGGCCAGCGCGCGTCCCTGGCGATCGGCGACCTGGAGGTCGAGCGGGAGTGGACCTTCGCCGGCGACGTCGTGGAAGGGATGCTGGTGCTGCTGGACCACGACCACGTGCCCGAGGCGGTGATCGCATCCGGCGAGGCCCTCCCGGTGCGCGCGTTCGTGGCCGAGGTGTTCCGGCGGCACGGCCTCGACTGGCGCGAACACGTGCGCCCGCGCCCGGGCTACCGCGCTCCGTTCCGGCGCCTGGTGGGCGACCCTGCGCCGCTCCGCTCCTTGGGCTGGGCGCCCCGCGTCGGCCTCGACGCACTGGTCGCGCAGATGGTCGCCGCGCCCGAGCCGGCCTCAGCGTGACCGGGACGTGCCGGCGACGTCGCGTTCCCCGCGGTGCAGGCGGAGGGTGGGCATCGGGGTGACGAGCCGGCCGCCGCGCGCGAGGTACTCGCGCTCGCGCAAGAGGAACTCGTCCAGGAAGTGCCAGGGGAGCACGAGCAGGGCGTCGGGCTGCGCGCGGCGCATCTCGGCCTCGCTCACGATCGGGATATCGGTGCCTGGGGTCAGCAGGCCGACCTTGTCGGGGTTGCGCTCGGCGATCGCCGGCAGCAGCTCCGCGTCGATGCCGCAGAACTGCAGCGTGACCATCCCCTTGGTCGAGGCGCCGTAGCCGTACACCACGCGGCGATCGGCCCGGGCCGCCCGCAGGAAGCGCAGCAGCTCCTCGCGGTTGCGGCGCGCGGCCGCGGCGAAGCGCGCGTACGGCTCGGCGCCGTCCATGCCGTCCAGGGTCTCGACGGCGCGCACCCGCGCCACGACCGGGGCCGGCGTCCGCGCGCCACGGTGCGCCACGGCGATGCGGAACGAGCCGCCGTTGCTGGCATTGAACCCGAGGTCCACGACCTCCAGGCCGCTGTCCGCCAGGACGCGCTCGAAGGTCCCGAGCCGGTAGTAGGCGACGTGCTCGTGGCAGATGGTGTCGTACGAGACCATCTCCAGCATGCGCGGCAGATAGCTCAGCTCCAGCACCCACACGCCGCGCGGGTCGAGGATCGCCGCCACGTCGCGCGCGAAATCGGCCGGCCGGTCCAGGTCGTAGAACATCGCGATCGAGGTCACTGCCTTGGCGCGCGCGCCGCCGAGTGCCCCGGCCACCGACCGTGCCGAGAAGTAGTCGTTCACGAACGCGTCGGCGCGCGCCGGGCGCAGGTTGGAGGGATCGACGCCCACGGTGCGCACGCCGGCCGGCCAGGCCTGCAGCAGCGTGCCGTCGTTGCAGCCGATGTCGACCACCACGTCGCCGGCGACGACGCCGGCGACGCGCTGCGTCTCCGCCACGATGCCGTGCAGGTGTTCGGTCATCGTGCGGTTGACGCCCGAGCGGTACCAGTAGGTCGCGTACATGCGGCCCGGGTCCACCGAGTAGCCGAGCTGGACCAGGCTGCAGGCGCTGCAGCGCACCAGCTCCAGGGGGGCGCGCAGCGGTTCGGGCCCGCCCGGGCGGTGGAACGCGTTGCCCAGCGCCTGCCGGCCCAGGTCGAGCACGGGGGCGAGGCCGTCCGAGCCGCAGACCCGGCACAGATCCATGCGCCGGATGGCGGTGGCGGCGGACGGACCGGCGCTCACGCGGGACCTCCCAACGGCGCGAGCTGCGCCACGAAGCGCCGGTCGATCGCCTCGATGCACGCGTTGCGTTCGAGGTTGAGGACCGCGAGCCGGTGCACCACGCGGTCCTTGTCCGCCACCGGCAGCGCGGTGAACGCGTAGACCTTCTCCTGCTCGTGCCAGAGCTCGCAGTTCACGTGCGCGAGCCGGCCCACGAGCGTGCCCAGCTCCCCTTCGGCCACGGCGACCTCGTGGGCATCGCGCCGGTACACCTTGTTGGCGGGGAACGTCAGCCGGGCGCGCGGCACGCGGCCGGCGCGGGCGTCCGCCACGAACTCGTCGATCTCGGCCGCGAGCTCGCCCGCCTGGGCGGCCAGGCTGGCGCGGCGCTGCGCGTCGTCGCAGTGCCAGAGCTTGAGCTTGACGATCGTCAGCTTGTCGCAGAGCGATCCCAGGGTTTCCGCCATCGCCGTCCTCGCCTCCGCCTCCGTATCGGCCGGCGCGGCGGGCCGGATCAAGCCGCGGCCCGGCCCGGGCCGAAGGGGGTTGCGTGGGCCAGGGATCCGCAGGGGCCGGGCGCGGGCGCGGCGGCGACGGCCGTCCGGTGGTGCTCTTCGTGTCGCACCGCGAGCGCGCCTGCGGCGTGCACGAGTTCGGCTGCCGGGTGTTCCGGGCCCTGGCTCCCTCGCCGCGCTACCGCTTCGTCTACCGCGAGGTCGCGAGCGCGCTCCAGTACCACGCGGCGCTGCGGGAGTCCGCGCCGGCCCTGGTGGTGGTGAACCACCATCCGGCGACCATGCCCTGGCTGCGCCCGCACGTGCGCGCCGCGCACGCGGTGCCGCACGTCGGCGTGCTGCACGAGGCCGACCAGCGGGTGGCCGACGCCGCGCCGCTCGGCGTCTTCGACGCCCTGGTGGTGCCGGACCCCACGCTCGTGCCCGCACACTCGCGCGTGTTCCGTACCGGGCGCGTGGTGTTCCCCTGGACGGGCGCGCGCGCCGAGCCCGATGTGCCCACGATCGGCAGCTTCGGGTTCGGCTTCCCCAACAAGGGGTTTGAGCGGCTGGTGCGCCGCGTGGCCGAGGAGTGGCCGCGCGCGGTCGTGCGCCTGCACGTGCCGCGCAGCGGCATGTGCGATCCCGACGGCTCGCTCTGGCACGAGACGGTCGCCCGGGCCCGCGCCGCGGCCGCGCACACCGGGATCCAGGTCCAGGTGACCAGCGGCGTCCTCGACGAGGACGGGCTGTGCCGCTTCCTCGCGGGCAACCACCTGAACGCGTTCCTCTACGACCCGATGGAGGGCCGCGGCGTGGCGAGCACTCCCGACCACGCGCTCGCGGTCGGGCGGCCGGTGGCGGTGTCGGGCTCGGCGATGTTCCGCCACCTGCATGGGGTGACGCCGTCGCTCGTGGCCGAGCACCGGTCCCTGCGCGCGATCCTCGCCGGCGGCACGGCGCCGCTCGCGCCCCTGGTCGCGGCATGGTCGCCCGAGCGCCTGCGGGGCGAGTGGGAGGCCATCGTGGACGCCGTGCTCGCCGCCGGTCCGGTGGCGCGTCCCGCCGCGGTGGTGATCCCCGCGCTGCCGTCCGGCGGCCGCAACCGCATCCTGGACGACGCCGCGCGCGCCGCCCTGGCTCCGTGCGAGGCGTTGCTGCGCGAGCTGGTGCCCGAGGCGATGGCACGCAAGCTGCCGCGGGCGAACGTCCAGCAGGCGTTCGTGCTGGGCGCGGTGCTCGAGGCGCTGGCCGGGCGGCGCGCGGCGCGGATCCTGTGCGTGGGCGCCTTCGAGGACACCGCGTGCATGGCCCTGCAGGAGCTCGGCCACGCGGTGGACGAAGTCGATCCGCTGCTCAACACCGACCTCGAGGGGTTCGTGGCCGCACACCCGGAGCGCATCGGCGGCTACGACGTGGTGTTCTCCACCTCGGTGCTCGAGCACGTGCCGGACGACTCGGGCTTCCTGCGCCGGATCGCGGAGCTCCTGGCCCCGGCCGGGGTGGCCGTGCTCACCTGCGATTTCCAGGACGCGTGGCGCCCGGGCCGGCCGCTGCCGACCTCCGACGTGCGCCTCTACACCCGCGACGACCTGCGGCGGCGGGTGCTCGCCGCGCTGCTGCCCGCGCGGCCGGTGGACGAACCGCGCTGGCACGAGGGCCGCGAGGACTTCGAGTTCGAACGCGTGCGCTACGCCTTCGCCACGCTGGTCGTGCAGCGTTGACGCGGCTCAGGCCCGGGCCGCGCGCGCGTATTCCACGAGCATGTGCCACTGCGCGTGCAGGTCCTGCTCCGGTACGCCCTCGGGCTGCTTGAAGAAGCAGGCGAGGTGCGGCATCGCGCCGGCCTCGCCGCGGCGCCGCGCCAGGTCGGCGAGGCGCACCATGTCGAGCACCAGGGGCGCGGCCAGGATCGCGTCGCAGCCGTGCCAGGTGAACTCCATCGCCATCCGGTGGCCGAGGAAGCCCTCGAAGTGGATGAAGTCCCAGGCGGTCTTGAGGTCGCCCAGGGACGGCACGTAGTCGATGCCCACGTGGCTGTGCGGCGCGTAGCCGAGGATGCGCGCCAGCAGGCTGTCCTTGGTCGCGACCTTGGTGCGCTTGTTCTCGGCCTCGGCCAGGATCGCGCCGTCGCGGTCGCCGAGCATGTTGTAGCCCTGCCAGGCCAGCACCCGCAGGTTGCGGTACTTGAAGAGCGGGGCGAGGCTCGACTTCACCAGGGTCTCGCCGGTCTTGCCGTCGCGGCCCATGAACGGGGCCCCGCGGAGCGCGAAGAGCTCCTGGATGCCGGGCACGAGCGCGGCGTTGCTGGGCGTGAAGTGCACGAAGGACTGGCCCAGCGACGCCGCCGCGTACGCGTAGAGCAGGGACGGGCGCACCTCGCGCACCCGGTCCTGGTCCAGGATCTGCTCGATGCCGGCGGCGCTCCGGTGGCGCGGCGTGAGTTCGAGCTGCGGCTCGGTGGAGGCGAGGTTCACGCAGACGCAGTGCTCGAGGCGGTGGCGGCGCAGGAACGCGCGCAGGTGGCCCTGCAGGCGCCGCGCCTCGGCGCGCAGCCGCACCCGCCTGCCCGCCCGCGCGCCCGCGAGGCGGTCGATGGCGCGGCCGGCGTTCACCAGGGTGCCGCGCCGCACCTCGGCATCGGCGCGCGCGAGGTCCGCGCGCAGGCCGGCCAGCAGCGTGGCGGGGATGGTGCCGTTCTCGCGCGCGATCTCCTCCGCCGATCCGCCCAGCGTTCCGCGCCGCACCTCGTGGCCGCCGAACACCATGCGCGGGAAGTCCACCAGCGGCACGCCGGCGAAGAGCGGGGTGGCCGTGATCAGGCCTTGCGGAGCGATGCGCCCGCGCGCCAGGGCCCTGGCCCCGACCACGACCGTGGTGGCCAGCCCGCCGTGGGCGCCGAAGATCCACACGCCCACGCGGGGTGCGGGTGCGGACGGCCGGGCTCGCTTCGAAACAGCCAAGGGAGGACGCGAAAGGGCGGGGAGTCTACCAGTGCCGCCGGCGCGGGGGAGCCAGTTCCGGGGTTTGCGGCCGCGCCGCCGCGCGCCGGGGAGCGCGACGCCGCACCATCGCCGCGCCCTCGGGACTCCGCAGGACACGACGCCGCGACACGCGGGACGAGGAGTCGCACGGCGCGGCGCGTATCCTCCGGCGCGCGTGCCGCCACCCGCCAAGGACCAACCGCAGACGCTTCCCGGACTCACGCCGATCCCGCCCGAGCAGCTCCTGCTCTCGGTGGTGATCCCGGCCTACAACGAGGCGCCCACGCTCGAGGCCCTGGTGCGCCGGGTGCAGGCCGAGCCGACGCGCAAGGAGATCGTGCTCGTCGACGACGGCTCCACCGACGGCACGCGCGAGATCGTGCGGCGTCTCGGCACCGAGCCGGGCATCCGCGTGCTGCTGAAGGAGCGCAACGAGGGCAAGGGCTCGGCGCTGCGCGCCGGCTTCGCAGTCGTGCAGGGCAACGTGGTGGTGATCCAGGACGCAGACCTCGAGTACGACCCCGGCGACTACGGACGGCTGTTGCGGCCGATCGTCGAGGGCCGCGCCGACGTGGTGTACGGCTCGCGCTTCCTCGGCTCGGAGTACGTGCGGGTGCACCTCTTCCATCACTACCTCGGCAACCGGTTCCTCACCTTCGTGAGCAACGTGTTCACCGGGCTCAACCTCAGCGACATGGAGACCTGCTACAAGATGTTCCGGCGCGAGGTGCTGGGGCGGATCCAGATCCGGAGCCGGAGCTTCGCGGTCGACCCCGAGCTGACCGCCAAGGTCGCGCGGCTGCGCTGCCGGGTCTACGAGGTGCCGATCCGTTACTCGGGCCGCGACTTCCGGGAAGGCAAGAAGATCTCGTGGCGCGACGGGATCAGCGCCCTGTGGGCGATCGTGAAGTACCGCTTCACCGCGTGACGCGCCCGGGAGCGCCGCGCTACAACCTGCGCCCCGGATGACCGATCCGCAGGAGCCGCCGCAGCCCGCCGATCGCCGGCGCCGCTGGCTGCTCGCCACGCTGCTGGTTCTGCTCCTGGCCGGCGGGCTCGCGGGGTTCCTGGGCAAGGACACGAGCGAGCTGCCGGTCTACACGACCGGCGCCGCGCGGATGTGGGCGGGCGAGGAGATCTACCGGCGCGACGACTTCAAGCCGTTCACCTACCCGCCGTTCTTCGCGCTGCCGTTCGTGCCGCTGGCGTGGCTGCCGGAGCCGGCCCAGCGGGGGGTGTGGTTCGCGCTGAACGTCCTGCTCCTCGCGTACGTGCTGCGCACCCTGCACCGCGCCGTGCGCGAGGCCGCACCCGGGCGCGCGCTGGCCCCGTTCTGGGGGCTCGTCCTCGCGTTGAGCTTCCGCCACATCACCGCGGTGTTCGAGAACCAGAGCCACGACCTCGTGATCCTGGCCTGCGTGACCGCCGCGGCCGACGCACTGCGCCGCGGGCGGGATCCGCTCGGCGGCGCGGCGGCGGGTCTGGGGGCCGCGTGCAAGGCCACGCCGCTGCTCTTCGCGTTGCCCTTCCTGGCGACGCTGCGCTGGCGCGCCGGCCTCGCGCTGCTCGCGGTGTTCGCCGCCGCCACGCTCCTGCCCGACCTGGTCCTGCCCCGCGCCGACGGCCGCTCCTGGGGCATGGCGTGGTACACGACCTTCGTGCGCTCGCAGGGCGTGGGGCAGGCCGCGCAGGGCGAGGGCGCCTGGTCGGCGCACAGCTACCTGAACCAGAGCCTCTCCGGCACGCTGCACCGGCTCACCACCCGGGGCGTGGACGACCCGGCACGCTTCGCCAGGGACGTGGCCGTGGTGACGCTCGACGAGCGCACGCGCGGCGCCGTGATCCTCGCCGCGCGCCTGCTGGTGGCGCTGCTGCTCGGGTGGGTCGCGTTCGCCGCGCGGCGGACCCGGCACGGCTTCGCGCTGGTCGGCGTCGCCGGCGCGACGGCATGCGGGATGGTGCTGCTCTCGCCGATGAGCAGCAAGTCGCACTTCTGCGTGCTCCTGGTGCCGGTCGTGCACGCGGTGGCCACCTGGCTCTTCGTACGCCGCGACCTGCTGCTGGGCATCCTGCTCGGCGTGGTGTTCGCGCTCGGCTCGCTCACGGTGAAGGGTCTGGTCGGCCGCGAGCTCGGCAACGCCATCCTCGCCCACGGCAGCGTGACCTGGGTGGCCGTGTGCGCGCTGCTGGCGGTGGCGCGCGCGCTGGCGCTGGCGCGGGATGCGGCGCGGGAGGGTCCCGCGGCGTGAGGCGGCTCGGGGCGTGGCTGCGCGCCGAGACGCCGCTCTCGCTGCCGGCGTTCCTGGGCGTGGCGCTGCTGCTGCGCCTGCCCGCGGTGGCGTGGGCGCGCGGCTACGAGTTCCTCGACCAGCAGTTCCAGTACGTGGATCCGGCGTGGCACCTCGCCACCGGTGCGGCGTGGCACCGCACGTGGGAATGGATCGACGGCGTGCGCAGCCTGGTGCATCCCGGCGCGCTGGCCGGCGTGTTCGTGCTGGGCCGCTCGCTCGGCATCGCGGCGCCCGAGCCGCTGCTCGGGTTCGCGCGCCTCGCCCACGCCCTGCTCGGGCTCGTGCCGATGGCGGCGCTCTGGCTGGTCGTGACCCGCTGGCGACCCGTCGCCGGCCAGCGGCAGGTGCTCCTGTGGGTGGCGTCGTGGTTCCTGGTGGTCTACGCCGCCGTGCAGCCCAACGCGCCGTTCGCCGCGGCCAGCCTCTCGGTGGCCAGCGTGCTGTTCTTCCTGGGCCCGGGCCGGCTCTGGCCCTTCGTGGCCGGACTCTGTCTCGGGCTCGCGTTCTGCGGGCGCGCCCAGGACGCGGTGTTCGGGCCGGTGCTGGTCGTGGCCGGCGCGCTGCAGCGGCGCTGGGCGGCGTCGGCGCTCCTGGTCCTGGGCTGCGTGCCCGGCGTGCTGGGCCAGGGGCTCCTCGACCTCGAGGTGCACGGGCGCTTCCTGCACACCGCGTGGCGCTACGTGGAACTCAACCTCGTGTACGGGGCCGCGAGCCGGTGGCCGGCGGCCGCGCCGCTGGCCTACGCCGGCATCGTCGCCGGGCTCTTCCTGATGGTGTTCCCGTCCGCCTGGCGCTGGTTCGCGCGCGGAGCCCGGGCGCTGCCCCTGCCGCTCGCCGTGGCCGTCGCCTACCTCCTGATCCACAGCCTGATCGCGCGCAAGCAGTTCCGCTTCGTGGTCCCCGCGCTGGTCCTGCTCGGCATCGTCCACGCCGCCGGGATGGTCGGCGAGGCGTACGCGCGGCGCGCGGCCGGCGCGCGCGACGACCGGCTGACGAAGGTGCACCGGCGCGTGTGGCTGGGCGCGCAGGGGATCCTGCTGGTGCTCGCATGGTTCGCCTACTTCCACCGCGGTCCGGTGGAGGCGGCGCAGGCGCTCGCGGCGCGCGGCGACTTCACCGGCGCGCTCGCCGTGGTCGACGGCTCCGAGACCAGCGTGGGGGGCTGGTACTACCTGCAGCGCCAGGACGTCCAGGTCGAGTGCGTGGCGCGCGAGCGGCTCGCCGGCTGGCTCGCCGATCCGGCGCGGCCCGCGCGCGTGCACCTCATGGTGGTGGGCGTGCCGCTCGCCGGCGCGGCGCCGGAGGGATGGCGCCTCACGGAGTGGTTTCGCAGCGCGGATCTGCCCGACTGGAAGGCGCGCAACCGGCGCTTCCTCTACGTGGCCGAGCGCCGCTAGGCGCCCGGCTCGTGTGGTGGACATTGCCCGGCGGCGGGCGTAGGACAAGGCGCGTGTCCGCTCGCCCGCGTCGTCCCCGTGCCTCTCTCGACGGCCTGTTCCGCCCGCGCTCCATCGCCGTGATCGGCGCCAGCCGCCGGCCCGGCGCGATCGGCCGCCAGGTGGTGGCGAACCTGGTCACCGGCGGCTTCACGGGGCCGGTGTACCCGGTCAATCCGCACACCGACACCGTGCTCTCGGTGCCGTGCCACCGCTCCGTCGGCGCCATCCCCGGCCCGGTGGATCTCGCCGTCGTGGTGGTGCCCGCCAACGACGTCGCGCGCGTGGCCGAGGAGTGCGGCCGCAAGGGCGTGAAGGGCATGGTGGTCGTCACCGCGGGGTTCCGCGAGATCGGCGGGGTGGGGATCGAACGCGAGGAGCGCCTCAAGCGGATCACGCGGCGCTACGGCATCCGGGTGATCGGCCCCAACTGCATGGGCGTGATCCACTCCAGCCCCGAGACCGCGATGAACGCGTCGTTCTCGGCCACGCTGCCGCGGCACGGGCAGGTCGCGATGCTGTCGCAATCGGGAGCGCTGGGCGAGGCGATCCTCGCCGACGCGGCCGGCGCGGGGCTGGGCGTGGCGATGTTCGCCTCGATCGGCAACGTGGTGGACGTCGAGCCCGCGGACCTGATCGAGTACTGGGAGGACGACCCGCAGGTGCAGGTGATCCTGCTCTACATGGAGAGCTTCGGCGAGGCGACGCGCTTCGCCGAGGTGGCGCGCCGGGTCAGCCGCAAGAAGCCGATCCTGGCGGTGAAGGCCGGCCGCAGCGCCGCCGGGGCCGCCGCCGCGGGTTCGCACACCGGCAGCGTCGGCGGCGCCGACGTTGCCGCCGACACGCTGCTGCGCCAGTGCGGCGTGCTGCGCCTCGAGTCGTTCCGCGACATGTTCTCCCTGGCGGCGGCGCTCCTGCACCAGCCGCTGCCCCGGGGCCGGCGGGTCGCGGTGGTCACCAACGCCGGCGGCCCGGGGATCCTGGCCACCGACGCGGTGGTGGCGCTCGGCCTCGAGATGGCGTCGTTCACCGCGGCCACCAAGGCGCGCCTGCGCAAGGTGCTGCCGGTGGAGGCCTCGGTGGCGAACCCCGTGGACCTGATCGCGTCGGCCGATGCCCGGCGCTACCGCGACGCCCTGCGGCTGGTGGTGGCCGACCCGGGGGTGGACGCGCTCCTCGTGCTCTTCGTCTCGCCGATCATGATCGACGCGGTCGCGGTGGCGGAGGCGATCGTGAGTCAGGTGAAGGACAAGGGCAAGACGGTGCTCGCCTGCCTCATGGGCCGCCAGCGTGGCGACGAGGCCAGCGAGCTGCTGCGTGCCAACGGCATCGTCGTGTACCGCTTCCCCGAGGATGCGGCGCGCACCTTGCGGCTGCTCTGTCGCAGGGCCGAGCTGGTCTGCCGGCGGCCCGGTCGGCCGCGGCGCTTCACCGTCGACCGGCGCGCCGCCGCGCGCCTGCTGAAGGTGCCGCGCGGCTCCGACCCGCGGGGCACCTGGCTCCTGGGCGAGAGGGCCGAGGCGGTGCTCGCCGCGTACGGGATCCGCTTCGCGGAGTGCCGCCGCGTGCGCACGCCCGAGGCCGCCGTGGCCGCGGCGTTCGCGCTGGGCCTGCCGGTGGTCCTCAAGGGCGAGTCGCCGGCGCTGCTGCACAAGAGCGAGCTGCGCGCGGTGCGCACCGGCCTCACCAGCGGCGAGGACGTGTTCGCCGCGGCGCGCGACCTGCTGGCGCGGCTCGCGCACCTGCCGCAGCTGCGCCTCCAGGTGCAGCAGCGGGCGCGCGGCCATCGCGAGATCCTGCTCGGCATGACGCGCGATCCCCGCTACGGCCCGCTCTTCGCGGTGGGCCTGGGCGGCACGATGGTCGAGGTGCTGCGCGACCTCTCGTTCCGCGTCGCCCCGCTGGACGAGCACGACCCTGCGGAGATGTTCGCGGCCCTGAAGGGGGCCGCGCTCCTCGGGCCGTTCCGCGGCGACCCGGCCGTGGACCTGCGGGTGGCCGAGGAAGCGCTGCTGCGCCTGCACCAGCTGGTGCTCGACTTCCCGCAGATCCAGGAGGTCGAGGTGAACCCCTTCATCCTCGGCGCCAAGGGCGTGCCCTCGGTCGCCGTCGATGCCCGCATCCGGGTGGCGCCGTGAGCGGGGGTGGCCGCGGCGGTCCCGCGCGGCGGGGAGGACGGCGGTGAGCGGGCTGCGGTTCTCGCTGGTGGTGCCGGTCTTCGACGAGGCCGACAACGTGGACGCGCTGCTCGACGAGATCGCGGCCGTGGTCGTGCCCCTGGGCCCGTGCGAGTGCCTGGTGGTGGACGACGGCTCGCGCGACCAGAGCCTGGCGCGGTTGCGCGCCTGGAAGCAGCGCCACGACGCCCCCTGGCTCCGCATCGTCTCGCTGGCGCGCAACCGCGGCCAGAGCGCCGCGGTGATGGCCGGCGTGGACCGCAGCCGCGCACCGCTGGTGCTGATGATGGACGGCGACCTGCAGAACGATCCGCGCGACTTCGCCGCGATGCTGGCGCTGCTGGAGCGCGGCGCGGCCGACGGCGTGAGCGGCGTGCGCGTGCGGCGCAGGGATTCCTGGCTGCGCCGCGTGTCGTCGCGGATCGGCAACGCGGTGCGCAACGCGATCACCGCGGACCGGGTCGCGGACTCGGCGAGCGGCATCAAGGCGTTCCGGCGCGAGGTCCTCTCGGGACTGCCCCGCTTCGTCGGGATGCACCGGTTCCTTCCCACGCTGGCGCGCTACCGCGGCGCCAACGTCGTGGAGATCCCCGTGAACCACCGCCCGCGCCATGCCGGCAAGGCCAAGTACGGCGTGGGCAACCGGGCATGGCGGGGCCTCAAGGACTGTCTCGCCATGCGCTGGCTGCGCCAGCGCATGCTCGACTATCAGGTGCAGGAGGAAGTGTGATGCTCGCGTTCTCCCTCGCCGATGCTGCGGCGACCCCCTGGTTCTGGCTGGCGATCGGCTTCGTGGGGCAGGCGATCTTCGGCACGCGCTTCCTGGTGCAGTGGATCGCCACGGAGCGCGCCAAGCGCGTGATCGTGCCGGCGCTCTTCTGGCACATGAGCATCGTGGGCGGCCTGCTCCTGCTGAGCTACGCGATCTACCAGCGCGACCCGGTGTTCATCGTCGGTCAGGTGACCGGCACCCTGGTCTACGTCCGCAATCTGGTGATCCGCGGCCGCGAGAAGAACGCGCCGAGCGAGGCCTGACGCGCGGCGCCGGCGGCCCGGACCCGGCCTCTCACGTCAGGGCGAGGCGCTGTTCCTGGGCGGGGTCGGCGTGCTATCCCGCGCGCGTGGACCCACTGCCCCTCGCCGACCTGCTGGGCCGTCTCTGCTACCTGCGCCGCTGTCCGGGCCCGCTCCTGCTCGCGCTCGCCCAACGCTGCCGGCGCGTGGAACTCGCGCGCGGCGAAACGCTCTTCCTGCAGGGCACGGCGGCCGACGCGTTCTTCGTGGTCGAGGCGGGCGCGATCAGCGTCGTGCGCCGGGACGGCGAGGGCCGCGAGCGCGTGCTGCGCGCGTTCCGCGCCGGGCAGAGCTTCGCCGAGGCCGCGGCGTTCTCGTTCGCGCGCTACCCCGTGCATGCGCGCGCCCGGGTCACGCCGACCCGCGTCGTCGTCGTGCCCAAGGCCGCGTTCCGGACCCTGCTCGCCGCGGATCCGCAGGTGCACGCCGCGCTCACGGGCACGCTCTGCGGCCGGCTGCTGGCCCTGGTCGAGCGCCTCGACACGACGCGCGGCGGCGACGCCCGCATGCGGCTGGCCCGCCACCTGCTCCGCCAGCCGGCGGCCTGTGCCGGCGAGGGCTGCCTGCGCTTCGCGTACGCGGGCACGAAGAAGGACATGGCGGCGGAGCTGGACATGCGTCCCGAGACCCTCTCGCGTGCCCTCGCGTGGCTGCGCAGGCGCGGCTGGATCGCCGTCGAAGGCCGGACCTGGATCCTGCGCCGGCCAGATCGCCTCGCCGAGGTCGCCGGCGAGGCGGGCGAAGCCGACCTTGATGCAGATCAAGGAACGCGCGTCCCCCAACGGCTAAGGAGCGCGCCACCGACGCGCCTGCGCCGGCAGATGCCGTGAACTCCTCGTCCCCGATCCGATTCCTCCGTGCGCTCGCGTGCATCCCCCTGGCGGGGCTCTACCTGCTCGTCGCGCGGCTCGTGTGGTGCTGGGCCGGCACGCGGCGGATCCCGGCCGATCCGCCGCCGGTCCAGGGCCTGCGCCCGCGCCGCGTCGCGGAGGGGGTGTCGGTGCTCCTGGTGAGCTGCGACGGCCGCCACCTGCTGGAGCGCTCGCTGCCCGCGCTGCGGCGCGCGCTGCAGCATCACGGCGGGCCGGCGGAGGTCCTGGTCGTCGCCAACGGCTCGCGCGACGGTACGCAGGAGTGGCTCGCGCGCGAGCACGGCTGGGTGCGCTGTGTCGCGTTGCCGGGCAATCTGGGGTTCGGCGGCGGCAACAACGCGGCCCTGGCGGAGGCGCGCCACGCCACGGTGGTGCTCCTCAACGACGACATGATCGTCGAGGAGGACTTCCTGGCGCCGCTGCTGGCAGGGTTCCGCGACGACGACGTGTTCGCGGTCTCGGCGCAGATCGTGCAGCTGGAGGGTGTGCGCCGCGAGGAGACCGGCAACACCGCCGGGACGTGGCGCGCGGGCGAGCTGCACCTCTTCCACGACCCGGTCCCCGCGCCCCGACCCGGCGAGGAGCATCCGGTGCTGTGGGCCGGCGGCGGCGCCAGCGCATTCGATGCCGCGAAGCTGCGCCAGCTCGGCGGGTTCGACCCCATCTACGCCCCGGCCTACGCCGAGGACCTCGACCTGTCGTGGCGGGCCTGGAAGCGCGGCTGGCGCTGCGTGCTCGCGCCGCGGTCGCGCGTGCTCCACCTGCACCGTGCGACCAGCACGCGCCTCTTCTCGCCGCGCCGGCTGCGGGCCCTGGTGCTGGCCAACCGCTGGGCCTTCCACCTCGCCTGTCTCACCGACGCCGGGCTGCTGCGCGAGCACCGCCGCGCCTGGCCGCTGGCGCTCCTGCGTGCGACCTGGCACGAGGGGCTGGGTGTGGCCCTGCCGGCGCTGCTGCGCGTCCTGGGCCGGCTGCCGTCGATCGCCCGCCGGCGCGCCGCCTGGTGCGCGGCCCGGAACCGCATCCCGGACCGCGCCCTCCTGGCCATGGATCCGCGCTTCGTGGTCCCGGCGCCGCCGCGCACCCGCCGCCCGCGGGTCCTGGTGATCGCGGCGTACGTGCCCCGCCTGGGCGCGCACGGCGGCGCGATGCGCATGTACCACCTGCTGGAGGAGCTGGCCGGCCGTCACGACATCACCGTCCTCGCGTTCGCGGAGAGCCAGGCCGAGGCCGCCGCCGGCGCCGCGCTCACGTTCTGCGAGGAGGTGGAGGTGCTGCAACGCGAGCGCACCCCGTGGGCCGCCAATCCGTTCCGGCTGGCCCCGCCGGCGGTGGTGAGCGAGTACTCGGATCCACGCATGCGCGAACGGATCCGGCAGCGCCTCGCCAGCAGCCGCTACGACCTCGTGCACGTCGAGTACCTGCAGATGGCCCATCTGCTGCCGGAGCACCACACCGTGCCGAGGCTGCTCACCGACCACGAGGTGCAGTGCGTGGCGTACGCGCGCCAGGTGTGGGAGGCGCGCGGCCTCGCCAGGCTGCGGCGCGTGGTCACCTGGATGCGGATGCTGCGCTTCGAGCTGGGGTGGTGCCGCGCGTTCCAGCGGGTCGTCACGGTCACCGACCCGGATGCCGCAGGCCTGCTGCAGTACCGCGGCGGCCTGCGCGTGGCCGTGAACAACACCGGCGGCGACGTCCGCCACCTGCGACCCGCGCCGGAGCCCGACGAGGACCGACTGGTGTTCGTGGGCTACTTCGGCCACCAGCCGAACGTCGAGGCGATGGTGCGGATGGTGCGGCGGATCCTGCCCAGGATCCGCGCGCGGGTGCCCGGGGTCACGCTCTCGATCGTGGGCTCATCGCCCCCCGCCGAGATCCTGGCGCTGGAGCGCGAGCCGGGGGTGCGGATCACCGGCCGGGTGCCCGAGATCGCCCCGGAAGTGCACGCCGCGAAGGTGTTCGTGGTGCCCCTGACGCTCGGAGCCGGGATCCGCGGCAAGATCCTGGAGGCCTGGGCGCTGGGTCGGGCGGTGGTGGCCACGCGCGTGGCGGTCGCGGGGCTGCGCTGCCGGGACGGCCTGCACCTGCGCATCGCCGACCGCGACGACGAGTTCGCCGATGCGGTGGTGGAGGTGCTGCGCGACCCCGAACTGCGCCGGCGCATGGTCGCCAACGCGCTGCGCCGCGTGCAGGCCGAGTACGCCTGGGAGGTGAAGGCGGCGGAGCACGACCGCATCTGGCGCGAGGTCCTCGCCGAGGCCGGCGGCCGGCACAGCGGCTGGCCGTGGCGGCGCGACCGGGAGGTGGACGCATGCACGGCGTGAACGCCATGCCGATCGCCGTGCTGCTCGCGCGGCGCGAGATCGAGGCGCGCTACCGCGGCGCGCTCCTGGGCCTGCTCTGGCCGTTGGTCGCGCCGTTCGTCCTGCTCGCCGTCTACTGGCTCTTCTTCGGCGTGATCCTCGGTCTCGACCGCTCCGCACCCATCCGCAGCGGATTCGTCCTGCACCTGTTCTCCGGCTACGTGGTGTGGGACCTCTTCGCGCGTCTGGCGGGCGAGGGACCCGAGCTCCTCGGCGCGCAGCGGACGCTGCTGACCCGCGTCCGCGTGCCCCTGGAGACCGTGTTCCTGTCGCGCCTGCTCTACCACCTCGCGCACCAGGCCGCGAGCCTGCTCGTGCTCCTGGTGGTGGTCGTGGCCGGCGGACGGGGCGTGTCCGCGGCCGTGCTCTGGCTGCCCCTGCTGCTCGCCGGCCTCTGCGCGTTCAGCCTCGCCGCGACCATGCTCGCCGCGCTGGTGGGGCTCGTGTTGCGCGATGCGCGCGAAGTCGTGGCGCTGGTCCTGGTCGCGTGGCTCTTCGCCACGCCGGTGTTCTACGACCTCGACGGCCTGGGGCCCGGCCTCGGCGCGGGCACCACCGCCGGGGCGCTGCTGCGGCTCAACCCCATGTACTGGTTCACCGCGCTGTTCCGCGACTGCCTCTTCGCCGGGCCTGGCCCCGCACCCCTCGCGCTCTGCGCGCTCGTGGCCGCCTCGCTCGTGCTCTTCCTCGCCGTCCGCGGCCTCCTGCGCCGCCGCCGCGGCCTGATCCTGGACCTCCTGTGATCCCCGTCATCCACGTCGAGCACCTGACCAAGCGCTATTCCGGGCGCGGGCCGGCGCGGCGGCTCTTGCGCGAGCTCCTGCGGCCCGGCGGCGCGCCGGACGCCGGGGCGTGCGCGCTGCGCGACGTGAGCTTCGCCGTCGCGCCGGGCACGACGCTCGGCATCGTCGGCGCCAACGGCGCGGGCAAGAGCACCCTGCTGGCCCTGCTCGCCGGAGTCCTCGAGCCGAGCGCCGGCAGGATCCGCGTGCAAGGGCGCGTGGGCAGCCTGCTCGAACTCGGCACCGGCTTCCATCCGGAGTTCACCGGCATCGACAACGTGCGCCTGCAGGGCCGCCTGCAGGGACTCTCCGCGCGCGCGGTCGAGGAGCGGCTGCCCGAGATCCTGGCCTTCGCCGAGATCGGCGCGTACGCCGGCCAGCCGGTGCGCACGTACTCGACCGGCATGTTCGTCCGGCTGGCGTTCGCCGCCGCCGTGCACTGGGATCCCGACGTGCTCATCGTGGACGAGGCGCTGTCGGTGGGGGACGTGTTCTTCCAGCACCGGTGCACGTCGCGCCTGGAGCAGCTGCGCGCCGACGGGCGGACCCTGGTGCTGGTCTCGCACGATCCGCAGGCGATCCGCCACCTCTGCGACCGCGCGCTCTACCTGCGCAACGGCGAGCTGGTGGCCGAGGGCGCCCCCGCCGAGGTCGTGGCCCGCTACCTGCAGGAGCGCGCCGGCGATGCTCCGGCGCGCGCCCTGCCGGGCACCGTGCCGCTCGCGCGCCTGCCGCAGGGCGCCGAGCGGCACGGCTCCGGCGAGGCCCGGGTGGCCGGCATCCTGGTCCTCGACGGCGCGGGGCGGCCCGTGGATCACGTGGACGGCGGCGAGGCGCTCTGCGTGCGGATCGTGGTCGAGGCCCTGCAGCGCGTGGAGCGCTGCAACGTGGGGTTCCTGTTCCGCGACCGCAAGGGACTCGACTGGCTCGGCACCAACCTCGCGCTCGAGGGCCACGCGCCGCCGCCCCTCGCGCCCGGCGAGACGCTCGTGGTCGAGTTCCGCGCCCGGCTCCCCGAGCTGGCGTCGGGCAGCTACTCGCTCAGCCCTGCCGTGGCCGACGGCGACGCCGTGCACTACCGCATGCTCGACTGGGTCGACCATGCCGCGGTGGTCCAGGTGCGCGCGACCCGGCGGGTGGTGGGGCACCTGCGGGTGCCGGTCGAGGTCTCGTTCCACGTGCCCATCCAGCGATGAGAGTCCCTGCACCCCTGCACTTCCTCGGCGCCCGGCTGCCGGAGTCCGCCTCGGTCCGCCTCGCCGTCTGCATGGGCTCCGGCCCGGAGCCGCAGATCGCGGCGATGCTCGCCACGGTGCGCAGGCTCTTCCCCGGGGCGCGGCTCGTCCTGCTCTGCGATGCGGCGCTCGGGGGCGTCGGCGAGGACGAGCGGATCACGCTGGCGGAACTGGCGCGCGCGCGGCGCGAGCGGCTGGCCGAGCTGGCCGCGCGGCGTCCGGACGTGGGCGCGATCCTGATCGGCTCCGACTGGGCGTACTGGCGCCAGTGGCTCGTCGGCGGGATGGTCGGGGCCCGGTCCTACCTGATCTGCAACGAGCACGGCGACGCGTACTTCGCCGCGCGCGCGGGCATCCCGCGCCTCTGCCACCAGCTCCTGCAGGCGAGCGGTGTCCGGCATCCGCGGCGCTTGTGGACCGCCCCGCTGCGCGCGGCCGAACTGGCCACCGGGATGGCGTGGCTGGCGCTCAGCGCCTGGACCACGACGCGGCGGCGCCGCGCGCCCGCCACCGCGTTCGAGATCGCCACTCCCCGGGCCCTGGGCTGGCAGCCGGAGCCCGAGCGTGCCGCGGGGTCGCCGGAGCAGGGCGCCGCGGTGTTCACGGGCGAGCGCTTCGTGCCCGGCGTCGATCCCGACCTCGAGATGGAGCACCTGGCCCGCTACCGGTTCGCCCTGGGATTCGCGGTCGGGCGCCGGGTCCTCGACCTCGGCTGCGGCGAGGGCTACGGCGCGGCACTGCTGGGCTTGAGCGCGCGCAGCGTGGTGGGCTGCGAGATCGACGCGGGGGCCGTGGCACGCGCGGCCGCGGCGTACCGCCACGCCAACCTCTGCTTCGTCCACGTGGGGGCGACCGGCCTGCTGCCCTTCGCCAGCGGCTCGTACGACCTCGTGACGGCCTTCGAGGTGATCGAGCACGTGCCCGATCCGGACCGCCTGCTGGACGAGGCGCGGCGGCTCCTGGCCCCGGGCGGGATCCTGATCGTGTCCTCGCCCAACCGGCCGTACTACCGCATGGAGCGGAACGAGGTGAATCCGTACCACGTGCACGAGTTCGACCTCCCCGAGCTGCGCGACGCGCTGCAGGCGCGGTTCCGCGAGGTCCGCATCTTCGGCGAGAACCACGTCGCCGGGATCCTGATCGACGACCTGGGGGCCGACATCGCCCGGATCGAGTCGGAGGCCGCGTCCACGGGGCGCGAACTCGCCACCGCGCACTACCTGATGGGCGTGGCCTCGGACGCGCCGATCCCCGAGCACCAGAGCCTGCTCTACCTCGACCTGCGCGGCAACCAGATGCGCGAGCGCGAGCGCGAGATCCGCATCCTGCGGCGCGAGCTGGCGCGGGCCCGCGACGCCTACCAGCATCTCGAGCGCGAGTTCCAGGACCGCACACGCTGGGCGCTCGAGCTGGATGCACAGCTGCACGCGCGGCGCGCGCCGATCCACCCGCGGTGATTGCCCGGGCGCTGCGGGCCGCCTAAGGTCGCGCGGGATGCGGCCCGCGCTGGCGCTCCTCGCCCTCGCCTTCCTCCTGGCCCTGCCCCAGCTCGGCGGCGAGACCTGGTCCGGCACCGAGGCGCGCCGCGTGCAGATCGCCCTGGAGATGGCGCAGAGCGGGCAGTGGCTGCTGCCGACGCTCGGACACGAGCCGACGCTGGCCAAGCCACCGCTCTACTACTGGCTGCTCGCGCCGCTGGTGGGGGCGTTCGGGCCAAGCCCCGCGGCCACGCGGGTGCCCTCGGTGCTCGCGCATGCGCTCCTGGCCGCCTACGTCTTCGCACTGCTGCGGCGCCGGCGCGGGCCGCACGCCGGCCTCGTGGCCGCCCTCGCGATCCTGCTGATGCCCGTGCTGCTCGAGGCGATGCCGCGTGCCGAGATCGACCCGCTCTTCACCGCGTTCACCGCGGTCTCGCTGCTGGCGCTGGCCGATGCATGCTGCGGCGGGCCGCGCTCCGCCGCCTGGCTCGCGGGCGTGTGCGGCGGACTGGCGCTGCTGACCAAGGGGCCCCCGTATCTCCTCTTCCTGGCGGGCATGGCCGTGGCGGCGCTGCGCGGCCGGGGTGCGCGGGAGTCCGGACGCAGCGCGGCCATGCTGGCGGCGTATCTCGTGCCGCTGGTGGCCCTGCCCCTCGTGTGGCTGGTGCCGCTGCTCGGCAAGGAGGTCGACGCGGGCGAGGCCTCGCGCGTGGCGGGAGAGGAGAGCGTGGGCCGCCTGCTCTACTTCACCCGCGAGCAGGTGGTCGAGACGCCGGGCTACCTGCTGCGCATGGCGCTCCTCACCCTGCCGTTGGGGCTCTTCGTGTTCGCGCGCCCGGCGGCCGAGGAGACCGCGCCGGAACGGCGCTTCGCGCGCCTGTGCGCCTGGGGTGGGATCGGCGCGATCCTCCTCGTGGCGCTCTTCCCCGGCCGCCCCACGCGCTACCTCCTGCCCGGATTCCCGCTCCTGGTCGTGGCGCTCCTGCCCCGGGTCCTGGCGTGGCTGCAGGGCGGGGGAGTGCCGCGGTGGCTGGCCGCCGTCGTGCGCGGGCTCGGGCTCGCGGGGGTCGGCCTCCTCGCGGCGGTGCCCCTGCTCCCGGCGCAAGTCCAGGCCATCGTGCCGGGCCTGGCCCTCGGCCTCGGCGCGGTGCCCCTGGTGGCCCGCACGCGCGCCGGGGTGCTGGCGGCGCTGGCGCTGGTGTGCGCGAGCGCGGCGTGGAGCGTGTTCGCGCATCCGCTGGGCAGCGGACCGCGCACGTTGGCGCGCGCCGGGGCGACCCTGGCGGAGGAGGTGCGCACGCGCGCCGCGCAGGATCTCGGCACCCGCGGGCACTTCCCCTCGCAGGTGCTCCTCGCCGCAGGTCTGCTCCCGCCGGGCGACGAACTGGCGGCGCGTGCGCCGCGCACCCGCTGGCTCCTGGTCGAGGATCCCGACGCCCAGGTCGCGGTCGACGCCTCGCGCGCCGAGGGCTACGAGGATCGCGTCCGGCTGCGCGTGCGCGGCAAGACCCTCGTGCTGCAGGAGCGGCGATGACGGAGCGCGTGCTCCTGGTCCGCCTCTCGGCGATGGGCGACGTCGTGCAGTCCTTGGGCGCGGCCGAGGCGCTGGCGGCGGCACGCCCGGACCTGGAGCTGCACTGGGTGGTGCAGGAGCGCTTCGCGCCCCTGCTCGAGAACCTGCCCTGGCTCGCCGCCGTGATCCGGCACGAGCGCGGCGCGGGGGTGCGCGGATTCGTGCGCACGGCGCGGCAGCTGCGGCGCCAGGGCTATGCCTGCGCCCTGGACCTGCAGGGGAACGCCAAGAGCGCGCTCCTGGCGCGCGCGAGCGGCGCGGGCCGCGCCGTGGGCATCCGCGCGCGCGAGCGGCGCGAGGGCTGGAGCGCGACGCTGCTGCACCAGCGGGTGCCCGCGCCCGGTCTCTGCCATCCCGCGGACCTCGCCCTGGCGGTCGTGCGCGTCCTGGCTCCCGGCGCCGCCAGCCGGCCGCCGCGGCTCGTGGCCCGCGCCGAAGAGGAGGCGGCGGAGGCGGAGGTCCTGCGCGGCCTCGGGGTCGATCCGCTGCGCCCCTTCGCCGTCGCCGTGATCGGTCCGCTGGACGACCCGCGCAGCTGGCCCCTGGCGCGGGCCGCGGAGTTCGCCCGTTCCGGGACCGTGCCGGCCCACCTGCGGACGGCGCTGGGCCTGCCGGACCCGGGAGCGCCCTGGCCCGTCGTGCTCGTGGCCGGCCCCGATGAGGCGGACGCAAGGCTGCCCGAGGAGCTGCCTGCGCTCCGCCACGGACCCGGCGGGGTGCGCCGGCTGGTCGCCCTCGGCGCGCTGCTCGCGCGGGCCCACGGCGTCGCGTTCGGTCCCGACGTGGGCGCCACGCACGTCCTGGCCTGTGGCGGTGCCCGGACCCTCGCGCTCTTCGGTCCGCAGGACCCGGCGCGCACCGCGCCCGCGGCCGCGGCGGTCGCCCGCCACGCGGACCCGCCACCCTGCATGCCCTGCCGGCGGCGTACGTGTGCCTGGCACGCCGGACCCGTGTGCATGGACTTCGGGCTGGCGCAGGCCCGGCTCGTGCCCGGTTGGCGCACACCCGGGTCCGCGGTATGAGCGTTGCAGAGATGCTCGAGACCTTTCCGAATCCGAAGCCCGAACGGGACTACCTGATCGAGTTCACGTGCCCCGAGTTCACCTGTGTCTGCCCGCGTACCGGGCAGCCGGACTTCGCCACCCTGGCCATCCGGTACGTGGCGGACCGGCTCTGCGTGGAGCTGAAGTCGCTCAAGCTCTACTTCTGGAGCTACCGCCAGGTGGGCGCGTTCCACGAGGCGGTGATCAATCGGATCTGCGACGACCTCGTCCAGGCCATGCAACCCCGCTTCCTCGAGGTGAAGGGTCTCTTCCACGTGCGCGGCGGGATCACGACCCACGTGACCGCGCGCCACGGCGCGCTGTCGGACCTGCTGCGTGGCTGAACCTTCCTGCTTGCGTGCCGCCGCATCCGGCGCGACCTCGCGCTGGCGTGGCCGTTACCCACTTGCGACCCCGGGCCTACTTGCGCCCTGAGCGCCGTGTCCCATCCTGGCGGTCTCCCACGCCGGCTACTCTGAGTCTGTCCAACCGATCATGCGCCTCCTGACCCTCTCTCTCCTGGCCGCCGCCGCAGCCGTCGGCGCGACCAGCGCCGTGTACTCGTACAGCTCCGGTGCGCTCCCGGGCGACAACCAGGGCTCGGGCAACGTCCCCGCCGACGTCACCCGACAGGCACCCGCGTGCGGGCAGTGTCATCGGGCCTTTCCGGGCGGGCTGAACCTGAAGGTGTCGCTCACGCCGACCAAGCGCGTCCTCGACCTGGGGGAGGCGATCCAGGCCACCACGCAGGCCGCCGGGGGACCCGCGGGCACGCGCGGCGGATTCGTGGTGGAGGCCTCCGCGGGCACGCTGAGTCCGGGCAGCAATGCCCGCGCCTCGGCCAACGGGCGCTTCCTCACCCACAACACCGCGTTGAGCAACCGCACCTGGACCTACGGCTACACGGCGCCGGCCGCGCCCGGGCTGGTGGAGCTCTACACCGTGGTGAACGCCGTCGACGGTTCGGGCACGACCCTCGGGGACTACTGGGCCTTCCACGGCTTCAACGCCGCTTCGGCGTTCTGCACGCCCGTGCGCCTGTACGTGAACGCCGTGGGCGTGGCCGCGGCGGGCGCCGCGTGCGTCGGGAGCTGGGGCCAGTATCCGGTGTTCGGCAGCAAGGCCACGCCGACCGTGGGCAACGCCGCATTCGCGTTCGAGCTCTTCGGCGCGGCGCCGACCGCCCCCTTCGTGATGCTGCTCAATGCCAAGACCGCCTTCGCCGGGCTCGACCTCGGCCTGATCGGGATCACCGGGTGCACGCTGCTCGTGGATCCCACCAACTCGCTGGCGCTCCCCGGCACCACCAGCAACGGCGACCTGTTCCGCGCCGAAGGCGCCGCGACGATCCCGCTGCCGCTGCCCAACGATCCCAACCTGCGGGGCGCGAAGCTGATGTTCCAGGTGGCCATCCTGGACACCAACAACGGCCGCCCGACCCCGATCACGATGACCAACGGGCTCGAGGTCACGATCCAGTAGTTCGCGCCAGGGCCGGCCCGCCCGCAGCGCCCGCACCCACCCGTTCGATGTCCAGAGCGAGCCACGTCGTCCTCTCCGTACCCGCCGCGATCCTGCTGGCCTCGGCCTTGCACTCGTTCAGCGCCGGCATCGATCCGCTCAGCAGCGGGATCGCCAACCTGAACCGGGCCCTGCCCTCGTGCGGCGGCTGCCACCTCGGCGTCCAGGGGCAGAACAACCTCCGGGTGCGCGTCGACCTCTCGGCGCACTCGCTTGCGCCAGGGCAGGCCATCTCGATCACGACCTCGGCGACCGGCGGCACGACGGACCCGCAGCTGCGCGGCGGGTTCTCCTCGGATGTGACCGCCGGCACGTTCACCGCCGGGGCCAACACCCGCGTCGCGATCCGCCCCGACGCCATCAGCCACTCGCAGCGCACACCGGGCAGGTCCTGGACCTACGGCTACGTGGCCCCGCTCTCGCCCGGGCCCGTGGAGATGTTCGTGACGGTGAACACGGTCAACGGCGACGGCTTCAACAGCGGCGACATCTGGGGCTTCCACGGCTTCCAGGCGTCCGCCACGGTCCCGACCCCCGTGCGCCTCTATGTGAACGCACAAGGGGTGCAACCGGTGGGCACCGCCTGTGCCGGCGGCTTCGGCAACGTCCCGGTCCTGGGGGCTCGGCAGGTGCCGCAGGTCGGCAACCAGGCCTTCGCCGTCGAGGCGCATGGCCTGCCGCCCGGCACCGGCGTGGCGCTGCTGCTCAACGCTCCCACGAACTTCACGCCGATCGAACTCGGGCCGATCGGCATGGCCGGCTGCACCCTCCACGTGGATCCCGTGAACCTCGTGGTGCTGAACGGTCTCTCGGGCACCGGCGACGCGCAGCGTGCCACGGCCACGGCGAACTTCCCGCTGCCGATCCCCAACGACTCGCGCGTGCTCGGGAACGTCCTCGTCGTGCAGGCCGCGATCCTCGACCTCGCGAGCGGCCGCCCGACCCCGATCACGATGACCAACGGCCTGCGCGTGACGGTGCAGTGATCGGCCGCGGCGCGGCGCTTCGCACTTTCACTCTCGCGTGAGGTCTTGGTCAGGGCTTCGCTTCTCGCGCGCGACGGCGGCAATTCGCGGCCGAGGCTTGCATTCGCAGCCCGAGGTGTCCGAGCGTCACCGAGGCGGGTGCCCCGGCGTTGCGGACACCAACCTCGTTGGTCCGGATCTGCCTGGAGTTGCGTGGAGGTCGTCGTTCCGGACCTGCCCCACCGGAGTCCCTCATGTCCGCACGCACCTATCTCCTCGCCGGCGTACCGCTGGCCGCACTCCTCGCCTCCTCGCTCTACTCGTACGGCAGCGGCGTCGATCCCTACACGGTCGGCGTGGCGAACCTCACCAAGGCGCGTCCGTCCTGCGGCAACTGCCACTCGGGCACGCAGGGCGCCAACAGCCTCAAGGTGAAGCTGGCGCCGACGGCGCGCGCCCTCACCCCGGGCCAGTCCCTCTCGGTCACGCTCTCCGCCACCGGCGGCGTCGCGGATGCCCAGCTGCGCGGTGGCTTCACCTGCGACGTGAGCTCGGGCGCGTTCACCGCCGGGACGAACTCCAGGCTCACCTCGCGGTCGGACGCCATCACCCACAGCCGCAACTCCGGCCACAACCGCTCGTGGACGTACGGCTACACGGCCAGCACCAATCCCGGCCTGATCGAGATGTACGCCACGCTGCTCACCTCCAACGGCAGCGGCACCTCGGGCGACATCTGGGGCTTCGCGGCCTTCAACAGCGCGGCGGTGCAGGGCACGGCGGTGCGCCTCTACGTCAACGCCCCCGGCGTGGTGCCGGTAGGCAGCGCCTGCGCGGGCAGCTACGAGAACGTGCCGGTGTTCGGCGCGAAGCAGGCCCCGCAGCGCGGCAACGCGGCATTCGGCTTCGAGCTCTTCAGCGTGCCGTCGAGCGCGGGCATGGCCCTGCTGGTGAACGGCCCCAGCAACTTCACCCTGGACCTCGCGGTCGTGGGGATCACGGGCGGCTGCAACCTGCTCGTCGACCCGGCCAATGTGATCGTGTTCAACGGCACGACCACCGCGGGCGATCCGGAGCGTGCCTCCGCCACGGGTTCGTTCCCGATGCCCATCCCGAACAGCCCGGGCCTCGCCGGCGTCCAGTTCCAGTGCCAGGTCGCGATCCTGGACGTGAACAGCGGCCGCCCGACGCCGATCACGATGACCAACGCACTGCGCGTGACGGTGCAGTGACCAGCCGGTGACCCGCGCGCGGAACGGAAGGTTCCTGGAGTGAGCCGTACCGGCTAACGTGCCGGCCGTGCGCAAGCTGCTCTGGATCGCGGTCCTCGCGGCGCTCTTCCTGCCCCTCCTCCCCGAGCCGCCCCTGCACTCGGGGCCATACCTGCAGGAGATGAGCGCGACCGCGGTCACGGTCGCCAAGATCGATGCTGCGCCGCGCGCGCGCGGCGTGCGCGTCACGAGCGAGGACGGCGGGTTCCGGCACGAGATCCAGGCCAAGGAGGCACGCCGCCGCCACGCGCTGCGCGTGGAGGGCCTCCGGCCCGGGACGCGCTACCGCTACGAACTCCTCGACGCGCAGGGCCGCGCCGGCGAGACGGGCGAGTTCCGCACCTTCGCCACCAGCGACGCGGCCAAGGTGCGCTTCGGCGTCCTGGGCGACTCCGGCGGCCTGCCCTGGTGGGTCTGGGTGGCGCGCATGCCGCTCTTCTGGCCGGTGGCCCGCTTCGACCTGCTGCCCGTGGACGCCGAGCCCGGCGCCATCGGCGCGCGGCTCGCACGCGAGGAGCTCGATCTCCTGGTCCATGTCGGCGACGTGATCTACCCCCACGGGGAGAACCGCCACTACCGGACCGGCTGGTTCCGCCCCTTCGGCGCGACCCTGCGCCGCACGCCGTGCGTGGCGGTCCTGGGCAACCACGACCTGGGCAACCGCGAGGGCCTGGACGACAGCCATCCGTTCCTGGCCAACTTCGTGCAGCCGCGCAACGCCCTGACGCGCGACGAGCGGATGTGGTCGTTCGCCCATGGCCCGGTGCGCTTCGTGGGCGTCGACTGGAACCGCGGGCCGATCGGTCCCGACCACCCCGCCCTCCTGTACCTCGAGAGCGAACTGGCCAGGGCCGAGGAGCCCTGGGTGCTGGTGTTCGCCCACTACCCGATCCTCTCGGCTTCGCGCCAGGGCGACCGCGGCGACCTCAAGCAGCACGTGCTTCCGCGTTTGCGGGCGCTGGGCGTGGACCTGCTCTTCGTCGGTCACGACCATGTCTACCAGCGCTTCGGCGACCCTGGCGAGCTGGTCCAGGTGGGCACGGGTGGGGGGGGCAAGAGCGTGTACGAGATCCGCGGCCACCCGGAGGTGCGCGTCACCGCGCCGCTCTTCCACTACTGCGTGGTCGAGGTGGACGGACCGGCGCTTACGCTGCGCGCGATCACCAAGGACGGGTGGCAGCTGGACCAGCTCGTCGTCGACAAGGCCAGGCTCGCCGCGGAGGGTCGACTGAAGCTGGACCCCGCGCGCGCCCGGGACCGAAGGATCCAGGCGCTCCTGCAACGCTGACTCCGCCGCTCCGGTGCGCGGACCGCCCACTCGGTTGGCGGGCATCCGTCCGCCGCGGGCACTTCGCCCGGCCCGTCTCCGCCCTGCTGGTGGCGGGCGTCGAGGTTGCGATGCGGTGGCCGCGACCGCTGCACGGCGACGCTCCGGGATCGCACGGGTCACCTTGCCAGGGCGCGAGTTGGCGGCACAATCCGGGGCTCCTGCCTCGAGTCCGCGCGCGGCGCGGACCCCGTGCCCCAAGAGCCGGAACGATCACCCCGGAACCACCATGTCCAACGCCCGTTCGACCCTCCTGGCCGCCGTGCTTGCCACCTGTGGCATCACCGCCCAGGACCTCAAGGTCCATCTCCACTACCGGGTCTTCGACCCAGCCCAGGAGACCGTCGCGATCCCCGCCGCCCTGATGGCCCAGCCGGCCTCGCGGCTCTTCCTGGTCCAGGTGAGCGCGCCGCTCGGCACCGCGGAGCTCGCGAAGCTCGCCGGCGCTGGCGTGACCGTGCACCAGTACCTGCCGGAACTCGCCTACCTCATGCGCTTCGACGGCGCGCAGCGCGATGCCGTGCGCAAGCTGCCGTTCGTGCGTGCCCTGCTGCCCTTCCATCCTGCGTTCCGCCTCGAGCCCGAACTGGTCGACGCGGTCGTCTCCGGCAAGGAGATCGGCAGGGAGCGCTACGTAGTGATGGTCGTGGACGGGCGACTCGGCGACGCCGGTGTGCTGAGCCGCAAGATCGCCCAGATCGGCGGCCACGTCGTGACGCCGGAAGACGGCAACATCGTGATGGAGGTCGAGGTCGACGGCCGCCAGCTCGCCTGGTTGATGAACCAGGACGAGGTGCAGTGGATCCAGCGCTTCACCGCGGCCAGCGAGGACATCGACCAGGCGCGCATCCAGGGCGGCGCGAACTACCTCGAGCCCAAGAAGGCCGAGGGGTTCACCGGCAAGGGCGTGCGCGGAATGATCATGGAGGGCGTCTACGCCACCCACCCCGAGTTCGCGGCGACGCCGCCGTACCGCGTGGTGCCCCTCGTGGTCGGCACCGGCACCGCGGCCAACCCCGACGGCCACGGCAACTCGACCTTCGGCGAGGTGTTCTCCAAGGGCGTCAGCCCGCTCTACCGCGGCCTGCTGCCCGACGGCCAGGGGATGTACTGCAACTACAACTACGTCTACAGCGCGGCCGCGGGCAGCACGGTGCCCGCCAGCCGGTACGGCGTGGTGCGCGACATGGTCGATCCCGCCCAGCAGTACAAGGGCATGTTCCAGACCGCGTCGTGGGGCTACGCGCAGAACATCATCTACGACGCGCGCTCGGCGGAGATGGACAACATCATCTTCACCTTCGACGTGCCCATCACGCAGAGCCAGAGCAACACCGGCAACCGCAACTCGCGCCCGCAGGCGTGGGCCAAGAACATCATCTCGGTGGGAGCGCTCAACCACTACAACACCGCCAACCCGGCCGATGACCGGATCAGCGGCGCCAGCATCGGCCCTGCCCCGGACGGCCGCATCAAGCCCGACATCTGCGCGTACTACGATCAGATCGGGACGACGGCGTACGCGGCCACCGGGTACCAGACCGGGTTCGGTGGGACCTCGGGTGCGACGCCGATCGTGGCCGGCTACGTCGGCCTGACCCTGGAGGTGTTCACCGACGGCCTCCTCGGCCACCCGGTGGCGGCGGGCGGCTGGACCGCGCGCTTCCAGAACAAGCCGCACTTCACCACGACCAAGGCGCTGCTGGTGAACACCGCGCGCCAGTACGACCCGGCGGTCAACACCGGCGTGACCCGCATCCACCAGGGCTGGGGCTTCCCCAGCGTCCAGGACCTCTACGACCTGCGCGACCAGATCCTGGCGGTGGACGAGCGGGACGCGGTGCTGAACGGCCAGACCAGCTCGTACCTCGTGTGGGTGCCCTCCGGCCGGCCGCAGTTCCGCGCCACCATGGTCTACAACGACCCCGCCGGCGCGCCCAGCTCGCCGGTGAACCGGATCAACGACCTGAGCCTGCGCGTCACCGCGCCGAACAGCTCGATCTACTGGGGCAACAACGGCCTCAGCGGCACCGGGCTGGTCAGCACGGCCGGTGGCACGGCGAACACTCTCGACACCGTCGAGAACGTGTTCCTGCGCAACCCCGCGGCGGGCCTCTACCGCGTGGATGTGGTCGGCTCCACCATCGTGCAGGACGCCAAGCTGGAGACCGTGGGCGTGGTCGACGCGGACTTCGCCCTCGTGGTGAGCGGGATCGGTGGCGGCCGCGATCGCACCGGCATGACCCTCGACCTCGGTTCGTCCGGACCCGGCGACTTCAGCGTCAAGCTGAGCAATCTGCCGGTCGGCTACACCGGGGGCTGGACGTTCTTCTCCGCCACTGCCAGCCAGCCGCTCTCGTTCGGGCATGTGCTCGGGATCGAGTTCGACGCCCTGGCCCTGGCCAGCCTCTCGGCGACGCCGGCGGCCGGCAACGTGTTCGCGTTCACCTCGACCGCGGCCTCGGTCTACCCGAACACGACCTACACGTTCCCGCCGGCGATCGCCGCGGCCGTGGCAGGCCTCACGTTCGACGGCGTGGCCGTGGCCTACGACGCCAGCTTCAACGTGATCGGCGTCTCCAACGCGTCGCGCGTCAAGGTGCAGTGAGCCCCTGAATCCGGCCGGTCACCCGACGTGACCGGCCGGAGCCTCCTCACGGCAGGGGAAAGGCGCGCGCCAGCTCGCCGATGCGGGCGCGGAACGACTCCGGCTCCTTGCCCTGCACGACGCCCGCGATCACCTCGGCGATCCCCTCCATCTCCTTGCGGCCCATGCCGCGGGTGGTGACGGCGGGAGTGCCCACGCGCAGGCCGCTGGTCTGCTTGGGCGGGCGCGGATCGCCCGGGATCATGTTCTTGTTGACCGCCAGCCCGGCGGTGCGGCACCGGGCCTCGACCTCGGCGCCCGAGACGTTCTGGGTGCGCAGGTCCACGAGGATCAGGTGGCAGTCGGTCCCGCCGGTGACGATGCGCAGGCCGCGATCGGCGAGGCAGGCGGCCAGGTGCACGGCGTTCTCCTTCACCCGCTGCTGGTAGGCGCGGAACTCCGGCCGCAGCGCCTCGCCGAATGCCAGCGCCTTGGCGGCGATCTGGTGCATCAGCGGTCCGCCCTGGGCGCCAGGGAACACCGCGGAGTCGATCGGCTTCGCCAGATCCTTGCGGCAGAAGATCATCCCACCGCGCGGCCCGCGCAGGGTCTTGTGCGTGGTCGTGGTCACGACCTCGGCATGGCCGACCGGAGAGGGCATCACGCCCGTGGCGATGAGCCCCGCGGGATGGGCGATGTCGGCCACGAGCACCGCGCCGACCTCCCGGGCGATGGCCGCGAAGCCGGGGTAGTCGATGGCGCGGGGATACGAGCTGGCGCCCGCGAGGATCACCTTGGGCTGGTGTTCGCGGGCCAGCCGGCGGACCTCCTCCAGCTGGATCAGGCCGGTGGCCGGATCGACGCCGTAGTGCACCGGCTGGAACACGATCCCCGTATGGCTCACGCCGTGGCCGTGGCTCAGGTGGCCGCCGGCGTTCAGCGCCATCCCCAGGATCCTGCCGCCGGGCCTGGCCAGGGCCGTCAGGACCGCGAGGTTGGCGGTCGTGCCGGAGTGCGGCTGGACGTTGACGTGCTCCGTGCCGGCGAAGAGCTGCAAGGCGCGGCGGCGGGCCAGGTCCTCGGCCAAGTCGGCGTTCTCGCACCCGCCGTAGTAGCGCGCGCCCGGATAGCCCTCGGCGTACTTGTCGGTGAGCAGGCTGGCGCAGGCCTCCCGCACCGCGGGGGAGGAGTGGTTCTCGCTGGCGATCAGGGTGAGGCTCTGCGACTGCCGCACTTCCTCCCGCTGGAGGATCGCGCCCAGCTCGGGGTCGACGGCGGCGATGCGGGCCACGAAGGGAGAGGGGGGAGTGTTCACGAAGGTGGCGCCTCCTTTACCCGCAGCGGCGTGCCCTGACGAGGACTCTCGCTCGCCGCGGTTCGACCGCGCCGGCGGCGGGCCGGGCGGTCCAGCGCCGGCAGGCCCGGCGCTAGCCCCTGCAATTCCCCGCGGCTGTGGTGTTCAATTCGCGCCGCTCCGGAGACCGACACACCCATCCACGGCTCGCTCCGATTCCCTCGTCCACCGCAGTGCGCGGTGCGGGTGGGTGGGTGTTCCCCGGTGGCGATTGCCGCGCAGCGGCAGCGAGACAACGAGTTGAAGACCAAGAACCCCGAACTTCGCGCCTGGACCATTCGCGACAGCTCCGAGCTCTACCAGGTCTCGTCCTGGGGCGACGACTACTTCTCGATCGACGAGAAGGGTCACGTGACGGTGACGCCCGCCGGTCCCGCCAGCCAGTCGATCAGCCTCTTCGACCTGGTGGAGGACCTGCAGCGCCGCGGCTACGAGCTGCCGATGCTCCTGCGCTTCTCCGACATCCTGAAGCACAGGGTCGCCAAGCTCTGTGACTCGTTCCGCAACGCGATCCAGGAGTACGGCTACAAGGGCCGCTACCGCGGCGTGTACCCGATCAAGGTGAACCAGCAGCGCGACGTGGTCGAGGAGCTGGTGCACTTCGGCAATCCGTACGACCTCGGACTGGAGGCCGGCAGCAAGCCCGAGCTCCTGGTGGCGCTCGCCCACATGGACAACCCGGGCGCGTTGATCATCTGCAACGGCTACAAGGACGCGAAGTACATCGAGACCGCGCTGCTGGCACAGAAGCTCGGCCGCTACACGATCATCGTCGTCGACCGCTACGAGGAGCTCGACACCATCATCAAGGTGAGCCGCCGCTTCCGCGTGCGGCCGCACATCGGCGTGCGCGCCCGCCTGTCCACCAAGGGCGCGGGCAAGTGGGTGGAGTCGACCGGCGACAAGTCGAAGTTCGGCCTCTCGGCCTCCGAGCTGGTCCGGGTCGCCAAGCGGCTGCGCGAGGAGGAGATGCTCGACTGCCTCGAGCTGCTGCACTTCCACATCGGCAGCCAGATCACGACGATCCGCGCGATCAAGGACGCCCTGCGCGAGTCGACCCGCGTGTTCGTGGAGCTGAGCAAGCTCGGCGCGGCGATGAAGTTCATCGACGTCGGCGGCGGCCTGGCGGTCGACTACGACGGCTCCAAGACCTCGTTCGCGTCGTCCACCAACTACTCGCTGCAGGAATACGCCAACGACGTGGTGTTCTCGGTGCAGAGCGCCTGCGACGAGCACGACATCCCGCATCCGGACATCGTCAGCGAGTCGGGGCGCGCGCTCACCGCGCACCACGCGATCCTGGTGTTCGACGTGCTGGGCGTGAACGAGGCGTTCACCGGCGTGGCGCCGCCCGAGGCCGCCAACCACGAGACGCAGGCCATCCAGTCGCTCTACGAGATCTGGAAGGGGCTCAGCCGCAAGAACTTCCAGGAGAGCTACCACGACGCGCTGCAGCTCAAGGAGGAGGCGACCAGCCTCTTCAACCTGGGCTTCCTCGACCTGGAGGGCCGGGCGATCGTCGAGACGGTGTTCTGGGCGATCTGCCAGCGGATCCTGCAGGTCGTCAACGAGCTGGAGTACGTCCCCGACGAGCTGGAGGGTCTCGAGCGCGCGCTCTGCGACACGTACTACTGCAACTTCTCGGTGTTCCAGTCGGCGCCCGACCACTGGGCGGTGAAGCAGCTCTTCCCGGTGATGCCGATCCATCGGCTCACCGAGAAGCCGACGCGCAAGGGCATCCTCGCCGACCTCACCTGCGACAGCGACGGCAAGGTCGACCAGTTCATCGACCTGCGCGACGTGAAGAGCGTGCTGGAGCTGCACACGGTGACCGAGGGCAAGCCCTACTACCTGGCCATGTTCCTGGTCGGCGCGTACCAGGAGATCCTCGGCGACCTGCACAACCTGTTCGGCGACACCAACGCCATCCACGTCAGCCTCGATCCCGAGCACGGCTACCGGATCGAGCGCGTGGTGGAGGGCGACCGCGTGAGCGAAGTCCTCAGCTACGTGCAGTACGCCAAGCAGGACCTCATGAAGCGGGTGCGCGACACCGCCGAGTACGCGATGCGCCGCGGCCAGATCTCCATGGAAGAGCAGGCGCTCCTGCTCAAGCGCTTCGAGGAGAGCCTGGAGGGCTACACCTACCTGCAGCAGGACGAGCAGGAGCACGAGCCCTACCCCGTGGTCCTGGAACCGCGCGCGCCCGCGGCCGCTCCGGCGAACGGCCAGGGGGCGAACGGCAACGGCGGCGCGCATCCGGGGAACGGCGCCGGCGGCCGGGTGCCCGAGCCGACGGCCACCGCGCCTGCCCCGGCCGCGACGAAGGACGCCGGGACGCCCTGAGCGTCCCGGGGCCGGCGCCAGCCGGCCCGGGCGTGCGCGGGCCGGGCGGGCGGCCCCGCGCGCGCGGCGCAGGCGGGCCGGCAGGGGCGCGGGCCGGGGGGATCCCGGATCCCGCCGACCGCGAGACTCCGCCGGCGGCTCCGTCTAAGGTGACGGCGCACACCCAAGTCGAAGCCCGGGTCCTGCCGATGCCAGGGCCGGGTCGGAGAGTCCGCCACCGGTTCCTCGGCACTCCCCACGCCGCGAATGCTGTTCCACTCGCTCGAGTTCCTCGCGCTGCTGGTGGCGGTGGCCTCACTCTCGGCGCTGCTGCGGGGCGACGCCCGGCGCCTCGTGCTGCTGGGCGCGAGCGCGGTGTTCTACGCGAGCTTCGACCCGCGCTTCCTGGCGCTGCTCGCGCTGGTGGTGGTGGTCGATCACGGCGTGGCGCGGAGGATCGCAGCCACGCAGGACCGCGCGCTGCGCCGCCGGCTGCTCTGGATCAGCGTGGCGGTGGACCTCGGGGCGCTGGCCACCTTCAAGTACTACGGGTTCTTCGCCGGCGCCCTGGCGCAGCTCTTCGAGGTCTTCGGCGCCACCCCGCCGTGGCACGTGACCGGTCTCCTCCTGCCGGTGGGGATCTCGTTCTATGTCTTCCAGTCGCTCGGCTACGTCTTCGACGTGCACCGCGGCCGCGCCGAGCCGGCCCGTCTGCTCGACTACGCGCTCTTCCTGGCGTTCTTCCCCAAGCTCGCGGCCGGGCCGATCGAGCGCGCGAGCGGCCTGCTCGCCCAGATCCGCGCCGATCCGCCGCCGACGGTGGAACGCAGCCTCGCCGGCGGCTGGCTGATCCTGGTCGGTCTCTTCAAGAAGGTGGCGGTCGCCGACCCGCTGGGACTCATCGTGGATCCGCACCTGGCCTCGGGTCTGACGGGCCGCGGCGGCGATGCGGTCCTCGTCCTCGTCCTGGCGGGCACGCGCATCTACGCGGACTTCTCCGGCTACACGGACGTGGCCCGCGGGGCCGGGCGCCTGCTCGGCTACGAGCTCGCCCCCAACTTCCGCCAGCCCCTCTTCGCCCGCAACGTCCAGGAGTTCTGGGGCCGCTGGAACATGACGCTCTCGCTGTGGATCCGCGACTACCTCTACTACCCCATGGCGCTCAACCCCCGCCTGGGCCCGCGCCTGGGTACGGGCGGCCTGGCGGTGGTCACGATGGTGGTCATGGGGATCTGGCACGGGGCGTCGTGGAACTTCGTCCTCTGGGGGCTCTACCACGGCTTCCTGCTGGCGCTCTATGGCCGCCTCCGCCCGCGCCTGCACAGGTTCCGCAATGCGCTGGCGGCGCGCGGGCGCACGGCGTGGGACCTGGCCGGCATCCTCGCCACGCAGTCCGTGGTGTTCGGCGGCGGGATCTTCTTCGCGACCGCAGACCTTGCCGCAGCCGGAAACGTGCTGGCCGCGATCGCCGTGCCCCCCTGGGGTGCCGAGCTCCGCGCCCAGGAGGTGGGCGCCGCCCTGGCCCATGTCCTCGCGATCCTGCTCCTGGACCTGCTCGAGGCCAGATCCGCGAGTCCCGAGCCGTGGCTGCGCTGGCCGTGGGGCGCGCGCCGCGGGCTCCAGGCCGTGCTCGCGGCCGGCATCGCGGCGGCGCTCCTGCTGGGCCGGCCGCAGCTTCCCTACCAGTACTTCCAGTTCTGACCGCGATGCACACCACGACCCCGTCCCCGTCGAGTGGCGTCCCGCGCGGGTCGCGGAGGCTGCTGATCCTCGCCGGCCTCTGCGGCCTCGCCGCGGTGGTGGGCCTCGCCATTGGCACGCAGGCCGGCGGCCTGGGTCCCGCGCTGCGCTGGCTCGGGGCGCTCGGCACGCTGGCCCTCTCCCTGCTGGCCGCCCTGGTGCACGCCGTCGCGCGCCGCCGGCCCGGGTTCGACCGCATCGTGGTCGCGGGCCTGGGATCGCTGGGCGCGTTCCTGGCCGGCGTCGTGGCGCTCGAGGTGGCATGGCGCACCTACAAGCCGCTCCCGCCGCATCCCCTCGCGGGTGACGGCTCCCTGGGCGGGCTGCATCGCTTCGACCCGATGTTGGGGTGGTCCGGGCGGCCCGGGGCGCGCGCGGAGTACCGGATCGCCGAAGGGGGGTTCGTGTACCAGAACAACGCTCGGGGCTATCGCGACGTGGAGCAGGATCCCGACCTGCGCCGCGGCCGGCGCGTCGTGGTGCTGGGCGACTCGCTCGCCGAGGGCTACGGCGTCGATCTGGAGCAGGGCGCCTGCCACGTCCTGCGCACCCAGATGCCGGACCATCAGGTGTTCCAGCAGGGCTGCCAGTCGTACTCGCTCGACCAGATGCTCCTGGCCTGGCGCCGCGACGTCCGGCCCCTGCGTCCCGACGTGGTGGTGTGCCTGGTCCTGCTGCGCCTGGGATTCGACCAGAGCCATCCGGTCACCTACGGCCTGCCCAAGCCCTGGATGCAGTCCATCGGCGGCAGGCTGGTGGTGCATGGCGTGCCGGTGCCGTCGGTCGAAGCGCCGGGCGAACGGCTGCGCGTGGCCCGCGAGGCGCTGGCCGCACAGGTGGTGGGCCCCCGCTCGGCCCTGCACTCCCTGTTCTTCGACCACCTGGGCAGGGCCACGATCGTGGGGGAGCGGTTCACCGAGGCCTGGGTGGCGTGGCGGCAGCGCCGCGCCGGGGCGGCGGTCTCCGACCTGAGCGTGACGATCCTCGGCACTCTCCAGGCCGAGGTCGAGCGCGAGGGCGCGCGCTTCGTGTTCGCGGCGGCGCCCGAGCGGCGGACCTACCAGCAGCCGGAGGCCCTGGTCCGCTTCCAGGCCGCCCTCGCGGCGCTGCAGGCCAAGGGCGTCCCGGTGCTGGACCTCAGCGTGGTCCTGGCCGAGCGCGGCTTCGCCGGCTACGCGCGCGACCATCACCCCGATCCGGAGGGGCACCGCCGCATCGCCGGTGCCCTGGCCGGATGGCTGCAGCGCAACCGCTGACCCTGCGCCGTGTCCAGCTATCCTAGCGCCGCGACTGTCCTGTCCCTGTTGCCCCTGACTCTGACTCTCGAGCATCACCAATGTCCACGAACGTGGCCGTCTTCGTCGATTTCGAGAACCTGCATCACTCCCTCGAGAGCCGTGCCCCCGAGCACGGCGGCGAGGTCCGCGACCTCTGCCTGCAGGTGCTGAGCGGACTCCTGGCCCGTCTGCGGGAGGCCGGCAACCCCGTGGTCCTGGGCCGCAGCTACGCGTGCTTCGACGTGCATCCCGGCTCCGAGGTCGCGCACGACCTCGCGCTGATGGGACTGGATCCCCAATACGTGCTGGCCACGGCCGGCAGCCGTGCCTCCGGCGACATCCAACTCGCGCTCGACGTCGCCAAGGTCCTGTTCCGCCGGCCCGACATCCAGGAGATCGTGATCGTGTCCGGGGACCGCGACTTCATCCCCCTGGCGCGGCAGGTCCTGGAGGAAGGGCGCGAGCTGCGGGTGGTCTCGATCCCGGATGCGACCTCCGGCGACCTGCTCCAGCGCGTGGGCTCGGGCCGGTTCTGGAACGCCCTGGAGCTGGCCGAGAGCCAGCGCCGCGGGGCCGGCGGCGAGCGCCGCGGGCCGCGCAGCGCGCCCGCCCGCGCCGAAGAACCGGCCGAGGTCCCGGCCGCGACCCCGGCCACGCCCTCCGCCCCCGCACCCGAGGCCGCACCGCGCGGCGAGGCACCCAACGTCGTGGGGCACATCCCGGTCACCTGGAAGAGCTCCCGTGGTGCCGCGCCCGAGGACCAGGAGGAGCGGCTGCTCCAGTGCCTGGAGCTGCTGTTCAAGGCGCAGGTGCGCCACAACTCGCCCGACATCTGGCTCTCCCCGTTCCTCAAGGGTCCGATGACCCAGCACTTCCCGCGCCTGATCCACCCGGAACGCCGCGCCCTGGTCAACGACCTGCGCGATCGCGGCGCGATCCGGATCGAGGAACGCGACAACCTCTACGCCGACCACCCCTACTCGGTGATCGTGATCCAGGAGTCGCACCCGCTGGCCCAGGCGGCGAAGGTGCGCCTGCAGCAGCGCAAGTCGTCCTGAGCGCGGCAGCGCGCGGTCTCAGCCGGCGGGCACGGCCAGCAGGGCGCGCAGGATGGCGAGGCTCGCCTGGCTCTGCGCCTTGGCGAACGCCTCCAGGCCGGCCTTCAGGCGCTCGCGCGTGTTGGCGCGCGTGCGGGTGTTGAGGTAGCGCGCGTAGGCGAGCGACGCGGCGTCCACGTCGGCGATGTCCTCGGTCGGCGCGATCGGCGCCCCCAGTCCCGCGGCCACGTCGGCCAGCTGGAACGAACCCCGGAAGCCGGGGTGATACACGCCCGCGCGCAGCAGGCGCTGCAGATCGATGTAGGGGGCGTTCAGGAGCAGGCGCACGTCGGCCTTGTGCTCGGGAACGTCCTCGAGGAGCTCGCGCATCCGGTCCTCGAACTGACCGCCGTACACGACGACGGTCCCCGCACCGCGCACGTGGTCGCTGAGGGCGCGCACCAGCGCCGGGCGCGGGTCCTCGCGTTCGGCGTGGAAGTACATGCGGTGCTCCACCTTCCCGTCCGCGTGCAGCACGTGCGAGGACCACTGGAACGGGATCGCCTGCCAGGGCCGCGACCGGGCGAAGCGTGGCAACACGTCGATCAGGTAGCCGATGTGGATCAGGTGCACCGGGTGCTCGAGTTCGGCCATCTCGGCGCGCACGAAGTCCTCGACCACCAGCCCGCCGGTCTCGATCGCCTTGAGCGCGCGCCGCTGCAGCAGGGTGAGCCCAGGCTGCTGGGGATCGACCCGGGTCATGGTCTCGATCCCGGCCTCGTGCCAGCGGCTCTCCTGCGACCGCGTCAGGTCCGGCATCTCCACCAGCGGGTGCTCCGGGGCCTGTTCGCGGCAGTGCGCGTAGAACACGCAGCGGAACGGCATGTGGCACCACGTGCCCATGGGCAGGTCCTCGCTGCCCCGGTCGGCCAGGACCGCGCGGAAGTTGCCGAGCTGGTCGCGCACCCGCTCCAAGTGCCGGCGCGCGCGCTCGGTGATGTCCACGCTCTTGAAGAGCTGCTGCACCGGCGGGGCGCCCTTCCCGTCGTGCACGAAGCCCGGGTTCAGGTGCAGGACGCTGGCGGTCCGCACCTTGTAGCCGCACGCCTCGATCACGTGGATCTGCAGCGCGACGTCCTGCACGTGGCGCGGCTTCACCTTGGTCCCGGACTTCACCTCGTAGAGCATCACGCTCTTGTCGGTGCCGCCCAGCACGATGTCGGCGCGCACCTCGACGCCTTCGTGGCCGAAGGCCGCATGGAAGAGCACCACCGGCTTCGCCTGCTCGAGGATCTCCTTGGTGCGCCGGGTCGCCGCGGCGAAGTCCGCGGTGTCCATCGCCTCGCCCTTGGGGAAGGCCTTGCAGGCCATCTCGACCAGCTCGCGGCCGACCTCGGCCAGGTTCTCCTGGTTCTCCGAGGGCGCGGGGACGAGCTTCGGGCGGTGGTACTCCAGGTAGAGGCGCTTCGCGCACTGCGCACCCGCGGCGAAGAGCGCCTTGTCGAGCGGCCGGCTGCTGGCCGCCTTGGATTCGGACTTGGGCAAGGGCTGTAGTGGAAGAGGGGTCCGGGTGCCCCATGGTGCCGGCACGTCCCGGCAAACTCAAGGAACCCGGCGGCGGCGCAGCACCAGCAGGAGGGTGCCGATGAGTGCACCGAGCACGGCGGCGTAGAGGAGCTTGCCGCCGGACGAAGCGGCCTCGCGGGGCGGCTGCGCGCAGGACAGGGTGGGGAGATGCTCCTGCCACAGGGCGATCGCGTCCGCTGCATCTGCCGTGCGTGCCCGCAGCGAGACCACGAGCAGGCGCGTCCCGGTGGGTACGTAGTGGCGCAGCACCGTGATCGGCCCGTCTTCGGCCTCGGCCAGGAGCCGCGCGGCGATGGCCGGGTGCTGGCGGATCCCCAGCCGCACCAACTCGACGCCGGCGAGTTCGAGGCGCGTGCCCTGCGTGCGGGCATGTTCCGCCACGGACTCGCGGACGGCCGCGATCCCGGCCTCGTCGACGGTCAGCGCGCCCTCCTGCTCGAGGAAGGTCACCGCCCGCCCGTCGAAGCCGCCCTCCAGCCAGCGGGCCACGGCGCCCACGTGGTAGTAGCGGCCGGGCACCAGCTCCAGCAGGTCCTTGGGGAAACCCGGCTGGGTGCGGCGCAGGAGCCGTGCCTGGTCCGGAGTGAGGACGCTCCACCCAGGAGGCAGCACCAGGGAGAAGGAGCCCGAAGGGGCCCGGAACTCCGTGCCCGCGGGACGGCTGGCCGCGGCGGTCGCCGGCGTGCCCTGCGCGGCCAGCGGGGCCAACGCCAGAAGCAGGCTCAAGGAGTGGACGATCCGCACCCCGGCAGTGTGGACCGGGACCGTGGGCCGCGACAAGGCCGAGGGCGCGGTCCCGCTCCGCGGGAGCCGCGCGGTGCCTAGAGCCCGAGCAGGCGGCGCAGGGACTCGTCCACGTAGGTGGGGCCGTCCTCGGGGCGCCAGCCGATCCCCGCGCGGAACCCCGGGTCGCCCTCGAAGGTCACCTTGCCGTCCCGGTCGACGAGCAGGACGCGCGGCAGCCCGAAGAAGCCCGGCCTGAGGAAGTACGCGTCGTAGGTGGCATTGATCTCGTCCAGCGCGACGATCGCGCCGGGCAGGGGCTTCTCGGCCAGATACGCGCGCACCTCGCTCTCGCGCGTGCCGCCGTCGCAGACCACGATCATGACCAGGCCGTGCTGGCGATACGCCTCCGCCACGTGCGCGAGCCACGCCTGGGTGGGGATCGCGCGGTCCTGCGCCGGCGTCCAGAACACCAGCATCACCGGCTTGCCCTTCCTTTCGGCCAGCGCCGCGGGATCGCCCTGCACCACGGTGCGCAGCCGCAGCGGCGGCGGCTCCAGCCCAGTGAACGAGCCCGGGGCACGCAGCGCCAGGTCCTTGGCGACGCGCTGCATGGCGAGACTCCGCTCGATGCGGGCCGCAGGGTCGAAGCGCTCGCGCGCCAGCAGACGGATGCGCCGGTACTCGGCGCGGCCGGGGCCTGTGATGAGTCCGAACGTGCCCCGCACCGTCTCGCGGTTCTCGAGCTCCAGCGAGCGCACGTAGAGGCCGTCGAGGTAGAGGTCCACGCTGCGGCCGACCACGTCGATGCGCAGCCGGCGCCACGCGTCGCTCACCGTCACCTGCCGGTGGTCGCGCACGGTCCACACCGAGCCGCCGTTCTTGGTCGCGACATCCAGGAAGCCCTTGGCGTGCAGGACCACGGCGTGGAAGTGGTCCGCGTCCTTGCGGCCGAAGCAGAGTCCCATCAGCGAGCCGGTGGCGAGCCCCTCCTCGTCCTTGGGAATGCGCATCTCCGCCTCCAGGGAGAAGTCGGCGTCGAAGGTCACGTCGCAGGTGAGCTCGCTGGTGACGACGGCGCTGCCCATGGCCTCGCCAGCCGGCACCTGGGCCCGGATCGTGGCGCCGTACGCCTGGTAGACGCCGTCGCCGCCCGACCAGCCCGCGAGGCTGCGCTCGTCGTACGCGACCCGCCAGCGGGCCAGGCTCTTGCCGGTGCGCTCGGCCAGGGCGGCGTAGAACCCCATCGCCTCGGGGATCGAGAAGTTGGCGCTCATGCGCCGCGCGATCTCCAGGGCCATGGTGGGCAGGCCGCGGGCCTCGTAGTCCCTGGCCAGCTCGATGCCGCGCCGCGCGAGGTCGGTCTTCATGCGCTGGTAGGCGCGGGCCAGAGGGTCGAGCGCCAGAACCCGGTCCCTGGCACGGCCCAGGAGTTCGGGTTCGCGCCCACCCAGCTCCAGCTCGCGCGCCAGCTCGCGCCACGCCGCCGCGGCGCGCGGGTACAGCTTCAGCTCCTCCAGCAGCGTGGCGAGCTCCTGCAGCACGTCGATGCGCCCGGGCTCGGCGCCGTTGGCCTCGTCGAGGAACTCGAGCGCGAGCGCGAGGTCGGCACGTTCGCGCGCGGCCTTGGCCAGCCGCAGCAGCTCGGCGCCACGCTGGGTCTTGCCGGTCTCGCGGTCGCGCAGCTCGAGGATCCAGCGCCGCCAGATGTCATCCAGCTCGTCGATGGTGCGCACCGGCGAGAGCGGCGCGGCGCGCAGCACGGTCTCCTCGAAGTGCAGGATCGGATCCTTGGGCTGGCCGCGCTTGAACGAGAGGTAGTAGGCGTGCAGGACGTCGCGGTACACCGGTCGTCCCTGCGGGTCGCGGAAGTTGTAGAGGAAGTAGACGACGCCCCAGGTCGGCGCGTACCACGGCGGGCCCCACGCGTAGCCACCCTGCACCACGTGGCGGAAGCGCGGCGCGGTCCTGGGCTCGGCCCACTCGCCCTTCTCGTCGCGCACGCCCTCTTCCGCGCTCGCCGCGAAGCCGTTCTCCAGCCGCGTGGCCAGCGGGAAGAGCCGGCCGGCGGGGACCTGGTTCCAGCGCACCGTGCCGTTGCTGAGGATCGTGCAGCCCTCGAAGAACGACGCGAAGGCCTCGTTCAGCCAGCCGGGCACCATCGGCCCGGTCAGCGACACGAACTGGTGCGCGGCCTCGTGGAAGAGCGTGCGGTACATGTCGCGCACCGACTCCTTGCCGGAGACGCCGCCGACATAGGTCTCGACGCTGTCGCCCGTGAAGTGCCCGCCGGACCACGGCGCGGGGTTGCGCCCGAGGCTCAGGTACTCGTCACGGCTCTTGAAGATGCGGATCTCGATCTGCGGCGTCTTGCCGCCGTCCTCCTTGAAGCGGAAGAAGCGCCGGTAGAAGCGGTTCATCTGCTCCATCGCGATGGCCGAGGTCTGCAGGACCAGGAAGCCGGCGTTGGTCCGGTAGCGGTAGTTGTCGGTCTCCTTGGTCCAGGCCTTGTCCCATTCGGCGTGCTTGCGGTCCTCGGACTCGATCTGCTCGGCCGAGAGCCCGGCGGTCGGGTCGCCGCCGGCGTAGAGGTCCTCGACCGCCACCTCGCGGCCGCCGGTGCGCCGGATCTCGGCGATCGCGGCCTTGGCGGCCTCGTGGTGCGGATCGACCTGGAGCACGTGGCCGAGCGCCTCGATGGCGCCGAGCAGGTCCTTGCGGCTCCGGTAGTCGCGCGCCAGCTGGACCAGGTTGCGGACGTACTCCTCCTGCAGGGTCGCCCAGGCCTGGGCCTTGGGGTCCTTCTCCAGCAGCGCCTTCAGGATCTCCCCGCGCTCCTTGCCCAGGGCGGCGGGTCGCCGCTGGCCGTCGTGCACGTCGAGCCACAGGTGCCAGGCATGGACCGCGGCGTCGCGGTCGCCCTGGTCCGCGGCGAGGCGCGCGGCCAGGGCGAGTGCGCCGTAGTGGCGCGGGTCGAACTCCAGGGCGCGCAGCACCGCGGCCCAGGCGTCGCCGGGCTTGCCGTCCGCGACCAGGGCGCGGGCCTCCGCGAGCTGGCGCTCGGCGGGCAGGGTCGGGTCCTGGGGGGCGAGGGGGCAGGCGAGGAGCAGACCGGAAAGGAGTGCGGCTCGCATGGTGGGCCGGCACTGTAGCCGACGTGCGCGCGGTGCGCGGTGCGTGCGGCGGCGGGCTCAGACCCGGGGCGGCGGCGAGGACGGCAGGAGCGGCGGGATCGGCATCCCCAGGCCGTCGGCCACCGCGCGCAGGAGTTCGCCTTCCGCGCCGCGCACCGTCCCGTCCACGCCGGCCACGTGGGCCATGGCGATGAGGAGCTGGCGGCGGACGCCCTGGGAGGCGTGGACGAAGCGCTCCAACGCCGCGTCGACGTCGGCCAGGCTGCTGGCGGCCACCTCGGCGAATGCCGGCGCCTCGCCCAGGTCCTTGGCCAGGAGCGCCATGCCCTGGGCGAACGCGGCCTCGGCCCTGGTGGCGTCCTCGTGGCCGACCTTGGCCAGGGCGGCCAGCACGGCCGCCGTCTCGCGGCGCAGCTCCGCGATGCGGTGGTGGACGACCTTCGGCGGGGGGGTGGGGGCGAAGTGCTGGCCGAGCACCCGCATCACCATCTTGCGCAGCGCGTACTCGGGGAGCGTGACCCTGGCGTCCGCCTCGATCAGGGCGTCGACGAGGCCGCGGAAGCGCTCGAACTGCTCGCGCGAGAGCTGGCGCAGGGCGCCCACCGCGAGCGCCAGCACCGGCAGCCGGTGTTCGACCGGCAACTGCGCGACCATGGGGGCGAGCACGGAGGTCTCGTGGGCGATCTCGGGCCCGGCCCGCTCCTGCACGAGGGCCCGCTGCGCGGTCCGCGTCGGGCCGTCACGCTCCAGCAGGAACGCGAGCACCAGCGCGTGCGCGGAGAACGGCTCGCGCACCGCGACGGCGAGCTGCATCGGCAGCGAGCGCAGGAGCTCCGCGCCGTACTCGACGTGCGCCGGTCCCGGGCTGGCGATGCTCGCCACCACGGCCTCGGGCGTGGCGCCGCCGGCGCGCGCGGCGCCCGCGGGCGCGGCGGCGTCCCGGTACTGCGGCAGGCGCGAGAGCGGCTCGATGGCCGCGATGCGCTCGGCCAGCGGCGGGTGGGTGGCGAACCACCGGGCCATGGGATCGCCCACCGCGTTGCAGAAGAAGAAGTGGCTCGCCTCCTGGGCGTGGGCGTTGCCGATGCGCGAGCCGCTCGGATAGCCGCCGATCCGGCGCAGGGCGTTGGCGATGCCCTCGGGGTGGCGCGTGAACTGCACCGAGGCGGCGTCCGCGAGGAACTCGCGCTGGCGCGACACTGCCGCCTTGATCAGCTTCGCGAACAGGGTGCCGATCGCGCCGATCACCAGGAGTCCGAGCCCGAGCGCCAGGATGCCCGCGATCCCGCCACCCTTCTTGCCCCCGCCGGAGCGGACGTGGCGCACCGAGCGCAGGAGGATGTAGCCCGCCGTGGAGATCGCGGTGATGCCGGCCAGCCAGCCCATGAGGCGGATGTTGAGCCGCATGTCGCCGTTGAGGATGTGGCTGAACTCATGGCCGATCACTCCCTGCAGCTCGTTGCGTGGGAACGCGTCGAGGGCGCCGCGGGTGACCGCGACCGCCGCGTCCTTGGTGCCGAAGCCGGCGGCGAACGCGTTGATCGAGGGCTCCTGGTCCAGGACGTAGACCTTGGGGATCGGCACGCCCGAGGCGATCGCCATCTCCTCGACCACGTTCACGAGGGTCTTCTCGTGCAGGGCGGTGGTGTTGGGCGAGACCTGCCGTCCGCCGAGCATCTGGGCGACCGCGGCGCCGCCCCGGGCCAGCTGCGCCACCTTGTAGAGCATGCATGCGACCACCACGGCCAGGGTTCCCGCCACGACCCCGGCGAAGAGCTGCGGCTCGAACCAGCGCCAGCTCCGACCGGCCGCCACGCCCTGCTCCAGGAAGAGGGCGGCGAAGAGCGCGTAGACCAGCGCGACCGTGGCCGCGACCGCCAGCGAGAAGAGCACCACGAGCGTGGTGGTGTTGCGACGGGCGGCCGCCTGGCGGCCGAAGAAGTCCATCGTGGTCATGGGCGAGGCGCGCCCGTGGCGCGGGCGTGGAGGGCGAGGGTCGGCAGCGGGGCACGGTACGCAACGGGCGCGAGGCGCTCCAGCGTGGCGGTCATGGCGGGCGCGGGTGCGTCCCAGGCGCGCGAGGATTCGCGCGCGAGCGGCGCCCGTGGCGCGACGGCGCGGCGGCGAAGATGCCGTAGCTGTGGGCGAGGCTGGGGCTCCGGCCGATGCCGAACACCGAGTGCCACGCCACGTCCTCGCGCGAGTGCGAGGGCAGGAGGACGGCGTCGCCGGCGCGCATGCGGAAGGCGGCTCCGCGTTCGACCAGGCGGCGGGTGAGGACCGGGTCGCGATTGAGCAGGCGGTCGAGCCGCGGCTCGCGGGTGTCCTTTAGGGCTGCGAAGGCCCGCGCCGGCGTACCGAGGAACCGGCGCAGCGTCGCGCGCCCGTGCGCCACCTCGGCCACCACCTCGGCGAGTTCACGGCGGGGCAGGGCCAGCCACGCCGTCTCGCCCGCCAGCTGGCCGAAGCAGACCCCGAGCTGCGTCGCCTCGGCGTCGTGGTGGAACACCGCGCCGCCGCCCGGCACGTTGTTGTAGACGATCCGCTCGGAGAGGCGCACCGGGCCGCCGGTCAGGTGCCGGAGCAGGTCGAAGAGCAGCCGGTGCCCGCCCAGTACGGCGCATTCGGGGAAGAGCGCGGCGGCCAGCCCGTCGGCGCGGCGCGCCTGCCGCGGATCCCGATGCCACTCCTGCAGCGCCTCCACGCCCCAGGAGAACCGGATCCGCAGCGAGGGATCGCGGGGGTCGTGCGCGATCCAGGCCAGCTTGGCCCACAGGTCGCCGTCGCCGCGGCGCGCGCCGCGGGCGCGCGCGAATGCCTTCTCGACCTCGCGCGGATCCCCCAGGTCGATCGAGGACCCCACGCTCTGGTAGACCCCCTGGCCGGCCAGGCGTCCGATCACCCAGTCGAAGAAGCGCGCCCCGCGGCGCAGGCGCGCGAAGAGGCGCAGGGTCTCGCCCAGTGCCTGGCGATACGGCCGGATGCGGGCGCGCAGGACGCCGCGCAGGAGCACGGGCCGGTCGCTGCGCCAACGCGCCAGCACGTCCGCGGCGGGCAGCGGGCCCTCGGCCGCGGGGACCAGATAGCCGTGGTGGGCGCCGCGCCGCACCAGAGGGATCGCGGGCGTCCCGGCCCGTGCCAGGGCGGTGCGGAGGCTGGCCGGCGCGCGCGGCGGGAGCCAACGGCAGGCGGGATCGGGTGCGGTCATGGTGGGGTCGCGGCCACGCCCCGGTGCCGTGCCTGGCGCCGCGCGTGCGCGGCGGCCAGGAGGCGGCCGCGCTCGCAGCGCTCCGCCGGCGCGAGGGCCGAGAGCCAGCGCGGCGGATCGCAGCGGCCGGTGCGCCGGTAGTCCAGGGCCAGGAGCCGCGCCGCCGCCACGGGATCCGCGCCGCGCTCCTCCACCAGCCAGCCATGCACGAGGCGGTACAGCTCGTGCAGGGCGAGGCCGTGGCTCCGGCCCGCCGCGCGGTGCACGTACTCGGCCAGCGCCAGGAATGCCGCGAACGGCGAGGGTTCGCCGCGGAGCCGCTCGGTGGTGTGCACGAAGTTGCCGCGGTTGGCCACGAGGTCGTGCACGCGCGCGAAGCGGCGCAGGCGCGCGAGCGCCACGGAGTCGAGTGCGGCCGTGGCGCGCACCTCGTAGGGGGGTTCCGGATCCCACACCATGCCGCACGCCGCGTCGTGCCGGGTGAGCGGCGTGCCGCGCAGCCGCTTCAGGATCCCCACCTGGATCTCGTGCGGGCGGAGCGCGCACAGCCGGTCGAAGCCGCGCGCGAAGCCCTCCCACGTCTCGCCCGGCAGGCCGGGGATCAGGTCGGCGTGGACGTGCACGCTGTCCTGGCCGTGCAGCCAGCGCAGGTTCTCGGCGAGCCGTTCCTCGTCCTGACGGCGGGCGATCCGCCGGTTCACCGCCGGATCCAGGCTCTGCACGCCCACCTCCAGGTGCAGCGTGCCGGGCGGGAACGCGGCGATCCTGCGGCGCAGCGCCTCGGGCAGGCGGTCGGGGATCATCTCGAAGTGCAGGATGAGGCCTTGGGTGATCCGTGCGAGGAAGAAGTCGAGGATCGCCGTGCTCGTGGCGAGGTCGAGGTTGAACGTGCGGTCCACGAACTTGAAGTGCCGCACCCCCCGCGCGAGCAGCCGCTCCAGCTCCGGCAGCAGGCGGGCCAGGTCCACGCGCCGGACCGGCACGTCCAGGGCCGAGAGGCAGAAGGCGCAGGTGAACGGGCAGCCGCGCGAGGCCTCGACATAGACCATGCGCCGCGCCACGTCGTCGGCGTCGTAGAGGTGGTAGGGGAGCGCCAGCGCGCCGAGGTCGGGGGGCGGCGCGTGCACCACGTGGGGCACGCCCGGAGCGCCGGCCAGCAGCCGCCCGCAGAGGTCGCGGAACGCGAGGTCGGCCTCGCCGGTGACGACGTGATCGGCGAGTCTGCAGATCGCCTGCTCCTCGACCTCGTGGCTCACCTCGGGGCCGCCCACGACCACGGTCGGAGCCGGGTCGGCGCGCTTCAGGAGGGCGACCAGCTCCGTGGTCTGGCGCACGTTCCAGATGTAGACCCCTAGACCCACGATCCGGGGACGCGCCGCCAGGATCCGCGCCGCGATCCGCGCCACCGGCTCGCGCACCACGAACTCCATGAGCCCGGCCCGCGCCGCCACTTCGCCCAGGTTGGCGAACAGGTAGCGCAGCCCGAACGCGCAGTGGTGCCAGCGGGCGTTCAGCGTGGCGAGCAGGATGTCGGGCATGCGCGGGAGGGGGCGGCTTGCGCCGCGCCGTGGATGGTGCGGACGGTGCCGCAGTGTCGCCGCCTCCGGGTCCGGCCTCCACCCTCCGCCTCGCGCGGCGCCGGAGATCCGGGGCCGGCCCATCCGCGCGCCGGGCCGGTGCTCCGCCCGGGAAGAATGCGAATCCCGATCCGGCGCGTGCGCCCTCTGCGGGCAATGCATTCCCCAAGGGTTGGCGGAACGTTCGTCCCGCCCCCGGAGGTATCCATGCACGCACGCCTGCTCGCGCCCTGGGCCGCATTCGCCCTGGCGCTCCCGCTCGTCTCCCAGACTCCCCAGGTCCTCATCGGCAACACCTCGGCGCCCTCGCTCCTGGTGCGCCAGAGCCTGGGCACCTGCAACACCCAGGTCTGCCCCCTGGGTCTGCCGGCGCCGGCGCTGAACTTCCACGGTGGCACGGCCTACGAGGCCCTGCGCGGCAACGTGTGGGTCAGCAACGGCCCGCTCATCCAGGTCGTGAAGCCCGGCACCTGCGCGATCTTCTGCCCGCCCTTCCCCGCGCCCGGCCCCGGCCCGGTCACCGGCCTCGCCGTGCTGGAGAAGCAGCGGCGCATCTACATGTCGCACCAGGGCAACGTGATCAGCTGGCACGCGCTGAGCTGTCCCGTGAGTCCGATCGGCAGCTGCCCGGCCCCGGTGCCGGCGGGCTCGCAGATCGGCGGCCTCGCCCTCAGCGACGTGAAGGACCTGATCTTCTACAGCGCCTCGGTGTGGGCGGCCGGCGTGCCGGCGAACAACATCGTGTTCGTCGCGCCCCTGCAGAATCCCTGCACGCCCATCTGTTCGTTCCCCGTGCCGCTCTGCGGCAACAACCCGATGGGCCCCATCACCGGGCTGGCCTTCGACGACTGCAAGTTCGTGCTCTATGCCACCGACGGCAAGCAGACCGTGGGCCTCTTCGTGAACGTGACCGCGGCCGGCTGCAACACCCAGATGGTGTCGTGCTGCCCCAACACGTCGGGCACGCCGCTGATCGGCCTCTGCCTCGAGGCCGCCCACGCGACCAGCTCGGGCGCCTCGTGCACGGCGAATCCCTGCCCTGCGTGCCCGACCATGACCGCGGGCACGATCGGCGACGCCACCCTGGCCAACCCGGCCTTCGCGATCACCCTGAGCGGCGCGCCCAGCGGTGGCACGGCCTACCTGGTGCTCAACCTGGGAGCCTGCTCGCCCCCGGGCCTGCCGATCCCGCCGTTCTGCGGGCCGCTCCTCGTGCCGCTCGGCGCCCCCGGGCCGATCGTGCTCGGCGGCTTCCCGCTCGCCGGCACGCCGCCCTGCGGCGGTGGCGCCACCGTCGGCCTGCCGATCCCGCCCAACCCGGCGCTGTGCGGCTTCAACCTCGCCGCGCAGTGGCTCGTGCTCTGCCCCGCCGGCGGCCTGCTCGGGACCGGCGTGACCAACTGCATCACGATCCCGATCTCGGCCAGCTGAGTCCCGCGCCGCCCGCCGCCCCGTGGCCGGGCCGCGGGCGACGGGCGGCGCCGGCGCGGCGGGGCGCCAAAACCCCGCCCGCACGGATGTTCCGCTTGAGCGTCTCTGGCGGCGGCCGCATCCTCCGCCGGCCATGTCGCAACCGGAGCTCCGCCGCACGCTCGGCCTCACGTCCGCGATCAACATCACGGTGGGGGCCGTGATCGGGTCGGGGATCTTCTTCAAGGCCCTGGACGTGTCGCGCAACCTGCCGAGCGAGGCATGGATCTTCGCGGCCTGGATCGTGCTCGGCATCGTCTGCCTCTTCGGCGCCTTCGCCTATGCCGAGCTCGGCGCGATGTTCCCCGAGGCCGGCGGTCAGTACGCGTTCCTGCGCGAGGCGTTCGGCCGCTTCCCGGCGTTCCTCTACGGCTGGACCTTCCTGCTGGTGATCAACAGCGGGACCATGGCGGCGCTGGCCGCGGCGTTCGCGCTGGCGCTCAGCCGCAAGGCGGGGTTCGCGCTGGACGAGGTGTACTTCTCCGTCCCGCTGGTCCAGGGTCTGGCGTTCGAGCTGGGCCCGGCCAAGCTCTGTGCCTGCGGCATGATCCTGCTGCTCGGCGTGGTCAACCACTTCGGCGTCGACTGGGGCGCGCTGATCCAGAACCTCTCGACCTTCGCCAAGGTGGGCGCGCTGGCCACGATCGTCGGCGGCGGGGTGCTCTTCGCGCTCCCGGACGGTGCCGCGGCCGCTCCGGCCGCCGCGGCCGCCGCCAACCCCGACTTCCTCGCCGGACTGGTCGCGGCCGCGGTGGCGATCTTCTGGGCGTACGAGGGCTGGTACCAGCTGCCCTTCAACGCCGCCGAGCTGAAGAACCCGCACCGCGACCTGCCGCGCGGGCTGATCTGGGGCCTCCTCCTGCTCATCGGCGTGTACCTGGCCGTCAACGCGGTGTACCTCCTGGTGGTGCCGATCGGCGAGATGCGCGGACTCGGCAGCGAGTTCGACGTGCCCTACACCGTCGTGTCGCGCGTGTTCGGCGTGGACGTGGCCGGGCTCCTGGCATTCCTGATCGCGCTCTCGGTGTTCGGTGCGGCCAACCCCAACCTCCTGTCGTCGCCGCGCGGCTTCTACGCGATGGCCAACGACGGACTCCTGCCGCGCCGGCTCAACACGGTGCACCCGCGCTGGCGCACCCCCACGGTGGCGATCTGGAGCCAGGCGCTGTGGGCGATGCTCCTGATCGTGCTCTTCCCGGGCTTCAAGGACCTGACCGTCTACGTCGTGTTCGCCTCGCTGCTCTTCTACGCGCTGACGGTCGCCGGTGTGTACGTGCTGCGCGTCCGCGCGCCGGAGCGGGAGCGGCCGTATCGCTGCTTCGGCTACCCGTTCACGCCGCTGCTCTTCATCGGCGTCACGCTCTTCGTGGACGGCTACACGCTGCTCGATCCCAACGAACGGACCAACGCCCTCGTCGGCCTGGGGATCCTCGGCGCCGGGGTGGTGGTGTACGCGGCATTCCTGCGGCGCCCGCGCTGAGCCGCCCGCGGAGTCCTGGTCCACGGGCGGGCGGCTCGAGGGGGGCGGACCGGCTCAGCGCGTCGCGATCTCGGCGCTGAGCAGGCCGTAGCCGTAGGTGGTGTCGTAGCCGGCCGACCCGAGGTCGCGGCACGAGGCCTCCAGGCGGCTGCGGATCTGGGCGTTGCTCCACGAGCCGTAGCGCGCGGCAACCAGGGCGGCGATGCCCGCCACGTGCGGGCTGGCCATCGAGGTGCCCTGGAAGAAGTAGTAGCCGAAGGCGGTCGGGCTGCCGCTGGCGAAGGTCTGCTGCAGGATGCCGTCCCGGTAGCCGTCGCCGTTCTGGTCGACGCTCGTGTCGCCCCCCGGCGCGCAGAGGTCGAGGCCCGAGCCGTACGTGCCGTAGCGCGGGCGCCGGCCGTCGAAACGCGTGGTGCCCACCGCGATGCAGTTCACGTACCGCGCGGGGTACTGCACGCCCTGCCGGCCGGTGTTGCCCGCTGCGGCCACCACGACGCAGCCCCTGCTCCACGCGTAGTTCACGGCGCTCTCCAACGTGGTCGAGCCCGTGCTGCCGCCGAGGCTCAGGTTGATCACCTTGGCGCCATGGTCGGCCGCCCAGGTGATGCCGTTGGCGATCGCCGAGTGCGAGCCGCTGCCCGAGGCGTTGAGGACCTTCACGGGCATCAGGTTGCACTGGTAGGCGAGACCGGCCACGCCGAGGCCGTTGTTGGTCGACTGCCGCACGGTGCCGGCCACGTGCGTCCCGTGGCCGTTGTCGTCGTTGGGGTGGTCGTCGTTGTTCACGAAGTCCTTGGGCCACACGAAGCTGGCCCCGGCGAGGTCGGGAGCCTGGGTGAACGCTCCGAACGTCTCGTAGGCGATGCCGGTGTCGACCACCGCCACGGTCACCCCGCTGCCGGTGGTCCGGTCCCAGGCGGTGACGGCGTCGACGCCGTAGTTGCTCACCGCCCCCGCGCTCACCGTGCCCGGCGCGAAGAAGTTCCACTGGTAGGGGTTGAAGTACGGGTCGTCGGGGTTTGCGCACGTGTACGCGATCGCGTCGGGCTCCGCGTAGCGCACGATGGCCTGGCCGCGGAACCACTCCGCCCACGCCTGCGCGGTGCCGGGGGCGCAGGCCAGCACCTCGAAGGTGCCGTTCCAGGCGCCGCCGACGCGGCGCAGGCCGCTGCCAACCAGAGCGCCGTCGAGGAGCGCGGGCTGGACCGGGATGGAGAACGCGACGATCAAGCGGTCGGTGTGCACCGCCGCCTTGGTCTCGGCGGGGTCGTTGGCGAAGCCGCGGACCAGGAACGGGAGCGCGTCCGCGCGCGTGGAGGTTGCCTGGGCCGAAGCGAGAGCCGGCACCGCGCAGAGCGCCGCCAGCCCGAACGAGCGGATATGCATGGGATTCACCACTCCGGAACGAGACGAGAGAGAGGACATGCCCCGCAAACCCCGGCCGTCGCCCGACCCCTCCCGGGTCGCGGCGCGGGCCGGCTGGCGCGAGGCCATGGGAGTCTGGCGTTCCACCCGGACGGCCGGCAAGCCCCCCGGCCGGAGGGCTTCGCCGCCGGTGTCGCTCAGCCGGATCCCGGCCTGCCCTTGAGCTTGGCGAGCTGGGCGGCGAGCGGGCTCTGCGGCTCGGGCTCGGGCCGGGCCCGCGGCGCGGCCGGCGCCGGCGGGACGCCGCGGCCGCGCTCGCCGCGGCCGGCGTGGTCGCGGGCCGGGTCCTGGAGGCGCAGGGTGAGGGCGATGCGCTGGCGTGCGAGGTCGACGCTCAGCACCTTCACGCGCACCACGTCGCCGGCCTTCACCACTTCGCGCGGGTCGGCGACGTAGCGCTCGCTCAGCGCCGAGATGTGCACGAGGCCGTCCTGGTGCACGCCCACGTCCACGAACGCGCCGAACGCGGTGACGTTGGTGACCACCCCCTCCAGGATCATGTCGGGCTGCAGGTCGGCGAGCGACTCCACGCCCTCCCGGAACGTGGCGGTGCGGAACTCGGGCCGCGGGTCGCGCCCGGGCTTCTCCAGCTCGGCCAGGATGTCGGTGACCGTGGGGACGCCGAAGTGCGCGTCCGTGAACTCCTGCGGGCGCAGGGCGCGCAGCACGGTGCGGTCGCCGATCACCTCGCGCAGTGCGCGGCCGGTGCGGGCGAGGATCCGCTCCACGACCGGATACGCCTCCGGATGCACGCTGGACTCGTCCAGGGGCTGGCGCCCGCCGCGGATGCGCAGGAAGCCGGCCGCCTGCTCGAAGGTCTTCGGGCCCAGGCGCGGCACGTCCAGCAGCTGGCGGCGGTCCTGGAACGGCCCGTGCTGGTCGCGGTGTCCGACGATCTGCTTCGCGAGGGCCTCGTTCAGGCCCGAGATCCGGCGCAGCAGGGGCACGGAGGCCGTGTTCACGTCGACGCCCACCGCGTTCACGCAGTCCTCGACCACGGCGTCGAGCGTGCGCGCGAGGCGGGACTGGCTCACGTCGTGCTGGTACTGCCCGACGCCGATCGCCTTGGGCTCGATCTTCACCAGCTCGGCGAGCGGGTCCTGGAGGCGCCGCGCGATCGACACCGCGCCGCGCAGCGCGACGTCCAGCTCGGGGAACTCGCGCGCGGCCAGCTCGCTGGCCGAGTAGACCGAGGCGCCCGCCTCGCTCACCACCACCTTCTGCAGGCGGCGTCCGGGCAGCCGGCGCTGCAGCTCGGCGGCGAGCCGGTCGGTCTCGCGCGATGCCGTGCCGTTGCCGATGCTCACGATCTCGACGTCGTGCGCGGCAACCAGCGCGGCGAGCGCGCGCAGCGCCCCCTCCCAGTCCTTGCGCGGTTCGTGCGGGTGGACGGTCGCGGTGGCGACCAGCTTGCCGGTGCGGTCCACGACCGCCACCTTCACTCCGGTGCGCAGGCCCGGGTCCAGTCCCATCACCACGCGCGGGCCGGCGGGCGCCGCCAGCAGCAGGTCGCGCAGGTTGGCACCGAACACGGCAAGCGCCTCGGTCTCGGCGCGCTCGCGCAGGCGCTCGAAGAGCTCCACCTCCAGGTGCGCCGAGAGCTTCACGCGCCACGCCTGCCGGACGGTGTCGACCAGCCAGCGGTCCGCCGGCCGGCCCCGGTCGGCGATGGCGAAGGTCCTGGCGATCTCCCCCTCGCAGCGGCTGGTGCGCGGGCCCTCGCGGCCGGCGGGCTCCGGCTCGAGGTCGAGGCCGACGTCGAGCACGCCGAGCGCCCGCCCGCGGAACAGGGCGAGGGCCCGATGCGAGGGCATCCTGGCCAGCGCCTCCCGGTGCGTGAAGTAGTCGGCGAAGCGTGCCCCTTCCGCCTCCTTGCCGGCGACCACGCGGGCATGGACCTCCGCGCCGCCCCACACCATCTCGCGCAGGCGGCCGACCAGCGCGGCGTGCTCGGCGAAGCGCTCCATCAGGATCTGCCGCGCGCCATCCAGGGCGGCCTCGGCGCTGGCGAAGCCCAGGTCGGGCCGCAGGTGCCGCGCCGCGGCGGCCGCGGGATCGAGCGTGGGATCGGCGAGCAGGGCGTCGGCCAGGGGCTCGAGACCGGCCTCGCGGGCGATCTGGGCCTTGGTGCGGCGTCTGGGCCGGAACGGCAGGTAGAGGTCCTCGAGTCCGACCTTGGTGTCGGCGGCGAGGACCCGCGCCCGCAGCTCGGGGGTCATCCTGCCCTGCTCTTCGATGCTGCGCAGCACGACGTCGCGGCGCTGCTCCAGCTCGCGCAGGTAGACCAGCCGCTCGGCGAGAGCGCGGAGCTGCGTGTCGTCGAGCCCGCCGGTGGCCTCCTTGCGGTAGCGCGCGACGAACGGGACCGTGGCACCCTCGTCGAGGAGGCGCACGGCGGCCGCCACCTGGTCCGTGCGCGCGCCGAGTTCGGTGGCGATGCGGGTCGCGATGCTGGTCATGGGTGCCGTGCCCTTACCCGGTGCCGCGTCGCGGGTCCAGCCGGCGGAGAGCGCCGCAGCGCCCCGCTGCTCAGAGGAACACGCGCGCGAAGCGCTCCATCACCGGCTCGGGCGCGTACGCGCGCACCCGCGCGCGGCACGGCTCGGGGTCGGCGCCGCGCGCCAGGGTCTCCAGGAGCCGCACGAGGCTGGCCGCGCTGTCGTAGAGCAGCGCGGTGTCGCCCAGGACGCGCAGGTGCATCTGGTCGTAGCCGTAGCGGCAGGTGAGCACGGGCTTGCCGCGCAGCAGGAACTCCGCCACCGCGAGGCCGAAGGTCTCGCCCTCGGCGCGCGCGTGCAGCATGTAGTCGCAGGTGTCGAGGAAGCGCACCTTCTCGACCAGGTCGAACGTGGGGGGCAGGAACACCACGTTGGCGGGATGCGGGCCGAACTCGCGCGTGTTCAGGAACACGAACCAGCGCTCCGGCCGGCGGCGCGCCACGTCCAGCACGGCTTCGCGGGCCTCGCGGATGTCGAACTGCCCGGCGCCGCCATGCCGGCCGAACACCACCGCGTCGCGGGGGATGCCCAGGCGCTCCCGCAGGTCGCCGTGGCCGCCCGGCGGGAGCGCGACCATGTACGGCACCCAGGGCGCCGTGCCGCCGGTGCACACCTCGCTCAGCCAGGGCGAGATGTACGCGTACACGTCGCCGTGCGGTTCGCGGTTGCGGAAGACCACGTGCACGACGTTGCGCACGCCGGGCACGAGCCGGCCGTCGGCCTCGCCGGCCTTCTGCCAGTAGACGGTGTCCACGCCGTGCGGGCGCAGGAGCTCCGGCAGCTCGGCCACCTCGCGGTAGAGCACCACGGGGAAGCGGGCCGTGAACTTCGCCAGCGCCGCCAGGTCGGCGTGCGCCTGGCTGACGATCAGCGAGCGGTTGCCGAGCAGGGTCTCGTTGTGCAGGGCGTAGTCGTAGAGGGAGACCTCGGTGCCGCGCCACGAGAGCTGGTTGGAGTGGAACGCGACGACCCGCTGCACGCGCGCGGATTCTAGCCAGCGCGGCGCGCGCGCCGCGCCGCTATCCTGCCCGCCCCGCGATGTACCAGACGTTCCTCTTCGACCTCGACGGCACGCTGATCGACTCCCTGGCCGACATCACCGCCAGCGTAAACGTGGTCCGGGCGCACCACGGGCTCGAGGCGCTCTCCGCCGAGCACGTGCGCGGCGCCGTGGGCGACGGGCTGCTGCAGCTCCTGAACCGCACGCTGCCCGAGGGCAGCGACGTGGACGCTGCGCGCGCGGTGTACTGGGACCATCACCGCGAGCACCTCCTCGACCACACCCGCCTCTACCCGGGCGTGGCCGAGGGCCTGCAGCAGCTGCGCGGCAAGGCCGCGGTGGGGGTGGTCACCAACAAGCCGCAGGCGTTCAGCCAGCAGATCCTGGCGGGGCTGGGCATCGCCCACCTCGTCGACGTGGTGGTCGGGGGCGACACAGCCGCGGGCCGCAAGCCGGATCCGGCGCCGGTGCGGGCCGCCCTGGAGCAGGTGTCGGCTCCGCCGTGGAGCGCGTTGATGGTGGGCGACTCCGCCGGCGACCTGCGGGCCGGCCGCGCCGCGGGGACCGCGACCTGTGCGGTGGCGTGGGGGTTCCGGGAGCTCGCCACCCTGCACGCGCTGAGCCCGGACCACGAGGCGTGGCAGTTCGAGGAAGTGGTCGCCCTGGCGGCGTGGCGCGACCGCCGTGCGCTCAGCCTCTACGCGCTGCTGGGCGAAGAGACCTTCTGGCGGCTGGCGCGCGCGTTCTACGGCCAGGTGGACCGCGATCCGCGCCTGCGCGCCATGTTCCCGCAGGACCTGACGGCGCCGATCGAGCATCAGGCGCGCTTCCTGGTGCAGTTCTTCGGCGGTCCGTCCGAGTACAGCCGCCAGCGCGGCCACCCGCGCCTGCGCATGCGCCACGCGCCGTTCGCGATCACCCGGGCCGCCAGCGAGGCCTGGCTCGAGAACATGGTCGCGGCGATGGCCGAGGTCGGCATCCCCGAGCCGGCCGCGGGGGTGATGCGCCGCTACTTCGCGCACACCGCGGCGTTCCTGGTGAACCGCGAGGGTTGAGAGTGTGCGGCTAGGTGGCCGTCGGCCGTACCTTGCCGCGGCGGCGCAGGAACGACGGCGGCCAGATCCGGCCGGCCGGCCAAAACCGGCGCCAGCGCTCGAAGCGCGCGAACCAGTCGCGGTCCTCGCTCGACACGTGGTCCGGGAAGTACCGCAATCGCCACTTGATCAGGCCGGCCCGGTCCACGGCGCGCAGCAGCCGCCAGAAGATCCGGCGTAGGAGCGGCCGGCGCCCGAGGTCGAACGAGCTCTCGAAGTCGATCAGGCGCGGCTCGCCCTCCGCCGTCACCATGATGTTGGAGCGGTGCCGCAGGTCCATGTGCGCGATGCTGCGCGCGTGCAGCTGGTCCAGGGCGGCTGCGAGGCGCTCGAAGAACTCGGCGCGCAGGTGCACCTCCGGGAACGAGCTGAGCGGCGTGGCCCGCAGGCGCTCGAAGATCAGGGCGTCGCGGTCGAGGCGGCCGTAGCAGACCGGCACGAACGGGAGGCCGCGCGTCGCCGCGTAGATCCTGGCCTCGCGGCGCAGGAGCCAGCGTCCCACCGTGTAGCGGTAGATCCACCGGCAGCGGCGCACGTCCTTCACGATGAACTCGCGGTCCCCGACCACGATGGGCCACAGGGTCGGCTTCCACGGGACCGCGGCGGGTGCCGTGCCGATCAGGGCTTCCGCCGCCGCGCGGGAGAGGCCGAGTTCGTTCATGCGCCGAGCAACCAGCCGCGGGCGAACGGCATGAGTGCGAAGAGCGCCGCGATCAGCAGGTCCATGCCGATCTCGTGGTTGTCGGCGAACACGTCCCACCGCCAGGGCAGGCGCGCGGCCTGCGGATAGGGCCGCAGAGAGGGCACGAAGTCGGGGACGGCGCGGTCGTAGACCGCGTAGGCCTCGCCGAAGTACTTCGCGAGGCGCGCCGACTCGATGCGCTTCTTCTTGGGCATGTAGTAGCCGAAGAACACCAGGACGAACACCGGGCCGAGGGCGCTCCACACCAGGAAGGACGGCAGCTCTGGCCCGCCGGCGGCGAGGATGCCGCCGACCGTGATCAGGAAGGTGCCGACGTAGAGCGGGTTCTTGACGAAGCGGTACGGCCCCGACGTCACCACCTCCTTGTTCTTGCGCAGGTGGCCGCAGGCCCACACCCGTACGCCGATGCCGAGCGCGGCCAGCGTCGCGCCGATCCCGTAGGTGACCGGTTGGGGCTGCGCGAGGAGCAGCATCGCCACCACCGCCGCGTAGGTGAGCAGCTGGCGCGGCGAGAGCAGGTCGGAGAGCGGTCGGGACGCGCGCGGCGCCGCGGCCGCGGCACCGGTGCCGGATGTGGGAGCGGTGTCGGCCATGGATCGGGGCGGGAGTCTAGAGGCGGGTGCGTGGGCGCGGAACAGCCTCGTGCCCCGCATGGCGTGCGGCCCGGCCGCTCAGGAGGGCGGCGCGCCGTAGCGTGCCAGCTTGTTGTAGAGGGTCTTCAGCGACACGCCCAACTCGGCCGCGGCGGCCTTCTTGTCGCCGCCATGACGCCGCAGCGATTCCAGCACGGCCAGCCGCTCCAGCTCCTCCAGGTCGAGGGTCGGCAGGCTGCCCGGCGCGGTGCGGCGCGCGCGCTGCACCACCAGGCGCTCGACCTCGGCGGCGTGGATCGTGTCGCCAGGGGCGAACACGCACAGGCGGGTGAGGGCGTTTTCCAGTTCGCGGACGTTGCCGGGCCACTCGTGCTGCTGCAGCGCCGCCACCGCGTCCGGCGCGAGCTCGATCCTCCGTCCCGATGCCAGGCAGACCCGCGCCAGGATCGCCGCGGCCAGGATCGGCACGTCGCCGCGCCGGGCGCGCAGCGGCGGCACCTCGAGGGTGAGCGCGGCGATCCGGTAGTAGAGGTCCTCGCGGAACCGGCCGGCGGCGATCTCGGCGTGCAGGTCGCGGTTGGTCGCCGCGACCAGCCGCACGTCCACGGTGCGCAGCCGGTCGGATCCCACCGGCCGGATCTCGCGGAACTGCAGCGCGCGCAGCAGCGCCGGCTGCACGGCCACCGGCAGCTCGCCGATCTCGTCCAGGAAGAGCGTGCCGCCGTCGCTGGCCTCGAAGAGGCCGAGGCGCCGCTTGTCCGCGCCGGTGAACGCGCCGCGCTCGTGCCCGAAGAGTTCGCTCTCCAGCAGGGCCTCCGGGATCGCGCCGCAATTCAGCACCACGAACGGTCCGTCGCGCCGCGCGCTGCGCAGGTGGATGCTGCGCGCCACCAGCTCCTTGCCGGTGCCGTTCTCGCCCTGGATCAGGACGTTGGTGTCGCTGCCGGCGACGCGCTCGACCAGCCCGCGCAGCTCCTGGATCGCCGGACTCTCCCCGAGGATCCCCGCCGGATCCTCCTCGCTCGCCGCCAGGCGCCGCCAGCGCCGGTTGTCGAGCACGAGGGCGCGCGTCTCCAGGGCGCGGCGCAGCGTCTGCTCGATCACTTCCAGGCTGGTCGGCTTGGTGACGAAGTCGTGCGCGCCAAGGCGCATGGCCTGGACCGCGTCGGGCACGGCGCCGTGGCCGGTGAGCACGACCACCTGCAGGTCGGGGTCGGTGGCGCGCAGCCGCTGCAGCAGCGTGAGCCCGTCCATTCCGGGCAGGCGCAGGTCCACGAGGGCCACCTCCGGCTGCGCATCGCCCAGCGCTGCGAGCGCCTCCTCGGCGCTGGGGTACGCGGCGACGGCGAACCCGAAGGCCGCGAGCTCGCGGGCCAGCACGCGGCGCAGCGTCGCGTCGTCCTCGACCAGGAGCAGGCGCCGCGGGCTCAAACCGCCACCCCGGGATGCGCAGGCAGGGTCAGGGTGAAGCAGGCGCCGCTGCCCGGCGTGTTGTGCACCTCGAGCCTCCCGCCGTGGCCCTCGACCAGCGCGAGGGAGAGGGCCAGCCCGAGGCCGGTGCCCTTGCCGGGCGGCTTGGTGGTGAAGAACGGGTCGAAGATGCGCTCCAGGTACTCCGACGGCACGCCGCTGCCCTGGTCCTGGACGGTCAGCTCCACGGTGCCGTCCACGCCGCGCGCCGCGAGGCGGATCTCGCTGTGCGGCGGGCTGGCATCGCGCGCGTTCACCAGCAGGTTCAGGAGCACCTGCTTCAGCTCCCCGGCGTTGCTGCGCACCGCGGGGAGGCTCTCAGGCAGGTCGAGGTGGAGCCGCAGGCCGGACTGTTCGAGCTGGTGGCGCAGGATCCGCTCCACTTCCCCGAGGCACGCGCGCAGGTCGACGGGACCGACGTCGCCGCGATCCTGGCGGGCGAAGGTGAGCAGGCGCGCCGTGATCTCATGTGCCCGGTACGCCTCGCCGGCGATGGTGCGCAGGTACTCCAGCTGGTCCGCGCGATCCAGCTCGCCGCGCTCGATGCGCCGCTGCAGCCCCTCGGCGGCGGAGGCGATGCTGGCCAGCGGCGTGTTGATCTCGTGTGCCACGCCCGCCGCGAGCGTGCCGAGCTCGGCCAGCCTGGCGGCGCGCACGACTTCACGCGCCATGCTCTTCACCCGCGCCTCGAGCAGGTTCTGGTTGAGCGCCACGCGTTCGGCCATCCAGTCGAAGGCCGCCGCCAGGTCGCCGATCTCGTCGCGCGTGCGCAGGCCGATGCGGATGGCGCGTTCGCCCCGCCCGAAGCGCTCGGTGCCGTCGCGCAGCGTGCGGATCGGCGCGACGATCCGCCGCGCCACCAGCCAGAGCACCAGGCAGAGCGCGACGGCGCTGGCGGCCACGGTGATCAACATGACCCTGGAGGTGGCGCGGACCCGGCGCAGCAGGTCGGCGTTGGCCAGCTCGGCCTCGGCGCGGTTCTCGGCCGCGAACACGCCGGCCAGCCGGTGTGCCTCGCTGCGCAGCTCCGAGGCCAGCGCGGCTCCGGCGGCGGGGGTCGCGCCGGCCAGGACGGCCTCCAGCTGATCGAGGCCGCCGTGGATCTTGTCGAACAGGCGCTGCTCGACCGCCTCGTGCTCGCCATGGGTCTGGTCGGCGGCGCCGGCCACGCGTTCCAGGCGTCCCAGGATCCCGCGCGCCTCGCCCAGGAACACGCGCCCGCGTTGCGCCACGCTCTCGCCGGATTCGCGCGTCTCGCCGCCCAGCGCCGCACAGTTCTGTGCGCCCTCGAGCGCGGCCACCAGCTGGGTCGAGAGATTGGACTCGCCGGTCTCCTCCATCACCCGGCGCGCGTCGTCGCGCATCTGGCCGAGGTGGTGCAGGACCAGTGCGCACACCGAGCCGAGCGAGACGACCAGGAGCCCCACCGCGAGGCCGAGGACGCGGCCGAGGGAGAAGAGATGGCGCGAGTGCGGCCGTGGGCTGCGGAGCGGCGCCATTGCGGACATGTGGCCCGCGATTATGCGCCGGCCACGGATCCGGCGCAGGAGGTGAGTGCCGGCCACCACACCTTGGGCGCCAGCAGCGCCCGCGGCGGGGCGTAGTCCCCGGTCACCGAGACCAGGAGATCGGCGAGCCGCGGGCGGCGTTGCAGCAGTCCCAGGAAGGTCTTGGTGACCAGCCCGCTGCGCAGGCCGCGTTGCAGCAGGCGGGCCATGGTCAGGCGGGGCCCGAACTCGCGGCGCCGCGCACGGCGATAGCCCTCGAGCGCACGCGGGCCCGTGCGGCCCGCGTGCAGCGCGGTGGCGAGCTCGCCGGCCAGGAGCTCCGCGCCGCGCATGGCGAAGAAGAGTCCTTCGCCCGTCACCGGATCGACGTAGCCGCAGGCGTCGCCGACCAGGGCGCCGCCCGCGAACACGGGCGTCGTGGTGGTGCATGCCATGGGGCCGATGCCGCGCACCGCCTCGCCGCGCCGGCCGCGCGCCAGCTTCTCGGCGAACGCGGGCACGTGGCGGAGCTGGGCAGCGAAGTACTCCGCCGCCGGCAGCGGCGAGGCGCGCAGGTGATCCTCGTCCACCACGAGGTTGACCGAGAAGAGCCCGCTGTCGACCGGGGTCGCCGCGAAGTAGCCGCGCGGGAAGAAGTGCACCTCCGCACGCGGCCCGAGCTCGATCTCCGCGTAGCGGGTGACCAGGGCGAAGCGGCGCAGCCAGGGGACCGGCCGCCACAGGTCGAGTGCCCGTGCGATCGCCGAACGCGTGCCGTCGGCGCCGACCGTGTACCGCGCGCGCAGCTCGCCCGGCTCGCCCTCGCTGTCCATGACGGTGACCCCGGTCACGGCGCCATCGGCATCGCGCAGCACCCCGGTCACCGTGTGTCCTTCCGCCAGATGCACCTCGGTGCGCGCCGCGGCAGCACGCACCGCGATCGCGTCGAGGACCTCCCGGCGCACCGCCAGGCCGTGCTCGAGCGGGGCCGCGTAGGGGCCCACCGGGACGAATCCGCCGCGGGCATGACGGCCGTAGCCGTGCAGGTCCATTCCCGCCACGGGCCATGCGCCGGCGGCCACGACGGGCTCGTAGAGGCCGAGCTCCGCCAGGAGGGGCGCACACTCCGGGCTCAGGAATTCGCCGCACGCCTTGGGGCGCGGGAAGCGCTTGCGATCGAGGAGGGCGACGGAGAATCCGGCACGCGCCATGCGCAGCGCGAGGTGCGCGCCGGCAGGTCCGGCGCCGACCACGATCAGGTCGTAGGTGCTGACTCTGGACATGGGAGGGCTTCGGGTTGCTGCCGGACCCGCGGCGCGGGTTCGCGGCAGAGCAGGATGGCCGGGGTGAGCCCCAGGTCGGCGAGCAGGGCGAGCAGGATCGCGGCCGCCGCGGCGGCGCCGAACTCGCGGGTGGTGGTCAGGTCACCAAGCAGCCCCACCGCGAAGCCCGCGGCCAGCACCAGCGAGGTGACCGTGACCGCCGAGCCGGTGCGGTGCAGGGCGCGCGCCACCGCCGAGATCCGGCTGCTCCCCGCGCGCCGCGCCTGCAGGAAGCGGTGCAGGAAGTGCACCGAGTCGTCGACCACCAGCCCCAGCATCACGGCACCGATCATCGCCGTCGCCACGCTCAGGGGCTGGCCGAGCGCGGCCAGGCCGCCGTAGAGGAGCAGGCACGCGATCAGGTTGGGGACGAGGCCGAGCAGCGCCATGGGCAGCGACCGGAACCCGGCCCACAGCGCGAGGAGCAGCACCACCAGGGTCGACGCGAGGCTGCCGAGCTGGCCGCGCACCAGCGCGGCCGAGTCGCGCAGGATCTGCACGGTGGGCCCGGTGGCCACGGCGCCCGGCCAGCCGAGCTGGCGTGCGCGTGCCTCGCAGGCCGAGAAGAGCCGTTCGCGCACCTCGCTCGACCCTGGCGCCAGCAGCGCACGCACCAGGGCGTGACCCTCGGCCGAGATGCGCGGCGCACCGATCAGGGTCACGACCTGGGGATCGGCCAGGAGACCGGCCTGCAGGCGCAGGAGACCGGCGGCGCGGGCGAGCCGTCCTTGGTTGCCGGCGGCAGGAGGTGGGAGCAGGAGGTCGAAGGTCTCGATCCCACCCAGGCGTGCCGCGAAGCGTCCGGTGTCGTGGCGGAAGGCATGCTCTTCGGGCAGGACCCGCAGCGGATCGGTGTCGACGCGCAGCTGGCTCCAGGCCGCGGCGCCGAGCAGCGCGAGCACGCCGGCCGCGACCACCAGGGGCCGGGCCGACTTGCGCAGCCAGACGGCGAGGAGCGGGCTGGCCGGTGGCGCCAGCGCGCCGCGCTGGCGCAGTGCGCGCACCTGTGCGGGGCCGATCCACAGGCGCAGCCACGCAGGAATCAGCGCGAAGGCCAGCAGCACCACCAGGACCACGCCGGACGCCGCGAGCAGGCCGAAACGCGTGATGGCGGGGACGGCGCTGCTGGCGAGGCTCGCGAATCCGGCCACGGTCGTGCCGCAGGTCAGCGCCGTGGGCAGGACGAGGTCGCGCACCGTATTCCGCGTGGCCGGTCCCGGTTCCTGGCCCAGGCGGACGCGCAGCAGGACTCCCTCGACGAGATGCACGGCCCCGGCCACGCCGACCGTCAGCAGGACGGGGTGGAGCAGCGCGGAGACCGGATCGAGCTGGTGGCCGAGACCGACCTGGAGCGCGCCGATGGCCACGATCCCCAGGAGCGAGGGCAGCATCACCGCGAACGCGAGGCGCGCCCGGCGGTAGCGCAGCCAGAGCAGGGCGAAGAGCGCGACGGCGATCGCCGGGACGATGCGCATCTGCTCGTTGCGGATCGCGTCCGCGATGGCGACCTCGCCGACCGGCTGCCCCGACACGGCGACGTGGAAGGTCACCGGCGCGAGTTCCCGCGCCACCCGTTGCACGTCCCGCACCACGGGTGCGGTGCCCGCGGCCCTCGCCGCGTCGATCTCCACGGCGAGGAGGTGGCAGTCGGCGTTCGGCCTGGGCACGGCCGCCACGTGGGTCACGCCGGCCAGGGAGCCGAGCGCCCGCGTCAGGGCCAGCACCGCGGGATCGTCGGGACGCACCGCGACCTCGCGAGTGCGCGGCTCCAGGAGGACCAGCGCCGTGTGCTCCGCCCCGAAGACCCGGTTGCGTTCCGCCATGGCGGCCGCCTCGGGCGTGCCCTGCGACTTCATCGCCCGGTTCTCCAGGTCGACCCGCAGGCGCAGGTGCAGCGGCGCCAGCACCGCCGCGGCGAGCGCCAGGACCACGAGCACCGCGATGTCGCGCCAACGTTGCACGGGTTCCCACGGAGCACGCGGCGTGCCGGAGTCGGGCTGCGGCCGCGATTCCGCGCCTGCCCCGCCGCGACGGCCGTTCCTCGCGCGGCGTGGGGCGCGTCGCGCCGCGCCGGCGCGGAAGAACTTGCACGCCTTGGTAACTCTTACAAGCGCGGCCGCGCCCGCGCGGCGCCCCGCGCCACCCTGACGTGCGCTGCGGCGGGCGCTGCATGTGCGGATCGCGGTCGGCGCCGGGTTGGTCCGGCGTTTGCTCGTCCGCCGGACATGGTGCGCAAGATCCTGCAGGCCGGAGGGCTCCTCGCCCTCCTGGCGTTCACCGGGAGCGGAGTGGCGGCGTGGGCCCTGGTCAAGGACCGCCTCGCCATCACGATCCAGGAGGAGAGCGCGGCTGCGCAGCGCGGCGGCGAGGATCCGATGGCGGGTCTGCGCGAGGACCTGCGCCAGGTCCAGACCGAGGTGCGCGCGCTCGGCGCCTCGACGGCGCGCAACCTCGAGACCCTGGCCAAGGGCCTCGACCAGGGCGCGGGCGAGCGCCACGACGCCACGCAGGCCGGGTTCGCGGATCTGCAGGCCCGGATCGAACGGCTGGCCGCGGCCCTGCGCGCCCAGGAGACGAGGGTCGGCGAGCTCGCCCGCGCGGTCGACGACGCGGCGAGCGCCGCCCGCGCCCAGCGCGCCGCCGGCGAACCGGTCGCGGAGTCGCGGCCCGGCATCGCGGCCGTGCCCAGAGGCGAGTCCGAGGCCAGACCCGGGGCGGCGCCCGGCGGCGCCGGTGCCGCGGCGGCGCAGGCTCCCGCGCCGCCGGCCGAGTCCCCGCCGCCGCCGGCGGCCCAGGGCACGCCGGCCTCGCGCCCAGCGGGCAAGCGCAGCTTCCTCGCCTTCGAGGTGCCGCAGGACCCCTTCCGCTTCGACCAGCGCCAGACCTTCGAGGTCGTGCCGTCCCTGTCGCGGGTCGGCTTCGATGCCAAGAGCACGCTGCACGACTTCACCGGCGTGACCTCCAAGGTGCAGGGCACGCTCACGGTGAACCTCGCGGATGCCGGCAGCTCCCTGCGCGGCGAGGTGGTGGCGGAGGCGAAGACGCTGACCACCGGCCTCCCGGACCGCGATGCGGCGATGTGCGAGCACCTCGACACTGCGCACCACGATGCGATCCGCTACGAGATCACCGGCTTCGAGCCGACCCGCGTCGACGCCGCCAAGGAGTCCGTCGCCGGCACGGTGAAGGGCCGGATGACGATCCGCGGCGAGACCCGCGAGCTGGTCATTCCGGTCACTGCGGCGATCGATGCGAGCCGCCGGCTCGAGGTGCGCGGCGAGACCACGATCCGGCTCGACGAGTACAAGGTGCCGGTGCCGAGCAAGCTCGGCCTGATCAAGATGGCGCCCGAGGTGAAGGTGTGGGTGGCGCTGCGCGCCCGCTGCACCGGGAAGGCGGCCGAATGAGGTGCGGTCGGGTGATGGCGCGCTCCTGGGCCCCGTCGGCGCTCCTCGCCGTCCTGCTGGCCGGCTGCATCCCCAGCAACGTCGTGGCGGTGGAGGACCGCGCCGTGGCGACCCCGATCGCCACGGCCGAGTTCGTGCCGGCCACGGCCGAGGCGTTCGCGGGCCTCTACGAGTCCGTCGAGATCACCGGCGCGGCGGCGGCGGCGCTGCGCAAGGTCTACTACCTGTTCCGACCGGGCGGACGGTTCACCGGCGCGGCGCTCCTGCAGGACGGCGGCGAGGAGCGCTTCGCCACGCTGAGCGGTGCGTTCACCCTGCAGGGCGGCGCCGTGGTGCTCGGCGAAGGCGCGGAGCCGGCCCAGGCGGAGATGGCGCAGGACCTGCTGCGCCTGCGCGGCAGCGACGGGACCGTGGTCCTGCGGCGGGTGGAGCTGCGTTGAGCATGGGCCCGTCGCACCCGGGGGCCGCGGCCCTGCCCGGCGCCTTCCGCCGCAGCGCCGTCGCGCTCGCGTACGGCCTCTCCTGCCACACGCTCTTCGTCGCGGCGATCGCGTGCATGGCGGTCGGCCTGCACACGGGTCTGCAGAGCGGCCTGGGGACCCTGCACGGCGCCGGGGCATTCGCCGCCGATGCCCTGCTGGTGCTCCAGTTCCCGCTCCTGCACAGCGCGCTCCTGAACGGCCGCGGCCGCGCGTGGCTGCTGCGCCTCGCGCCCGGCGACCTCGCCCGCGACCTCTCGAGCACGCTGTTCGCCATCGTGGCCTCGCTCCAGCTCCTGCTGGCGTTCGGCCTCTGGTCGCCTTCGGGCGTCGTGCTCTACGACGCGCCCGCGGGCGCGGGTCGGACGGTGCTCTTCGCCACGCACGTCGCCGCGTGGCTCTTCCTGAACAAGGCGATCCTGGACGGCGGCCTCGCGCTGCAGACCGGGCTCCTCGGCTGGTGGGCGGTGTTCCGCGGCCGGCGGCCCGAGTTCGGGCCGCTGCGCACCTCGGGCCTCTTCGCCCTGTGCCGGCAACCGATCTATCTCGGCTTCGCGCTGGTCCTGTGGACCGGGCCGACCATGACCCTGGACCGCCTGCTCCTGGCGGTGCTGTGGAGCGCGTATTGTGGGTTCGGTCCGCGGCTCAAGGAGCGCCGCTACGCGCGCATGCACGGCGCGGGCTTCGCTGCCTACCGTGCGCGCGTGCCCTACTTGATCCCGAGGTGGAGATGACCCCGCGTCCCAGCATCCTTCCCGCGCCGCCGCGCCCGTCCCCGGCCCTGCCCCACGAACGTGGCTCGGCCACGGCCGCGGCGCTCCTGGCCGGCGTGGGGCAGGCGCTGCCCGAGCACCGCTACCGCCAGGAGGAGATCGTGGCCCATCTCGCGCGGATGTGGCACGACCGGCCCGCGGTGCTGCGGCGCCTGGCCAGCCTGCACGAGCACACCCGCGTGAGCGCCCGGCATCTCGCCCTGCCGCTCCAGGAGTACGAGCACCTCGACACCTTCGGCAAGGCCAACGACGCGTGGATCCGCGTCGCGCGGCGCCTCGGCGGCGAGGCGGTGCGGGCGGCCCTCGCCGCGGCAGGGCTGGAGGCCGGCGATCTCAGCGCGATCTTCGCCGCGACGGTCACGGGCATCGCCTCGCCGTCCCTCGACGCGATGCTGATCAACGAGCTCGGCCTGCGCCCGGACGTGAAGCGGATGCCGCTCTTCGGCCTGGGCTGCGTGGCGGGCGCCGCGGGCCTCGCGCGCGTCGCCGACTACCTCCGGGCGTACCCGGACCAGGCGGCGGTCCTGCTCTGCGTCGAACTCTGCTCCCTGAACTTCCAGCGCGAGGACCTCTCGGTCGCGGCGTTGATCTCCACCGGCCTCTTCGGCGACGGCGCCGCGGCCGTGGTGCTGGTCGGGCCGCAGCACCCGCGTGCCGCGGTCGCGGGCGCGGCGTGGCCGGAGCTGGTGGCGACCCGCTCGACGTTCTATCCCGACACCGAGGACGTGATGGGCTGGGACATCTCCGAGCGGGGGTTCCGCATCGTGCTCTCGCCGGCGGTGCCGGAGGTGGCGCGCACGCGCCTGCCGGTGGACGTCGATGCGTTCCTGGCCAGCCAGGGTCTCGGCCGTGCCGACATCGCCGCGTGGATCGCGCATCCGGGCGGGCCGAAGGTCCTGCAGGGCATGCAGGACGGCCTCGCGCTCACCGACCAGGACTTCGCACTCTCGTGGCAGATGCTGGCGGAACAGGGCAACCTCAGCAGCGCCTCGGTCCTGATGGTGCTGGGGCGCACGCTGGCGACGCCGGGGCGCTGGCCCGAGGGCAGCCTGGGCCTGCTCCTGGCCATGGGCCCGGGGTTCTGCTCCGAGGTGGTGCTCCTGCGCCGCTGAGCGGGGGGCGGTACGGGGCGGCGTGCGTCAGGCCGGCTTCATCCCCACCTGGCGCGCCAGCGCGGCCGCGTCGCGCGCGCCCCAGCGCTCGACGATCCGGCCCTCGTGCAGGCGGAACCACTCCATCGCCACCAGCTCGTAGCTCCGTCCGGTCGGGGGATTGCCGCGGAACGGCGCGCGGAACGTGCCGCGCTCGGTGTAGCGCACGACCACGGTCTCGCCCGCGACGACCATGTCGTCCACCTGCAGCTGGATCCCGAACGCCTCGTGCAGCTCCTGCCAGACCGGGAGCACGAAGCCCATGCCGCCGCGGCCCAGGACGCCCTGCACCACGGCATCCGCGGCGTAGATGCGGCGCAGGGCGGCGAAGTCGCCGCGGTTGAACGCGTCCACGTAGGCCAGGACTACGGCCTTGTTCCGTTCCTCGAGGCGCATGGACCCCCAAGCGGAGGAGCCGGCCGCTACGGCACACGGATTCCGGGCTACCATGCCGTCGCTGTCGCGCGGAGGTCTCGACGATGCGTCTTCCTTCCCTCGGTGTCTCCCTCGCGGTCCTGCTGGCCGGCGTCTGCGTCCCGGAGGCCCTCGCCCAGGTCCGTCCCGGCATCTACGGCTACCTGGTCCGGGGTCAGGCGGGGCAGGCCGGCGAGTTCTGCCACGTGTTCGACTGCACGCCGCGCGCCCTCGCCGTGGTGGCGGGGGAGACCCTCACGCTCACCGTCAACGCCCCGAGGCAGGCGGTGTTCGGCATCGCCGTGGCGCCGTCGGCGTCGGGTTGCATCCAGATCCCGGGCCTCGCCAACGCCCTGGTGCTGGACGCGCCCTTCTTCACGCTCGCGCTCGGCGTCGTGAGCCAGCAGAGCCCGGTCCGCGCCTGCTGGGACGGCAGGCAGGACCTGAGCCTGCCGCTGCCGCCGACCCTGCCCACCGGGTTCCAGTTCGCCACGCAGGCGGTCGCGGCGGTGCCTCTCGCCACCGGTGGCGACGGTCCCGCGTTCTCGGTGGCGGTGGTGACCACCGTGCGGTGAGGGGTGGGGTGGCGGCGCGGCCGCCGTCCCTTGCCCACTGGCCCTCCGGCACCTTCCGGAAGCGTCGCGGCCCGGCGTGCGCCGGCCCGCGGGCTGGGCACGCGGGGGCGAGGCATGCCCCGGCCTGGAGCAAACCATCGGCAGTGGACGTCGCACGGCTTCGCTAGGATTCCCCTCTTCGATGCCGACCAGCGATCCGAAGGACTCTCCGCCCGAACTGGATCGCCAGACCTCCGAGGCCGGGGACGACGCCGCGCGCCGGCGGGATGCCGCCGCCGCATGGAAGGCCGTCGTGGCCAGGTACCAGCAGCCCCACGCCGGGCGTGCCACGTGGCAGATCCTCGACACGGTGGGGGCGTACCTCGCCGTGTGGGTGTTGATCTACTTCAGCCTCGGCGTCTCGTGGTGGCTCACGATCCCCCTGGCGGTCCTCGCGGGCGGGCTGCTGGTGCGTGTGTTCATCATCTTCCACGACTGCGGCCACGGCTCGTTCTACGCGTCGCGCATCGCCAACGACGTGTGGGGCTTCCTCACCGGCCTGCTCACGTTCACGCCCTACTACCACTGGCGCGGAGAGCACGCGATCCACCATGGCGCCACGGGCGACCTCGATCGCCGGGGCATCGGCGACATCTGGACGATGACCGTCGAGGAGTACCTGCAGGCCTCGCGCTGGAAGCGGTTCAGCTACCGGCTGGCGCGCAATCCGGTGGTGCTCTTCGTGATCGCGCCTCTGGTGCTCTTCCTGGTCCTGCAGAGGATCCCCCGGAAGGGGGCCAAGGAGCACGAGCGGGTCTCCGTGTGGTGGATGAACCTCGCGGTACTGCTCAAGGTGGTGGGGATGGCCACGCTCTTCGGCGTGCTGCCGTACCTCCTGATCCAGCTGACGATCCTGATGGTGGCCGGCGCCGCGGGCGTCTGGCTCTTCTACCTGCAGCACCAGTTCGAGGACGCCTACTGGGAGCGCGGCGAGAACTGGGACTACGCCGCGGCGGCGCTGCAGGGTTCCTCGTTCTACAAGCTGCCGCGGGTGCTGCAGTGGTTCTCCGGCAACATCGGCTTCCACCACATCCACCACCTCAGTCCGCGGATCCCCAACTACAACCTCGAGCGCTGCCACAAGTCCGACCCGATGTTTCAGGAGGTGCGGCCGATGACCCTGCTCGGCAGCCTGCGCTCCCTGGGCCTGCGGCTCTGGGACGAGTCCTCGAAGAAGCTGGTCGGCTACCGGCACCTGCGGCGCGTGGCCAAGGAGCGCCGGGTGGAGGATCGCGAGGCGGCACGCAAGTCGGAATCGCCGCAGGGTTGATGCGCAGAGGTGCCGCCCGGGGATCGGCGAACCTCAGTAGCCAAGGGTCAGCTCCTGGCCGTTCGAGAGCTGGAGCGTCACACCCGACACCGCGGCGAGCTGGGCCATCAGGCGGTTGCCGACCAGGGCAGGGGTATCCGGCAGGTCGAGCGGCACACTGCCAGCGCCGGTGGGGTCCAGGACGATGCCCGGCAGGGTGACCATCGGACCGAGGTCGAGCTGCAGGTAGCAGCCGGGCGAGATCTCGGTGGGTGCGGCCGGTACGGCGCTGAGCAGGAGGAACGCGGTTCCCCCCGCTGGGCCACTGCTGCACCGGAAGGTCGCGCGCGAGCCGAGCACCGGCGCAGGCGCGACCAGTCGCAGTGCCGCAATGCCTCCCTGGAAGGTGCAGGGCGTGCCGCGGCTCACGGCGTTGGCGAGTCCGTACGGCCGCTGGCGGAAGATGCCGCGGCCGTGCGTCACCAGGTAGAGCTCACCGTCCTGCCAGAACATCTCGTCGATCGAAGCGTGCGCCGGAGCCGCGCTGCTGCTCCACGTGGCGCCGCCGTCCTCGCTCACCACGAGACCCACCTCGGTTGCCGCGTAGAGATACGAGCCGCGCGCCGGGTGCAGCTCCAGGTCGCGCACGGGCACGGCCGGCATTCCTGGCTTGCTGGCCCAGGTCATGCCGCCGTTGGTCGACTCCCAGAGATTGTCGGAGTTGTAGCCGCCGAAGCAGACGAACACGTGGTTGGCGTCGGCCGGATCGAGCGTGATGCGCAGGACCATGCGGCCGGGCAGGGCGGGCGTGCCGTCGTCCATCTTGGTCCACGCCGGTATCGGGCTGGTGCCGTTGACCGTTCGGTACACATCGCCGTTGTTGTGGCCGACCCAGATCGTCGCCGCATTGCCGGGCTGTACCGCGATCGCGCTGATGTTGCTGCTCACCGAAGGCTTGATCGCGGCCCAGCTCACCGGCGTCGCGATGGCATTGGTGGAGCGCCACAGGCTGCGCCCGCCCGCCAGCAGCGTGTTCTGGTCGTTGGGGTCGAGCACGAAGGGCGCGATGAAGTTCGCGGCGCTACCGGCGTCGCTGATGCCCGAGTGGACGTAACTGGAGGAGGTGCCGCCGTTGCTGCTCCGGTGGATCTGCAGGTAGACGTACTCGCCGTAGTGGTAGCTGCCGTTGATGGCGTTGCTGGCGCAGAACCCGCCGTCGCCGCCGAACATCGTGGTCCAGCCGTTCTGGCCGGAGGCCTCGGTGCGCCGCAGCGTGCCGTTGTCCTGGGTCCCCCCGATCATGATGCCGGCGGCCTGGTTGCGTGAGGCGCCGTAGAACTGGGTGATGCGCAGGGAGCGATTGAGGTTCACCCAGCCGTTGGTCAGGGTGACGGTGTGGACGTTGTCGGTGCGCCAGATCCCGCCGTCGTTGCCGAAGTAGACGGTGCGGTTGGCGACCCCGTCGTAGTTCGGGTGTTCGACGATCACGTGGTGGTCGGCGTGCGCGCTGTTCGGCCAGCTCGACCACTGGCTGATCTTGGTCCAGGAGCTGCCGCCGTTGGTACTGCGCCACAGGTCGATGCCGCCCGCCACGAGCACGTCATTGGCGGGGTTCGCGTCGCGGTCGCCCGGGTCGACCCAGAGCGCGTTGTCGTACCAGCCCTGGCTGCCGAGGATCGTGGCGGTCGAGATCTGGGTCCAGTTCGCGCCCCCGTCCACGGAGCGGTACAGCGTGGAGTTGGTCTCCTTGAGCGCATAGACGCAGCCGTTGCCGGCGCCGGTCCAGCCCTTGTGCCATGCCAGCTCGATGCGCGTGCTCATCACGCCCGTGGTGGCGATCCCGTTGGCGTTGGTCCAGGTGGCGCCCGCGTCGGTCGTGAACGCCACGGTGGCGAGGTAGGTGCCGCCGAAGTTGTCGCCGATGTGGGCCACGGCGACGTTGGACTTCGTGGGATGGAACCTCACGTCCAGGCAGAACGCGTTCGGGCTGCCGTGCACCCGCGCCCAGGTAGCTCCCGCGTCGGTGCTGCGGTGAATGCCCGTGCGGGTGCTGATCAGGATCGTGCTGCCGTCGGGCGAGATCGCCAGCCGGGTCACGTAGTAGAAGTCGGGCGTGTTGGTGGACGCCAACTGGCTCCAGGTGGAGCCCCCGTCCGTGCTGCGGAACACTCCCGCGCCGCGCACGGCGTCGCTGTTGCGGAAGCCTTCCCCGGTCGATGCGTAGAGGACCGATGGGTCGCCGGGCTGGAACGCGATCGTGGTGATCGACAGGTTGGTCATCAGATCGTCGACGGGTGCCCAGCTCGCGCCGGCGTCGGTCGACTTCCAGATCCCACCCGCGACGCTGCCCACGAACATCGTGTTCGGCGTGATCGGATGCACCGCGAAGCCCCGCACCCGCCCGCCGATGTTCCCGGGTCCCAGATCGGCCCAGCGCGTCGAGTCGAATCCGCCGGAGATCCCTTCGATCGCCAGCGCGTCCATCTGCGCCTTCGCGGTCAGGTCGGCGTTGTGGGGGATGCGCCCGTGCTCGTCGCGCAGCGAGAGCAGTCGATGCTCCTGGGCTTCCGCCGGATGATCCGGACGAGGCTCGCGGATGCGCCGAAGGGTCCGCGTCAGCACCTCGGGGGGCAGGGTGGCGAATTCGTCGTCGGTGAGGCCGCGCTGGGCCTGCAGGTCGGCGAGGTCCCGGAGCGAGAGTCCGCGGGCCGAGGCGAGTCGCTCGAGGTGATCCGGCGTCGAGCAGGCGGCGGCCAGGGTGGCGAGAGCGGCGAGAGCAGGAACGCGCATCGGAGGGACTCCCGGCGGGGCAGCAGGCACGGACAGTCTACGGCAGATCGCGCAGGCTTGTGTCGTGGGTCGCCGTGGTCCTCCGCGTCGTCCAGCGCACCGACCTGCGCTTGCGCCCGCACCGTATGCGGGCGGCGTTGGTCAGCGTGCACTGGGGCCTCGAGCACGTGCGCACGCGTGAGCCCAGGCCCGACCTGCTCATGTGGACCGGGGACCTGGTCGCGTACGGGCGCGCGCCGACCTCCGCACGCCTGCGCGAGGTCCTCGTCGCGTGCGAGGGACGCCTGGGCGTCCTGCCCGGCAACTGCGACTCCCGGCGGCTGCCGCAGTGGTTCCCCGGCAACATCGGCTTCCACCTCCTCCACCACCTCGGTCCGCGGATCCCCGACGACAACCTCGAGCGCTGCCACAAGTCCGACCCCATGTTCCAGCAGGTGCGGCCGATGACCCTGCTCGGCAGCCTGCGCTCCCTGGGCCTGCGGCTCCGGGACGGGTCCTCGAAGAAGCTGGTCGGCTACCGGCACCTGCGCCGGGCACGAGACCAGCGGAACTCCGGACCGGAGGACGAGGCGCGCGAGCCCGAGCGGCAGGGCGGGTCATAGGCAGCGCGGCCCCGGCGCGCAGAATCTCCCTCTCCGACGAGGCCGGCGCGCCGGTGGGGCTTCGCGCCCCGGTCCCGGTCGGTTCCCGCCGTCCGGTGATCCGGGCCACGGTGGGTCGTGGACGGCTGCGGGGCAGTTGTGCATGAACCCTGGCGCCACCGGATCGCATTGCCCTGCAACTCCCGGTGGCCCGCCGATCCCGGTGCCTTGCGCCGGCGAGCTGGAAGCCTGCGGGGTCGGGCGTGCATGCGGCATCCTCCTGGGACCGGAACCCAGCGCGCGAGGTCTGCATGCGCCGCAGCCGGCCCTCCAGATCCGCCGCCAGTGCAAGCGTTCCGGCAGAGGGGCGACACCGATTGCTCTCGGGAGTATGCCCGAGGTGCGCACGCCGCCGGATCCCGGAGGTGGAGGCGTTGACAGGCTCCAGCGCCCACTACAGCCTGCACGCTTCTCTCTCCCTTCTGACAGGAACCACCATGCACATCCCTGTGAAGCTCCTCGCGTCCCTCCTCCTCGCCGCCGCGGCACCCGTCGCCGCGCAGCAGGACGTCCTCTACTACAAGTTCGACGAGACCGGCGGCAAGAAGGTCGTCAACTACGCCTCGGGCTCGGGCCTGGCTCCTGCCGAAGGCTCGCTCGTCGGCAACAACACGCCTCAGTTCCAGGCCGGACGCTTCGGACCGGGTTGCCTCTCCGGCGGCACCGCCACGACTGCAGCCGGTTCGACGTACGTGGCCACGGGGTACCAGAACTCGATGACCGGCTCGAGCTTCACGGTCGCCTGGTACATGAAGCAGCGCACCGCGCCACCCAGCACGAGCTACTTCTTCTACAGCAACGCCGGATTCCGCAGCTTCACCGGCGGCGTCGCCGGCCGTGGCCTCTACACGCGCAGCTGGAACACCGCGGGGGGGACCCCCTCCGACCTGATCCTCACGACGGACGTCCAGACCCTGGCCGCCGCCAACTGGGTGCACATCGCCCTGGTCGTGGACGCCACTGCACTGACCGCCACCTACTACATCGACGGCGTCGCGCAGACGCCAATCACGATCTCCGCGGGCGCCACCAACACGACCGCGGGGCTCTTCACCGCTGCCGGTTTCTCCACCACGAACGGCGGCCTCTACGACATCGACGAGTTCCGGTTCTCGAAGCGCGCCGCCTCGGCCGCCGAGATCCTGGCGTGGAAGACCCAGACCTCGCCCGCGGACGGCCCCTATGGCAAGGCCTGCAACGGTGGCACCCTGGCCAGCAGCGGCGGTGCACCCAAGCTGGGCAACATGGCCTACACGCTGAACCTCGGCGGCGGCAATGGCGCCTATGCGCTGGGCGTCGGCATCAACCGGCTCAGCCTCGGTGGCGTGCCTCTGCCCTTCGATCTCGGCGCCGTGTTCCCCGGCCTGGCCGGCTGTCTGTGGGAGTGCAGCGGTGACCTCTTCGTGAACGGCGTCGTGGTTGGCGGCGCCGTGACGATCCCGGTCCCCATTCCCGCGAGCCCGTCTCTGGATGGCGTGCCGCTCTGGTGCCAGGCGATCATCGTGGGCACGGGCACGCAGCAGACGACGAACGGCCTCGCCATCGGCATCGGCCTCTGATCGTTCCGCCCCAGAGCGGATCGGCAGCGCGTGGATGTGCTGCGCGGCAGCGGCCATGGGCCGCTGCCGCCACCCTGCCGTGCGTGGGCGCTCCTCGGCCTCCTGATCGAGCGCCACCTGCCGCCGGGTGACGGCGCGGACGAGAAGGCCATGCTGACCAACCTCGCCCAGGGATGGGGCATCGGGGCCCTCCTCGCCGCGCTGGGCCGGCGGCCGGATCACTGATAGGTCCCGGTCGCCGCCGCGCGCCGCCTGCGCCACGACACGATGCGCTACCGGCTGGCGGACGCGTTGGGCAAGGTCGCGGACCGCGTGCCCCCGCTGCGGGCCGTCGCCCACGGCATGCTCGCGGCGCTGTTCCGGTGGCACGGCCGCTGGAAGGACTGGCGCCGCGGCGACCGACCCGTGTGACGCGCCGGCCCGCGACGGCAGGGCGCGACGCGAGTGCGGGTCGCCGCGGAACGGTGGCGCCGGGATAGTGTCCCGCGGATCGACGTGACCCTGCGCATCGTCCAGCTCACCGACCTGCACCTGCCCCCGGACGCCGCCGCGCCCGCGTGGGCCAACCTGCGCCGCGTCCTCGAGCACCTCGGAAGGCACGAAGCCACCCCCGACCTGCTCGTGCTCACCGGGGATCTGGTCGCGCGCCGGCGCGCGGCGTCCTACGCGCGCTTGCGCGAGGCCCTCGGCGCGTACCAGGGACGCCTGCGGGTCCTGCCCGGCAACCACGACTCCCGGCGGATGCTGCTCGCGGAGTTCGGCGACCTGCTGGAGCGCGTGGGGCCGGCGGCGGCGTTCGAACTGGATTGCCGCGGCTGGCGTCTGCTCGGCCTCGACTCGGTGCGCCGGCCCTTCGTGCACGGCGCCTTCGGGCGCGTCCAGCTCGCGTGGTTCGCCGCGCGGGTGCGGGAGGCGGGCGCGCCGGTGCTGGTGTTCGTCCACCACCCTCCGATCCGCGTGGGGACCTGGTGGCTCGACAAGGACCTGCCCCGGGACCGGCGCCGCCTCGAGAGCGCCGTGCGCGGCAGCCGTGTGCGCGCGATCGTGTGCGGGCACGTCCACCAGCCGCACGAGGGCGCGTTCGGCGGCGTGCCGGTACTCACCTCGCCGTCCACCGCCTACCAGTTCGCGCCGCGTGCGTGGCTGCCGGGCAAGGCCTCCTGGCGGCCGGCGTACCGCGTCCTCGAGCTGGAGCCCGACGGCGCGCTGCGCTCGCGGGTCGTGGCGCTGGCCTAGCAAGGGGACCCTGCCGCGCCGCTCCCCGCCCGGCTCACTGCGCCGTGCCCTGCAGCGCGTTGGTGGCGGTCAGGCCCTGCGGTCCGGTGGCGTCGAGGAGCCAGGCCTGCGTGTAGAACGCCGCGCCGGGCGGCACGCCGGCCGGGAACGTCGTCCCGAGCGCCGCGGCGCCGGCGGGATCGGTCTGCATCGGCACGAGCAGGTCGGGGGAGGGGACCAGCGTCCCGCCCGACCACGCGAGGTCGACGCGGCTGCCGCCGAGCACGAGCACGAGGGGCGTGCTCGCCGGCCCCTCGATCCGGAAGCTCACGGGGCTGCCGCCCTGCAGCGCGCCGCGCCCCAGGAGCTGTGGCACGCCACCCAGGCCCGCCGCGCCGTGCAGGCGGTTGCGCCACGCGGGCTGGGTACGCCACTCGGCGAGGTTGCGGCTGGGGAGGCCCGCCGCCGTCAGGAGCACACCGCTCGCGTACACGCTCGCCGTGGCGCGGTCCGCGAAGAGCACCTGCGGGAGTCCGTCCACGCCGCCGCCCGGCGCCTGCCACGCGTTGTTCTGCAGGCGCAGGCAGAAGCCGCGCGGGTCGCCGCTCACCCCGGCGTAGAGCGCGCCGTCGAGCTCCGCGAACGCATCCACCGAGTAGCCGCTCACCGGAGCCGGCATCGCGCGCCAGGTCGCACCGTCCCATCGGGCCATCAGGTTCGCGGGCACGCCTTGCACGGCGGTGAAGCGCCCGCCGACGACCACGTCCGACCCGTGGCTGCCGATCGCGTGCAGGAAGTGGTTCGCAGTGCCGATCGGTTGGAGCTGGGTGCCGTTCCAGGTGTGGATGCGATGTTCGGACACCGAGTCGGTGGTGACGTAGAGCAGTCCGTCGCCGTGCGAATGGGCATGGCTCACCACGCCACTGACCGCCGCGACCACGACGAAGCCGGTGCCGTTCCACTTCTGCAGGCCGCTCCCCCCGATGCCGTAGAGGTCGCCGCGGTGCTCCACGAGGCCTGTCGGTGCGACGCCGCCGAAGGGCCGCCAGCCGGTTCCGTCGTGGCGGGCGATGCCCGGGAACGGCTGGCCGTCGATCCGGGTGAACGCGCCGCTCACCACCAGCCCGTCCTGGTGGATGGCCGCCGACCAGACCGGGCCGTCGAAGTCGGCGAGGGCGTTCCAGCGGTCCCCGTCGTAGAGCGCGATCCCCACCGCGCGGACGGTCCCGGCCTCGGTGAATCCGCCCACTCCGACCCACACGTTGCGCCAGCGCAGGAGCCGCCGCAGCGGCCGGTCCAACCCGAGACCGGTGCCCAGGCCGGACCAGCGCGTCGCGCCGTCGAAGAAGGCGACGTTGGCACAGGCGAGGCTGCCGGCGGCGCCCGGCTGCATGCCCGCCATCGTGAACTCGCCGCCGACCAGCAGGCCGCCGGCGTGCGCGTGCAGCGCGAAGACCGTGGGCGTGGTGATGCCGCTGTACACGCCCGTGACGCCGCCGACGAGCTGCCAGTTCGCGCCGTCGAAGCGCGCGATGCGCGGCCCTGGCTGGAGGAAGTGGCCCCCGGCGTAGAGGTGGCTGCCGAGCGCGCACAGCGCCATCACGGGCAGGTTCGGGCCGCCGGTGCCGAGCGGCGCCCAGGCAGCGCCATCCCAGGCGGCGAGCATCGCCAGGCCGGAGGGGAAGTGGAACTGGCCCGCGACCACGAGGCGCGTGCCGTACGACGCGAGGGCGAACACCAGGGCGGGAGCCGCCGTGCCGACTGCCGACCACGCGGTCCCGTTCCATGCGGCGACGTTGACGGCGGGGATCCCGCCCGCCCGGTCGAACTCGCCTCCCACGTAGAGCACCTGGTTGTGGACGCAGAGTCCGCAGGGGAACCCGACGATGTTGTGGACCGAGTCCAGCAGCCCGGATCCGAGCGCGCGCCAGGTGGTGCCATCCCAGCGGGCGATGCCGTTGGCGGGCAGGCCGCCGGCGCGGTCGAAGTACCCCGTGGCGACCAGCTCGCCCTGGAAGATCGCGAGGCTGCGCACCTCGGCGTCGCCGAACGAGAGCTGGAGCCCCGCGCCCAGCGGGCGGAACGCTGTGCCGTCCCAGCGCGCGATGTGCTGGACCGCCTGCCCGCCGGCCCGGTCGAACGTGCCGGCGATCACGAGCTCGCCCTGGTACTCCAGCATCGCCCGCACCTGCACCTCGCTGATCGGGAGCGCGCGGTTCACCAGATCCACGCCGGTGGAGAGGGGGCGCCAGCCGTCGCCATCGAAGCGCGCCACCCCGCGGAGCACGCCGCCCTTGGCCGCGAACCACATGCCGCCGGCGTGGACTTCGTTGCGGAAGGTCGTGGCTGCGAACACCCGGCCACCCAGACCGGCGACCGCGAACTCGGGGGACCACGACGGGACCTGGGCCGGGGATGGCGCAGCGAGCGCGAGGCCCAGGGCGAGCGGGAGGAGAGCGGCGGGGAAGGGGTGGGCCATGGCCGGTCGCACGCAAGCCGCGTGCCCGCGCGGCCGGCGGGCGCCGCGCGTGCGCAAGACGCACAGGCGAGGGGGGAGCCCTGTGCGGGGTGTGTGCACCGGGGCGAGCGCTTGCGGTTCCGCCGGCAGGTCCAGCCGGTCGGTCCGCGGCCATCTCGCGCGCACCGCTGCGGCCGGGGCGATCCCGGCGCGCCGGGCGATCCTGCAGGGGTCCGCCGCCGCACCCCTCGCGCAGGCCGCGGCGGGGCGGGTGGGCGCGGCTCCCCTGGCGCGAGCGGGCGCGGGGATTCCTCCGCGGCCCGCGGCGGCAGGGAAGCGGGGCGTGGCGAGGCGCAGGCCCGTGGAACCTGCCGAGATCGCCGTACCCGCCCAGGCGCGTGCCGCGTCGGACGGGCGCGACCCCGGCCGGCAGACCGTGTGTCAGGACTCGCGCAACCTCGGCGGCCGCCGCCCGGCGCCGCCCCTTGGCCAGGCCTCGCCGCGACGCGCGACCCCGGCGGGGCAGCGCGACGGTGCCGGGGCCCGGCTCCGGGTCCGGGCCCGGGACGGGGCCCGGGCGAACCGCTTCCTGGACGCGCCGTCGAGGGTCTTCGGTCCCGCCCGCGCCTGTGCGGCCGAACAGGCAGCTCGCGGCAGAAGGACAGGATCAGGTCCGTTCTTGGATCGAGTCCAGGAGTCTCCTACATGCCTACGTGATGGCCGACCCTGCCAGCCTGCTGCGCGCCCGCGGCCTCCACGTGACCGCCCAGCGCCTCGCCGTGCTGCGGGCGGTGGCGCGGTGTCCGCATGGCTCCGCCGAGACGATCGCGCGGGAGGTGCGCGGCGAGATCGGCGCCGTTTCGCGCCAGGCGGTCTATGACGCGCTGCGGACGCTGACCGAGAAGGGCATCCTGCGGCGCATCCAGCCGGCGGGCTCCGCGGCGTTGTTCGACCCCCGGGCCGGCGATTCCCACGACCACGTGATCTGTCGCGGCTGTGGAGCGGTGGCGGACGTCGAGGGCGCCGGCCGTCCGGCGTCCGCGTGCCCCGCCGCCGCGGACTCCGGCTACGAGATCGACGCCGTGGAGATCCTGTACTGGGGCGTATGCCCCAAGTGTCGCGCCGCGGCGCCGCGGCCGCGGCGCCGAGGCCGCGCGAGCACGACTTCGCAACCGAACCGATCCGGACTTCGGATCCAACCCACGACCACCAACCCAAGCATGGAGGACCCCGTGTCACGAGTCGCAATCGAGAACCAGCGCTCCCCGAGGAGCGCAGCGGAGCGGATCCGCGCGCCGCGCGGGCTGCGCGTCCCCGGCGTGTTCTGTCTGTTCGCCCTGCTGGCGGGCGCGAGCGCGTGTGCGGTGTCGGACCGCAACGAGTCCGGCGAAGCCAGCGCCGCGGGCACGGTCGTGAAGTGCCCCATCACGGGGGCGGGCGCGCCGGCGGATGCCGGCCACGGGCAGGCGCTGGGCAGCACGAAGGCGAACGAGGACTGGTGGCCGAACCAGCTCGACCTGGGCGTCCTGCATCAGAATCCGCCCGCGAGCTCCCCGATGGGCAAGGAGTTCCGCTACGCCGAGGAGTTCCGAAAGCTCGATCTCGGCGCCCTGCGCAGGGACATCGAGGCGATGCTGACGACCTCGCAGGACTGGTGGCCGGCCGACTATGGCCATTACGGACCGCTCTTCATCCGCCTGGCGTGGCACAGCGCAGGCACCTATCGCGTCGCCGATGGCCGCGGCGGCTCGGCCGACGGCACGATCCGCTTCGCGCCCCTCAACAGCTGGCCCGACAACGCCAACCTCGACAAGGCGCGCCGCCTGCTCTGGCCGATCAAGCAGAAGTACGGCAGCAAGATCTCGTGGGCGGACCTGATGATCTTCACCGGCAACGTCGCCCTCGAGTCGATGGGCTTCAAGACCCTCGGCTTCGCCGGCGGTCGTGAGGACGTGTGGGAGCCGCAGGCCGACGTGTTCTGGGGGCCGGAGGGCGAGTGGCTCGCCGACCAGCGCTTCACGGGCGACCGTGAGCTCCAGAACCCGCTCGCGGCCTCGCAGATGGGCCTGATCTACGTGAACCCGGAGGGTCCCAACGGGAAGCCCGATCCGCTCGCCGCCGCGCGCGACATCCGCACGACCTTCGGACGCATGGCGATGAACGACGAGGAGACCGTCGCCCTGATCGCCGGCGGCCACACGCTGGGCAAGGCCCACGGCGCGGCCGATCCCCGCAAGTACGTCGGCCCCGAACCCGAGGGCGCGGGCGTCGAGGAGCAGGGCCTCGGCTGGAAGAACGCGTATGGCAGCGGCAAGGGCGCCGACACGATCACCAGCGGCCTCGAGGGCGCGTGGACGTCCACGCCGGTGAAGTGGTCGCAGGCCTACTTCCGCAACCTGTTCCGGTACGAGTGGGAGCTCACCAGGAGCCCGGCGGGAGCGCAGCAGTGGCAGCCCAAGGGCGACTCGGCCCCCAGGAACGTGCCGGACGCCCACGACCCCGCCAAGAAGCACCTGCCGATGATGTTCACGACGGACATCGCGCTGATCACCGACCCGGCCTATCGCAAGATCTCGGAGCGCTTCCACGCCAACCCGGAGGAGTTCGACGCGGCGTTCGCGCGTGCCTGGTACAAGCTGACGCACCGCGACATGGGCCCGCGCGCGCGCTTCCTGGGCCCGCTGGTGCCCGAACCGCAGCTCTGGCAGGACCCGGTTCCGGCCGTCGACCATCCCCTGGTGGGCGAACCGGACGTCGCCGACCTCAAGCGCAAGGTGCTCGCGTCGGGACTCTCCGTGGCGCAGATGGTCTCGACGGCGTGGGCGTCGGCCTCCACCTACCGCGGCTCCGACATGCGCGGCGGCGCGAACGGCGCCCGCATCCGGCTGGCACCGCAGAAGGACTGGGAGGTCAACGAGCCGGCGAAGCTCGCCAAGACGCTGGGCGTCCTCGAGGGCATCGCCAAGGAGTTCAACGCCGCGCAGGCGGGGGGCAAGCGGATCTCGCTCGCCGACCTGATCGTGCTGGCCGGCTGCGCCGGCGTCGAGGAGGCGGCCAGGCGCGCGGGATACGACGTGCGGGTCCCGTTCGTGCCCGGCAGGACCGACGCGACGCAGGAGATGACGGACGTCGAGTCGTTCGCCGTGCTCGAGCCGACCTCCGACGGCTTCCGCAACTACCTGCGCAGCGGCACCACGCGTCCGGCGCCGGAGCTGCTCGTCGACCGGGCCCAGCTGCTGACGCTGAGCGCGCCGGAGATGACCGTGCTCGTCGGCGGCCTGCGCGTGCTGGGCGCGAACTTCGCGGGCGCCGGGCACGGCGTGTTCACGAAGCGTCCGGAGACCCTGACCAACGACTACTTCGTCCACCTGCTCGACCTCGGCACGGTGTGGCAGAAGTCGGCGGCCGGCGGGGGGCTCTACGAGGGGCGCGACCGCAAGAGCGGCCAGGTGCAGTGGACCGCCACCCATGTCGACCTCGTGTTCGGCTCGAACTCCCAGTTGCGCGCCATCGCCGAGGTCTACGCCTGCGAGGACGGCAAGCAGAAGTTCGTCACGGACTTCGTCGCCGCCTGGGCCAAGGTGATGAACCTGGACCGGTTCGACCTCGCCGCCGCGCAGCGGCCGTGACCGCGACGTGCCGGGCGGCTCCGCACGCCGCCCGGGCGCCTCGCGCGCGGCGGCGCGCGCGGGCTGGCCCTTGATCCGGACGCGGCGCCGCCCAGGATGGGGTGCGTGGCTGCACGCACCCTGATCCCGGCGGCCGGCGGGGACCCGACCCGCGGGCCGATCCCGCCTCACGTGGCCGCGCTGCGGACGGTCCGCGCCTCCGTACGCGACGCCGGCGCCCGCGCCCGTCGGGCGCAGGGGTCGCCATGAGCCGGCCCCGTGCCCGCAAGACCACGCCCGCGGGCCGCGCGCCCGCCCGGCGTTCCCGCAAAGGCGCCGCGAGACCCGGCGGGCGGGGGCGGGCGGACGCGAGGAGCGAGGCGGTGGAGGATCCCGGCGTCGTCGCGCTCCTGCGCGCTCTCGACCATCCGCGGAAGCAGGACATCGAGGCGGTCCGCAGGATCGTCCTGGGTGCCAGCCCGAAGATCCGCGAAGGCGTGAAGTGGAACGCGCCGAGCTTCCGCACCGAGGAGTACTTCGCCACGATCCACCTGCGATCGACGGAGCAGGTGCACTTGATCCTGCACCGGGGCGCCAAGGTGAAGGACGACTCCACTGCGGGCATGCGGATCGAGGACCCGCTGGGCATGGTGCGCTGGCTGGCGAAGGAGCGCTGCCTCGTGACCGTGGGCCGCGGCGCCGAGATCGAGGAACGGAAGGCGGCGCTGCAGAAGATCCTCCGTGCGTGGATCCGGCAGCTGTGAGCCGCCGTCGCGCACGAGTTCGGGACGAGCGGTGTGGATCGGGCGCTGGGCGGGCGAGAATACCCTGCGCGCCCTGACGCGCCTGCGCGTGCGGAGCCGTCGCGCGGCCCCGCCCTTCCGTGCGCAGGCACCAGGGCGGCCGCCCGCCCGCACGCACTTCGGCTTCGACCCAGGACCGAAGCGTGGCCCTTGGCGCAGCCGGCGCTCGGGACCCCGCGCGGCCCGGCTCAGGCCTTCCGCTTCACCATCGCCTCCACCCACACCGGCACGTAGGGGGGCGTGCAGCCCTTCGACACCGGCCAGTCGCGATAGAGGCCGATCGTCTCGCCGATGGCGACCGCGC
>JADLFX010000084.1 GCA_020849665.1 Planctomycetota bacterium | reverse complement strand
TGGGGGATCGGGTAGCCGCCGATCGTGGTGGACTCCAGGACGACCGGCGAGGTGGCGAGCCAGACCCCGGCGAGCAGGGCGAGCGGTGCCGGAACGCAGGCGCGCAGCGCCCACCAGAGCGCCAGCGGCGCGCCCGCCGCGCAGGCCAGGAACATCAGGTCCGGGACGTGGCCGCGGACCGGGAGCAAGGCGAGCAGCCCGTAGGCGACGCTGTAGAGCGGGCTGTCCGCCAGCCCGGGCCAGACCCCGGCCCCGAGGAGATCCCGGCCATCCCACAGGTAGGCGAGTTCGTCCCAGAGGTGGAGATCGACGAAGCGCTCGTAGCCCGTGACGCGCGTGGCCGCGAGCCACAGCAGCGCCAGCGCCTCTCCCGCCCAGAGCCAGCGCAGCGCGCGGGACCGCGCCGCCGGCAACGCCAGCGCCGCAGTGCCGCAGGGTGCCGTGCGCGAAGCCGCGCCGGTCGGGGGCGTCCCGGGGCCGCAGTCAGGGGACTCGTGCGCGTCGTCGTCCGGCATGCGAAGCCACGGGCTCTGGAGTCGCGGCAGGCACGGCGCCGCGGCGGCAGCCGGGCCCGGCCCACGGATCGAAGGGCAGCCGCACGGATTCTCGCGGGCGGCCGCGACCGCGTCACCCGCCCGCCCCTGCCGCCGTGCCCGGGGCCCGGCCGCCTCATCTGCCGGCGGGCCGCCGCGCGGCCCACTGTGCCGCCTCGGCCGGACGCCCCGTCGCCTCGTAGAGCAGGACGAGTTCGTCCACGACCTTCTGGGTGCGCGCGTCCGCAGATCCCACCGCCGCGCTCAGGATCGCGTGGGCCTGCAGCAGCGAGGGCTCCGCCTCCGCGTGCCGGCGCAGCTCGCGCAGGCAGGCGCCATGCTCCTTGAGGACCACGCCGCGCAACCAGTTGCCGGACGGCAGGCTGCGCTCGGCCTTGCCGCGCAGCGCCGAGGCCAGCGCCTCGGCGTCGACCGCACGTCCCTGGCGGCGCACCGACACGGTGAGGTTCTGGCCGGTGGCGATGTACTCGAACCCGTCCACGATCCCCGCGGCCTCGCGCGCGGCCTGGATCCGGCGCAGCGTGGCCTCGGCCGCGGGGTACTCGGCACGATCCATGTGCGCCACCGCGAGGTTGTTCAGAGCCACGAGGGTCTGGGGGTGCGCGGGGCCGAGCACGCGCTCGCGCGCCGCCACGATCGACTCCGTGACCCGCACGAACTCCTCGAGCCGGCCGCGGCGGCGCAGGTGTGCGGCCCGCGAACTCGCCGTGGCGAGGCGGCCAGGATGGTCGGGGTGCAGGTGCTGCTCGGCGGCGGCGTGCGCGGCCGCGAACGCCGCGTCGGCCTCGTCCATCCTGCCGGCCGCGGCCAGGGCCATGGCCTTGGACGTGAGCGCGCTGATCGCCTCCGCGCTCGCCGCGCCGGACGCACGCTGGAGCACGCCCGCGGCCTCGGTCGCCAGAGCCAACGCCTCCTCCGTCGCGCCGCGCTTCAACAGCACCGAGGCCAGATTGTGCCGCGCGAGCGCGGTCTCGCGGTGCTGGGCGCCGTAGCGCACGACGCGCCGCGCCAGCGAGTCGCGCAGCTCGGCCTCGGCAGCGTCCAACCTGCCGAGGTCCTCGTACAGGAGCCCGAGGTTGTTGCCGATGGCGATGGCCGCGGCGTCGTGCCGCGCCGCGCCGTCTGCCGCGATCCGCGCACGGGCACGCAGGAACTCCTGTTCCGCGCGGTCCAGCATCCCGAGGCCGAGGAACGAGATGCCCAGCGAGAGGCGGTAGCCGATCTCGACCGCGGGATCGGCGAAGGGCTCGTCCCGCAGGTCCGCGGCGGCGGCGTCCACGACGTCGGCCAGGCGCACGTCGCGGCCCTTCACGTGGCTGTACGCGCCGCGCAGGATGCGCTCCTGGAACGCGTTGACCTGCGCCAGCGTGTCGGCCTCGCGCCGGGCGCTGCGCTCGGCCTCCGCCACGCGGCTCCAGCCCACGGCCGCGACCACCGCGCCGGCCACGACCGCAAGGAACACCGCCGCCGCCGCGCCCAGCGCGAGGCGATGCCGGCGCGCCAGCTTGCGCAGGCGATAGGTCGCGCTGGGCGGGCCCGCGGCGACCGGCTCGTCGCCGAGGAAGCGCTCGAGGTCCTGCGCCAGTTCGGCCACCGACGCGTAGCGCTCGGCAGGGAGCCGCGCGATCGCCCGCAGCGTGATCCAGTCCAGCTCGCGCGGCACGGCCACCGGGCCCCCGGCGCGGGACGGCGGCACGGGCTCGCTGGCGCGCAGCACGTCGATCGCGCGTGCCGGCGGCAGGCCGTCGATCGGGAAGGGCGGGCGCCCGGCGAGCAGCTCGTAGAGCACCACCCCGAGCGCATACACGTCGGAGGCGGTGTCCTCGCCCTGGCCCTGCTCCAGCCGCTCGGGGCTCATGTAGGCGAGGGTGCCCAGGATCTCGCCCGTGCGCGTGGTGCGCGCCGTGGCAGCACCGACCACGCGCGCGATGCCGAAGTCGATCACCTTGGGCTGGCCGTGGCGGTCGACCAGGATGTTGGCGGGCTTGAGGTCGCGGTGGATCACCCCGCGCTGGTGCGCCGAGTGCACGGCCGCGCACACCGCGACGAGGAGCCGGGCGATGGCGCGGGCGTCGCTGCCGGCCTCGCGGACGTGGCGATCGATCGGCCGCGGGTCCTCCACCAGCTCCATCGCGAACCACGGCACCCGGTCGGCGCCGAGCTGGAACGTCCCCGCCTCCAGCACCTGCGCGATCCCCGGATGCCGCAGCCGTGCCAGGATCTCGGCCTCGTCCTCCAGGCGCCGGCGCGCCCGCTCGCTGGTCAGGCTCACCGCCAGCGTCTTGAACGCCACCAGCCGGCTGGGCCGCTCCTGGCGCGCCTCGTAGACCGTGCCCATGCCGCCGGAGCCGATCCGCCGCAGGATGCGGAAGCCGGCCAGATCCTGGCCCACCAGGTCGTGCACGGCTGCCAGCACCTGCCCCGGCGCGTCGACCAGCGCGACCGTGGCCGAGGCCTTCGTGTCCGCGTCGAGGAGCGCCAGGACCTCCTCCGCGAGGGCCGCGTCGCCGCCACACGAGGCGCGTACGAACCCTGCCCGCGCGTCCGCCGCGTGATCGAGCGCCGCGTCGAACACGCGCCGCAGGGCGGCGAAGCGCTCAGTGTCCATCGCCGCCCCCCAGCTCGCGCTGCAGGAACGCGCGCGCCAGCCGCCAGCCGCGTTCGACGGTGCGCAGCGAGGTGTGCAGGACTTCGGCGATCTCGGGGTGCGCCAGGCCGCCGAACACCCGCAGCTCGACGATCCGGCCCAGCTCCGGGTCGAGGGCGGCGAGGCGCCGCAGGATCTCGTCGACCGCCACCACGTCGCCCGGGCCCGCAGCGCACTCCAGCAGCTCCGGGGCCAGGGTCACCCGCTGCGCGCCACCGCCGCGCTTCTCGGCGGCACGGGCGCGCGCGTGCTCCACCAGGATGCGGCGCATGGACGACGCCGCGGCCTGCACGAAGTGCGCCCGGTCGCGCCACGGCAGACGCGCGCCCGCGAGGCGCAGCCAGGCCTCGTGCAGGAGCGCCGTCGGCTGCAGCGTGTGACCGGTGCGCTCGCCCTGCAGCAGCCGCGCGGCGATCCCGTGCAGCTCGCGCTCGACCGCGGCGAAGTGTTCCGCGCCGGGCGGGTTCGCGTCCGCATCCGGCCCCGGGACCGTCGTGCCCATGCCGCGATTATGGCATGGGCGCCGCGCCGTCCGGCGCCGGCGCGGTGGCACGCGGAGGGCGGTCACTCAGCCTCCCACGCGCACCTCGATGCCATCGCTCAGTGCCAATCCACCGAGCAGGCTGCCGCCCGGATCGAGCACCGCGTACTGGCCGTGGAACACGATCCCCACGAGCGAGGGATCCGCGGGGATCCCGAGCGGCGTGCGCGCCCGGCCCCGCACGTCGGTCGGCACGGGTGGCAGGACGACCCACGGCGGGGCGACCAGGAGCGTGCAGCCGGCGAGACCGATCTCCGCCGGCGCGGCCCCCACCTGCAGCACCGCAAGGCTGGAGGCTCGCGCCGCCACCAGATCCACGGCGAAGCCCGCGTTGCCCAGGCGCGGCTGGCCCACGGCGAGGATCCGCGGGGCGATCCCGAGCGAGCCCGGGCAGCGTGCGTCCCCGTAGGTGCGGGTGAAGGCCGCGTTCGGCGGCGCCAGCGGCACCACCCAGAGCTCTTCGCCGCCGGCGCCCTCCACTCCGGCGACGAAGAAGAGCCGGTCCCCCACCGGTTGGAGCTGCGCGAGCACGCTGGCGCCCGATCCCGCGCCGCCGCCCATGCGGCCGAGACGGCGCGTGCCCGCGGCGCTCGCGTCGCTGGTCCACAGCTGCAGCCCGTCCACGCCGTCGGCGCCCGCGAACACGACGATGTCGCTGCCGGGCACGCGCACCAGCGCGTCGCGCACCACTCCATGGCCCGCGCCGGGCAGGAGGTCGAGCACCATCCGGGTCCCCGGCGCGGTGCCGTCGGAGACCCACAGCTCGCGGCCGTGCACCTGGTCGTCGAGCGTGAAGAGCAGCCTGCCGTGCATGCCGGCCGTGGCGCCGATCTGCGCCGAGAGCGCGCCCGGACCCAACTCGAGCACCATCCGCGTCCCGGCCACGGTGCCGTCGCTGACGAAGAGTTCGCTGCCGAGCCCCGGCACGGCGGCCCGGAAGAAGAGCAGCGGGCCGCAGGCCACGAGCATGTCGGGACTCGACGAGCCCGCGCCGGGCAGCAGGTCCGCGAAGAGGCCGGTGCCGGCGGGCGTGCCGTCGCTCACGCAGAGCTCGCGCCCCACTCCGGGGAGCGTGGCGGTGAAGAACACGCGCGGACCGGACACGGTGAACTCCGCGGGCGAGCTGGCACCGCCCCCCGGCATCAGGTCGCCCAGGCGGAGCGTGCCCGCAGGTGTGCCGTCGCTGATCCACGGCTCGGCGCCCGACGAGCCGTCGTCGGCGGCGAGCACGCAGCGGTTCCCGAACGCGGTCAGGTACGCGGGCCGCGAGCTTCCGGTGCCGGGCTGCAGATCGAAGGCCCGGGTCCCCGCGAGGGTGCCGTCCGTGCTCCAGAGTTCGCGCCCCGCCGCGACCGCCGCGGTGAAGAAGAGCGGGCCCGTCGTGGGCGTGAGATCCGCCGGCGACGAAGTCTGTGTGCCCGGGAAGAGATCGAGGACCAGGTTCGTGCCGCTGCCGGTGCCATCGGAGCGGCACAGCTCGAAGCTGGTCGTGGGCGTCGACGCGACGAACCACACGCCGCCGTTCCACCACAGGGCCGAGCGCGGGTTGCCCAGGCCGGGATTCAGCTCCAGGGTCCCCGGCAGCGTCCCATTCGAGATCCACGGCACCCAGCCCGTCGCGAAGTTCGGCGAGAAGAACAGGCTGCCCCGTGCGTCGGTGAAGTTGCCGAACTCGGTGCTGCCGATCGCGGGCGTGAGGTCGCGCACGAGAGCCGCGCCGTTGCCGTCGGACACGTAGAGCTCCTGCCCGGTCGAGTTGTCGCCGCCGCGGAACAGCACGCGATTGCCGTAGGCGCTCACGAACGACGGCCGCGGCGCGCCGGGCACGGCCCGCGTGCCGGCCGCGGTGCCGTCCGAGACCCACAGGGTCGCCCCGCTGCTGGCGGTCTGCGCGGCGCACGCGATCCCACCCAGCCCCGTGCCAAGGTTGCCCACCTGGATCAGGCCGGGCAGGACCTGCAGCGTGCCCGCGACCGTGCCATCGGTGACCCAGAGGCTGCGGCCGCTCGCGTTGGCAGCGGCGAAGAACACCCGGCCGCCGCCCGCTCCCCGGGTGTACTCCGTCGACTGCGACGTGGGCGCGCCGGGGTTCACGTCGCGCAGGAGGAACGTGCCCGCCGGCGTGCCGTCGGAGCACCAGGGCTCCCCGCCGTGCACCCCGTCGTTGGCCTCGAAGACGACCGACGCGCCCAGCCCCACGAACCAGCGCGGGAAGGAGCCCGTCGCGCCCGGCTGGAGGTCGGCGACGCGTCGCGTGCCTGTGGCCGTGCCGTCGGTGGCGTAGAGCTCGCGGCCGGCGCCGCTCTCCGCGGCGCTGAAGAAGAGCTGTGGTCCGGCGGGGGTGAGCTCCTGCGGCGCGAAGCTCGCAGCCCCCGGCAGGAAGTCGACGAGGAGCTGGGTACCCGCCGCCGTGCCGTCGCTGCTCCACAGCTCGCGGCCGCGCGCGTCCTGGGCCGTGAACCAGAGCCTGCCGTTCCAGGCGATCAGATCCTGCGGCGCGCTTCCGGCACCGCCAGGCGCGAGGTCCAGGACGCGCACCGTGCCCGCGGTCGTGCCGTCGCTCACGAAGAGCTCCTCCCCCGCCACCCCGTCGTCGGCCGCGAACCACACCCTGCCCTGGAACACGGCGAGGTGGCGCGGCTGCGCCCCCACATCGGATCCCACACGGAGGTCGCGCACGATCCGCGTGCCCGCCGCCGTGCCGTCGCTGGCGCAGAGTTCGCGCCCATGCCCGCCGATGGCGGCGCTGAAGAAGAGCAGCCCGCCCGCCACGATCAGTTCGTCCGGGTCGCTCGACGCGGCGCCCGGGTTGAGGTCCTTCACCCGGTACGTGCCGCCGAGCGAGCCGTCGCTCCGCCACAGCTCGGTGCCGAGCACGTCGTTGGCCGTGAAGTACGCGATGCCCCCAAGGATGACGGCGAGGCCGGGGTTGCTGGAGGGCTGCGTGACGACCGGCGGCGAGAAGTCGCGGACCAGGGTCTGTGCGGAGACCGACGCGACCGCGCAGACGGCGGCGAGGACGGCCGGGAGCAGGTTCCGGGACGAACGGGCCGCGGGAAGCAGGAGGTGCGGGCTCATGGCTCCCCCCATGGCGCGCGGGCGCGCACGACCCCGCCGCGATTCCTTCAGGGTTCTCTGGCCCAAGCGCGGCACCGCCCGGGTCGGACATGAGTCCCCGGCACTCGGTGTCTCCCACCCGGTCGGGCGCATGCGGCCCATGGCCCCCGTCGCACCGTGCGGGTCCTTCCCTTGCCGGCCCCGACGGGGGATCCTGAGGGCCCTGCACGCAAGCGCCGCCACGGCAGGCACCGTGACGGCGGGCGGGATGGAGATCCGGTGATGCGCGCGAAGCTGGCACCCTTGGTGGTCCTCGGAATCGCAGCTGCCGGCGCATGGTGGCTCTGGTCCGCCTCGGGCGATGGGCCCTTCGTGCCGCCATCGGCCGGGACGCAGACCGCGGCGCCCGTGCCCGCATCCGCTTCGGGCCCATCCATGCTGGCCGCGGCCGCCACGCACGGGGCGCCGGATCCAGGCCCGGCGAGCCGCGCAGAGGTGGTGCGGGACGGAGTCCCCCCCGTGGAGCCCGCACCCGCCGTCGTCCGCGGGCGCTGCGTGGATCCACAGGGGCGGGC
>JADLFX010000083.1 GCA_020849665.1 Planctomycetota bacterium | reverse complement strand
CTGGCCGACCTGCAGGCGCGTGCCGAGCGCAGCTTCGCCGCGGTGCGCGCGGCGGTCGGCAGCCTGGAAGCCGGCGGCCACCTGCGCGAGGTCACGCGCTTCTGGATCGTGAACGGCTTCGCCGCCTTCGCCGATGCGGCTGCCTGTGCCCGGCTCGCAGCGATGGAGGAGGTGGGATTCGTGTATCGCCAGCGCGGTCCCAGCGGCCTGGTGCAAGGCCGCGCCGGGGCCGGCGGCCGGGGGCGCCGTGCGACTGCGGGTCGCGGCGAACTCGCCGGGACCCTGGCGAAGCGCGACGCGCTCGTGGAAGGCCCGTTCTCGGCCGACGGACTCGACGTGCCCTGGAATCTGAAGAAGGTGCGCGCCGACGCTGCGTGGCGCGACCACGGTGCCACCGGCGCGGGCGTGGTGGTGGCGGTGCTCGACACGGGGCTGCTGCCGCTGCCGCCGCTCGTGCCCGCGCTGTGGCGCAACCGGGGCGAGACGCTCGACGGCCGCGACAACGACGGCAACGGCTACGTCGACGACGTGTTCGGCTACGACTTCGCCGCGGACTCCCCCGAGTGCCTGGGCGACGGCGAGCGTCCGCACGGCACGATGTGCGCGAGCATCATCGCGGGGCGGCCCCACGGCACGCCGCGCACCGTCACCGGAGTGGCGCCGCGGGCATCCCTCATGGTCCTGCGCGGCGGCGGCCAGCTCGCCGCGTACGAGTACGCCGCGCGCCACGGCGCCGACGTGCTCTCGATGAGCTACATGTGGATCGACGAGGAGCTGGGCCACTACCGGGGCGTGTACCGCACCGCGCACGAGCATCTGGCAGCGCTCGGGGTGCTCTCCCTCGGCGGGGCCGGCAACTTCGGCCGCTCGCACCCTGCGAACCGCCAGATCGCGGTGCCCAAGGACATCCCCTGCGTCCTCGCCGTCGCCGGAATCGGCGCCGACGGCACGCGGCCGGCGTTCGGCAGCGAAGGCCCGGTGCTCTGGAGCGGCGTGCGCTTCTACGACGACCACCCGGCGTCGGCGCCGCTGCGCAAGCCGGACCTGACCGCGTGCAACTCGGACATCCCGGTGTGGGGCCGGCTGGCGTTTCCCAACGCCAGGATCCTCCAGGACCTGGGCAACGGCACCGGTCTGATCACCGGGCCGCGCGGCAACTCGTTCGCCGGGCCGCACGTCGCGGGTGTCGCCGCCCTCGTGTGGTCGGTGGAGCCCGAACTCACGGCCTTCGAACTCGCCGAGCTCCTGACCGGCACGGCCCAGGACCTCGGACCCGAGGGGCCCGACACCACCTATGGGGCCGGGCTCGTGCAGGCCGACGCGGCGCTGCGCGCCGCGCGGGCGCGGCGGCGCTGAGCCGCGCCGCGGCGGGTCACCAGGAGAAGCCCAGGGCCTGGGTGAACTTGAAGCCCCAGGACGAGCACGGGTCCAGGAGCACGGCCTGCGCCCACATGCTCGCGGGGCCGGGCGGCACGGTGAAGTTCCACCGCGCCATGCCGGCGCTGCTCATGATGCCGGGGACCGGGAAGGGGCTGCCGCCGCCGAAGTTGACCGAGAACCAGAGGTTGGTGAGCGGCGTGCCGGCCGGTGGACCCGCGCAACCGACCGGCTGCGAGGGCAGGAACGGGATGCCCGCCGGGGTGCAGCCGACGAAGCCCAGCATCAGCACGACCGCGGTCGAGCCCACCGCGGTGACGTCGTAGAAGACCGGGAACGGCGCCCCGGGGACGAAACCGAGGTTGTTGCACGAGGTGGTGCCGCTGCCCTGCGGCACGTAGGTGGGGGGCAGGCGGATGGCCAGGTCGTTCACGAACGGCACGCCGGTCGTCTGGGCCGACGCGGCTGCCGTGGACAGGACGAGAGCAAGCAGGAACTTGTGCATGGTTCGGCGCGGAGGTTGGAGAGAGGGAGGACGAGGCGCCGGATTCCGAGCCAGGCGAAGGGCCGATCCGCACACGCCGCCACGTCCGTTGGGACCAGGTTGCGCGGGATCATGGCGAACGCCGGGTGAAACTCCAGGAATCCACGCCGCCGGCGGCTCCGACCCGGCCCCGCGGCCCGGTCCACCAGAGCCGGTGACACCGCCGGTCTCCGGGGGCCCTGGCCGGCGGCCGCCGGGTCGCACGGGGTCCGCCGGACCCTGGCTGCCGAGGCTGGCCACCTGGATCCCGCGGGGCCTACGGACCGGTGGCGCCGGAGCGCGCGGACACCCCACCGGCAGGAGTCCCTACGATCCGGGTGGCCCAGGATCCCGCTCACCGGTCCGCGGACTGATTCCTCCCGCGCACGGAAGAGTCCCTCTCCGCGCTGGCGTGCCGCATTGAAACAACGAAGGTGACGCGAGCTTCTCCTTCGTGCCTCGGCACTCAGCCGTTCTTCGAACCACGCCAGCGCGGGGGCCAGACCACAGAAGGCAGGATGCGGAGTGGTGCTTCGTTCCGCACCGCGGGACCGCCAGCACCCTGCCCGGTGCGTCCAGGCTCCAGCCAGAGAGCCCCATGAAGCGCACCAAGAAACCAGACCCGACCAAGGCGACGCGCGAGCGGATCCTCGCCGAGCATCGCCGCATCGAGGAGCTCGCGCAGGTCCTCGGCCGATCCAAGGACCTCAACGCCCTGGCCGCGACCCTGGCCGAGCTGCAGCCCCTCCTGGAGAGCCACTTCCAGCGCGAGGAGTCCCTCGGCGGTGCCCACGAGGGCATCGAGACGCGCTCGCCGGAGTTCATCGCGGCGGTGCGCGCGATGCAGGCGGACCACAAGACGCTGCTCCAGGACGTACGCGATCTGCGCGCCGCCGTGGAGAAGGGCGTGGCGGCGAAGCAGGCGCATGCCGAGGCCAGGCGGATCCTGGCCAGCCTCAAGGACCACGAGGAGCGGGAGACCCAGGTGTTCCTGGATTCCGTGTGGACCGACCTGGGCAGGGGGGACGACTGACATGAGCGGTGGCCAAGGTGGCGTGGCCGCGGCGACCGCGCGCGCGAAGCGCAGCGAGCCGCGGGTGGTGGACGAGCACATCGTCGAGATCGTCAGCGACTCCGGCGAGGGCGCGCAGAAGGCCGGCCAGACCTACGGCGCGGTGTCGGCCAAGATGGGCAACGGCGTGTGGACGGTGGAGATCATCCCCGCCGAGATCAAGCCGCCTGCGCGCTCGCGCGCGGGTGCCAGCGGCATCCGGGTGCGGGTCGGCAGCAAGCCCGTGACCAACATGGGCGACGAGGCCGACCTCGTGGTCGCGCTCAACGAGCAGGTGCTCTACGGCCGCATCGAGCAGAAGGCATACAAGCCGGGCACGCTGGTGCTGCTGGAGAACAAGTGGGCGCAGGACCCGCGTCCCGAGGTGCGCCAGCAGTACGGCACCGCGTTGCGCGAGTTCCGCGAGCTGGGCCTGGACGTGCGCGAGCTGCCGCTCGAGGAGGCCTGCCAGCGCATCAGCCAGGATGCGCGCGTGGGCAAGAACATGTTCGTCCTGGGGATGCTCTGCTGCATCTGCGGGCGCGACCTGAACAAGGCCCTGGACGAGGTGGCGTTCGTGTTCGCCAAGAAGGGCGACAAGGTGATCGGCCACAACCAGGAGCTGGTGCGTGCCGGCTTCCACTTCGCCGAGGAGCAGGTGGACCTGCGCTACCGGATCCCGCCGACTCTCGCGCCGGGCAAGCAGATCGTGCTCAACGGCAACCAGGCCGCGGGCCTGGGCGTGATGGCCTCGGGCATGGAGGTCGTGGCGATGTACCCGATCACGCCGGCCACGTCGGCCTCGCATTACCTCGCCGGCGCGTTCCCGCGCGTGGGCGGGCTCCTGCACCAGGCCGAAGACGAGATCGCGGCGATCGGCTTCGCGCTGGGCGCGACCTACGCCGGCAAGACCGCGTGCACGATCACGTCGGGTCCCGGCCTGGCCCTCAAGACCGAGTTCCTCGGCCTGGCGGTGATGGCCGAGCTGCCGCTCGTGCTCGTGCTGGTGCAGCGCGGCGGCCCGAGCACCGGGCTGCCCACCAAGGTCGAACAGGGCGACCTGCTCGCCACGCTCTACGGCCAGCCCGGCGACTCGCCCAAGGTGATCGTCGCCCCCGCCACGATCGAGGAGTGCTTCCACTTCGTGATCACGGCGCGCAAGCTGGCCGAGGCGTTCCGCACCCCGGTCCTGGTGCTGACCGACGCCAACCTCGCCACCGGCGTGCAGCCGATCCCGCGGCCCCAGGTGCAACCCGACTGGTTCGCGGCGCCGATCGACCAGGCGCCGTGGCAGAAGGGCGTCCCGCCCTACGACTGGGACGCGGACACCGGCCTCGCGCCGCGGCCGATCCCCGGCCAGCGCGGCGGCGAGTACGTGCTCACCGGCCTCGCGCACACGCGCCAGGGCAAGGTGGCCTACGACCCCAACTCGAACCAGATCGGCTGCGAGATGCGCAGCCGCAAGCTGGCGGTGCTGCAGGGCACGCTGCGCCCGCCGAAGGTGCACGGCGATCCAGAGGGCGACCTGCTGCTGGTGGGCTGGGGCTCGACCCTCGGCTCGATCGAGGAGGCCGTGGACCGGGCGCGGCAGGAGGGTCACCGGGTCTCGTCGCTGCACCTGCGCTTCCTGTCGCCGATGGAGCCCGGACTCGCCGGGATCTTCCGGCGCTTCCGCCAGGTGTGCACGGTGGAGATCAATTACAGCGACGCGCCCGACGCGCCGCATGTGACCCCGGAGAACCGGCGGCGTGCGCAGCTCGCCACGCTGCTGCGTGGCCACACGCTCATGGACATCGACTGCTGGTCCAACGTGTACGGCCAGCCGATCCAGCCCGGCATGATCCATGCCGAGATCCTGCGCCGGATGGCGGCGCTGCGGGGAGGTGTGTGATGTTCGGCCTGCCGACCGACTGGGAACTCGACGTCCCCGAGCGCTACTTCACCCTCGAGGACTACGAAGGTGGCACGGCGCGCTGGTGCCCGGGTTGCGGCGATCTCGCGGTGCTCACCGCCGTGCAGCGCATCTGCCGCGACGAGCAGCTGCCGCCGGAGAAGACCGTGTGCGTGTCGGGCATCGGCTGCTCCAGCCGCTTCCCGCACTACATGAAGACCTACGGCTTCCACGGCCTGCACGGCCGGCCGCTGCCCGTGGCCTGCGGGATCAAGTCGCGCCGCCCGGATCTGCACGTGTTCGTGGCCACGGGCGACGGCGATTGCTGCTCGATCGGTGCCGGGCACTGGGTGCACGCGGTCCGCTACAACATGAACATGGTGGTGATGCTCTTCGACAACGCGGTCTACGGGCTCACCAAGAACCAGACCTCGCCGACCAGCCCGATCGGACTCTCCACCAACACGCATCCCAAGGGCGCCTGGCTCCCGCCGATCAACCCGGCTGCGACCACGCTGGGCTTCGCCAACGTGTCGTTCGTGGCCCAGACCGTGGACTGGCACGCCGCGCACCTCTACTCGGTGCTGCGCGCCGCCTACCATCACCGCGGCTTCTCGTTCGTCCGCATCCTGCAGCGCTGCCCCACCTACACGGCGGGGGTCTTCGACGAGCTGCAGAAGGACCCCTCGCGTCTCCTCCTCCTCACCGGCGGCGACAACCCGGAACTGGAGCCCGACGTGCTGCGTGGCTTCCCGCAGCGGCAGGCACACGACACCCGTGACCTCGTGGCGGCACGCAATCTGGCCGATCAGGACGAGCCGCTGCCCGTGGGCGTGCTCTTCCGCGATCCTTCCCGGCCCTGCTACGAGGAGTTCACCAACGCCGGACTGGACCTGACCGCCGCCGACCGGCTCAAAGCGCTGGAGCGCGAGCTCGACAAGTTCGCCGTGTGAGCGCCATGAGTACCGTGATCCCCGTCCCCGCTCGCACCGTCCCCGTGTCGCGCCCTCGCCTGCCGCAGGCCGGCACCCCGCTGGCTCCCGAGGTGCTGCGCCACCTGCGCCGCGCGCATCTGGGCGTCGGTCCGGGTACCCCGCTGCCCGCCGGATCCCTGCCGGCGCTCCTGGCCCCGTTCCGGGACCCGGAGCGGGTGCGGCACGAGTTCCCGCACTTCTTGAGCGAAGCCGGCGAGGCCGTGAGCTGCCAGCCGCTCGGCGACGTGCTGGCCGAGGTCCTGGCCCGGGTCGTGCCCGACGATCGCGTCCTGCACGACAACGTGGTGCGCCTGGAGTGCTGCGCGCGCACTCTCCTGGCCCAGGGCGGCGACACCGCCGCGGCGGCGCTGGTGCAACGCGCCGGCGTGCAGATGCTGCAGCAGCTCGAGATCCCCACGGCGCCCGCCGCGAGCGCCCAGGAGGCGCTGGCCAAGGCCTGCGCGGCCCTGCCGGAGGGCGAGTTGCTCTCGCTCGCTCCGGGCACGCCGCTGCGCCTGCTGCAGGCAGCGGCGCGTGAGCGTGCGCGACGCGCCCGCCCCGCGTTGAAGAAGCGCGTGCAGCACGCCGCGGAGGACCTGCGCGGGTTGCTGCGACTCGAGGAGAGCAAGGACACCGAGGCGCGCGAGGGCGGGGCGCTGCAGCGATCGCTCGGCTCCGCCGCGGAGCGCTTCCTCGACGCGGGTGCGCTGGCCAAGGCGGTGGGCCCGCATCGCGGCACGCAGCCGGCCGACCCTGGCCGCCGCGGTCGTCTGGCCGACGCCCTCGCCGCGCTGGACGAGCACCTGCGGCGGGAGGCGGCGCCCGAACTCGTGGTCGTGCACGAGGCGGGTGCCAGCGTCGTGCCAGGGCTCGAGACCAGCGAATCGGCCGAGCCATGCGCGGCGGCGGCCGAGCGGTTCGACCGGGAGGCCGGCCGCCTCGTGGCCCTGGCACGCGCCCTGCGCGTGGCCGACCTGGAGGTCCGCGGGGCGTTCGAGCCAGCGCGCCACGAGCCGCTGGTCGCGGCCCTCGACCTCTTCGACTGCACCCGCGAGGAGCTGCACACGCTGCCGGTGATCGCCGCGGTCGTGCACGCCGCCACGCTCGCGCGCGACGGCCTGCGCGCGCTCACCCGCCTCCTGCACTCCGGCCGCGCCGTCCACGTGCTGGTGCTCGAATCCCCGGCGCGCGACCCCGGCACCGGGGAGCGCGAGGTGCTCGGTGCTCCCCGCCTCGAACTGGCCTACCTCGGCATCGCGCACCGCGAGGTCTACGTGCAGCAATCGAGCGCCGCACGGCCGCGCCACCTCCTGGCGGGATTCCAGCGGGCGCTGCACGGTGCGCGTCCCGCGCTGCACGTCGTGCACAGCGGCCTCGACGCGGACGGTCAGGTGCCGGCACTGGGCGCGTTCCTGCACGCCGGCGCGGCGATCGAAGGCCGCGCCCTGCCGCTCTGCCACTACGACCCCGAGGCCGGCGAGACCTGGGCTCGGCGTTTCGACCTGGCCAACAACCCCGCGCCCGCGGACGAGTGGCCGGTGGCCGAGCTGCAGTGCCTGGGCGCCGACGGCAACGCGGCGAAGCTCACGCTGCCGTTCACGTTCGTGGACTTCGCGGTGCTGGAGCCGCGCTTCGCGCCGCTCTTCACCCTGGTGCCCGACGGCGCCACCGCCGACGAGCTGGTGGCCGTGGACGAATACCTGCGCCTGGATGCCGAGCACGCGGTCCGCCGCCTGCCCTACGTGTGGGTGGCCGACGCGGAGCAGGTGTTGCACCGGGCGGTGCCGGCGCGCGCGTTGGTCGAGGCGTGCCGCGACCGCCTGCGCTTCTGGCGCACGCTGCAGGAGCTCGCCGGAGTGCGCAACGAGCACGTGCGCGAGGCGGTGCAGCGGGCCCACGAGGAGGCCGCCGCGCAGGCGCGCCAGGAGCGCGAGGCTCTGCTCGCCGAGCACGCCAAGGAGCTCGAGCGTGCGCGCGCCGAGACCACCGGCGTGGCGATGCAGCGACTCGCGCGCATGCTCCTGCAGATCGAGCCGGTGGCGCTCGCCCCGGACGCGCCGCCCCCCGCGGCGCAGGGCGCTCTCGCGGCGCCGGCAGTTGCGGCGGCGCCCGCGGCGGCACCCGCTCCTGCCCCTGCTCCGGCGGCGGCTGCCGCCCCGGAGATCGAGGAGCCGTGGATCGACACGGCACGCTGCTCGAGCTGCAACGACTGCGTCAACCTCAACCCCCTGCTCTTCGTCTACAACGCGAACAAGCAGGCGCGGATCGGCGACCCGCGCGCGGGGACGTTCCGCCAGCTCGTGCAGGCCGCCGAGAAGTGCCCCTCGCGCTGCATCCACCCCGGCAAGCCCCTGAACCCAGCCGAACCCGGCCTGGCCGAACTGGTGCGGCGTGCCGAGCCCTTCAACCGCTAAGGACCCGCGGGTGGCGGCCCCGATGGAATGCCCGTACCCGCACACCCGGACCTGACCGGAACCGCCGATGCTCCGCCACCTGATCGCCATCCTCGGACTCGCGCTCCTCTGCGCGCTGTGGCTCTGGGTGCAGCGCTGGGTGGCCCGCCGGGACCCCGCTGCCGGCCGTCGCCTGAGCCGCTGCGGCGTCTGCGCGTGTGGCGGGGGCGAGTGCGCCGAGGAGCAGCGGGCGCGCGAGGACGGGGAGGGCTGAACCGTCCCGGTCCTGCCAGTGCCGAGCCTCGCCCCGGACGCTAGCCTTCCCGTGATGGTGACGATCCGTCCTGTGCGACCCGAGGACCGTGACGCGGTGCACGCGTTGCTCGCCGACCTCGGCTACCCGAAGGTGGAGGCCAAGGCGTTCCTGCGCGTGTTCGCCGACATCCTGGTGGCGGAGTACCGCTCCCTGGTGGTGGCCGAGGCCGACGGGAAGATCCTGGGCTTCCTCTGCTGCACGCGCCAGCCGACGCTGCGCCTGGGCGGCGACCAGCTGCTGATCGACGAACTGGTGGTGGCGGACGCCGCGCGCGGCAAGGGAACGGGCAAGGCGCTGCTGGCCTGGGCCAGGGACCACGCCAAGGGCCTGGGGGCGAAGCGCATCGAGCTGCACACCAGCCGCAAGCGCGACAGCTACACGCGTGGCTTCTACAAGAAGCAGGGCTTTGCCGAGGCCGACTCGGCGCTGTTCCGGATCGAGCTCTAGCAGGACTCGGCGGCGCCATGGCGGACGGTGCCAGTGGTCCCGGAGGTGCACGCCTGCGCGCACGTGCTGCCTTGCTCCTCGCGGCCTGCCTGGCTGGCACCGGCTGCGCGCTGAGCTCTCCGCCGCTCGAGCAGGTCCTGGCGGCGGCCACGCGGCCGGGCACGGCCACGCGGCCGGGCGAAGCCATCGACCCGCTCGCGGAGCTCGACCGTCTCGCCGCCGCGGCGGTCGAGCGGGCGCGGGCCGCTCCCCACGACCCCGATGCGGCCCGGGCGGCGGCGCAGCGCCTCTTCCAGGCTGCAGACCTGCGCCTGCAGCGTGCGGTCGTGGCGCGCCTCGACGCCCTCGCCGCGCGCAGCATCGATGTGGTGCTCCTGGCCGAGGACGAGCTGCAGGAGGGCGTGCGCACCGAGATCCTCGCGCTGTGCCGGGCAGGCCGCGAGCTGGCCGAGCACGCCCTGGAGGAGCGTGAGGACGACGTGGCCGTCCGCCTGCAGGTCGCGCTGCACGTGTCGTTGATCGCCTGGGCCAACGGACCCACCCGGTCGCTCTTCGCCGGCCTCGGGCCGAAGCTGTCCAACTCGATCGCTGCGGCGGTCCAGATCGATCCCGAGCACGATCACGCCGCGCCGCTGCGCCTTGAGGGGCGCTTCCTGGCGAAGGCGCCCTGGCCGTACGGCGACGCGGCCAAGGCGCGCCGGAGCCTGGCCCGGGCGGTCGAGGTCGCGCCACTGGTCGTGAACCATCTGTTCCTCGGCGACGCCTTGTACTCCTCCGGTCAGACCGAAGCGGCGGTCGCGCAATGGCGGCTCGCCAGCACGGCTGCGGACGACGAGTCGACACGCTGGTCGGCGCCGCTGCAGCGCGAGCTGGCGCGCCGCCGCCTGCAGGCGCTGGGTCGCTGAGCCCCACCGCCCTTGAGGTACGCGCGGGGCTCCTCTCACATGCTGCCATGCGGTCCGGTGAGTGGGTGCGGCGGGAGTGGCCGCGCGTGCGGCGCACGCTGGGCGGTGCAGCGCGCGCCGCGCTGGACCGCTGGCGCCCGCGCTGGACCCGGCGGGCGCCGCGGCGCGAACGCCGCTGGTTCGTGGGCGCGGCCGGCTTCGTCGTGCTCGCGCTGCTCCTGGTGCTCGCCGCCCGCGCGGGCCGCGCGGCTCGCGGGCCGCACGGCGAGTTCGCCCCGGACGTGCTCGATCTGCAGAGCGTCTTCGCGTGGGACGAGCGTTCGCCGGGCTCGCCCCTGTCCCTGCGCGAGGTCTACGAGCGGGCGCGCGACCTCTGGGCCGCCACGGCGCGGGGTGCGGCCGCGCGCCTCGCCACGGACCGCGAGCTGCAGCGGGCGCTGGAGCAGGCCGCGGAGCGCCTGACGCGCGTGACGGTGCAGGACCTGCGCCGGATCGTCGCGATCGAGTCGGCGGCGCGCGTCGACGTGGGCGTCAACCGCTTCGGCTACTCCGGGCTCTTCCAGCTAGGCGCCGCGGCCTGCGCCGACGTGGGCACGACGCTGGAGGAAGTGCGCGCGGACTGGCGCAGCAACGTCGCGGCCGGGGCGCGCTTCGCCGAACTCCAGCACCGCCGTCTCGCCGACCTGCTGGCGCGCAGCGCGGACCTGCGCGGCGTCAGCACGGACTCGTTCCTGCTCTATCTCGCGCACCAGCAGGGGGCGATGGGTGCCCTGGACGTCCTGCAGCGCGTCCACGACGGTTCGGCCGCCGTGGCGCCGATCGAGGCCAACCACCGCCACAACTTCGCCCCCGGCTCGGGCCTGGTCCGTAGGCTGGAGGAGGGCGGGCGCACCCCCACGCTCCTGGAGTACTACGTGTATCTGCGCGGAGTGTTCGACGCGGTGGTGGAGGAGGTTGGCTGAAGGTCGCCTCGTCCCGGCGCGCCCCGCCGCGTGGGTCCCCGCGCTACGATGCCCGCGCCCCGGAGGAACCATGCGAGGCCTATCCCACTACCTCATCCCCATCTTCCTGGCCGGCGTCGCGGCGGCGCAGACCCAGGAGTCCCGGCCCACGAGCCCGCCGCAACCCGACCTGGAACAGGAGTTCGCCGCGGCCCGCGCCCGCCACAACGAGGCCCTGCGCGCCGCGAGCCAGGCCAAGGACCAGGAGGCCCTGAAGAAGCTCCTGGCCCAGAACCCCGCCCTGGTCTTCGGGCCGCGCTTCGCCGCCAAGGCCGCAGAGCATGCCGGCACGCCCGAGGCCGTGCCGTATCTGGTCTGGATGGTCGGCAACGCCAATGCGGACCTGGGAGCGAGCGCGCTGACCACGCTGATGGAGCAGCACGTCACCGATCCGCGGATCGGCCGCGCGGTCGCGCGCCTCGGCACCCTGGGCAGCAAGATCGGCACGGAGCGCGCGCGCGCCTGGGCGGCGCAGGTGATCGAGAAGAACCCGGACCTGGAGGTGCGGATGCAGGCCCGCTTCACCCGTGCCACCATGCACGTGGGCACGCGCGCCCGCGAGCGCTCGGAGGCACTGCGCCAGGGCGCGATCGCCGACCTGAAGGAGGTGCTGGCCGGCTCGACCCAGCGTTCGCTGCAGGGCCTGGCCGCGGACCTGCTCTACGAGGCCGAGACCCTCGAGCCGGGCCTGCCTGCGCCGGAGATCGAGGGCGAAGACCTCGACGGCGCGCGCTTCAAGCTCAGTGAGTACCGCGGCAAGGTGGTGCTCCTCGACTTCTGGGGCGATTGGTGAGGGCCCTGCCGGGCCATGTACCCGCACGAGCGGTCGCTCGTGGAAGAGTGGAAGAACGAGCCCTTCGCCCTGATCGGTGTGAACAGCGATGCGGACAAGGAGAAGCTCAGGCCGCGTCTCGCCGAGGAGCGGATCACCTGGCGCTCCTTCTGGAACGGACCGCAAGGCACCAGCGGACCCATCAGCAAGGCATGGAAGGTGACCGGCTGGCCGACCGTGTACGTGATCGATCACGAGGGCGTGATCCGGCACAAGAGCCACGGCGGGCCGGAGATGGACAAGGTGCTGCGCGAGTGCCTGGAGGCGGCGAAACAGGCCGCGGCCACAGCCCGCTGAGTCCTGGCGGCCACGTCCAGGGCGTGGAGTCCCTGGCGCGGTCGCCGGATCGGTGGGCGGGCCGCGCGACGATGCCTGCCTCCCGCCGCCGAAGCGTCCGGGCGGATCGACGCCCTCGACACGTGCCCGTACGATGCCCGCCGCGGTTCGAGGCTGGACAAGGGCCTGATGGGCGTCCCGCTGCGGCCGGATCGGCCCCAGGAACGGTGCAACCATGGACCTGAACCCGTCGCTCCCCACCCTCCTCCTCGGCCTCTTCCTCTGCAGCCTCGCGGTTCCCGGCGCCGCGCAGCGGACCTGGCGCGTGGATGCAGGCGGTGGCGCGGGGTCCGACTACCGGACCATCGCCGAGGCGGTCGCGGCGGCGAGCCAGGGTGACACGATCGTCGTCCGCAGCGCCGGCGACATCCTGGACGTCACGATCGCCAAGGCGCTGACCCTGGTGAGCGAGTCCGCGACACCCGTGACGCTCACGGCGGGCCTCACGATCACGGGGATCCCGGGCGGCCGCAGGATGGTGGTCAAGGGATTCGTCCTGCGCCCGAGTGGGCCCTACTACCAGGGCGGACGCCCGATCGTCTGCCGGGGCTCGGCAGGCACGATCCACCTGGAGCGGATCCAGAACGGCGGCTCGATGGACGGACCGGCGCTGCGCGTCGAGGAGTGTGCGCAGGTCACCGTGGGGGAGAGTCAGCTGGATGCCGGGGCCACCTACTACGGCTGGTTCGGCGGCATGCGATTCACAGGCGCCGGGCCGGGCATCACCTGCCGCAACAGTGCGCTGCTGCTGGTGCGCACCCGCGCGCGTGGGCTGGCCACCGTGCAAGGCGCCGCCGGAGGGGTGTGGTACGGGCCGTGGGGTGGCCTCATCGCCGAGGGCTCGCGGGTGGTGGTCGCCGAGAGCGAGGTCGCCGGCGGAGCGGGCGCCTGCCTCCTGGCCGGCACGTTCTGCTTCCCGACCACGTGGCCCACCCCGGCGATCGAGGCGCGGGGCTCGCGGCTGGTCCTGGCGGGTGCGGGTACGCACTACCTGGGCGGCGGCATCGTCGGGTTCGGCTGCACGACTTGCGGGGCACCGGCCCAAGGCGTGAACGCCGACGGCGCCACGACGATCCTGCGCGATCCCGCCAGCACGGGGACCATCGCGGGAGGACAGGTGACCACGCAGCCGGTGGCGGCGATGGTCGCATCCGGGGCGGGGCCCGGCGGCACGGCGTCGTGCACGCTCCATTGGCCGCAGAGCGCGCCCTGCGCGACGCTGGTCTCGTTCCCCGGCGGGCCCATGCCCATCGACCCGATCGGGATCTGGCTCGACCCGGCCATGGCCATCCTGATCGACGTGGGCACCGTCGCCGGGTCACGCACGACGCAGGTGCCGATCCCGCCGTTCTTCCCCATCGGCCTGCCGGCCGCGTTCCAGAGCGTGGTCCTCGTGCAGGGTGCACTGGTGCTCTCGACCCCGGCGACGACGGTTCTCTGGTAGCGCTGCGGGGCCACGGACTGGGGGGGCAAGCCGCTGGCGGCGCGCATGGCCGCCACGGTCCTGCCGCGGGGCACCCCGGTTTCCTGCCGTTCACGTGTGGTTCCGGTCTTGGTGCCGCTCACCTGGGTCGGATCGGAGCCGCGCCTGAACCGCGCGCGCATCCGGTCGGCGAAGCCGGTCCGACCGGCGTCCGCCGCCCTTCGGAGTCGACCTTGCCATGGAGTCCGCCGTGAACCTCTGCTCGCCCTGGGTTGCCCCCCTCCTCCTGACCGCGCTGGCCACGGGCCAGTCGGTCGTGTTCAGCACCGATTTCGACACCACGATGCCGGCCCAGATCGCGCCGGGCACGGCCGCCGCCCTCGAGGGCGTGCAGGGCTACGCGGGCCTCGGTCCGGTGGGCAACGTGTTCGGCGGCAAGTTCCTCCGCAGCGCCACCGGCAACAAGGTGACGCTGAGCCTCTCGGGCCTGCCGGCGCACACCTCGATCAGCCTCGACTTCCTCTTCGCCGCGATCGACTCCCTGGACGGTTCGGGCGCGTATCCGTCGGGCGACTACTTCAAGGTCACCGTGGACGGCCTCGCAGTGTTCCGCGAGTCGTTCGCCAACGCCCTGGCCTCGCAGATCCAGAGCTATGCGGCGCCGGCGGGGATCACCCTGGCCCGCCGCGTCGACCTCGGCTTCAGCGGCCCGGGCAGCTACTACACCGACAGCGCCTACTACCTCGGCGCGGATCCGGTGTTCGTCAACCTGCCGCACAGCGGGCCCACGCTGACCGTGACCTTCGAGATCGAGGGGCCGGGCATCCAGGGACTGGACGACGAGTCCTGGGGCATGGACAACCTGCGCGTGCGCGTGGCCACCAACGCTCCCGGACACGTGGCGCCGTACGGCTCCTCCTGCGGCCCGGTGATCCAGGCTGGTGGCCTGCCCGCCATCGGGCGCGCGCTGCCGGTGAGCCTGAGCGCGCTTCCCTCCTCCACGACCGTCGCGACCCTCGGCCTCGGTGCGTCCAGCGCCTCGCTCGGCGCGCTGCCGCTGCCGATGCCGTTGGACTTCCTCGGGATGCCCCGGTGCTGGCTGCTCCAGGACCTGAGCCTGATCCCGTCCTACCCGATGGCGCTCAGCGGCGCTTCGGCCACCACCAACCTGCCGATCCCCAACGACCCGGCGCTGCGCGGCGTGCAGGTCTTCACGCAGGGGATCGTCCTGGCACCCGGCGCGAATCCAGCGGGCGTGGTCTTGAGCGGCGGGTTGCGCCTGCTGGTCGGGACCTGATACGGGACCCGGCCGGCGAGGGTCGCTAGGCTGCGGCACGTGAGCCGCCTCGTCTACGACACCGCGCATGGCCGGATGTGCCCGCGCTGCCGCAAGCCGCAGGCGAAGTGCCGCTGCGCCGAGGACTTCGCCCGCCAGCGGCCGGCCGGAGACGGCGTGGTGCGGGTGCGGCGCGAGCTGCGCAACGGCAAGCCGGTGACCGTTGTCCACGGCCTGCCCCTGGCCGCTGCCGAGCTGCAGGAACTCGCGGGCCGGCTCAAGGCCGCCTGCGGCAGCGGGGGGACCGCCAAGGACGGCGTGCTCACCCTCCAGGGCGACCACCGTGAGCGGGTCGTCGAGTTCCTGCAGGCGGCCGGGCACACGGTGAAGCTGGCCGGCGGCTGACCCCGACGGCGCCTCCGGCTGGTCCGCGGCTGGCCCGCCCCGGATCCCGGCCACAACAAGCGCATGTCCACGATCCCGACGCCACCCCTTCCCGCACGAGATGCGGCCGGCCCGGTCGCCGAAGCCGAGCGGATCGTGGCCCTCGACGTGGTCCGCGGTCTCGCGGTGCTCGGCATCCTGGTGATGAACGTGGTGGAGTTCGGGCTGCCGCTGACGGCCTACGACAACCCCGCGTACGCCGGGGGACATCGGGGCGCCGACCTCGCCACGTGGTTCGTGCAGGTGGTCTTCTTCGACGGGAAGATGCGCGCCCTCTTCTCTATGCTCTTCGGCGCGGGGCTCGTGCTCCTGGCGGAACGCATGACGCGCAGGGGCCAGGCCGCGGGCGTGGCCGACCTGCTCCTGCGCCGCTGCCTGTGGCTGGTCCCGTTCGGGGTCCTGCATCGCTTCGCCCTGCAATGGACCGGCGACATCCTGTACCAGTACGGCCTCCTCGGCGTGGTCGCGGTGGCGTTCCGCAATCTGCGCGCGCGCACGCTGATCGTGCTGGGGCTGGTTGCACTCACGGCGTTCGTGCCGATCGGGCTGCTGCAGTACGGCCGCAGCGCCAAGGTCCGCGCCCAGGCGGCGGAGGCCGTGCGCCTGGAGGACGCCGGCGAGAAGGTGCCCGAAGATCTGGCGGCCGCGAAGAAGCGCTGGGACACGCGCCTCGCCTCGATCCCGCCCAAGCCCGAGGCCCTGCAGAAGGAGGTCGACGCGCTGCGCGCGGGCTACCCCGCGGTGTTCGCGCACCGCTGGGACTACCACCACACGTTCCAGTCCGCCTACCTCTACTACCACTTCGTGTGGGACGTGCTGGGGATGTTCCTCGTGGGCATGGGGCTGATGAAGCTCGGCTTCTTCGCGGGGGCGTGCCGCACCGGCGTGTACGCGGCCTGGATCGCCGCGGGAGGCGTCGCCGCGGCCGCGGTGGCGGCGTGGGCCGCGGCGTGGACCGCCCGCGACTTCTCGCCGGGGGCCATCGAGCTGCAGCTCGTGCGCCAGACCACGTACTCGTTCACGCGGTTGGTCCTCGCCCTGGCCTGGGCCTCGGCGCTGCTCCTCGTCGTGCGCGCCGGGCGCGCGCCCGTGCTCACCGGGGCGCTGGCGGCGGTGGGCCGGATGGCGTTCTCCAACTACGTGCTGCAGACCGTGTGCTGCACGCTGCTCTTCTTCGGCTACGGACTCGGGCTCCACGGCCGGCTCTCCCGCAGCATGCTGATGGGGGTGATGCTGGGCGTGTCCCTCGTGCAGGTGTGCTTCAGCCTGGTCTGGCTGCGCCGGTTCCGCTTCGGCCCGCTGGAGTGGGCGTGGCGCTCGCTGACGTGGTGGCGGGTGCAGCCCTTGCGCCGCTCCGTGTCGGGGCCGGTGGCCGCGGACCCGGCCTGACGTCTGCGTGAGGTCGGTCGCGGGGGAGTTGCCTTCGGGCCCGGCGCGTTACGATCCTGGGCCCGCCCCTATCCGAGAATCCCATGCGACACTCCTTCTCCCTGGTCCCCTTCCTCCTGGCGTCGCTGCTGAGCGCGCAGGGCCCCTGCAAGGCCGAGTTCGACTCGCTCACCTTCGTCGACAACGTGTCGATGGGCGGACCCAACCTGCTCCTGGCCATCCGCACAGACGTCACCGTCCCGCTGGCCGTGTTCCGCATCGAGATGTTCACCGGCGAGGGTGCAGGCACCAACTCGATCGGCGTGTGGAGCCACGACGCGGCCAACAACCGTCCCCTCGCCAACCTGGGCACCACTTCCTGGAGCATGACGCGGCCCAACGGCTGGCAGGGTGGCAACTTCGCCACGCCGCTGGTGCTCCTGCCCGGCACGTACTGGGTCGTGTGGGGCCCGCAGAACGGCGCCCAGTGCAGCGCCGAGGCTTCTGGCAGCGGTCTGCCCGGCGCGCAGTTCTACCGCGGCAGCTTCGACGGCGGATCGAGCTGGAACGGACCCTTCCAGAGCTATCAGTGGAAGTTCCGCCTCTTCTGCGGCCCGAATCCCGGCTCCGCGGCGCTGTACGGCACCGGCTGCTCGGGCGCGGCGCGGCGCGTGGTGCACATCGGCGCCAATGGCGTGCCGACCCTCGGGCTGAGCTTCGACCTGCTCCTCGCGAGCGCCGCGTTCAACGCTCCGACCCTCCTCTTCGTGGGTGGCTCGGACCAGCTCTGGGGCAGCATCCCGCTGCCCTTGGATCTCTCGTTCCTGGGCATGAGCGGTTGCCGCGTGCTGGCCGAAGGCGCCGTGATCCTGCCCATCAACGCCGACGGCGCCGGCCGGGCTCGCGTGACCGTGGGCGTGCCCAACACCACGGCGCTGCTCGGCAACCCGCTCTTCGCCCAGTGGTTCGTCACGGAGTCGGGCGCCAACCCGCTCAACCTGATCCACACCACCGGCATCAAGACCGTGGTCGGGAACTAGGGGCGTCGCGCGCGACGCACGCCGTTCCCGCATCCAGGCCCGGGGGTCGGCCACGGCCGACGCCCCCCGTGGCACGAGCCCCCTGCCCCGGCGCGCGATGCCGCGCCCGGGCCGGGCTGCGGCGGGAGGGGAGGGTGCCACGGCGCGCTCCCGCCGCGCGGCTGGCCACCGGCCGCCCAAGGGCTGAATCGCCGAGGGCGCCGCGGGACAATCCGGGCTCCCCGTTCCAAGGAGACCCGCATGCGTACGAGCATCCTGGGGCTCGCACTGCTCACCGGCTGTGCGACCCATCACTTCCCCGCCGCCACGACCAACGACGTCCATCTGGTGCAGCCCGACGGCCGGGTCGAGTTCGCCGTCGATGAGTCAGGTCGCGTGCTGGAGGTCGAGTTCCACTGCCGGGCCGAGGACGTGCCGGAGGCCGTGCGCGCCGCGTTCGGCAAGATGTTCCCGGGTGCCAGGGCGGGCGACTGCGAGAAGGAATACAACGGCGGCAAGCTCTTCTACGAGATGAGCCTGAACCAGGATGGCCGCGACCACGAGGTGATGTTCACGCCCGAAGGCAAGGTGCACTCGCACGAAGTGGAGGTCGATCCGGCCAGGCTGCCCGCCGCGGTTGTGCAGGCGGCGGCGAAGGCCGTGCCCAACGGGCGCCAGACCAAGACGGAGGAGATCCGGGACGGCGACGGCAAGCTGCTGGAGTACCACGTGAAGCTGGAGCGCGACGGCCGCAAGTACAAGGTCGCGGTCGCCACCGACGGCAAGGTCCTGAAGACGGTGCGCGAGACCCCGGCCGAGATCGAAGTGCCGGTGAGGCTCTAGACGCCGGACGGCGAACCCTGCCGGTCGCCTCCCGGGGGTGTGCGGGCGGCGCGGCCCCTCGCAGAATTGCCGGGATGCGGCACGCCCTCGTCCTGGCCGGCCTCTGCGGCGTTCTCTCCGCGCAGTGCTTCGTGCGCACGCACGACACGGATCGGGTCCTGCGCAGCGGACCCCACGCGGGCGGTGCTGCGCCGCTCGCAGCAGGCGCGAGCGTGTGCGCCACGCTCGCGTTGGCCTGGCACGGCCAGCCGGCGCCCGGCGGCGGCACGCTCTCGCCTCTCGCCTTCGCCAACCCGGCCACGGTCAACCGCGACGGCAGGCTCGCGTTCTTCGCCCAGGTGGGCGGTGTGCTCCGCAACCAGGGCATCTTCGTGGCCGACGGCCAGGGCGTGCGCGCCATCGCCGTGGGCTGCGGGGCGGGCGGCGGCAGCGGCAACCACGGTACGTGCGGGGACCCGGCGCCGGGCGGGGGCACGTTCGCGGGCATGTTCGGCGGCACCCCCTTCGTGCCGGCGCAGAACGAACTCGGCGACGTCCTCTTCCTGGCCGACGTGGTGGGCGGCAGCAGCGGGCGCGGGCTCTTCCTCTACCGCGCCGACAGCGGCACCCTCGTGAAGGTCGCCGCGGTCGGCGATGCCGCCCCCCAGGGCGGGACCTTCCACTCGATCGGACCCGGCTCGCTCAACAACCGGCGCGAGATCGTGTTCCTGGCCCGCACCGCCAACGTCCTCACGAGCGATCTGTACGTCTGGCGTCCGGGCGCGCTGGCGCTGTTCGCGCGCACCGGCGATCCCGCCCCGGGTGGCGGGACCTATGCGATGCTGGGCACGGAGAGCTTCGGCTTCCAGGACGGCTCGAACATCCCCACCGGGCCGGTGCCGGCGATCAACGACCGCGGCGAAGTCGCGTTCCGCGCGATCACCAGCGGCGGGTCGACCAGCCGGGGCATCGTGCTCGTACAGAACGGCGTGCACCGCTGGGCCCTGCGTGCCGGCGATCCCACCCCGGCGGGCGGCATCTACCAGGACTTCTGGGCCCCGCACCTGAACGCCGTCGGCGGGATCGCGGTGCTCGCCGACTACACCCCCGCGACCACGGGCTGGTTCGTCGGCGCCGGCACGAGCTGGCGCAAGGCGATCTCGTTCCTGGATCCGATCGACGGCGGAATGTGCTACGGCCTCGCCGCGTCGCGCAATCCCATCCATCCCCTCGACGACGAGGGCAACCTCCTGTTCTGGACCGACCTCAGCTCCGCGGGCGGCCAGGACCGGCTCGTCCTCGCGGCTCCGGACGGCACGCTCACGATCGTGGCGCGGCGTGGCGGCGCCACGCCCGTGGGCGGCACCTTCTCGTCGCTCGACGCCTGGCCCTCGCTCTCGGCGAGCGGCCGGACCTCGTTCGGCGCGGGCACGCCGGGCGCCGGCGGCGGCACCATCTTCAATGCCCGTTGTGTGGCTCTGCTCTGCGGCCCGGCGGTGGCGGTCCTCGGCGCGACTGCCATCGCCGGCACCCTGCGCGTGGACGACTACGGCCCACCCGGGGCGGGCTTCGGCCTCCTGGCGTCGACCACGACCCAGAGCCTCGCGTTGCCGCCGTTCGGCACCCTGCGTCTGGGGCCGGGACCGATCGTGCTGCTGCTGGGCCTCACGCCCTACCCGGCCGGCACGGGACTCCACACGCTGCGCCTGCCGGTGCCCAACGACCCCACGCTGGCGAACGTCCGCCTCTACCTGCAGAGCCTCGCCGTGCAGGGCGGCACGGCCACGCTCACCAACCTGGCCGAGACCGTGCTGCGTTGAGCCGCCCGCGCCGCCGCGTCATTCGACCTTGGGCGGCAGCGGCCGGAGGATCGAGGCGATCACGCCGCCCAGCAGCACCAGCAGGATCACCGCCAGCGAGAGCAGCGTGGGCACGTGGAAGTGCTGGGCCAGGATCATCTTCACGCCCACGAAGCCGAGCACGATCACCAGTGCGGTCTGGATGTGGTGGAAGCGGTCCAGGACCGCGGTGAGCACGAAGTAGAGCGAGCGCAGGTTCAGGATCGCGAAGACGTTCGAGGTGAACACCAGGAACGGGTCGCGGGTCACCGCCAGGACCGCGGGGATCGAGTCCACGGCGAAGACCACGTCCAGGCTCTCGATCACCAGGAGCACCAGGAAGAGCGGCGTGACCATGCGCCGGCCGTCGATCCGCACCAGGAAGCGCTGGCCGTGCAGCTCCGGGCTCACCGGCAGGATCCGGCGCGAGAGACGCAGCACCACGTGGTTCGTGGGGTCGGGTTCGCTGCCGCGCGCGCGGTACATCTTCCACGCGGTCAGCAGGAGGATCGCGCCGAACGCGTAGGTGACCCAGCCGAAGCTGCGGATCAGCGCGGTGCCGGCCGCGATCATCACGCCGCGCATGACCAGGGCGCCGAGGATGCCCCAGAAGAGCACGCGGTGCTGGTACGCCAGCGGCACGGCGAACGAGCGGAACACCACCGCGATCACGAACACGTTGTCCAGGCTGAGCGACTGCTCCAGCAGCCAGCCGGTGAAGAACTGCAGGGCCGCCTCGTTGCCGGGCAGCTCGGCGGCGAAGCCGAACCAGCGCTGCTCGTAGAGCAGGTACACGACCCCGGCGAAGGCCACGGCCAGCCCCGCGCACACCGAGCTGAAGCCCAACGCCTGGCGGAAGCGGATCTCGCCGGCCTCGCGGTGCAGGAGGAAGAGGTCCACCCAGAGCAGAGCGAGGACCAGGACCAGGAACGCCGCGTAGAACCAGAACATCGCTTCGGATCACCTGTGCCAGCGCGCGCGGATCGCCACCGCCCGCCGCAGGGCGTCCTGGGATTGCAGCACCTTGCGCCGCACATCCTCGGGCAGATCGCGGGTCTCGGCCAGGAAGGACTCGACGATTCCGAGCGCCTCCGCGGAGGAGTGCGCGTTGACGAACGCGTCGATCCACGCCGGCAGGAAGAAGATCTTGCGGTGCTCCTTCACCCAGAGCACCCGGTCCAACGCACGCCGCAGGAACGGCAGCGTCAGCGCCTCCTGGCCCGGCCAGTGGAAGAGGGCGAGGCTCTCCTGGACCCAGTTCTCGGGCGGCTCCTTCTCCTGCAGGTAGAGGCCGAAGTAGCGCTCCTTGCCCCGGGACTCCGGCCGGGCGGCGCCCGCGAGGAAGAGGTGGCGCTCGGCGTCGCGCTGCACGCTCTTCGCCATCGCCTGCCATCCTTCGGGCGTGTCGCGACCCTGTGCCACGAGCGCGGCGAACGCCAGGAAGCGCTCCTCCGCGCCGAGCCTCGGCAGGCCCAGCGTGTCGCCGCCGTGGGCGACCCTGGCGCAGAGCTCCAGGGTCTGCGGGCTCGTGGAGAGGCGTACCAGCGCGCGGAATGCCGCGAGGCGCAGCTCCAGCGGTCCCTCCCGCAGGACGCCGTGCAGCCACGCCGTGGCGCGCGCGTGCAGGCCCTCGCCGCGGCCCGGCGCGAGCCAGCGCTGCAGCGTGGTCTGCAGCATGCCGAGCAGCCAGGCCGCGGATTCGGGATCGTCCTCGGCGGGCAGAAGGTCCAGGAGCAGCTCGGCGAAGCGCAGCGGGTCGAGCTCGCCCTCGCGCACCGCCTCGTGCACCTGACTCACCGCGGCGGCGCGCAGCAGCGGATCCTGCAGGGCGGGCGTGCGGGCCAGCACCTCGGGCAGCAGCGCGGGCTCGGGCAGGAAGCGCGCGTACGCCGCGTCGTCGCCGTTGGCCAGCCAGGGTCGGGTGGGCCCGGGTACATCGACCTGCACCGCGCCCGAGTCCAGGCGTGCCGGTGGGGGCGCCGGATCGGTGCCGGCCAGCGGCTGGAGCGTGATGCGCAGCGGCCACGGCGCGGAACGCGTCGCGCTCGGCTCCTGGCGCAGGGCCACTCCGGTCGCGCTCCGCCCCACGCGCACCAGTGGCGCGCCGGGAGAGCGGATCCAGGCATCCGACCATGCCGTCAGGTCCTCGCTGGTGCCCTCCTGCAGCGCCGTGATCAGGTCCTGCCAGCGTGCGTTGCCGAACGCGTGGCGCGCCACGAAGCGCCGCACGCCCGCGTCGAAGGCCTGGACACCCAGGCGCCGCTCCAACTCGCGCAGCAGCGCCGGGGCCTTGTTGTAGACGATCGGGCCGTAGTTCGACTTGGCGTCGTCCAGGTTGCGCAGCTCCTGGTGGATCGCCAGCGTGCCCGGAGTGGCATCGACGGCGAGTGCCGGCGGCTTCACGCCCTGCAGGAAGCGCACCCAGGGGCGCGCCTGCGGCTCCAGGTCGGCCAGGATCCGATAGCTCGCGTAGGTGGCGAAGCCCTCCTTCAACCACAGGTCGTCGAACCAGGCCATCGTCACCAGGTTGCCGAACCACTGGTGCGCCACCTCGTGGTGGATCAGCAGGCTGCGCCGCGTGCGCTCGGCGCGCGTGGGCGCGCGCTCGAACACCAGCGAACCCTCCCGATAGAAGATCGCCCCGGCATGCTCCATGCCGTTGTAGGGGAAGGCCGGGAGCAGCACGAAATCGAGCTTGCCGAACGGGTACTCGGCCGCAGTGCGCTCCCGCAGCCAGCGCAGCGCCGCGCGGTGCAACGCGAAGAGCGTGTCGGCCTCCAGGTCCTTGATCCGCGACGGTCGGACCAGCACGCGGAGCGCGGGGCCGGCGTCGCCCGCGGCGACCGGGGCGGACACGGCTTGCAGGGTTCCCGCCGCGAACGCGAACAGGTAGGTGCTGATCGGCTGGGTCTCGGCGAAGCGCCACGTGGTGCCGCCGCCCGCCGCGGGTTCCGGCGCGCCGCGCTCCGCGCCGTTCGCGACCGCGGTCCAGCCTGCGGGGAGGTGCAGGGTCAGCGTGAAGCGCGCCTTCAGGTCGGGCTGGTCGAAGCAGGGGAAGAGCCGGTGCGCGTCGGCGGGCACCAGCAGCGAGTAGAGCACGCGGCTGCCGTCGCCCGGATCGCGCGCCTCGATCACCGGCGCCCCGCTGGGCGCGGCGGCGGCCGTGAACTCGGCGGTCACGCGGTGCGGACCCGCCGCCAGCCAGGCGCCGTCGAGCACCACGTGGTCGTGCACCGCGCGCACGGCGCGGGGCGTGCCGTCGACGCTCAGGGCATGCAGGGCCGTGCCGCCGAAGTCGAGCACGAGATCCCGGCCCGCGGCCGGATCCGGCGTGACGAACGCGATCGTCGCGCGCCCGGGGATGGCGCCGTCCGTGCGCCGCAGGTCGAACTCCACTTCGTAGCGCAGGTCCCGCACCTGCGCGACGCGGGCCACGGCCATGCGCAGCGCGATCCCGGGTTCGGGATCCTGGGGAAGTGCCATCGCGAGGGCGAGTGCGCAGCCGGAGAGCTTGCGTTCCATGGGCCGGAGCTGGGCCGGCATGCCCTGCCGCGGTCGGTCGCGGTGGGTGGGGCCGGCGGAGCCGCAGAAGCTAGGGCATCGGCTCCGGCCCGCAATCGAAACCCCCGCGCCGCGCGGAACCCGCGTGGCGGACCTCCGGGTGCTGGGGGCGCGTGGGCCGCCGCGCCGCGTCCGTGCGCCGGCGCGGCGGCCAGCGGCAGGATCAGCCCTTCGCCTTGCGCTTGTAGGTGATGTCCATCTTGCACTTGCCGTCGGCGCCCTCGATGTCCATCTCGAGGAGACGCGTGTCGGCGTCCTTCCAGCGCATCACCTGGCGCATCGTCATCGGCTTGCCCTCCGGGCACAGGCACGAGCCCTGCATCCGGATCATCTTGCCGTCTGCTTCGGCGGTGCCGTTGGTCTTCGCCCAGGTCGCGGAGAACGAGTCGATCCAGTAGCTCACGTACTGCTTGGCCGCCGAGTCGTAGCCGACCAGGCAATGCCCCTCGAAGGGCTGGCCCATCATGGTGCTGCGGAACTCGGACCACGTGTACTTGCCGTTGCAGATGGCGTGCACCTTCTCGGCGCCCTTCTCCTCGGTCGCCGGCTGGGCGGGGTCCATCACCGTCTTCACCACGGCCTCCCACTCGCCCAGGCCCTTGTGCAGCTCCTTGTGCTCGGCGGCGAGCTCGACCTTGCCCTTGGGCGCCGACGCCTCGACCGGCGCCGCCTTGACGCGCTTGCGGATGAACTCCATCGACTGCGGTTCCTTGCCCGCCTCGGTCACCACGCACGTCTCGATCATCGTGTCGGCGTCGGGGAAGCGGATCGTGCTGCGCAGCTCTCCGGTCGCGCACTTGCCGCTCCAGCTCCAGGTCTTGGCCTTGGCGTCGTGGCTGCCCTCCATCTCCACCGGCGTCGACTCCTTGGCGTCGACCCAGACGGAGCGGTACTTCTTCTGGAACGGGTCGTAGCCCACGAGCCACAGCCCCTGGAACGGTTCGCCCGCGTACTTCCCGTCCACGGTCCACTTGAGCCAGAGGCCGTTGCAGACCAGTTCGGCGCGTTCGACGCCTCCGGTGCCCGCAGCCTCGGGTGCACCGGACTGGAGCTTGTATTCCCAGGTGCCCGCGAAGGCCTTCAGCGCGTCGTGCGCCTCCTGCTTGGGGTTCGGCATCTGCGGTGGCTGCGCCGCCGCGGGGGCCTTGGCCTTGGGTTCGTCCTGCGCGCGGAGCATGGGGAGTGCAGCGAGGACCGCTGCGACGAGTACAGCTCGGTTCTTCATGGGTTCTCCTTTGGAACGGAACGTGAGGGAATCGACGGACGACCGCCGGCTCGGAGGGTGCGTGGGTGGCGAGGTCGTGCAGGCATCTCACCCCTGAGGTGCTCCGGCCCCGGCGGTGGGGACCGTGCGATGGCGATACGAACGTCCGCAACGGTGCGGCCCGGCCATCGCGAGGGGGAGGGCGGCTTCTAGTCCTGGGGTACGGGAGTGTCCACCCGACCGGGCTCCTTGCCCGGAGCACCGCCGCACCCGGTCCCTTCAGGGCGCACCGCAACCTCTGGCCGGAGGTGCGCTTGCGCCGGCACTCCGCGACCGGTGCAGCGGACCCGGGCGGCGCTGCGACCGTAGCGGGGCCCTCGCGACAGGGTGGAGGAGTTCCCGGAGCACCCCCGCCCGATCGAGGCAGGGGAGCGCCGGCGGGGCGCGGATCCCGAGGGCGAGGCGCCACGTCGCCGCCGATCGCGACCCGGGGTTGGCCAGCATCCGGCCATGCACGGAGCCGGTGGCGCGGGGCAGGCCCCGTGCCGCGACGGGGCGTCGGGCGAAGCTCGCAGGCAAGAGACGGCGAGGCGTCCCTGCAGGGGTCGCGCCGCACGACGGGGTTCGCGACCGCCATCCACGAGCATCGCCGTGCATGGCCCGCGTGCTGGGCGCCGGGGACCTTCACGTCAGCGTCGTGGTGGTGCACGCCAGCTCCGCAACGCGGACGAAACACGGAGCCCGCGGCGATCGTCTCGACTCGTGCGCGCCGTCTGGACGCGAGCCGGCGCCGCGGCCCGACTCCCTGCAACCGAAGGTCCATTCCGATGCGCACGACGCTCCGCCTCCTCTCCACGCTCCTCCTCGGCACGACCCTCGCCGGCCAGGGACTCGCCGTGCTCGGCTACGGCGACGACCTGCACCTGCGCGACCGCCTCGTCGCCGAAGCCAGGGTCCACGCCGATCTCGGCGGCCGCGTCGTGGCCCGGCCCGACGCGGCATGGCTGGCGACGTGGCGCGCCGCCGGCGGCACGAGCCTGGACCTGGCCGAGCCCGCGGCCGGCGAGGTGTTCGCGGCCGTGGTGCTGGGCCCCGGTGCCCCCGACCTGCGCACCGTGCGGGTCCTGTGCATCCAGGGCGACCTCGCCCTCGTCGCGGGGGCGGCCGAGGCCGTGGCGGCCCTGCGGCGCGGCGGCGTCGTGCACGGCGGCGTCGAGGTGATCGACGTGCGTGGGGCTCCCTACGCGGCTCCGGCGCGGCTCGCCATGGGCGCCCTGCCCGCCGCGCCCGACCCGCGCATCCAGGCCCTGGTGGGTCAGGTGCAGAAGAGCGAGCTGGTCCGCCACGTGCAGGCGCTCAGCGCCCTCCACACGCGCCGCACCAACCGGCCGGAGAACGCCCAGGCCGTGCAGTACCTCCTCACCGAGCTGGCCCGCTACCCGCGGCTCACCGTGAAGACCGAGACCTTCAACGCCAGCTACGGCCCCAACGTGATCGCGGAGCTGAAGGGCCACGACCAGCCCAACGACATCGTGATGGTGGGCGCGCACTTCGACTCGCTCGTGGGTGCGGGCACGACGGCCGCCGCGCCGGGCGCGGACGACAACGCCTCCGGCTCGGCCACGGTCCTGGAGTTGGCGCGGATCTTCGCCACCAGCGCCGCGCCCATGCAGAAGACCCTGCGCTTCGCGTGGTGGAACGCCGAGGAGCTGGGCCTGATCGGCAGCAACGCCTATGCGACGGCGGCGAAGACGCGCGGTGACCGGATCGTGGCCTACCTCAACACCGACATGAATGCGTACCGCGACCCGAGCGACACGGTGGACGTGGACTTCGTGACCAACGACTCCACCGCGACCCTGATCGCGTTCCTGACCCAGACCATCCAGACGTACGTGCCGACCCTGGGGATCAAGAGCGGGCCGCTGAGCGCCGGCACCAGCGACCACCGCTCGTTCTTCCGGAACGGGTTCCCCGCGGCGTTCCTCTTCGAGGACCTCGACCGCTACTCGCCGTACATCCACACCGCCAACGACACCTACGGCACCTCGGCGAACGACATGGATCTGGCGACGCTCATCTCGCAGTCGGTCGCGGCCGGCGCGGCGGCCCTGGCGCTGCCGCTGGAGGCCCCGCAGGTGGTCCTCGACGTGAGCAGCGGCCCGGCGGTGGGCGGCACGCAGGTGACCGCGACGGGGTCGTTCCTGGCCTCGACCACCGAGGTGAGGGTGGCGGGGCTGAGCGTGCCCTTCACCCTGCAGGGGGCCGGCGTCGTGTTCACGACGCCCGTGGCGACGAGCCTGGGCGCGACCACCGTCGAGGTGCGCAATCCGGCCGGCCCGGGGACGGCGCCGTTCACCTACGTGAAGACGGTGCCCCCGGCACTGCGCCTCGCCACCACGCTGGCGCGCGGCCAGTCGCATCCCCTGGCCATCGGCGGCGAGCCGGGCTGGATGGAGGCCCTGCTGGTCTCGCACCTCCCGGGCAGCACCGACCTGGGGATCATCGTCCTCGACATCGGTGGCGGCTCGCCCGCGGCGCTCGTCGTGGTGCAGGGCGGAGCGCTGCACCCGGTCGCCGGCACGGTCGGCTTCGGCCTGCCCGTGCCCAACGACCCGACCCTGGTCGGCCTCACGTTCCACTTCCAGGCCGTGACCGTGGAACCCGCGCTGGCCGGGATCGGCAAGACCAACGCGGTGGGCGCCACGGTGCAGTGAGGACCGGCGCGCGGCGCCGGGCCCTCAGGGGTCGTGGGTGAAGCGCTGCTCGCGGAACGGCTCGCCGCGCATGTGGTAGCCATTGCGCTCCCAGAAGCCCGGCGTGTCGTGATCGAGCACTTCGAGTCCGCGCACCCACTTCACGCTCTTCCAGAAGTAGAGCTTGGGCACCACGAGGCGCAGCGGCCAGCCGTGCTCCGGCGTCAGCGGCTTGCCGCCCATGCTCCAGGCGAAGAGCACCGAATCGTCGAGCAGGTCGGCGAGCGGCAGATTCGCCGTGAAGCCATGCTCGGCGTGGACCAGGGCGTGGCTGGCCGTGGGCCCCGGCCTGGCGCGCGCCAGCACCTCGCGCGCCGGCACTCCTTCCCACGTGCAATCGAACATGCTCCAGCGCGTCACGCAGTGGATGTCGTTGGTGCGCGTGGCCGCCGGAAGGGCGCGGAACTCGTCGTAGCGCAGGTGCAGCGCCGCCTCCACCAGCCCGAACACCCGGAACTCCCAATGCGCCGTGTCCACCTCGGGGACCTGTCCGTGGTGCAGGACCGGCCACTTCTCGGTGAGGCTCTGCCCCGGGGGCAGTCGGCCCTGCTGCCGTACCGCGTGTTCCTTGCGCTTGCGCTCGCTCTCGGACCAGGAGGCCATGGCCGGTGCCGGGGATCATGGGCTGCAGGACCGGGTTGCGGAACCGCGCGTCCGGCAAAGCACGCCGCCCCGCCTGGCGCCGCCGGAAACGAGGCCGCCGGCAACCGGTGCGGCTGCGGCGGCCGGACGGGGTCGGAGGCGCGGCGCCACGGGTTCACTCGCGAGCGCGGGCCCTGCCCGGCACGGTTCGCGGCGCGGTCCTGGTCAGCACCCCCGCACGCCGTGACCCGTGTCCGCGAGGTCCGAGCGCAGGCTGCCGAGCCCGACCTCGCTCACCGCTCCGGCCTGCGCCGGTGCCTGCCGCGCAGGCGCGCGCCGCGGCGGTAGGCCGCGGGTCCGGCGCGCTCGCTGGTGCCCGCCTGGGGGGCGTGCACGTAGGAGCGCCACGCCTCGGGGTGCTGTTCCAGGTCACCCTCGACCTCTTCGTCGTCCGCGGCGCGGGAGCCGGTGCGCACGAAGTGGCGCTCGGCCGCCTCGCGCCGGGCTGCCAGGGCCTCGGGCGGCGGCTCGGCGCGGATCAGGCACTCGGGGCCGTCGCCGATCAGGTCGGCGCGGCCGTGGTCGAGCAGCGCCTTGCGCACCACGAACCAGTTGCGCGGCGCGAAGAACTGCATGAGGGCACGCTGCACGACGCGGTCGCGCAGCCGCTTCACGGTCTCGACCGGCTGCATGGTGAAGGGATCGAGGCCGGTCCAGTACATGCACGTGGCCACGTCCATGGGCGCGGGGATGAAGTCCTGCACCTGGCGCGGGCGATAGCCGCGCACCTTGAGGAACACCGCGAGCTCGATCATCTCCTTCACGCCCGAGCCCGGGTGGCTGGCGATGAAGTACGGCACGAGGTACTGCTCCTTGCCCACGGCCGCGCTGGCGGAGGCGAACGCGCCTGCGAACGCGTCGAAGTGCTCCGGCGCCGGCTTCTTCATGTGCTCCAGCACCTGGGCGGCGACGTGCTCGGGCGCGACCTTCAGGTGGCCGCTGACGTGGTGCGCGGCGATCTCGCGGATGTACTCCGGGCTGCGCACCGCGAGGTCCATGCGGATCCCCGACGAGACGTGGATGCGCTTCACCCCGGGCACGGCGCGCGCCGCGCGCAGGAGGTCGATGGTCGGTCGGTGGTCGGTGCCGAGCAGCCTGCACACCGTGGGGTGGACGCAGCTCTGCCTCCGGCAAACCGCCTCGACCTCGGGGCGCGTGCAGCGCATCCGGTACATGTTGGCTGTGGGACCGCCGAGGTCGCTGATGTAGCCCTTGAAGCCCGGCCGCACGGCGATCGCCTGCACCTCGCGCAGGATCGAACGCTCGCTGCGGCTCTGGATCGCGCGTCCCTGGTGCATGGTGATCGAGCAGAAGGTGCACCCGCCGAAGCACCCGCGCATGATCGTGACCGAGTCCTGGATCATCTGGTGGGCCGGGATCGGCTCGCGGTAGCGCGGGTGCGGCACGCGCTGGTAGGGCAGGTCGTAGATGGCGTCCAGCTCCGCCTCGGTGAGCGGCAGGGCCGGCGGGTTCACCACCAGGAGCCGGTCGCCGTGGCGCTGCACCAGCCGGCGCGCGTTCAGGGGGTTGGTCTCCTGATGCAGCATCCGGGTCATGTGCGCGAACGCGACCCGATCCTCCCTCACGGCCTCGTACGCGGGCAGCTCCAGAGTCACGCCGTCGCCGAAACGGTGCTCGGGCCGCTGCTCGTTCCGTCCCAGCAGGTACGCGACGCCGCGCAGGTCGCGCAGGGCCGTCACGGGCTCGCCGGCCGCGAGTCGGCTCGCGATGGCCACGAGCGCCGCCTCGCCCATGCCGTAGCCGAGCAGGTCGGCCTTGCTGGTGGCGAGGATGCTCTGGCGCACGGTGTCCGACCAGTAGTCGTAGTGCGCGATCCGGCGCAGCGAGGCCTCCACGCCGCCGATCACCACGGGCACGCCCGGGAACGCCTCACGGCAGCGCTGCGCGTAGACGTTGGTCGGCCGGTCGGGCCGCAGGCCGATGCGGCCGCCCGGTGAGTATGCGTCGTCGTTCCGGCGCTTCCGGTTGGCCGTGTAGTGGTTGATCATCGAGTCCATGTTGCCCGCGCTCACCGCGTAGCAGAGGCGCGGGCGGCCGAGGGCGAGCCACTCCTTGGTGCTGCGCCAGTCGGGTTGGGGCAGGATCGCCACCCGGAAGCCGTGCGCCTCCAGGGTGCGCCCGAGCACGGCCGCGGCGAAGCTCGGGTGATCGACGTAGGCGTCGCCGGACACGAACACGACGTCGGGCGCCTCCCAGCCGAGGGCGCGGACCTCCTCCGCGCTGGTGGGGAGGAAGGGGGCGGGCGCGGAGGGCGGGAGGGGGGCGGTCACGGTGCTGCGGAGGGGCGGGCATGATAGCGAGCCCTGCCGAGGCCGGGGCCCGCCGCGGACCCCGAGGCGCCGGCGCCATGGCGAAACCCGGCAAGGATCCGCCCACGCGCCGGCGCCCGGCTCCGTATCGGTGCACTGTCCTTCCCCCCTCCAAGAACCCCAAGGAGTCCACCATGCAGCTTCGCAGCACCCTGACCGCCATCGCCGTGGTCTGTCCGGCCCTCGCCGCGCAGGCCTACTTCTCCCCCGCGGCGGCCGCCAGCGGCAACGGCAACGTGAACAACACGCTGCCCTTCGCCCAGGCCACGGCCCAGTACCAGCAGGTGCACAGCCTGAGCTCGTTCAGCAGCCAGACGGCCACGATCTTCACGCGCATGCGGTTCCGCGCGAAGGCGGCGACCACGGGCGGCTCGGCCGACCTCGAACTGTTCATGGCCAACAGCCCCAACGACGCCTTCAACGCCAGCCAGACCTTCGCCAGCAACGAGACCCCCGCCTCGTTGGTGAACGTGTTCACGCGCAAGATCGTGAACCTCCCCAACGTCGGGGCCAACGTCTGGGGCGCGCCCGACTTCGCGTTCGACACGCCGTTCCCGTACCTCGGCGCGCAGCACGTGAGCTGGCGCGTGGTGATCCACACCAACACGAGCACGCCCTACACGCTGGACTGCTACAGCGACTGGCGCTTCGGCACCAACACGCCCTACGCCGGCTGCCAGCATCCGCAGGGCACCCAGACCTCGAAGCACAACTCCACGTTCCGCTCGCCGGGGCAGCCCTGGGACCTGAACGGCTACTCGTACCTGCCCAACGTCCCGCTCCCCGGCGCCGTGCTGATCGGCGACAACGCGGGCTCGTGGGGCGGGATCCCGCTGCCCTTCGACATGGGTGCGATCGGCGCCCCTACCTGCCAGCTGGTGAACAACATCGTGTTCACGATCGGGGGCACGTCCGGCGCCAACGCCACCGGCTTCCTGGGGATCAAGATGCCCACGCCGCAGGACAACAACCTGATCGGGGCGGTGATCTACACGCAGTTCGTGTTCCTGGACCCGAATGCGAACGCCCTGGGCGCGTTCACCTCGCAGGGCAAGATCAACACGAGCATCCCGGCCCCGGTGGGCATCCGCATTGGCTCTCCTGACATAGCTGTGGGCGCCCCGGCTCTGGTTCCGCGCCGTCCGGCCGCTGGCGGCACCCCTCGTGCCGGCCATGAAGCCACCTGAGTATCGTCGCACTGGTGCCGTCACTCGGCGTGCG
>JADLFX010000082.1 GCA_020849665.1 Planctomycetota bacterium | reverse complement strand
TGGCACGTCCAGTTCCGGGTCGGATCCGGCCGACACGCGCCGCGCGGTGGCCGGCCCGACGTCTCAACCGCTGAGCGAGGAGGATGCGCGTGCGATCTCGGGCTTCGAGCGGGCGCTCGAGCCGTATTCGAGTGACGAGTATCGCAAGCGGCGCTTCGGCGCGTTCATGGGGGGCTACCAGAGCGCGGTCGAGAACATGCTCAACAGGCCACTCCGCGTGGAGGAGGCTCGTCGGGCTGCCCCCGAGATCGGTCCCCTGGAGGACGAGCTCGTCGAGTTCCACAAGCATTACCAGGTGCTGCGGCGCCGGTCGGCCCAGGAGTCGATCCGCCTCGGGCACTACGAGTTCGTTCCGTACGGGGATGCGGGCAAGGGAACGCTCAAGGAGAGGGAGAAGCTCGTGAATGAGGCTGGCCTGCTGGCGGACATCATCACGGACAGTCCCCGCGGGATCCGGATCGTCTACATCTCGAAGGAATCGAGCCCGGAGACATACGCCGCGCGGGCCAGGCTCGATGCGCTCAAGGATGGATACCACGCGGCCATCGAGCGGTTCGGCCACGAACTCCTGAAGACGAAGTAGGCATCCCGTCCGGATGCCGACGGAACCCGGGTCGCAACGGCTCGAGGCGAGCCCGGGCGCAGCAACGGGTGCCCGGTTCCTCGGGCCGGCGCCGCGAGCCAGGGCGCGGGGAGCGCAGGCGATGCGATGCCGTGGATCGTTGCCGGCGTCCCGTCGCTGGGGCCGCCGTGGCGCCAGCTCCAGGAGTCGCGGTGCAGCCTGACGGTGGCGTCGCAGAAGCCCTCCGAGGCGGGAACGGCACCGCGAGCCGGCAGGGTTTTCTTCGGGACCCGTCACGCCCGCCCGTTTCCCACCATGCACCCGGCATCCCCGAACCTGAACCCGAACCTCGATGGAGGATGCCATGCGTGACGTCTCGACCCGAATCGCGTTCCCCCGCCGCACCTGCGCGGCGCTCCTGCTCGCCCTCTTCGCCTTCGGCGGCGTGGCCAGCCCGGCCCTCGCCCAGGACGGCGACAAGGACAAGAAGCCCGCACCTTCGGCCCCGCACGAGAGCCTGGAGCCGATCGCCGCCGACGGCTTCCAGAAGTTCATGGACCTGATGCTGGAGTTCGCGAAGGACCAGATCGCCAAGCTGCCGAGCGGCGACAAGAGCCCGCGCGAGAACGCCTACGGCAAGCTGGCCGCGATCCAACTCGCCGGCGCGGGCAGCGCCCTGGCGCTCCCCGCTGCCGGTCTCGCCCTGGGCGGCGGCATCGGCCTCTGCGTGGACGCCTGCACGGTGGGCGCCGACGGCGGCGCCGGCACCCTGATCGGCGGCGGCATCGGCCTGGGCAGCGGCATCGTGGTGGGCGTGGGCGCGTTCGTGACCTCGCTCCTGGCCACGCTGCCGATGGTCGACGAGATCGAGCGCCGCTACCCGCCCGAGGGCGAGGCCGCGGGCGCCGGTTCGCGCATGGTGCTCGGCGGCCTCGCGAATCGCGGCAGCCTCGCCGCCAACGCCGGCCCGGCCGAGTCGTTCTACGTGAACCTGGTGGCTTCGCTGCCCGACCAGTTCGTCACCCTGATCGAGCGCTGGGACCGCACCCCCGGCCTCGGCGCCGCCGAGAAGAACTGGCTCAAGAGCGTGGAGTTCGCCCGGCCGCAGCTGCAGCGCCTCGCCTGGATCAAGCGCAACCTCAAGGTGTCGCGCAACGCGCTCCCCGCGAGCGACATGTTCCTCGACATCGGCCGGATCCTGAGCGGCGACCACGCCGCGATCGAGCGCGCCTGGCTCGCCGCCCTCGGCCTCAACGCCACCGGCCTCGAGCTGAAGAACGACAAGCTCACCTTCGACGTGCCGCCGCCGCTGCGCGCGGTCGGCCTGCCGGCGAAGCTGAGCGCCAAGGTCCCCGACCTCAACGTCAAGGTGGGCGGCAACGGCGGTGCCTTCGATCCCTTCCTGCGCCTGCGCATGGAGGCCGGCCCCTTCGACGTGGACTGGGGCAAGGTGAGCATCGTCGACAGCGGCGCCGACAAGGACCTGATCCAGGTCGAGTACTCGATCAAGAAGGGCTCGCGCCTCGGCGCGGCGAAGATCACGGTGAAGGCCGGTGGCAACGAGGACAAGGTCGTGGACCTGCGGCCCGAGCTCGACCGCACGCTGCGCGGCACGCTGCTCTTCCGCCTCAACGGCCCGGTGCTGGAGTTTCGCAAGGCGCGGCTGAACGACCTGGAGTTCTCCCTGGGCGTGCCCAAGGAGATCCGCGACCTGCCCGTGGTGAAGGACCTGCTGGGCGACCTCGGCAGGAAGTTCGAGCAGGAGGTGCGCGAGTTCCTGCGCGAGCACGTGCCCTTCGCCAAGCTCTTCGACGGCTTCGGCCGCGGCGCGGTCCAGTCGCTGGAGCGCGATCTGCAGCGTGACGCGGCGCGCCACGGCATGGCCAGCATCGCCAAGGTCGAGAAGGCCGAGATCAAGGACGGGAAGATCCGCGTGCACGTCCAGGGTCGCGAGCTGCGCCGGCCCAAGCTCTCGACCACCCCCGAGCAGGCAGAGCAGGAGTGGGAGCGCTTCGCCAGGCCGCTGGCGGGCAAGCTGCCGCTGCGCAAGGTGCAGCCCAGGCCGCGCCTGGACACCCTCGGCCGCTGAGCGGGAGGCGCCCCGCGGATCGGCACGAGAGCGCCAGGGGGCGCGCGGCCGCGGCCGCGCGCCCCCCTTGGCCCGTTCCGGTGCCCGCCGTGCCGCGCGCAGGGGGGAGGACGGCGTGGGCGCCGCGGGCACTCCGCTCCGAACGGCCGGCGCCTCCCAGAGGGCTCAGTGCACGTGCGGTTTCAGCACGAACTCCTCGGAGGCGAACGACTGACCGGCGCGCGCGAACCGGACGACGACGATCGACTGGAACGTCTTGCCCTGGAGCCAACTCGCGTCCTCGCCAGACTGGCCGGGGAAGATGAAGTAGTTGGTGTTGCCGCCGCGGACGTTCGGCTTGCCGTCCTCGTCCTCGTTCTGGTCCCGGTTGCGCGCCCGCAGCGTGACCTTGCGACCCTTCACGTCGACGAACTCGATGTCGACGGTCGCGTCGGTCGGCAGGTCGAACGGCCTCTGGAACCGGTCGTCCTCGGCGAGCCACAGCTCCAGGTCGCCCTTGTCGTCGTGCAGCTTGAGCTCGAGGTGGCCCTTCACGCCGCCGCCCTGGAAGGCGGCGGGGACGCCGCCGTGGGGTCCGTCGTGGTGCTCGTGACCGTGACCGTCGAGCGGCAGGCTCGCGCGCTCGTCGGTGTCTCCGGCGCGCAGGCGCAGCACGATCCGGAAGGGTTCCTTGTCGCCCTTGCGGGGCGTGACGTGGAAGTGCAACGCCTCGCCTTCGGGCATGCCCTTGCCCGGCGCACTGAGCTGGGTCCCGTCCTGGCTCTCCACCCACAGGTAGGTGTTGAGGGTCAGCAGCTCGGCGGCGGGGAACCCCTTGGGGCGCACCTCGAATGCGCCCTCCTCGCCGGGGACGAGCTTGCCGAGGCGCACGATGGCGAACTGCCTGCCGGCGACGGTCAAGGTGCCGAGTTCCAGCGCGGCACCGTGGTCGCCGGGCATGGTCGCGACGCCTCCCTGCGCGGGTGGCTGGGCGGGCTTGGGTTCCTCCTTGCCGCCGCAGGCGGCGAGGAGCAGGGCGAGGACAGGGAAGAGCATGGCGTGGCACTTCATGTTCAGGACTCCTTCTCCGTCGAGTCGTCGATGGCTTCGGTCGGTTTCGTACGCGCGGCGCCGGCGCCGAAGAGCTCGAAGGCGACCGGCATCACGATGAGGTTCAGGAAGGTGGCGGTGATCAGGCCGCCCAGGATGACGACCGCGATCGGGTACTGGAGCTCGCTGCCGATCTCGCCCTTGCCGAGCACCAGCGGGATCAGGGCGAGCGCGGAGCTGAGCGCGGTCATCAGGATCGGCACCAGTCGTTCCTCGGCACCGCGGACCACCGCCTCCGCCGGAGGCACGCCCTCCCGCTCTACCAGATGGTAGTAGTGCGAGATGAGCAGGAGCCCGTTGCGACAGGCGACGCCGGCGAGGCCGACGAATCCGACGAGTGCCGAGATCGACACGACGGGTGCCACATAGGCGCCCGCGCCGAAGAGCGCGGCCACGTTGCGCCACAGGCTCGGAGAGTCGGCGAGGAACAGGGCCGCGATGCCGCCCACGAGCGCCAGCGGCAGGTTCAGCAGCACCAGGACGACCGGCCGCGCCGATCCGTACGCCGCGTAGAGGATCAGGAAGACCAGCGCCAGCACACCGATCGAGGCCCACAGGATGCGCCGGCTCGCCTCCTCCTGGGCCTCGAACTGGCCGCCATACTCCACGAACACGCCCGCGTGCCTGGCGACGATCGGGTCGACGCGCGCCCGGATCGCCCGGATGAGGTCGCCGAGGTTGTGCCCATCGGCGACGTTGCACGAGATCACGGCCTTGCGGCGCACGTTCTCGCGCGTGATCAGGCTCGACGCCTGTTCCTCGTGGACCTCGGCGACGGTCTCGATCCGCACGATTGCGCCGGACGGTGCCTGCAGCGGGAAGCGCGCGACATCCTCCAGGTCCTTGCGCGCCGGCGCGGCCAGACGCAGCACGATGTCGAGTCGTGAGGAACCCTGGTTGACGACGCCGACAGTGCGGCCGAGGAATGCGGTCTCCAGCTGGTGCGCCGCGTCGGCAGTCGTGAGGCCGTAGTGCGCGAGCCGGTCGCGGTCGAAGCGGATCGGCAGCGTGTCGGTCAGCACCTCGCGATTGGCGACCAGGTCGCGCACCCCGGGCAGCGACCGCAGGGCGGAGTCGATCTCCCTGGCGATCGCTCGCAACGTGTCGAGATCGTCGCCGAACACCTTGACCGCGACCGCCGCCGGCGTTCCGGACAGGATGTGCGACAGGCGGTGGCCGATCGGGCCGCCGATCTGCGACGTCACGCCCGGTGTCGCGTCGAGCAACCGGACCAGGCGCTCGCGCACGGCATGCACGTCGGCACCCGGGCGCAGGCGGATGTCGACCTCGCTCGCACTGACCGGCTCGGCGTGCTCGTCCTGCTCGGCCCTCCCGGTGCGCCGGGTCACTGCCGCGACGCCTTCGATCGCGCCGGCCTGTAGCTCGATGCGGCGCGCGATGCGGTCGGACTCCGGCAGCGACGTGCCGGCCGGCGTGTTGAGGAAGAGCGTGATGCTCCCCTCGTTGAACTCCGGCAGGAACGACGAGCCGTAGGTCGCGGCCAGCAGGACGGAGCCCGTGAGCAGCGCGAGCGAGCCGCCGAGCAGGAGGCCCTTGCGGCGCAGTGCCTGCAGCAGCGATCCCCGGTAGGCGCGCTTGAGCCACCGGACGAGCCACGCGTCGTGCCCCGTCCGGATCGCCGGCGCGTTGCGCAGCAGGAACCAGCACAGTGCCGGCGTCACCGTCACGGCGACGACCAGCGATGCACCGAGTGCGATCACGTAGGCGGCGCCGAGCGGTCGGAAAAAGCGGCCCTCGACGCCGCCCAGGAAGAACAACGGCACGAACACGAGCACGATCACCGCGGTGGCCAGCAGGATGGCCTGGCGCACCTCGACGCTCGCCTCGTACACGATCTGCAGCGCCGAGCGACGCTGCTCCGGCGGTCGAGCCGAGTTCTGCCGCAGGCGCCGGAACACGTTCTCGACGTCGACGATGGCGTCGTCCACCAAGGAGCCGATGGCGACGGCAATGCCGCCAAGGGTCATCACGTTGACCGTGGCTCCGAACGCGTCGAGGATCAGCAGCGCGGCGCCGAGCGAGAGCGGCAGCGCCGTCAGCGTGATCAACGTGGTCCGGACGTTCAGCAGGAAGAGGAACAGGATCACCAGCACGAAGATCGCGGCGTCGAGCAGGGCGGACAGGACGTTGGCGATGGCGACGCCGATGAAGTCCGCCTGCCGGAAGATGGCGCGCTCGAGGTGCACGCCCGCCGGCAGCGTCGGCTCGAATGCGTCGAGGACCTGGTCCACCCGGCGGGTGAGTTCGAGCGTGTTTGCGTTCGGATTGCGCTGCACGGTCAGGATCACGGCGGGCCGACCCCCCGCAGAGCCGGTCCCGCGCCGCGGCGCTCCGGCGATGCCGACCTCGGCGACCTGCGACAGGCGCACCGGCGACCCACGCCACTCGCCGACGATGGTGGCGGCGATGTCCGCGGCGTCGCGCACCCGGGTCTCGGGCCGCAGCGGCAGCTCGCGCCCGCCGACGTCGGCCAGCCAGCCCGCACCGACCGGCGCGTGGGCTGCGCCGGTGGCTGCCTCCAACTCGGCGAGCGTCAGCGAGTACCGCAGCAGGTTGTCCGGCAGGACCTGGATCTGGAACTCGGGCAGTTCCCCGCCGAGGGCCGTGACCTGCGCGACCCCGGTGACCGCGAGCAGCCGCGGGCGCAGGTCGAACTCGGCGATGCGGCGCAGGTCGAGCGGGGAGACGCGACCCTCCGGGCTCGTGAGACCCAGCAGCATCACCTCGCCCGCGATGCTCGCGACCGGCGTCATCTCCGGCGCGTGCACATTCCCCGGCAGGACGCCCTGCAGTCGGGTGAGGCGCTCGGCGATGAGCTGGCGGTTGCGATAGATGTCTGCGCCGAAGTCGAACTCGGCCCAGACGATCGACAACCCGAGCGCCGAGCTCGAGCGCAAGCGTCGGAGTCCGGCGATGCCGTTCAGGGCGGTCTCGATCTGGAACGTCACCCCGCGCTCGACCTCTTCGGGGGCGTAGCCCGGCGCCTCGGTCATGATGGTGACCGTCGGCGCGTTCAGCTCGGGGAACACCTCGATGGGCATCTGCGGCACGCGGTACGCGCTCGCGACGACGAGCAACACCGCGAGCCCGAGCACGAGGCGGCGGCGCTTCAGGGACCAGCGGATGAGCGCGTCGAGCATGGCCTTCTACTTGTGGTCGCCGTGCCAGGTGCCGTCGGCGTGGAAGTGGCCGCCCTCGGGAGCCTTGCCGAGACCGGTCTGTTTGAGCTGGTGGATGCCGTCCGCGACCACGGCGTCCCCGTCGAGGACGCCCGCCAGCACCTCGACGCGGTCGGGGGCGCGGGCGCCGAGCTCCACCGGCGTGCGGATCACCACGTTGGGCGCCGCGGGGTCGCGTCGGAACACGATCGTCTCGAGGCCGTCGAGGACCACGCAGCGGGCCGGGATCAGCACCTCCTCGTTCTTGCTCTCCGACACGAGCACGTGGGCCATGACCGAGATTCCGTGGGCGAGCAAGCCGGTCTCGTTGGCGACCGTGGCCTCGACGAGGATCATCCGCGTCCTCTGGTCCGCGACGGGACGCGGCGCGAGCAGTCTGGTCATGACGGGTTCCAACCCGCGGGCGGGGAACTCGAGCCGGACCGGGTTCCCGGCGGCCAATGTGCCGAGGTCGCCCTCGGGCAGGTGGCCGCGGAAGCGCAGTTCGCGGGTGTCGAACACACGCGCGACCTCGGCGCCAGCCTCGAGGATCTCGCCTTGGGACGCGAGCATCTCGACCACCACGCCGGCCGCGGGCGCGCGCATCCGCAACTCCCGGATCGCGCGCCACGCGGGCTCCTGGCCGTCGCGTGCGGTCAGCTCGTCCACCGGCACGCCGGTCAACACGGCCAGCGCGCTCAGCCGCTCCCCGACGGCGAGCCGTGCCTGGTCGGCCTCGATCTGCCTGGTCGCGGCGCGTGCGGCGAGTTCGTCGCGGGCGATCGCCGCATCCAGGCGGGCCTTGCCGGCGTCCGTGACCGCGCCCCGGGCCTCGATGAGCTCCCGGGCGGTCAGCGGGTTGCCTTGCCGCTCGAGGGTCAGCAGGTCCTCGAGCCGCTTCCGGTTGGCCTGCTCGAACGATCCGGCCTCGCGGAGGTGGGCCTCGCTCTCGCCCAGACGCGCGCGGGCCGCCGCCACCTCCTCGGTCGCCTGCGCGAGCGTCCGCTCGGCGAGCTCGATCGCGCTGCGAGCCTCCTGCAGCGCGGAAGACTCGAGCGTCACGACGGCGGAGCCCGGCTCCACGACCTGCCATCGCGACGCCACGGAGACGACCCGCGCGCGGGCCGGCGCACGCAGCGTCCAGCGTCTGGTCTCGGGCACCTCGAGCTGGCCCGGCACGCTCCGCCACACCCCAAGCCGCCCGCGCGTCGCGGCCGCGAAGGTGATGCCGAGGTTGTTGACGACCTCGGGCGGCACGGCGAGGCGGTTGGTGGCCTTGGGCGCCGCACCCTGCTGGCCGCCGGTCTGCTCGGACGAGCAGCACGGCAGCAGCAGGGCGGACGCGCACAGGACGGAACCGACGAACGGTCTGCGGAACTCGATCATCGCTTCTCCTCGATGTTGTCCGATGTCTCAGGGCGCCGCAGCGTGAGGCCTCCCGTCACCGCGGCGCGCAGACGGGCGGCGGCGGCCTGTTCCTCCAGCTCCAGCATGCGCGTGCGTGCCCGGGCGATGGCGCGCTGTGCCGCCAGGATCTCGACGACGTCGGCACGCCCGGTACGGAGTCGGATGTCGAGGGCGCGCGTCGCCTCCTCCGCGTTCCGAAGCGCTCCCCCGGTATGGATCCGCAGGAGTCTCTCGGCCGTCGCGAGATCGGCGCGGGCCGTGGCCTCGGCATGCGAGGCCTCGAGTAGCCTGGCGACATAGCCCTCCCGCGCGCGGACTCGCGACTCCTGCGCCGCGGCGATGGCGCCCCTGTTGCGATCGAAGACCGGCAGCGTGATCCCCAGCCCGAGCCCGATCGAGGCGTCGCCGCGGTCGTTCTCGAACTCCGGTCCGAATCGGATTCCCGGGTACTGCTTGCCGATCTCCAGGCGCAGCGCCGCCTCGGCCGCCGCGTACGCGGCTTCCGCGGCGCGCAGCGAAGGGAGGGACAGGAGCGCGTCCCGGTCCGGATCGGGCAGCTCGGGCAGGTACGACGTCGTGTCCACCGTGAACGTCACGGGGGCGTCGGGCAGGAGGCCGAGCAGCGCCAGCAGCGCGCGCCGCGACCGGGCCGCCTCGGCGCGAACGCCTTCGAGCGCGGCGCTGGCCTCGTCCCGTTCCGTCCGCGCGAGGTAGGCGGAGACCGCGTCGACCTCCCCGGAGCGCGCCAGGCCCTCGACCCACTCCACGATCTGCGTGCCCGAGGCCGACACGGCGGCCAGCACCGCCTCCTCGCGCAGCAGCCGGTCGAGCCGCAGGAACGCCGTCCGGACCTGCAGCAGGGTCTCGAGCTCGACCTCGATCACGCGCATCTGGCTCTCGGTCGACCGCGCCGCGGCCCCGTCGCTCTCGGCGGCGCGCTTGCCCCAGAGCGGCAGCTCCCAGCTCAGGCTCGCCGGGAAGATCAGCTCGGAATCCTGGGTGGAGATGCGCGGTCCGAGGAAGAGCTCGGGGTTCGCGAGCAGACCCGCCTGGAGCACCTGTGCGCCGGCCACGCGTGCCTCGGCCCGCGCGGCTCGTACCGCGGGGGAGCTGAACAACGCCAGCGCGTTGGCCTCGCCGAGCGTGAGGCCGTCCGCGATCCGCACCTCCGCCTGCAGCGGAAACCAGTCTGTGGACCAAGGCCCAGGCCGATCGAAACGGACGTCGTCGTGCGCACGCGCTGCAAGCAGCCGCAGGGCCTCGTGCGGTTCGAGCGGCTCCGGTGCATAGCCGACGCAGGCGCAGAGCGACGCCAAGGCGACCGCACCGCCGAGGCAGGGCCCACGGCGGGTGCGCCGGACAAGGCGCTGCACCGCCCCTCGCCTGAGGAGACAAGGGGGCTTCAGGGACGCGGAGTCATCGGATTCCACGGGTGGTTGCTCCCAAACGGCCGTCGAGAGCGTGCGGCCCTGCACGGACCGGACGCGCGCTGCGTAGCCTTCTGCTACGCCCTCTTCTCAGACGGCTGCGGGGGGCGCCCTGGGCTGCACCGGCCCTCGTGGCGGTGGGCGCTCGGGGATGCGGCGCGCGCACTGCGACACAGGAGCGGAGGGCAGCGCGGCGGACTGGCCGTGGTCGCTCGTCGGCGGCAACGCGGGCGGCTGCAAATCGGGAGACGGCGGGGCGCGGTGCTGACTCTGCTGCGTGCCGAGATGGTCGTCCACCGGGTGAGCCGGGTGCGATCCGCCACCCCCGTCCCCGGAGTCGATCGGGTCCTCGTCCTGCCCCGCGGGGTGCGGGTGCGGGTGGGGGTGGGGATGCGAGTGCGCGTGCCCGTGCTCCTGGTCGTGCGCATCGGCACCGGGCATGGCCCAGGCCGGACCGTGGATGTGGTCCTCGAGGGCGAGGTGCAGCCGCACGACCACCGGTTGGACCAGCAGGCACAGGCTGGCGAGGACTCCCAAGAGGCGGTTCATCGTGCGTGCCGTGGCTCGTGGCGAACTCGCATCGCTGGCGTGGGGACCGGTCTTGCGCAACCGGACGGTCGGGCCGGACTATCGCCGAAGCCTCACCCTGCCGCAAGCAGCACGGCCGTGGTCCGTGTCCCGCGAACACCGGCGTGGTTCGGTCCTGGAGCGCGATCCGGCGCAGGCCTCGAGCGCGCGGCGCGGGGACGGTCCTCGCGGTGGACCGTCAGGCCTGCGCCGCCAGCCGGCGGTAGAGCCACGCGCGCGCGAACGACCAGTCGCGCCGCACGGTGCGGGTGGTGAGGCCGAGGACGTCCGCCACCTGCTGCTCGTCGAGCCCCGCGTAGAAGCGCAGGCGCACGACCTCGGCCGCGCGCGGCGCCGCCTCGGCCAGGGCCTGCACGGCCTCGTCGACGGCGAGCACCTCGTCGAGCGAGGCGGTGGCGGCGACCTCGACCACGTCGAGCGGCAGGCGCTCCAGCCGGCCGCCGCGCTTCTCGGTGCCGCGCTTGCGCGCATGGTCGATGAGGATGCGCCGCATCGCCTCGGCCGCCGCCGCGTAGAAGCGACGCGGCTCGTCGCGCACGGTGTCGAGACGGTCGCGCAGCGCGAGCCACGCCTCGTGCACCAGGGCGGTGGCCTGCAGCGTGTGGTTGCGGCGCTCGGCGGCCATCTGCCGGCGCGCGAGCACCTTGAGCTGGGCGTGCACGCTGGCCAGGAGCGTGGCGTCGTCCATGCCGCTCATCTCGGTGCTCCGTCGCCGGCCGCGCCGCCGCCCAGGGCGGCCAGCTCGGCGCGGCACTCGAAGGCCAGGGCCATGTGGCCCGGCCAGAGCGTGTAGAGGAGCGCGAGCGCCTCCAGCGTCGTGGACTGCTCGCCCGCCAACCGGGGATCGGCCTGCAGCTCGCGCGCGCGCAGCAGCGCCGCCTCGGCCTCCGCGGGGCGGCGGGCGCGCGTGAGGATCCGTCCGAGCGTGGCCCACGCGCGCCCGCACCACAGGCGCTGCTCGTGCGGACCGGCGAAGGCCTCGCAGAGCGCGCGGGTCTCTGCCTCGGCCGCGGCCAGCCGTCCCTGGTCGAAGCGCAGGTTGGCGTGGTGCAGGCGCGCGACCAGGGTCTCGTGGTGGTCGCGACCCAGGCGCGCGGCGCGCAGCGCCACCGCGGTCGCGAGCGGCTCCTCCGCCTCGGCGGGACGGCCGGCGCGGCGCAGCGCCAGCGAGAGCCAGAGCAGGGTGTTGGCGCGCACCAGGGCGTCCTCGTCCGCGGCGGCCCGAGCCCCGGCGAGGGACGCGAAGAGCTCCGCGGCCTCGTCCGGCTGCTTGCTCTCCAGCAGCACCTGGGCCAGGAACTCCGAGGTGCGCAGCGTGTGCGGGTGGGTGTCGCCCAGCCCGGAGCGCCGGATCGCCACGGCGTCGCGCAACAGCGGTTCGGCCTCGGCATGACGTCCCAGGCGGTACAGCACCGCCCCCAGGTTGTGCATGCTCATCGCGGTGGAAGCGGAGCGGGGGCCGGTGCGGGAGCGCAGTTCCGCCAGTGCGCGCTCGTGATGGTCGCGCGCGGCCGCCAGGTCGCCGCGCGCCTCCGCCAGGAGGCCGAGCACGTTGAGCACGCCGGGCAGCGAGGTGCCGTGTCCGTCGTCGGTCGTCTGCAAGGCGGCCAGCGCCGCCTCGCCGTGGCCGCGCGCGCCGTCCAGGTCACCCGTGTGCCGGAGCAGGTCGGCGAGGGCGTATTCGGCGTCGATCGCCAGCCGGCGGCCCCGGTCGCCCGCGTCGCGGGCCAGTGCGAGGGCCTCGCGGATGGGCGCGAGGGCCTCGTCGTAGCGGCCCTGGTCGTGGCGCAGCCAGCCCCAGCTCCACAGGGCCGCGCCGAGCGCCAGGGGTTCCGTGCCGGCGCGGCGCAGCTCCAGCGCGCGGCGCAGGTGCCGTTCCGCCTCGTCGAGGAGCGCCAGGCCCCGATACGCGTCGCCCAGGTTGATCCGCAGGGCCGCCTCGGTCTCCGGCGGGCACTGCGACCACGCCTCGAGCTGCCGGGCGGCGGTGTCGAGCGTGGTGCGCATCGCCGGGTTGGGGGCGAGGGCCACGTGCGGGTCGGCGTGCACCAGCATCTGCCGGGTGATCCGCAGCAGCGACTCCGCCTCGGCCTCGAGGCTCTGGGCGCGGCTCGCCGATCGCTCGGCGACGGCGCGGGACCAGAAGTGCTCGACCACCCCGGCGAGCACGGCCAGGCCGGCGACGCCAGCCCAGGCCACCGCGGCGCGGTGCCGGCGCGCGAACTTCCCGAGGCGCGTCACCACGGAGGGTGCCCGCGCCTGCACCGGCCGGTGCGCGAGGTGGCGTTCCAGGTCCAGGGCCAGCTCGTGGGCGGTGGCGTAGCGCTCCGCCGGATCCTTGGCGGTGGCCTTGGCCAGGATCGCGTCGAGGTCGCCGCGCAGGGCCGCGCGCAGGCCTCTGGCGTCGACTCCGCGGCGGTCGGCGACCGTCGCGCCGTGCGGACCCAGGCGCGCGAACGCGGCGCTGGCCAGGGGCGGCTCGGCGTGCCGCACCTGCTCCAGCACCTCCCACCACCCCTCGGCGCCGGCGCGCGCGCCGCGGTACGGCGTGGTGCCGGCGAGCAGTTCGTAGAGCACCACACCCAGGCCGTGCACGTCGGTGCGCACGTCGGCGCGGCCGGCATGGCCGGCCTGCTCGGGGGCCATGTACTCGGGCGTGCCCAGGAGCTGGTGGGCGCCCGTGACCGTGACCTGCGGCGCGCCGTCGGCGTGGATCGCCTTGGCGATGCCGAAGTCGATCACCTTGGGCACCGCGGCGCCGTCGGCGCGGGCCACCAGGACGTTGCCTGGCTTGAGGTCCCGGTGCACCACGCCCTTGCGATGCGCATGTTCGACCGCCGCGCAGACCTGCAGGAAGAGGTGCAGGCGCGCCGCCAGGGGCAGACGCTCGCGGTCGCAGTGCGTCGTGATCGGCACGCCCGGCACCAGCTCCATCACGAAGTAGGGCCGGCCGGAGGCCGTGGAGCCGGCGTCGAGGACGCGGGCGATGTTGGGGTGGTCCATCCACGCGAGCGCCTGCCGCTCGGCGTGGAAGCGCGCGACCACCTGCCGCGTGTCCATGCCCTGCTTCAGCACCTTCAGTGCCACCTCGCGGCGGATCGGTTCGGTCTGCAGAGCGCGCCACACGACGCCGAAGCCGCCCTCGCCGAGCGGCTCGACCAGCTGGTAGCGGTCGAGGACGGCGCCCGGCCCCTCGGGCCCGGCCGCAGCGGGGGGCGCCGCCGTGCGGGGCGCGAGGAACTCCGAGGCGGCGTCGTGGGCGGCCAGCAGCTCGTCGAGCTCGCGGCGCAGGCCGGCATCGCCCGCGCAGGAGCGCGCCAGGAACGCGGCGCGCTCCTGCGGGCCGAGCTCCAGCGCTTCCTGGAAGAGGATCTGGATCCGCGGGTCGGCGGGCACGGTGGGGGGAAGGCGGACGGGAGGCCGCCCTTCTACCACAGCCCGCCGCGCCCGGGCGCGCGCCCGCACGCCGGGCGTCCTCATGGCTCCCCGCCGCAGCGGCGCGAGTTGCGTGGTGTCATTCTCGGCGGGCCGCCGCGTGGCGCGGCGGGCGGCTCAGCAGAACGCCTGGGCGATCTGCTCCACGCGCTTCCGCGCCGCCGGGGCGATCTCCTCCAGCGTGGCCAGGAAGGTCGGATGGGTCATGCCCGAGCCCAGGAAGGTCCAGCGCAGGGCCTGCTGCTGCACCGCCAGGAACTCCTCGCGCTGGGCCGCCGAGAGCGCCCGGCCGGTCTTGCGTTCCAGGGCGGCGAGGTCGAAGCCCACCTGCTGCGCGAGACCCTGGTCGAGCATCTCGCCGATCCGCAGGTACGCGGCCACGCCGGCCTCGATCTCGGCGGGCGTGCGCGTGGCCGCCAGCGCCTGCACGACCAGCGTGTCGAGCTTGGCGTGCTGCGCCTCCTCCATCCAGTGGTTGCGGAGCAGCTCCTTGAAGCGCGAATCGAGGCCGGAATCGTCCTGCACGCTGTCGAGGTAGTGCCGCTGGGTCATCCATTCGATCTGCAGGATCGCCAGTGCCACGCCGAGCGGGTCCTCGGCCAGGATCGCCTTGGCGATCGCCTCGGGCGGGCCGATCACCTCGCACTCGCTGCCGAAGCCGCGCCGGAACTCCTCGCGGAAGCGCTTGAAGAGGTGGATGTGCTTGGCCTCCTCCTCGGCGAAGGTCAGCATCGCGCGGGTCTTGTGGTCGTCCTGGTCCAGGGCCGGGCGCGTGTGGTCCAGCACGAAGGGCAGGATGAACTCCTCGGCCAGGATGAAGGTGTAGAGGTAGCCGTGCCCGCGGATCTGGTTGAGCGCGAGTCGCTGCGCGTCGTCGAGGAAGGTCAGCGGGCGTACCCGGGCCAGGGCCTCGGGCAGGAAGGGCTTGGCGAAGTCGAGGGTGAGCTCGCCGCCGATCAGGTCTTCGACCCGCCAGCGGATCTTCTCGGAGGCAGCCAGGATGTCGGAGTAGCGGTAGGTCTTCTGCATCGTTCTCACGTGGATTGGGTTCTGACCGTGCAGGCGTGAGAACCGGCCGGGGCCGGACATCGATTCCTGGAGAATCCCTGCGTCCCGGCCGTGCGGGCCCGCCGGTGGTCGGGCGCTCAGCCGGCCGGCGGCTCCCACTCCGGCGCGAGCAGCCAGCGCTTGCCGTCCCGGCTGCGCGGCCCGGCGCCTCCCTCGCGCTCGTCGCGGTCCCAGAGCTGGCAGGTGACCTGCTTGTGCTTCTGGTCGAGGCCCTCGCAGTAGTTCGTGTACTTGCAGCGGCGGACGAGATGGCCGAGGCCGAGTTCGACCTTGCGGAACCAGTCGGGGTCGGCGAGGGACTGGCGCGCCGCGGCCACGGCGTCGGCCTCGCCGCGGGCGAGGATCTGCTCGGCCTGATCGAAGGTGCCGATCCCGCCCGAGACGACCACGGGCGTGGCGAGCCCCGCGGCGCGGATCGCCGCGCGGATCGCCGCCGCGAGCGGCACGTTGCGGCCGAAGGGGCCGCGCGCGTCGCTGCGCACCGTGGGCATGCACTCGTGCCCGCTGGGCCCGGTGTAGGGGTACACGGCCTCGCCCACGTTGGGCTGCCGCGCGTCCTCGAACTTGCCGCCCTTGCTCACGGACACGAAGTCGATTCCGGCCCGGGCCAGCTCGACGCTGTACCAGGTGGCGTCCGCGATGCGCGAGCCCCCCTCGATTACCTCGTCGCCCAGGAGGCGGACGCCCACGCACCACTCCGCGCCCACGCGTGCGCGCACCGCGCGGTACACGGCCATCGGCACGCGCAGCCGCGCCTCGGGGGAGCCGCCGCAGCCGTCGGCGCGCACATTGGTGCGCGAGAGGAAGCCGGCCATGGTGTAGGCGTGCGCGTAGTGCAGCTCGACGCCGTCGAACCCCGCGCGGCGCGCCCGGTCGGCCGCGTCTGCGAAGAGGCCGGGCAGGATCCGCGGCAGCTCCGCCACGTGGGGGAGGTGGGTGTCGTTCACGGTCTCGCGGTAGCCGAACGCGTAGTCGCGCCACTCGCGCGCGTCGAGGATCGCCGCCAGCTCCGCGTCGGGCAGCTCCGCGAGGGTCGCGCGCACGGCGTCGTCGCCGGCGCCGGGGGCCAGCACGCCGCGGGCGGCGAGCGCCGCACGGTGGGCGTCGCGCACGGCGAGGAAGCGCGCGAAGTAGCGGCCCTTGTCGGGCCGGCGCTTCACCGCCAGGAAGTCGATCACCTGGAGGAGCAGGCGCGTCTCGCCCTGGCTCGCGCGCCGGACCACCTCGACCAGCTCGCGGAGTCCCGGCACGAAGCGGTCGTGGCCGACGCGCAGGAGCGGCCCGCTGGGCACGTCGCGGATCCCGGTCGCCTCGACCACCAGCACGCCCGGGCGTCCCCGCGCGAAGCGCTCGTACCAGTCCAGAACCTCCCGGGTGACGAAGCCCTCCTCGCTGGCGCGCCAGGGGACCATGGCCGGCACCCAGGTGCGGCGCCGCGCCTCGACCGGTCCCAGGCGCAGCGGTTGGAACCATCGCGCCGCGCGCGCCTCGGCCGCGTCCGGCCAGCGCGCCGGGGGCAGCGGGTGCCACACCACGGGTTCGTTCGGGGCCGCCATCCGCCGAGAGACTAGTGCGCCACCGCCTCGAGACGAGACCCGGCCTGCGCCGGGACGCTTCTGCGGGTGCCGCAGGGAACCCCCCGGTCGCTCCGGGACGTCGCAGTCCTGCCGCCCCGTGCGTCGCATCCGCGGCCGGGTCCCCGCGGCCGGATCCTGGACAACGGTGCCACGGCCCGGTCGGGGATCCCCCTCCAGGACCAGCTATCCTTCCCACCGGCCTCCCCGCCTCTCCCTCTCCATCCCCCTCCCCGATGTCCCACCGCACCCTCCCCGTGGTCCTGGTCGCCGCCCTGGCCGGCCAGGCCCTCGCGCAGACCGCCGTAGCGACGGTCAACGATCCCAAGTCGCACGGCACCCTCGGCGACGCGAAGCTCTCCCTCGAGGAGGCGATCCGCTACGCCAACGACGACCTCTTCGTCAACCAGCTCTCGGCGGCGGAGCGCGCACAGATCACGGGAACGGGGCCGCTCGCGGAGGCCCGCATCGGCGTGCCGACCATCACGCTCGAGCGGCTGCTGACGCCGATCGTCACGGTGTCGCACAGCCACGTGCACTTCCACATGATGAGTGCGCCCGCGCTGGCGCTGCCCGCGGTGATCGACGGCACGGGCTTCGACGTGGTGCTCACGATCCGCACCAACCATGCCGAGCTGCATGGCCTGGTGATCCAGGGCGGCAAGGTGGGCGTCGACGGCGACTCGTCGCTGCACTACCACCCGGGCGAGAAGATCACCCTGCACGACGTTGAGTTCATGGGCCAGACCGAGGCCGGCCTGCGCCTGCGCGTGCCGGGCAACCCGCCGGGCCAGCAGGTCCCCGTCCTGCTCGAGCACGTGCATTTCATGGACCTGCCGATCGCGATCGACCTGATCGACGCCGGCTCGTTCGGCAGCATGGCGCTGGTGGCCGAGCATCTGGAGATCGTGAACTGCAAGGTCGGGATCCAGGCCACCGTCACGGCGATGGGTGGGATCAGCACGGCCGAGTTCTTCCGTTCCAACATCCTCGGCGCCGAGAACGCGGTCGTGGTGCGGCGTCCGAACGCCGCCAGCGACGGCCAGTGGTTCATGCGCTTCGTGCACGGCGTCGTGACCGCCACCCGGAACGGCATCGACGTGCAGGGCTCCAACGGTGAGACCGTGATCCACCACCATCACCTCCTCCTGCGGGGTGGCGCGGGCCCGACCGACCACGCGCTCATCACGTGGCCGCGCACCGCGCGCTTCGACGTCCACGGCAGCGAGAACGTGGTCGACGGCAACGTGACGATCCTGGCCAACCGTTCGTCGCGCCGGATCTGGCAGCAGAACACCCGCTACACCAACGGCACCTTCACCCTCGACAACGAGGGCACCGCGCCGGAGCTGCAGTGGAACGTGTTCGAGAGCGTGCCTCTGGTGATCCCGGCGACCAGCCGCACGCCGTTCACGGTCAAGGCCTGCGAGTTCGTGCGCAGCCCGATCGCCGGCAACAGCACGCTGGGCGCGCTCACCCTCGACGGCTGCTACCTGGGTTCGAGCCCGCTCAGCGGCTCGGTCACCAACAACAACCAGGCGCCCGGGCGCTGGCTGGGCCGCTCCCGCGTGGTGCCCGCGCACGTGAACCTCGGCCAGCCGGTGTATCTGTCGCTCGACCTGCAGCCGGGGATCGCGGCGGTGTGGCTGCTCGGCGATTCGATGGCACGCCCGCAGACCACCAACTACCCGTTCCGCTACTACCTCGACCTGAACGCGATGCTGGTCCTGCCCGGCGTCTACACGCTGATGGACACGGTCACGCTCACGGTGCCGAACGTGGCGTCGCTGCGCGGAGCGGAGTTCTACGCCCAGCCGGTCACGGTGCCGACGGCGGGTCAGAGCTACGTGCCGGCGTTCCTGCTGCCGCCGGGCGGCGTGTTCCAGATCGAGTGACGCGCCGCCCCGCGCTTGCTCCGCGCCGCAATCCGGGCGTGGCCGGCGTGAATCGGTCGTGAACCGAGGGCGCGCCCCTTGGCGCGCGCCCTCCCGGCGCCTACGCATGTCCGTCCTGGTGCGCCTCGTCGCGCCTTGCACCCCCAACTGACATGCAGCGATTCCTCCCCCTCTGTGTCGCTGCGCTGGCGAGCTCCGCCCTGGCGCAGGTCGACGTCCTCTACACCAACATCAGCAGCACCGCCGGCAACTACCGGGATGCGATCGTCCTGTGGACGGCGAACGGCCAGCGGCCCCTCGCCCAGGAGACGCCATCGTTCACCGGGGCGCGCTCGGCGACCGGCAGCGTGCGCAAGGCCAGGTACCGCGTGCTGGGCGGCGTGAAGTACCTCTACTGGCACGACACGATCAGCGATGACATCTGGCGCGCCAGGGACGGCAACGGCAACGGCGTCCTCGACGCCTCGGAGTTCGAGCAGGTGTTCGACTGGGATGCCGCCAGCGACGGCCAGCTCGACGAGCGCGGCGGCATCTGGTGGGCCACGGTCGCGGCCGGCTCGGGCACGGCGCGCGGCGTGTGGAAGTTCCAGGATCTGAACAACGACGGCGACTTCAAGGACGCCGGCGAGTCGGCGCAGGTCGTGGTCGGGCCGACGTTCACCTTCGGCGGCACCACGGCCAGCTGCGACCAGGGCACCAGCTGCGCGATCCTGCCCAACGGCGACCTGATCTGGCACGAGACCGACGCGCGCTGCTGGTTCCGCACGACGCCGGCGGGCGCGACCTCGATCTTCCTGGCGTACCGCACCGCCGCCGCCGGCGCGATCACGCCCCAGCCGGCGCTGAACCCCGACATCGGCACGGTGCTGCCCTCGCTGAGTGCGGCCCAGTTCGACCGCGTCGCGGTGGACCCGGTGAGCGGCGACGTGTTCTTCGCGGCCAACTTCAGCAGCACGCTGCCGCACGTGTTCATCGCCAGGGACGGCAACGCCGACGGCGACGTGAACGACGCCGGGGAGATGAAGTTCTTCCTCGACGGCACCCTGGTCACGCCGGCCTGGGGTCCGGTCGACGACCTCGACTTCCTGAACGGCGCGGTCTACGTGAGCTATGAGAACGCTCCGGGCGGGGCCAACATCCCCAGCACGTTCAACGAGCTGAAGGACCTGAACCTCGACGGCGACGCCCAGGACCCGGGCGAGCTGACCGTGGTCGGCGCGACCCCCGCGGGCGACGACCCCACCACGATCGGCATCACCGTGGTGCCGGCCGGCACGTTCGGCCCGAGCGGGATCAACTTCGACCTGCGCTATAGCGCCAACCTCAGCACCGCCGGCGGCTCGACCGTGATCAGCTACGGCGACATCCCCGCCGCCCTGCAGAACGAGGGCACCTCGGGCTACCTCCTGCTCTCGCTCACCGGCGACGCAGCCCTGCCCGTGCCGCTGCCGCCGTTCAACGTGGTGATCGGCCTCACCCCCGACTCGCTCTTCGCGATCTCGGCAGGCCTCTTCTCCGCCGGCCCCTTCACCGGGGCCACCCAGGCCGCGGGCGGCACCATCGTCTACCCCGCCGGGTTGCCGCTGGGCACGAAGCTCTACCTGTCGGCGATCGCCATCCGCGCCAGCGACTTCAACATCCGCGGCGCCACCGGCACGGCGATCCTCGAAGTGAAGTGACTCTGAGCAATCTCGACGGCCGCGTTACGCGCGCGTAACGCGGCTCCCCTCACTCGTCCGGGTAGACGAACTCGATCGGGGCCTGCACGTCCGGGTGCAGGCTCTTGTGCACCGGACAGTGGTGCGCCGCCGCCTCCAGCTTCTTCTTCTGCTCGGGCGTGAGGCGGCCGGGGATCTCGATCCGCGTCGGCAGGCTGCCGATCCGCCGGTAGGGCGTGTTCACCATCTGCTTCTCGACCGTGGCCTTCGCGCCTTCCATCGGGATGCCGTCGCGGCGCGCCACGATCCCCATGGTGGTGAGCGTGCACGTCGCGAGCGCCGTGGCGACCAGGTCGGTGGGGGAGAACGACGCGCCCAGGCCCTGGTTGTCCCGCGGCGCATCGGTGGAGAGCCTGGTGCCCGAGGGGCCGTGCGTGGCCGTGCAACGCAGCGTGCCGTCGTACTGGGCGGTGATCGTGACCATGCCGGGATCGTGGCAGGCGGCGCCCGGCAACGCGAGTCCGGGCCCGCGGCCCCCCCCGGTCACGCGCTCAGGTACTCGTAGGCCGCCTGCACCTCCCGGAACCGTGCCGTGGCCTCCTCGAGGGCGCGGGGCCCGAGCGCCGCGTTGGCGTCCGGATGGAAGCGCTTGACCAGTTCGCGGTGCCGCGTGCGGATCTGCTCGCGGGTGGCGCTCGCGCCGAGTCCGAGGACCGCGAGCGCCTCGGCGCGCGAGCGCAGCACGCCGCGCGGCCCGCGCCGCGGCGGCTCCGGTCCGGCCTGGCCGCCCGGCCCTCCCCGAGCGGCCCGCTGGCCCAGGACCTCGGCCTTCACGCCTTGGAAGAGCGTCCGGGCCTGTGCCGGCGCGAGGCCGAGGCCGCGCGCCACGCCCTGCAGGATCGCGTGCTCGTCGCGCGCGAAGCGGCCGTCGGCGAACGCCACCAGGCAGCACCAGGCGAAGAGCGTCTCGGCCTGCGCCGCGCCCAGCGCGAAGCGCAGCTGCATGGCCAGGGGCTCCACCTGCTCCGGCGGGATCCGCGCCGCCTCGAAGCGCTCCAGGTCGGCGGTGGTCACCGGGTCGGGCATGCGCTCGACCAGGAAGCGCCGCACCGCCTCGCGCTCGACGGCCCCGACCGGCCCGTCGGCCTCGGCCACGGCGAAGAGCAGCCAGAAGATCTGCCGCGGCAGGGACGCGCGCCGGTATTCGGCCTCGAGCCGCGCGCGCAGCGTGCGGCGCAGCTCGCTCTCCACCACCCAGGCCCGCGTCATCCGGCCGAACGCGCGTGCCGCCAGCCACACGCCGAACCCCACGATGACGGGGGCGAGCAGCCATGCGCGCACCAGCGCGATGCGCACCCCCAGGACCATGAGGAGGATCCCGAGCAGGAAAGTGCCGAAGGCATTCCAGCGCGCCTGGGTGTACTCGTTCACGGGGGCGCCGGAATGTATCGGGCGGGGGCCCCGGGCGAAGGCCGCCGCGCGGGCCCTGCGCGCGCCACCGCCGCGGCGGCGCGCAGCCGCCGGCGCCCCGCGTCCTCGGGCGCCGCGCGGCCGGGGTGGGCGGCTCAGTCGAGTGTGAGGTTGAGCTGCACGCGGGCGCCGTGGGGGATCGTCCGGCGCACCACCTGCGGCGGCTGCCCGCCGCGCTCGAGCCGCAGCTCCACCTCGCCGGGCGGCAGGCGGCCCAGCGCGATCGAGCCATCCGCCAGCTTCCCTCCGCCGAGCACGATCGCGGGCAGCCACGGGCCCCCGCCGAACCGGGCCGAGATCGCCAGCGCCGGCAGCGGGCGGCCGCGGCGGTCCTCGACCCGCACGCTCACCTCGGGACCGTCCCCCAGCCGGATCTCGAACTCCACGTCCTCGCCCGCCAGGGCATCGCGCACCTCGCTCACCGCGGGGGCGAAGCCGTCCGCGCGTGCCGCGACCCGCAACGGGCCCGCCGGCAGGCCGGCGAAGGTCGCGATCCCCTGCGCGTCGCTGATCGCCATGCCGAGCGTCCCCACCGGCTTGCCATCGCGATCGGCCGCGAGGCACCACGCGCCGCGCACGGGCCGGCCGACCGGGTCGAGGACCTTGGCCTGCACCATCGCGGCGGGCCGCGCCCGCAGGACCAGCCCCTCGAGGCTCTCTCCCGGCGCCACGCGCAGGCCTTCGAGGCGCCCGCCGCTGCGGCCGTCGCCGCCGGCGGCCAACGCCTCGTCGGCGACCACGCTGTAGCGGCCTTCGGCGACGCCGCGGAAGGCGAAGTGACCCTGCGCGTCCGCGATCGCGAACGCGGGGCCGAGCCCCTCCGTGGTCGCCGCCTGCGCGGGCACCAGGCGCACCAACGCGCCCTCCAGCGGTTCGCCGCTCCGGTCGTCGAGGACCCTGCCGGCGACGCGCCCGCCGGGCAGCTGGAGCACGATCTCGCCGCTGCCCTTCTCGGGCACCGGGAAGGTCTGCGGCGTGCCCACCTGGGTGAAGAACTGCCCCGAACGCAGGGTGAGGCGCACGTTTCCCGGCTTGAGGCCGCGCACCACGGCCCGCCCCTGCTCGACGATCGCCGAGAGCACGTTCTGCGACTCGAGGTGCAGTACCTCCAGGAAGCCGTCGGCGGCGGGGGCGTCGCCGATGCGCACCTGGATCACCAGGTGCGCGCCTTCCGGCGTGCGGTCGCGTCCGTCCAGCTCGACCTCGGCCACGCCCTCGGCCTCCAGGCGCACGGTGGCCTGCACCGAGTTCTCGGTGACGATCTGCATCACCTTGCCGATGTCCATGGTCCCGCCGCGCCGGAGCTTGCTCATGTTCTCGCGCTGCACCGCGGAGAAGCGGTCCATGTCCAGGGCCGTGACCTGGTACTGGCCGGGGTCCAAGTGGCGTACCTCGAAGCGCCCCTCGGCGTCGGGTGTGGCGCCGCGCTGGCCGCCGCCCATCGGCAGCTGCTGCGCCGTGATCTCCCAGCCGCGCAGGCTCACCCCCTCGGGGAGCAGGAGCCTGCCGCGGATCGTGCCGCCCTGGCTCAGCCGCAGCACCACGTCGCCGAGGCGCTGGCCTGCGGTCAATTCGAGCCGGCCGGAGTTGGCGCTCGCGTAGCCGTCCTTCTCGGCGACCACGGTCAGGCGGCCGGGAGGCAGGTCCTCGATGGTGAACCGTCCCTCGCGGTCGGTGAGCACCTCGGCGCCGCCGGTGCCCACCCCGAACGCGGCCATCGTCTCGGCCATGCCGTCGAGCTTGCGCCGCACGGCTGCGCCGGCCACGGGCGCGCCCGCCGCGTCGACGACCTTGCCCGCCACCGCGCAGGCGCGGGGCAGGGCCAGTGTGCCGACGTCCACCTCCGTGTCGGACTTCAGCGTGAGCTTCTGGTCCAGATGGCCGTAGCCCTCGGCGCGCACGCGCAGCGTCACCTTGCCGGCTGCCACCGGGCCCATCCGGAATGCGCCCTCCGCCACGTCGCGGAACTCCTGCAGGTAGGCGGCGCGGTCGATCATGCCCATCATCGTGGTGCGCAGCTCCACCCGGAACGTCCGGAGCGGCGCCTGGTCGGCGGCGTCGATCACGCGCCCGGTGACGTGGAGCCCGCGCTCCAGCGTCACGCGCACGCCGCGCGCGCCGGCGCGCACGCCGCGCGCCACCCCGCCGACGTAGTCCCGGTGCGCGGCCACGACCAGGAACTTGCCCCCGGCCGTGAGGCCGGTGACGCGGAAGCGGCCTTCGGCGTCGCTGCGCCGCTTGGACTCGAGGGCGGAGCGCGCCATCGCCCGGCCCGCCTCGCCCTCGGTCACGTCGCCGAGGAACGGCACCTCGATCGATGGGCCCACCTCGATCCCGGCGTCGGCCACGGGCTTGCCCTCGGGGTCCACGACCACGCCCTCGATCGCCGCGCCCTCGGAGAGCTGCACCTCGATCGAATGCTCCTGGCCCTCGGCCAGATCGACCGTCTGGTCGCCGGGCAGGTAGCCGTCACGCGCGCAGTCCACGCCGGTCCTGCCGGGCATCAGGTCGGCGAAGCGCACGCGGCCCTCGGCGTCGCTGCGCTCGCGCTGCGCGGCACGCGATCGCAGGAGCTCGTCGTCGGCCTCGCCGGGCGCGACCGAGACGCGCACCCCCGGCAGCGGCTGACCTTTCGTATCGCGCACCGTGACCGTGAGGCGCGCCAGGCCATGCGGCCGCAGCACGATCTCGCGCGTCTCGCCTGCCACCAGGGGGAAGGGCTCGTGGCGCGCGCCGCGTCCCGCGGCCACGCCCCACACCACGGCGAAGGGGCTCGGCAGCACGGCGCGGAACTCGAATGATCCGTCGGCCTCGACCTTGGCCTTGGCGCGGCTCCTGCCGCGCAGCAGCGCGAAGAAGCTCGTGCGGTCGCGCATCACGCCCATCGGATCGATCCCGAGCGCCAGCTCGATCTCCTTGGGCGGGTCCGGGGCGAGCCAACGTCCGCGTACCAGGGCGCCGAGCGTGGTGCGCAGCGGACCCACGTCGAACGAGCCGCTGCCCTCGGGCACGTGCGCGGGCATCACGGCCTGGAGGCTGTGATGGGTGTGGTCGAGGGCGAGCCGCACGTGGCGCGTGGGCAGGTCGCGCAGCGCGAAGTTCCCCTGCGCATCCACGGGCGCGCGCGCCAGGGGCTCGCCCTCCAGCGCCATCTCGGGCAGCTCGCGCAACTGGCCGCCCGGGCCGCCCGCCAGACCCTCGTCCAGGAGCGAGCCGAAGTCCTGGCGCCGGTCGCCGGGCTGGCCGCGGTAGGCGAGCATGCTGGCGCCGAGCAGGGGCAGGCGCGGGTCGGGCAGGATGCTGCCGAGCACCACGAAGCGAGCATCGCCCGCGCGCTCCGACCGGGCGCCGGCGCCGCGACCCGCCCCCTCGGCGGCGGGGGCGGTGGCGGGTCCGACGTGCTCCACCGCGGGGAGGGTCGCGCCGGTCGCGTGTGCGCCGGTTCCCGCCGGGCCGCCGGCGTCCGGCGCCTGTCCCGGGCGCCACCACAGTGCCCACAGGGCCAGGGCGAGGAGTGCGAGAAGGAGCAGCGG